>CAZORE010000067.1:15114-33267 GCA_964581815.1 uncultured Streptosporangiaceae bacterium | reverse complement strand
GGGCCAGGGCCAGGTCGGGGGCCCTGCCAGCCGGGGCCGTGCCAGTGCGGGTCGTCATTCATGCCCGGTCCGCCCGGCCCGCTGGCGAAGCGGAACGGCGGCCACGGCTGCTGTGTCGGTTCCTGCACCTATCCATGATCACCCGCCGAACCCCATCCGGGCATCAGGGCATACCCCGGATATTGCCTTACCCCTCTCAGGGTACGGGCGCCGGGGGTCAGGGTCGGGCCAGGGCACATCCCGATACCCAAGGGGCGCGTCGTGACGAAGACTTATGCCATGAGCACTTTCGGGGACACCACCCAGTCACAGTCCGGGGACACCACCCAGATCCCGGCCGGCCCGGTTGGCCGGCCTCCGCTTCGACGCGCCTACCACGGGCGCATGCTGGCCGGCGTGTGCGCGGGCATCGCGGACTACCTCGCGGTAGACGTCACGATCGTCCGCGTCGCCTTCGCCGTGTTCACCTTCCTCGGCGGCGCCGGCATCCCTGCCTACCTGGCCTGCCTGCTGCTGATTCCGGAAGAGGGCACCGACCAGTCCATCGCCGGCTCGCTTTTCGACGGCATCCGATAGGAGAATTCTCCGATGTCACCGTCCTCCACCCAGCAGTGGACCCGCCGCATCCGCTACTCCGATCAGCACATCCGCGTCTCTGACGCCGAGCGCAACGCGGTCGCCGAACTCCTCGGCCAGCACTACGCCGACGGCCGGCTCGACCAGGCCGAGTTCGACGAGCGGGTCGGCCGGACGATGGCGGCCAAGACCCGCGGCGACCTGTCGGGGCTGTTCGACGACCTGCCGGAAACGGAGACGGAGACGGGAGCGGGCGGTCCGCGGGGACCAGTCGCGCCGTCCGCTCCCTATCAGATGCGCCGGCGGCGCGGCGGCGGCGGGATCGTCCGCCCGCTGCTGCTGCTCGCGCTGATCTTCATCTGCGCGAATGTCGCCTGGCACGCCTTCACCAGCCTGTTCTTCTTTCAGCCGCTCGTCTGGGCGTTCTTCATCGTCGCCGCGGTCATCATCCTTTCCCGCCGGTCGCACCGGCACGACCGGTAAGCCGCCAGCACGACAGCGGCACAGACCTTGGATCGCCAAGCCCTACGGGGGCGGCGATCCAAGGTCTTTTTCATGGCCGGCCAACGCCGCGGCCCGCCGTTCGCAGAGCGCTCACGCCGTGGGCGGGCCGGCAGGTAAGGTCAGTCAAGGGTCAGGCGCGTCGCCACGGAAACGGACGGGCAGTCATGAGCAGCTACTGCGCCACGTGCGGCCGGCAGCGGACCGGCACCGAGCGGTTCTGCGACGGCTGCGGGGCGGAATTCACTGACGCCCGCGATGGCCAGGAGGCGGCCACCGCTGACCAGCCGCGCCCGGGTCCGCCGGCCGACGCGACCCGCGCCGATCCGGTCTTCGGCGCCGCACGCCGTGATCAGCCCGCCGCTGAGCCTGACCCGTTCGCGGGCTGGTACCAGCCGCAGCGGCCCGGCGGGTCCCAGGGACCCGCCCCCGCCGACGCCGACGGGACCTGGCAGCCCACCCAGACGGTGTACTCCCCGCCTACCCGGCCGGCCGGGTTCCCGCCACCTCACCAGGCTGCTTCCAGTAACCCTCCCTACCCGCCCAATAACCCGCCCTACCCGCCCGCACCGCCCTACCAGCCGGTTCCGCCGGCTGCTGGCCCTTCCACGCGCGGCCGCGGCCTGTTCATCGCATTCGCGGCCATCGTGGTGCTCGCGGCCGGCGGCGGTGCGTACGCGCTCGCCAACTCGCTCGGCAAGCATTCCGCCCAGTCGCCCACTCAGCCGAGCACGGGGAGCACCACGCCCGCGAGCGGCGGCTCATCATCGGCCGGGAGCCCGAAGCAGGCCGGCAGCCAGACTGCGTCCCCGGCGCCCAGCCTGGTGACCATCGGGCCGGGCGTGACCTCGAGCGCCGCCGAGCCGCAGGTGGAGACGCTGCTCAGCCACTACTTCCATGGGATCAACACCCGTGACTACGCGGAATACGCGAGCACGCTCAACCCGGCGCAGTCGGCGAAGCAGTCCCAGTCGACCTTCGAATCCGGCTACTCGACGACGACCGACTCGGGCATGACGCTGACGTCGCTGGCCAGCGACGGAAGCGCCGGCCTGGTCGCGACCGTGACGTTCACCAGCCACCAGTCACCCGCGCAGAGCGTGGACCACAGCGCCTGCAACGCCTGGACGCTTAACTTCTACCTGGTGCCGCAGGGCGCGGGCTACCTGATCGGTCCCGCACCGTCCGGTTACCAGCCGACGCACTCAGACTGCTAGTTTCCGGTCCATGGTCGTTCCGCTTACCGCGCGGTGGGTCGCGGCGGCCGTTGGCATCCTGCTCGTGCTGACCGGATGGCAGTCCGTGATCGGCACGCTGATCGTGCCGCGGCCTGTCGGCTCCTGGCTGACCCGGATGGTTGACCGCCTGGTGGTCGCCGCCTACATGGCGGTGACCCGGCCGGTCTCCGACTGGGTGCGCCGCGACCGGATTCTTGCTACCCAGGCGGCGGCCGTCGTCGTGGCCCAGCTCGGGGCATGGCTCGCCATCTTCCTCGCCGGGTACACCCTGATGCTCTGGCCAGCCCAGGGCCGTAGCATCACCGGGGCGCTGACCGATGCCGGCTCATCGGTCTTCACCCTCGGCTTCGCCGAGCCGGCGGGCACCGGGCCTGCCGTGGTCGTCTTCATCGCGGCGGCCACCGGGATGGTCGTGGTCGCGCTCCAGATCGGCTACCTGCCGACGCTGTACGCCGCGTTCAACCGGCGGGAGACCGACGTGGCGCTGCTCAATTCACGGGCCGGCGTGCCGAGCTTCGGACCGGAACTGCTCGCTCGCCAGTACTACGCCCTCGGCTCCGGCGTGTCCACGCTCAACACGCTGCCCGAGCTCTACCAGCAGTGGGAGCGCTGGGCGGCCGATGTCGCGGAGAGCCACACGACGTACCTGCCGCTCGTTCGCTTCCGCTCGCCGCAGCCGTACTCGTCGTGGGTGATCTCGCTGCTCGCCATGCTCGACTCGGCCGCGCTCATCCTTGCGCTCGCGCCGGACCAGGCGCCTACCGTGCCGGCCAGGCTCTTCCTCCGCAGCGGGTTCACCTGCCTGACCAGGGTCGCCCGGGCGATGGGCATGGACATTCCCGACGAGGCCGACCCGGAGAGCGGGATCACCCTGACCTACCAGGAGTTCCTCGATGCCATCGCCCGGATGGACCAGGTCGAATTCCCGATGTCCCGCAAGCCGGCGGAGGCCTGGCCGGACTTCGTCGGCTGGCGGGTCAACTACGAGAGCGCGGCCTACTGGATCGCCGCGGCGATCGACGCGGTCCCGGCGCCCTGGTCGGGCCCGCGCCGCCAGGCCATGACGGCGGTGGCGCCGCAACGGCCGCCGAGCGGCCGCCAGCGACCGGGCTGAGCGCGGTACATGACCCGTCATTAATCGTGGCGCTATGCTGGCCGCATGACCGAGGGGTGGCTCAGCGGTGACGAGCAACGGGCGTGGCGGACGTACCTGCAGATGAGCTCGCTGCTTCCGGCCGCGCTCAACCGGCAGCTGCAGCAGGACTGCGGGCTGACGCTGCCCGAGTACGAGGTGCTCGTGCAGCTGAGCGAGGCCCCGGGGCACCGGCTCCGCCCGTTCCAGGTCTGCGAGTCGCTGAACTGGGAGCAGAGCCGCCTGTCCCATCAGCTGACCAGGATGGAACGCCGCGGTCTCGTGCTGCGCAGGGAGTGCAGCGCGGACGGCCGCGGCGCCTACGTGGAACTCACCCCGGCCGGCGCCGAGGCCATCGCCGCCGCCGCGCCCCGGCACGTCGCGACGGTGCGCGGACTGGTCTTCGACCGGCTGAGCGACGCCCAGCGCGCGACCTTCGAGGAGGCGTGCGCCGCTATCGTCACCGCGCTGTCTGACCAGCCCTGAACGACCCTGCCGGCAGGGACCTAGTGTCCCCGGGATCCCGGTCGCGCGCCGGGCCCGCCGAACCCGCCCCGGCCCGGCTGGTCACCGGCAGCAGGAGCTCCAGCCCCGCCCGGCAGGCGCGGGTCGTGCCCGTGCGCCGAATCCCTGCCGAGTTCCCTGGCGCAGTATTCGATGACCTGCAGTCGACCGCCGGCCAGCTTGCTCAGCTGCTGTACGACAGCGTCTTCCGTGGACTGGTTCCCGGGCGGCTCCGGGCGCATGAAGGAGTCCATGAACTGGTGGCACAGCGCGTCCGGGTTGACCGGGGAGGGCCGGGGCGTCGGACGGGCGGTCGCCGTGCCAAGTACCGACGTTGTCGCGCGCTGGCTGCTTGCGCTGCTCGACGGCAGGCTCGGCCGCAGCCCTGATCGTCCCGGCTGCTCGCCCGGCCCGGAGAACGCGCCCGCGAACGCCGCCACACCGATGATCACCGCCGCGGCGCCGCCGCAGGCGGCCGCCATGACCCGATAGCGCCCGGTCCACCGTACGGGCCGCCGCGGCCGTGCGTGCCGTGGCCCGCGAGGCACCGCCCGCGGGAGCACGACCGTCGCGCCTTGCCCGTCCGGACGTCCCGCGCCAGCTACGGCTACCTGGTGGAACTGGGCCGGAACCGGAGGAGGCGGGGCCCACACGTCCGCATCGCCGGCCACGCCGGCGACGGGCAGCATGAAGCGGCGGAACGCCGCCCGCGCCGCCTCTTCGCCGTAAAGTTCGTCAGGCGTGGGTGCGGCGCGCAGCGCGGCAAGGGCACCTGCCACCGGCCCGAGCACCACGGCAGGGTAGCCGGCCTCACCGGACAGCAGTGCATCAAGGTCTCGCTCGCGCTGCGACGCGGGGCCCTGGACCGGCAGCTGGCTGTCTGGCATTTCATCGTCCGGAACGCCAAAATCGCTCAAAGCGTTACACCTGCCCGCGAGGTGACGCCCGCGGGCCCCAGCATTGCCTCCAGCCTTTTGAGTCCGCGGTGGGCCATCACCCGGACGTTACCGGGCGTCTTCCCGAGTATGCCGGCGACCACATCGGTATCCAGCCCCGCCACGACCCGCAGCATGATCACATCGGCCTGTAGCGGCGGCAGCTGGGCGACCATCGCCACGGCGGCCTCCGTGGCGAGGTTGTCGAGCGCGATCTGGGCCGTGTCGGGCGTCCGCGGCAGCTCGGCCGGGGCGACCTCGTCCAGCGGCTCCGCCGGGTGCCGCCTGCGCATCCTTGCCTGGTCGAGCAGGCGCCGCCGTGCCGTGGTGAACAGCCAAGCCCGCCAGGCCGCCTCGTCCCCGGTGAACCGCGGCAGCCCGCGGACCACGTAGACCCAGGTTTCCGCGGCGATGTCGTCTGCCCCTTCCGGGGCCAGAGTGCGCAGGTAGCGAAGGAGGGCGGGATTCGCATCTCGCCACAGGACGGCGAACTGATCTTCGCTGCCGCCCTGGGCGTCCGCAAGCACCCGTGCGAAGTCGTCGCCCACCACATGCTGAGTATCGGTACACAGGCTGCCCTCGCGCAGCCAAAGATCCAAACACACCAAACATGTAAGGTCAGCGGCGGTGGCTACGCCGGCATCACGACGAACTGGCGCAGCGACAGGTCGCGGAAGGTGACCGGACCGCGCGGGCCGGGCACCGCGTCCAGGTTGATTCCCGTCTCCGGCACCTCGAACAGCTTGAACCCGTCGAGCAGCCTGGTCGTCGCGTTCCAGAAGGCGCCAGTGCCCGTGTAGGCGCCGAGGAACTCCTCGGCCGCCCCGGCGTCGGCGGCGGCGATGCCCGCCGCCAGGCCGGAGGTCTGCTCGTTGGCGATCGCGGCCGCCTGCGCGGGACCGCTGGCCGGCGCGATGGTGACCGTGGCCTCGTTCGCGGAGTCGAGCGCCCACTCGTAGCCGAGCGGGTGGTCGTGCGGCGGGAGCGACGCCTTGATGCCGAGCCCGGTCAGCTGACCGCTGACCTCCGGCAGCCACGCGTCCCACAGCTGCTCGTCGATGAGCAGCAGGTTAAGCCGGTTGCACACGCCGAGCCGGTCAAGGCTGTTCGCGATCAGCGACGAAGCCGCCGCACGTTCTGCGGACGAGTGAATGTAGAGCACCCCGCCGCCGTCGGCGTGCGCGAGCGTGCGGACCCCGTGCGCCGCGCCCGCAGCGGCGAGCGCCCTGGTGGAGTCACCGCTGCCGCGGAGGATAACCAGCGGTACCAGCCTGGGCTCACCGACCAGCGCGTAGGCGGCAGCCTGTCCAGGCACCCGCACCAGCTGGATCGCGGCCGGGTCAAGCCCCGCCCTGGCCAGCGAGGGTGCGATCACCTCGTCGGCGAGCGCGATCGCGGAGCGCAGCGCCGCGCTCCCGGTGCGCAGCACGCCCGCGTTGCGCGACTTGACGAGCTGGGAGGCGATGTCGACCACGACGTTCGGCCGGGCCTCGAAGTTCGCGCCGATCACGCCGACCGGGCGGCGGCGCTCGGAGAGCACCAGGCCGCCAGGCAGGTCCCTGATCTTGCGCGCGGCCGGCTCCGGTGCGACGTCGGCCAGGATCTCGAGCTGCTCGGCCATGGCCTTCAGCCGGCCGCCGTCCAGCCGGAGCCGGTCGCGTACCCCCGCGGGCAGCCCGCCGTCCTCCGCCGCCCGCATGTCGTCGGCATTGGCGGCGAGCACCGCGGGCGCGGCGTCCTCCAGGGCGCGCGCCATCGCGCCGAGCGCGGCGTCAATCGCGCCGTCCGGGGCGCTGGCCAGGCTGGGCGCCGCGGCGCGAGCCGCCTGCGCGGCCGCCCGCACTGCCTCGGTGGCCTGCGTCTCATCCGCTGTCATGATCCATCCCTCCGCGGACCGTGCCGTCTTCCCCTGCTGAGGTTATCGCCCTGCGGCGGGTAGTCCCCGCGCCTAGGGCAAGCAGGCAGAACGAGCGAGCTCTTTCTTCCTGACTCTGCCATTCAGAGTCCACGTGACCGGAACTTCAGGAAGAAAGAGTTCGAAGGCCTACTCCGGCACCGCACGCCATGACCCTCACTGGTTCCTCGGCACCGACCGCAGCGGCGGCGCGTCCAGGGCGCAGTGCGCGCAGTTGAGCGATTCCTTGTCCTCGACCGTTGCCTCGGCCGGCCGACGCGGCGGGTTGCGGATGGTCGCGAAGGCCAGGACGCCGCCGGCGGCCACCGCCACCGCGGCGATCAGCATCGCCATGTGGAAGCCACGGGTCAGCGCGGCCGGGTGCAGGTAGACGTCGCCCGTGATGCCGGCCAGCGCGGGGAGCACGGCGACCGCGATGAGGCTCGCGGTCCGCGCCACGTCGTTGTTGACCGCCGACGCGATGCCGGAGTGCTCCGCGGGCGCGGCCGACAGCGCGGTGGCGGTGAGCGGTGCCACGTTGGCCGCGAGCCCGAGCCCGAGCACCAAAACAGCGGGCAGCACCTGGGTCAGGTAGTCCCCGCTGCCGTGCACCCGGGTGAAGAGCGCCATCCCCGCGCCGATGAGCAGCGGCCCGACGGTCATCTGGAGCCGCGGGCCGATCCGGGAGGCGAGCGCGGCCGAGCGCGCCGACAGGGCGAGCATGATGACGGTGAGCGGCAGCAAGGCCATCCCAGCCTCGAGCGGGCTGTAGCCGCAGACCTCCTGGAGGACCACGGGCACCAGGAACAGCGCGCCGCCGAGTGCGCCGTACACGACGAAGGTGACCGCGTTCGCGGCGCTGAACTGGCGGGACCGGAACACCCCGAGCGGCAGCATGGGGTGACGGCCGCGCGCCTCGATGAGGATGAAGGACGTGAACAGGGCAGCGCCCGCGAGCAGGCTGGTGAGCACGCGCGGCGACGTCCAGCCGTCCGTCGAGGCCGCGATCAGGCCATAGGTCAGGCCCGCGAGCGCCAGGCTGATCGTGATCGCGCCGGCCGCGTCGAGCGGCGGGGCGGGACCGGGGGCGCGCGACTCCGGCACGTGCCGGATCGCGATGACCATGACGGCGACGGCGAGCGGCAGGTTAATGAAGAAGATCAGCCGCCAGGACACGGCCGCGATCAGCCAGCCGCCGAGGAACGGCCCTATGGCGGTGGCGACCCCGCCAAGCCCCGACCAGGCGCCGATGGCCTTCGAGCGGTCGTCCGGCGCGAACGACGCCTGGATGATCGAGAGGCTGCCGGGGGTCAGCAGCGCGGCGCCCACCCCCTGCATCGCCCGGGCCGCGATCAGGAACCCGGTGTCCGGAGCCAGGCCGCAGGCGAGCGACGCGAGCGCGAACCACACCGTGCCGATCGCGAAGACCTTCCGCCTGCCGTGCACGTCACCGAGCGCGCCGCCGAGTAGCAGCAGGCCAGCCAGCGTTAGCGTGTAGCCGTCGACGACCCACTGCATGCTGGCCACGGAGGCGCGGAAGTCCCGGGCGATCGCGGGCAGCGCGATGCCCACGACGGTGGCGTCGAGGGCGGCCATGCCGGACCCGAGGACCGTGGCCGCGATCACCCACCGTCCCGGGCCGCTGGAGTACCGCAAGCCGGGCGCCGCGTGCGTCACCGTGCCCACCCCCAACCGGTCGTGCTGAGCGCTTGAGCCTGGTGATACGGCCGTTTCCGCTCCTAGCGGATCACCGTCGCGGTAACCGTCGTGCGGCGCTGACGCAGCTCGTCACGGATCTGATGACCGAGCCGCCGCGTCTCCCGCCGGTTGATTATCGCCCCGGCGACCGCGCCGGTAAACAACGGGGCGAGCGAGAACGCCGACCGGCGGACGCGCCAGGCAAGCCGCCGGGCCAGCTGCCTGGCGAGCGGCGATCCCGCTATGAGCAGCAGGCCCTCGTCCACCTGGTAAACGCCACGGCGGGCCGCCCATGAGCCGAGGTAGGCCCGCGCGCGCTGCGTCGCGCCGCCTTGAGCGGGCATGCCGTAGATCTCATGCAGTTCGGCGACCAGCTTGACCTCGATGCCAACGACCGCGAGCGTCTCCGCCGCGACCTCCGCGGGAAACGCGGGCAGCGCGGGCAGCGCGGCCCAGGCGCCCGTCGTGCCCCCGACGGTCGCCGCGGCCCGCGCCGCCCGCTCGACAAGCAGCTGCGCGATCTCGTCGTCCGACTTGCCAGGGAACCGCGCGCGCAGCGTCGCCTGGTCGCGGATGCGCAGCCGCGGCCCCATCGCCACCACCTGAGCGGTCAGCCAGTTCAGCCCGGCCGCCACGCCGCGGCCTGCCGTGCGACCGCCGCGGCGGGCGGTCGCCGCGCTGCGACGCGCCGCGGTATCCGCACCCCGGCGAGCGCTTACCGCGGCACCCGTCAGCGCCGCCGCGGCCCGGTCCCTGACGGCCCGCAGCCGCCCGGCCGCCCGCCTGGAGTCCACGCGGCCCTCATCCTCCGACAGTTCGACGGCGACCTCGGCCGCCTCGCGTGCGGCGGACTCGTCCGCCACGTTCCCGCCGTCTGTACTGGACATGTAAGTTACCTGCCGTCCCGCAGAACATGAGGTCACCGTTACCGCGACCAACATTACCTGGACAGACAGTTACCCGTGCGCCGGAGATTATCCGGACAGGCGGTTATCGCCTGGGGGGACGACCCCCCGGACGCGCGACTCAGAGCGAGCGAGCGATCACAGAATATTGGAATAAGCACTACTTGTATTGGTTACATCGCCTATAGTGACGCAGAAGTTCGATTGCACGCTGGTCCAGTTGGTTCCGAACAGGAGCACATTCATGGCAGAGACGGCAATCATGACACCGTCCGCTGTCGTCGCCGCCCCAGCGGCGCAGCTCGCCCGTTTGTGGTTCATGGCGCTTGCCGTTAGCGAAGATGAGAGGCCAGGCGATCCGGGCGGCATCCACATGGACGCCGCGAGCGGCCGGGCCTTCCTCGGCGCGCAGTCGGCCGCGGTGCTCGCGATCTTGCTCGGCCGCCCGTTCCGGCCGCGCCAGGCCGCCGCCGTCGGGCAGGCGCTCGTGCAGGCGGACTTCGTGAGCGCGGACGTACTCGGCCGGTCGCTGCGGGTGCTGATCTTGCGCCTCCCCGAGCTGCTCGGGGAGCACGCGCCCGCCGAGGCGGCCGCCGCTTTCGACCTGGAGCGGAGGGTGGCCGCGGTGACCGAGGCGATAGCGAACGGCTACGTGCGCGCGCTGCGGGACCGGACGGTCGCGGAGCAGGAGTCCGTCATGCGGGCGGAACTCCACGCGCAGCGGACCATCAGCGATCAGCTCAGGTACCAGGCCACCCACGACCCGCTGACCGGGCTGCCCAACCGGGCCGCGGTCTTCGACCGGCTGTCCGTGACACTCGCGGCCGGCCCGGGCACCCGGGCAGGCCTGTGCTACCTGGACCTCGACGGCTTCAAGGACATCAATGACCGGTACGGCCACGAGGCGGGTGATGAGCTGCTCGTGGCGGTGGCCAGCCGCATCGGCGAGACGGCCCGCGCCTACGGCGCGCTCGCCGGGCGCGTGGGCGGCGATGAGTTCGTCGTCGTCGCCGAGGCCACGGCGGGCATCCCCGGCATGATCGCCCTCGCGGCCGCCATCCTCGGTGAGGTGAGCCGCCCGATCCCGTTGCACATCGGGCTGGTCTGCATCTCGGCATGCGCCGGCATCGCCGAGTGCCCGGGGGGCTCACAGGCGCCCGCGTCCCTGATCGCCGACGCCGACGCCGCGCTCTACGTCGCGAAGGCCCGCGGGTCTGGCCGGTGGGCGGTGTACGGCGCCAGCCCCGATGGCGAGCGCCCGCAGGGGAGCTGACCGGGGAACGGCACGGGCACCGGGCCGACCACCACCGGCGAGCAGGCACAACAGGCACCCGGCCGGCGATACGGGAGCACCGTGCGGCCTGATCCCCGGGCTCCCAGCTCGGCGAGCAGGGCCCGGTGACCCGCGTCAAGTGCCGTGCGGCCGGCGCCCCGTGCGGGGACCACCGCCTCGGTCACCGCCTGCGGCATGCCGGGCCCGCCGACGGCCGCGTCCGCGAGCACGGCCCCCTGCCCAGGCCGCAGGCCAGGCCCGTCGGCCGAGGCGATAACGAACAGCGTCATCAGCACTGCGACGAGGGCGCTCGGCAGCAGCGTTACCGCCGGATGCAGCCGGACGATCGCCCCGGTGACCCTGGCCGCCGACCGCACCCGGTCGAGGCCGAGCGCCACCGCCAGCTGCGGCAGCGGCAGCGCCGGCCCGACGTACCGGCTCGCTTCCTGCCGCAGGCGTCGGATCACCGCCCTGCGCTGGCAGGCGGTCAGCCCGGGTACCAGGTAGACGGTTACCCCGTGCGGGCCGCGTTCGGCCCGGCCATGCAGTCCCGTCGCATCGTGCGTTCCAGCAGAAAAATCCTTATGGCGAATGCAAATCACAACACAGTCTCGTTTCACGCATGGCAAACCCCGGTACACATGCGGAAAGCACGCAAAATGAACCTCTTCATCCTGACCATGCCCGTGATGGCCCAGCCGCCACCCTCAGGATTGATCGGGTTCAATGCAGCGCCCCCGGCTGCTTAATGAGCAGCACCGAATATAACGCAACGGATTGCCGTGTTCACGATAAATAGCAAAGTTGCCCGCTTCGCGTCGCGGCCGGACGCCGACTACCCTGCGTAGGGTGATCACGGAACAGGCCGACGCGGAGCCGGGCGGCACAGGCGCCGGTGTCGCCGCCGCCGGCGGCCAGCTCACCACGGCGCGCATGACGCCACGGCCGCTGTTGCGGCTGCGCATAGCGGTGCCTGCCGGGCTGGCCGGCGGCCTGCTGCTCGCCGCGGCGTTCGCGCCGGCCGGCGTCTGGCCGCTCGCGATCGTCAGCCCGGCACTGCTCGTGGTCACGCTGTACGGACGCTCACTGCGCGGCGCGTTCACGGTCGGATTCGCCTTTGGCCTGGCGTTCTTCTTCCCGCTGCTCGCCTGGGTCATCAACCTCGCCTGGTTCGCCTGGGTCGCGCTCGCCATCGCCTCGGCGCTCATTTTCGCGGTGTTCGCCATCGCACAGCGGCTGCTGCTCAACCTGCGCTGGTGGCCGCTCGCCGTCGCCGGCTGGTGGGTGGCCGCCGAAGCGTTCCGTGACCGCTGGCCGTGGGGGGGGTTCCCGTGGGGCCGGCTAGCGATGAGCCAGGCGGGACTCCCGACGCAGGGCTGGGCGGCGATCGGCGGCCCGCCCGTGCTCTCCTTCGTGGTCGCCCTCACCGGGGCTACGCTTGCCTGGGTCCTGGTGAGCGCGCTGACCGAGGGCCGCGCGGGCCGGCGACGTCCGGTCGCGGTCGCGGCCGTGGCGTTCGCGGCCACGGCGGGCGTCTCGTGCCTGCCCGCCGCGCTGCCGCTTGACGCGGTCCCCGCCACCGCCAGGACCGCGGTCGTCGCCGCCATCCAGGGCAATGTGCCGCGCGAGCGCGCTTCGCTCGCCGCGCAGCTCAACAGCGACTGGGTGGTGACGGTCAACCACGCGACGGCTACCGAGAAGCTGGCCGGGGCCGTCGCCGCCGGCCAGCGGCCCGCGCCGGATGTTGTGATCTGGCCAGAGAACTCCACCGACATCGACCCCACCCAGTACCCGCCGGTCTACCGGGAGATCGCCGACGCGGCCGCCGCCATCGACCGCCCCATCCTCGTTGGGGCGGTGCTGCAGAACCCGCAGCGCAACGCCGCCCTGCTCTGGCAGCCGGGCAAGGGGCCGACGGCCATGTACCTGAAGCGGCAGCTCGTCCCGTTCGGCGAGTACATCCCGTTCCGCAGCCTGATCAGCAAGATAACGTCGCTGACCCAGCTGCAGCCGAACAACTTCGCGCCCGGGCACCAGACCGTGGTGCTCCCCGTCGGCCAGATCCGGCTCGGCACCGTCATCTGCTATGAGGTCGCCTTCGACGACCTGGTCCGCTCCGAGGTCGCGGCGGGGGCGAACGTGCTGACGGTGCAGAGCAATGACGCGACGTTTGAACGGATGAGCCCGATCACGGAGGAGAGCGGGCAGCAGCTGGCGATGGCCCGGATCCGGGCGGTTGAGTTCGACCGTACGGTCGTGTACGCCTCCACCACCGGCTACAGCGCGATCATCGCGCCGGACGGCCAGGTAATGGAGCGCAGCGGCCTCTGGCAGCAGGCGGAGCTCGAAGCGCGAGTCCCGCTGCTCACCTCCGCCACGCCGGCCGAGCGGGCCGGCGCCTGGCCGGAGTGGGCGATCGTCGCCGCCACCGTGCTTGCCCTCGGCCTCGCGGTCGCGCGGGCGGGCGCCGCCAGGCGCAGGAAGCGCGGGCTGACACCGCGCGCCACGGCTACTCTCGGCACCTCATCCGCGGGCAATGACGCCGCCGGCGCCTGACCGGAGGGTGACGGTGAAACACGCACTCGTTCTGGCGAATGCTCAGATTGGCCGTCCGAAGCAGAGTCACTTCTCGCCGAGGCGCCAACTTGAGCATTCGGAACAACGATCGGATGCGCTGACCGCCAGCGTGCGCGGCGAGGCTACGGGTGCGCGCTGCCGGTGCTCGCGGACTGCTGGGTAACGCGCGCGGTGGGCGCACCGGAAGAGACTGCCAGGATCACGCCGAGCGTCAGCGCGAGGGCCAGGGGAATGAGAAGCGGTGCCGCCGCGCGCGCTGTGCGGCGGCGTTTGGCGCGCTTAGCGCCGCTAGCCCGGGTGCTGTAGCCCCCTTCGATCAACGTCACGCTGGCTCCCTCCGCTTCATCTATCCCGCAGTTCCCAGCCTAACTCCGTTACTTAACAGTTATCGAGTAGATAGCGAAAATTATCCGGGCAGTCACGCGGGGTGAGAGGCCCTGACCTGGGAAGTGCCGCGCGATGCGACGGGACGGGTGCCGCAACGGGGCCGCTAGCAACCCCCCAGAGGGTGGCGATGCCCTGGTCGGCGGGGCACGGGCGCAGCCAGCCGATAGCAGCCGGCCCCGATCCAGCGATAGCCGTAATGCGAAGTTTCCCGATTTGATAGACATTAACCATAAACTTACGGTGGCGGCCGCCATCCAGGTGTACCGCGGCCAGCATCGATGTGATGTCTAGCGAATCAAGACCGTTGGTGTCACCGGGACCTGATTAACCGTTGAGGAGACCGCGCAGTGTCGTTGCTGGGGAGTGCTGGTGGGGTGGGCCGGGTCAGCGTGACGCTGCTGCGGCACCGGTTGATCGCGGTGACCGCCGGCGCCGCCGCCGCGGTCATCGTCGCGGGCAGCGCGTTCGCCGCGACCTCCGCCCACGCGTCGGGCCAGGTGAGGCTGGTCAGCGCGGGTGACGGCAAGCAGGTCACCAAGCCGGTCGCCAAGCCGGCTCCTCCCGCTCCCAAGCCGCTCACGCTGCTGTCGGTATCCCCCGCCGACGGTACCCGCCACGCCAACGGCGGCGGGCCGATCACGCTGACGTTCTCCTCTGCGCTCTCCCCCGCCACGCCGCTGCCCACGCTCAGCCCTAAGATCGCCGGCAACTGGACGGTCTCCGGCGCCACCGCGACGTTCACCCCGTCGTACGGTTACGCCCCAGGCACCAAGGTCAGGCTCAAGGTCCCCGGCGGCTCGGCTGGCATGGCCGGGGCCGCCGCCTCGGCGGGCACGCTCGGCACGTCGTCAAGCATCACCTTCACCACCGGCGGTTACTCAACCCTGCGGCTGCAGCAGATTCTCGCTCAGCTCGGCTACCTGCCGCTCACCTGGGCTCCCGCAGACGGCGCGTCGGACGGGGTCCTTCCCGCCAGCGCGCCGGCCGCGGCCAGGACCACGCCCAGCCTGAACGAGCAGGTAGCCGACGCGTACCAGCCGCCGGCCGGCACGTTCAGCTTCCAGCCTGGCTACCCGGCCCAGCTAACCGAGCAGTGGAAGGCCGGCCAGGACAACATCCTCGACGTGGGCGCCATACGGGCCTTCCAGTACGACCACGGCCTCATCATGGACGGCACGGCCGGCCCTCAGGTCTGGACAAGCCTGCTGACGGCGGCCGCCGCGGACCAGGTCAACCCGAACGGTTACACCTACGCGCTGGCCAGTCAGTCCTCGCCGCACGAGACGCTCAAGGTCTGGCACAACGGCAAGCTCATCCTCGATACCCCCGCCAACACCGGCATCGCGGGAGCGAGCACCGTCGACGGCACGTTCCCCGTGTACGAGCGCCTCCCCTTCCAGATCATGAAGGGGACCAACCCGGACGGGACGAAGTACGCGGACCCGGTGCAGTGGATCTCCTACTTCAATGGCGGCGACGCGGTGCACTACTTCTACCGCCCTGGCTACGGGTACTACCAGAGCCTCGGCTGCGTGGAGCTGCCGCTGAGCCCGGCCAAGTTCATTTACAACTACCTGACCTACGGCACCCTGGTCACGGTCACCGGGCCGGTGGCGTAGGAGCTTGCTGGCCCGCCGCCGATCTGGAGGCGCGGGGCGAGCGCCACCCGCAGCCCGGCTGAGGCGAGCCGGTCGAGCAGCACGCGGCCCGCTCCGGCGGCGGGGGCGCGCCCCGCGGCTGTCCCAGGGACGCCGGCGACAAGCGAGCGGTCGGGCCTGCGCAGGCCAAGCAGCCAGAACCCGCCGTCGGACGCCGGCCCGAAGGCGGCATCTGCCTCGCCTGACACCAGTGATCGGGCGGCGTCCACGAGCACGTCCGGTGACATGTCCAAGGCGTCCGCCCTGATGAGCAGCAAGGGCAGTGCCGCAACCGCGTACGCGTCGGCGAGCGCCCCGGCCAGGCGGTCGCCGAAGTCGCCGCCACGCTGCGCCATGAGCTCGAACCCGGCGGGCAGCCGGTCCGCCACCGGGCCGTCGATCGCGAGCACCCGCCGGGCCACCGGCGCGCCGAGCATGGCGCCGAGAGTGTCCCGCAGCGGCCAGGAATCCGCCGATGCGGGCGAGCTGACCAGCGCGATCACCTGAACGTCCAGGGTGCCCGCCTGTCGCGGCGGCACCGCACCGAATGGGGTCTCCATGACGGTGACGCTAGCGACTCAGTAGCGGTTTGCCCCGGTTTCACGCCTTACGGAAGTATGACGGGCCCCGGCGTGCGCCGCCGGAGCCGGCCCCCTGGCCGGAGCGGGCACCGCGGGGCGGGAAACGGCCGCCGGGGCCGGCCTGGCGAGCGGCATGCTGATCGTGAACTGGCAGCCGGGCCCGGTATTGCGCACGCTGATCTGGCCGGAGTGCGCCTCGACGATGCCGCGGGCGATGGACAGGCCGAGCCCCGCGCCGCCGGAAGGGTCGGGCGTCCGGGCGCTCTCACCGCGGAACGCCACGTCGAACACGCGGGGCAGGTCGCCGGGCGGGATACCGCCGCACTCGTCGGCCACGCACACGCAGGCAACCCCCGACCTGATCTCACCGAGCATCTGGATGGTCCCGTCCGGCGGCGTGTGCCTGATCGCGTTCGTCACCAGGTTCCTGACGGCCCGGCCGAACTCCGCCGGGTCGATGAGCACGGCCATGCCAGAGGCGGCCGCGCCGGTGAGACGGACGCCCTTCGCCCGGGCTACCGGCTCGGTGCTCGCGGCCACCTCGGCGATCAGGTCCTCAAGCCCGACCAGCCGCGGCGAAAGCCGGAGCGTGCCCGCGTGGATCTTGGACAGCTGGAAAAGGTCGTCGATCATCCCGGCGAGCCGGTCCGTCTCCACCCGGATCTGGGAGTGGTAGCGCCTGACCTCCCACGGGTCGGTGATCACCTGGTCCTCAAGGGCCTCGGCCATCGCCCGCAGCCCGGCGAGCGGCGTCCGCAGGTCATGGCTGACCCAGGCGACAAGCTCGCGGCGGCTCGTCTCCAGGGCCTGCTCGCGTGCCCGCGCGGCGCCAAGCCGCTCATGCGCCTCGGAGATCCCTTGGGAGAGCCCGGCCAGCTCGACGGGCAGCGTGATCTGCGGCGGTGTGTAGATGCCGCTGTCGCCGACCTCGCGGACCGCGCCGAGCAGCCGCCGGGTGGCGCGGGTGACCGACCGGCCGATGACGAGGGCCACCGCCAGCCCGGCGAGCCCGGCGATGCCCATCAGCTCGAGCATCACCCTCCGGTCAACCACAGTGAGCATGCGGAAGGAGATCACGCTCACCGCGGCGAGCGCGGTGACCACGGTGACCAGCGCGACCAGCGCGACCTGGAGCCCGATCGACCGCCGCGCGAGCAGCCGCTGCCCGACTACCCCGCTCGCGGTGATGAGCATGGCGACGCCAGCCGTCCACTCCACGATGTACGTGAGATCTTGCGTCGTGACGTTCGGCAGCATCTCCGCGGCTAGTGCCATCACGCGCTCCCCGGCTCGTAGCGGTAACCGACTCCCCAGACGGTGACGATCCGCCGCGGCAGCGTCGGGTCCTCCTCCAGCTTCTCCCGCAGCCGCCTGACGTGCACGGTGACCGTCGAGGTATCGCCGAACGTCCAGCCCCATACCTCGCTGAGCAGCTGCTCCCTGGTGAACGCCTGCCGCGGGTTACGCAGCAGGAAGACGAGCAGCTCGTACTCGCGGGAGGTCAGCTGAACCAGCTTCCCGCTGATCCGTACCTCGTGCGCGGCCAGGTCGACGAGCACGTCGCGGTCCGTGATGATCCCCTGAGCCTGGCTCGCCTGCCCGGGCTCGCCCGGCAGGCTGGCCAGCCCGGCACCACGTGCGCGGCGCAGTACCGACTTGACCCGCATCGCCAGCTCACGCGGGCTGAACGGCTTGGTCACATAGTCGTCGGCGCCGAGCTCAAACCCGGCGAGCCGGTCGGTCTCGTCGCTCAGCGCGGTCAGCATGACCACCGGGACCGGCCACCGCTCGCGCAGTCGGCGGCAGACCTCAAGGCCGTCGATGCCGGGCAGCATCAAGTCAAGTACGACCAGGTCAGGTGGCTGCTCAGCAATGCGTCGCAGTGCCTCGTGGCCGTCATGGATGCACTCGACGGTGTGCCCGTCGCGGACCAGGTAACGCCCCACGACATCGGCAACCGTGGGATCGTCGTCCACGACGACGATCCGGCCTGGTAGATCGGTGCTCACTGCTACACCGTAATCGTTGCGTGACCGCTGATCAGGTAAAGCCACAAAAGCGTCAGCGAACGGTAAGAACCGCCCAGGGCGCGCGACAGCCACGGGACCTGGCTGGACGGGCTGGGCTGAGCCCAAGCCGGCGACCCCGCCTTCGTTCCCTAGCGGTGCGGCCGGCCGGCCGGGCTTGGCCCGGATGCCGGGCTGTCCTGGTAAGGCCGGCGGTCCCGGTATGGCGGGACGTCTTGGTACGCGGGGCCGTCCCGGTAGGCCTGGTTGTCGTAGTAGGCCTGGTTGTCGCGGTAGGCCTGGTTGTCG
>CAZORE010000067.1:0-15014 GCA_964581815.1 uncultured Streptosporangiaceae bacterium | reverse complement strand
GTAGGCCTGGTTGTCGCGGTAGGCCGGGCCCGGCCGGTAACCGGAGGGCCCTGGGGCGGAGGCGGGGCCAGGAACCCGGACGGGGCCGGCGGTCTCCGCTGCGGCAGCGCTCCGACGACGACGGCGCACCACCACCACGAGGAGCCCGGCCACCGCGAGGCCAGCGATCACGTAGGTCGGCCCGTGAAATTCGTTGGCGACATGTTCCCAGTTCGCGCCAAGCGCGTAGCCGGCGATGCCAAGCGCGGCGGTCCACGGGATAACGCCAAGCGTGGTGTAGACGCCGAACGTGCCCGCGGACATGTCCGCGAACCCGGCGGGCAGCGAGATGAAGGTCCTGATCACCGGGATGACCCGGCCGACGAGCACCGCGACGGGGCCGTGGCGCTCGAACCAGGCGGTAGCCCGGTCGATCTCGTGCTCCCGCACCCCGACCCGCCGTCCCCAGCGCCTGATCGCCGTCTGGCCGGCGTACCGGCCGACCGCCCAGGCGGCGTAGCTGCCCGCCACGCTGCCGAGCACCCCCGCCGCCACGACGCCGGACAGCGCCGGGTGCGCGCCTGCCACCGCGCCGGCCGCGAGCGCTCCGCCGAACATCATGATGACCTCGGACGGCACCGGTATGCAGGCCGACTCGGCCAGCATCAGCACGAATACCGCAAGGTACCCGTACTGGGAGATCAGCTGTTGCACCAACCATTCCTTTCAGCAGGCGGTAAGCCGCGCCAGGGAGTCCAGCGGCGGCCCAGGTGCTGGGTGATGGGCAGCGACAAGGGCGGCGATGCGGTGCCCTTACCCGGTGCCAGGTCACCGTCCGGGGCTGCCTGGCCGCCCATCGCGCCCTCGGCATCCGCCGGCGACGGCGGGACGTAGGACGGCCGATGCACCCGGGGGGCGCGCAGCGCCCCGAGCAGGTCGCCGAGCGCCTCGAAGTTGTGCGCGCTGACCACCGCGTCGCAGTACGGCCAGGCGGCGGCCATCCCGCCTACCTCGGGACGGTACCGCTCACTCTGCGTGCGCGGGTTCGCCCACACGATCCGGTACGCGATCCGGTGCAGCCGGGCCATCTGGGCGCCGAGCAGCGCCGGGTCCCCGGTCTCCCAGCCGTCGGAGATAATCAGCACGATCGCCCCCCGGCCCATGCCGCGCACCGCGTAGCGGTCGTTGAAATCACGCAGCGTCACGCCGATCCGGGTGCCGCCGGCCCAGTCTGGCGCGGCCTCCCCCGCTCGGGCGAGCATCGTCTCCGGGGATGCCGCGGCGAGAAAAGGGGTCAGCCGGGTCAGCCGGGTAGCGAACGTGAATACTTCGGTGCGCGGCCGGGTGGCGTCGCCCGACGGACCGGAGAAACCGGGCCCGCCGCCGCCCGTCGCGCCGGATGACCGCGAGGCCACGTACATCAGCTGCAGGATCGCCCGCGCATAGGGCTCCATCGAGCCGGAGATGTCGCAGAGCACGACCAGCCGGCGCTGCCTGACCCGGACCGCGCGCCTGGCGATCCGCACCGGTTCACCGCCGGTCCTTGTGGCCTGGCGCATGGTGCGGCGCATGTCAAGCCGTGCGCCGTCCTTCTTTGGCCGGTACCGCCTGGTGCGCCGCGGCGGCACCGCGATCACCAGTTCCCGCATGAGCGTGGCCAGCTGCGTCAGCTCCGCCGGAGTGAGCTGCGCGAAGTCCCTGCTGCGCAGTCGTTCTGTCATCGAGGCCACCCGGCGGACGGCGGGCACCCCGTCCTCCTCATCCTCGGCGTCGCCCGGTGAATCGCCTTCCTGCTCGCGGGCGCCGGCCGCGGCAAGCGCCTCATCCAGCCCGGCCAGCTCGGGCGGCAGCTCATCCGGGTCCGCCGGCCGCCGGTCGTCGTCCTGCGGATCGTCCGCGCGCTCGGCCGACGTGGCAATCATGTTCTGCTGCGGTGCGGTCACCTCGGGCCGCCGCGGGCCTGGCGGGCCGGCACCAAACATCTCGTTGAATACCCGCTCGAACGCGTCGATCTGGCTCGGGCCGGACACCATGGTGGCCAGCGCGCAGGCGTGCAACTCCGCGATCGTCGTCGCGCGCATCACGGCGAGCGCCGCGGCGAGCCGCTCGCTGCGGTCCGGCCCGGCGGGCAGCCCGGCGCCGCGGAGCGCGGTGGCGAGGGCCGACGCGAGCGCCGCGTAGTCCGGCGCGCGAAGCCGCGCCCTGCCGAAGACGGTCAACCCGTCCCGCCCGCCTGGCCCGCCCAGCCCCCCCTCGGAGCCGCCAGAGAGCCAGTCGTCAGTCATGCCTGACGACAGAGGCCAGCCCGGCCTCCCGCACCGCCTGGTCGTCCTCCGGGTACTTGACCACGACGCTCATCGTGCGCTCGGCCGCATCGACGGTGAGCGCGTCCGCGCCGAATACGGTGAGCGCCCCCGCCCAGGTGATCGCCTCGGATATGCCCGGCGCCTTCGTCAGCCCGAGCTCGCGCAGCCGTCCCACGGCGACCGCGACCTCACCCGCCAGGGCGGTGCTCGCGGCCGGCACCCGGCGCCTGATGATCTCGGCCACCCGCCGTGCGTCGGGGAAGCCGATCCAGTGGTAGAGACAGCGCCGCTTGAGCGCGTCGTGCAGGTCACGGGTCCTGTTCGAGGTGAGGACCACCACGGGCGGCACCACGGCGTGCCGGGTGCCTAGCTCGGGGATCGTCACGGACGACTCGGCGAGCATCTCGAAGAGGAACGCCTCGAACTCGTCGTCGGCCCGGTCCACCTCGTCGATGAGCAGCACCGCCGGGCGCGGCCCCGGGTGGTCGAGCGCGGTGAGCAGCGGCCGGGAAAGCAGGAAGTCGGCATGGAACAGGTCGGTTTCCCGCAGCGTCTCGTGCGTGGCCTCGGCGAGCCTGATGGCCAGCAGCTGCTTAGGGTAGTTCCACTCATACAGCGCCTCGGCGGCGGAGATGCCCTCGTAGCACTGCAGGCGCACCATCATGGTGTCGAGCGCCTCGGCGAGGGACTTGGCGGCCTGGGTCTTGCCGACGCCTGGCTCGCCTTCAAGCAGGATAGGCTGCCCCATCCGCACCGCGAGGAACAGCGCCGCGGCCAGCTGGTCCCCCGCCATGTACCCCGTCTTGTCAAGCGCCGCGGTTAGCGCCGCCACGTCAGGGAACCGCTCGCCGACCTCTGCTGAAACTTTGCTGCTCACAAGGTGCGAGTTTATCCGGCCGACCCGGCCAGGTACGCATCACGACAACCCGGGCAACAGAACCGGGCCGTCGCTCTTGTGTCCCGGCACGGCCGGGGACCGCGCGGACGGCTACCGTCCGCCGATGTCCTCGCTCCACACCTGCGGGTAGCGGGCCTGGAACTCCTCCATCGCCGCGACGCAGTCCTGGTCGTCGAGCAGCACGACCTCCACGCCCTTGGACCGCAGGAAGTCCAGGTCGCCCTCGAACGTGCGGGCCTCGCCGACCACCACCCGCGGGATCTGGAAGAGCAGGATCGCGCCCGTGCACATCTGGCACGGGGACAGCGTCGTGTACATCGTGGTGTCGGCATAGGAGGAACGACGGCCGGCGTTGCGCAGCGCGGAGATTTCCCCGTGCGCCACCGGGTCGCCGTGCTGCACCCGCTCGTTGTGGCCCGCCGCGATTACCTCACCGCCCGCCGCGAGCACCGCGCCGACCGGGACGCCGCCCGCCTCGAGGCTTGCCCGCGCCTGCCGCAGGGCAAGCGCCATCATGTCCCGGTCTTCTGGCCGCAGCTCATCACCCATGGACGATTACGTTACCGCCTGGCCCTCAGCGGCGGCGGGATGGACGGTGCCCCGCGCCGCTGTCCCGCTGCCGCGGCACGCCGCGCAGCGCCCGGACCGCGCCGGAAGAAGCGAATCGCAGCTCGTAGACGAGTTCTTCCCCTGGCCGGAGCCTGGCCCAGCGCGCCGCCTCCACCTGCAGCGCGCTGGCCGCGGCGGCGAGGGCCTCGGGCGGCGGCGCCTGGATCACCACGGCGGGGTCCGCCCCTGGTTCCTTGAGCGGTATCACCGACAGCTTCGCCGCGGTGAGCCGCCGGATCTCCTCCTCCGACGGGTCAGCGAGCGCGACGACCGCCTCGACCAGGTTGGCGAGCAGCTCCGCGCGCATGATCCGGTTGCGCTGCGCCCGCTTGAGCTGGTCAGACCGGTCCTCCGAATGCGGCGGGCGGCGTCCCCGCACGTGCTCCATGCTCGTGTAGACGGTGCCCGCCGCGATGCTGCCCCAGATCCCGTCGCTGACGCGCAGCTCGCGTTCCACGATCAGGTGCCTGATGTCGTGCGGCAGCTCCGGCCCGTTGATGAAGCCGTGCAGGTGGTACACCACCCCGTCGTCCCGTTCGACGACGGCGTAACCCCGCTGATGATCCGCCAGCCGCGGAAACGTGACACGCATACGCCAACTATGCGCAGCATGTCCGCCAGCGACATAACGGTTTTCTATCCCGTCCGCCCGCCCCACCCCGCCCGCCCCATCCCGCCCGCGCCACCGCGCACCGTCAGGCAGTAGGGTGGCCGTTCGTGGCAGGACGCGGCACCACGGCGACGCTCGCCCTCGACCGGGCGAAGATCCCGTTCACCTTGCACGAGTACGAGCACGACCCCCGGTCCGGCTCCTACGGCCTCGAGGCGAGCGATGCGCTCGGCGTGCCGCCGACGCGGGTGTTCAAGACGCTGGTCGCGACCGTGGACGGCGGCTCGCTCGCCGTGGGCGTGGTCCCGGTGGACCGGCAGCTCGACCTGAAGGCGCTCGCCGCCGCCGTGGGCGGCAAGAAGGCCGCGATGGCCGAGGTCGCCGCCGCGGAGCGGGCCACCGGCTACGTGGCGGGCGGCATCTCGCCGGTCGGCCAGAAGCGGCGACTGCCCGTCGTGGTCGACGCCTCCGCGCTTGCCCTCGGCACGATGTTCTGCAGCGCGGGCCGTCGCGGCCTGGAGATCGAGATCGCGCCTGCGGACCTGATCAGGGCGGTCGGCGCGACGGTCGCGACGATCGCGGCTTAGCCGGGCAGCGAGGAGGGCCGGTCCGCCTCGGCGTCGTCACCGGCAACAGCGTCGGCCGGCCCGGGCTCCTCGTCCGGGCCCGACTCCTGCTGGCCGGCCGCCTCCTGGCTGGTCCCCGCCACGTCCGCCTTCTCCGCGTCGGGCGCGACGGCGGCGGCCGCATCGGGGCTGACCTCGTGCGCGGCGCCCGGCGGCAGCACCGTGCAGGGCCGTTCAGGACGGCGCTGCGCGAGGACGAACCACACCAGCCCGATGACCGTCAGGGTGACCGCGACGAACATGTTCAGCCGCAGCCCGAGGATGTACTCGGAGGAGTCGATCCTGATCGTCTCCTCGAAGATCCGGTACCCCGAGTAGCCGGCCACGTAGAGCGCGAACAGGCCCCACGGCTTGATCTTCACATGGTGGCCGAGCCAGACGAGGAACGCGGCCAGGGCCAGGTCCCAGATCAGCTCGTAGAGGAACGACGGCTGGAACGTGGCGAAGTGCAGGTCCTGCGCCGGGATGCCGCCTGACACCCGGTACTGATACGGGATCTCCAGGCCCCACGGCAGCGTGGTCGGCTTGCCGAAGAGCTCTTTGTTGAAGTAATTGCCGAGCCGGCCCACGGCCTGGGCGACGAGCAGCGCCGGCGCGACGGCGTTGGCGAACGGGCCCACGGTGATGCCGAGCCGGCGCAGCCGCCACGCGCCGACGGCGGCGGCGAGCGCGACGCCGCCCCAGATGCCGAGCCCGCCGGTCCACACGGCGAGCACCCCGTACCAGACGTGCGGTATGTCGTCCGGGGTGGTGATGTCGAAGTAGATCCGGCCGCCGATGATGCCGGCCGGCACGATCCACAGCGCGAGGTCGTTGACCAGGTCCGGGTCACCGCCGAGCGCGCGCCAGCGCCGCCGGGTGATCAAGATCGCCAGCGTGATCCCGATGATGTACCCGAGGGCGTAGAAGTGAACGTCGAGCGGACCAACGTGAAAGCTGCTGATCGGGGGGCTCGGGATGAACTGAGGGAGCGCCATGGTGCCGTGGGCCATGCTGCTGAGATTACCCGCGGCCCGACGGTGAGGGCACGTAGGTCTCGTGGATGCGCCGCGCGCGTGTACTTAACGTCTTACTAAGCCAAGCGCGCCGTGCGCTAACGCAACGGGTACTTGCCCGGCGGCGCGGCGCGCGGCGCGTCATCCGGCACCGCGGGCGCCTCCGCCGGGACGGGCACCTTCCACTCCAGTTCGGTCCCGCCGCCGTCCGCGGGTGAAATCCTCAGCTTGCCGCCCAGCTGCTCCGCCCGCTCCGCCAGATTGGCGAGCCCGCTGCGGCGGCTTGTCTCACCGATGCCCCGGCCGTTGTCGCGGACGAGGACCGTCAGCACCCCGGCGTCGTCGGTGTCAACCGTCACGTCCACCCTGGTCGCCGCCGCGTGCCGGGCCGCATTGGACAGCGCTTCCCGCAGCACCGCGATGACTTGCTCTGACAACTCGCCGCTCGCCCGCGAGTCAAGCCCGCTGCCCAGCCGGAGCGCGGGCGCCAATCCGAGCATCTCCGCCATCTCATCGGCGAGCGCGACGATCTCGGCCCGCAACCGCGGCGCGCTTGCCCGGCCACGGGACTGCAGAGCGAAGATCGTCCCCCTGATGTCCCTGATCGTGTCGTCCATCGCGTCCACCGCGTTACGCACCCGGTCGGCGACCTCGTGCTTGGTGATCATGGTCATCGTGCCCTCAAGGGACATGCCGGTCGCGTACAGCCGCTGTATCACCAGGTCGTGCAGGTCCCTGGCGATCCGGTCCCGGTCCTCGAACACGGAGAGCCGCTCGGCGTCGGCCCGGCTGTCGGCCAGCGCGAGCGCGATCGCGGCCTGCGCCGCGAAGGCCGCCACCACGCTGATGGCGCCCGGTGCGAGGGGCGGCCTGCCCTGGGCGCGGCCCACGGTGAGCACGCCGCGCACGTTGCCCGGTGTGCCGAGCGGGAACAGGACCGCCGGCCCAAGGTGCCCCATCGGCTGCCGCGTCACGTCCGCCGTCCGCGGGTCGACGGCGAAGTTCTCCACCGTGACCGGTTCCCCGGTCGCCAGGACCTGGCCAGACAGTGACTTCCCCGCGGGGACGACGAGGCCGCGGGCGCCCGCGGCGCCGTCTCCCTCGGCGTACTCAAGGGTGAGCCTGCGGCCGTCATCGTCGGGCAGCGCCAGCGTCACCAGGTCCGCGCCGGACAGCTCGAGCGCCTGCCTGGTGAGGTCGCCGAGCACCGCCGCCGGGCTGGCGCCGGACAGCAGCGCGATCGTCAGCTCGCTGCTTGCCCTTAGCCAGCGCTGCTGCAGCGTGGCCTCCTCGTACAGCCTGGCGTTCTCCAGCGCGACGCCCGCCGCCGCGCCGAGTGCCGTCAGCACCGCCTCGTCGTCCTCGGTGAACTCGCCGCCGCCGCGCTTCTCCGTCAGGTAGAGGTTGCCGAATACCTGGTCCCTGACCCGGACCGGGACGCCGAGAAAGGTCCGCATCGCCGGATGCCCCGCGGGGAACCCCGATGAGTCCCCGTGCGCGCCGATGTCCGCGAGCCGCAGCGGGTGGGGCGCCCTGATGAGCAGGCCGAGCAGGCCGCGTCCCTCCGGCCAGTGGTGGATCTCGCTGATCTGCTGCGCGTCGAGCCCGACGGGAATGAACTCGGCCAGCCGCTGGTCATCGCCGATGACGCCGAGCGCGCCGTACCTGGCGTCCACCAGGTCCACCGCCGCCTCGACGATCCGGCGGAGCATTGCCTCCAGGTCAAGGCCGGAGCCGATGGCGATGACCGCCTCGAGCAGCCCGTGCATCCTGTCCCGCGTGGCGAGGACCGCCTCGAGCCTGGCTTGCAGCTCAGCGAGCAGGTCGTCTAGCCGGAGCTGCGGCAGCAGACCTCCATCTCCCGCGTTCTCCATGCACTTCAGAGTAATGGGACGGCAATCGCTGCTAATACACCCGTCCCCGAAGGGTGCATAGGCCCAGCTCTTGTTACTCAGCGACATAACATGATAACAGTGGGGAGTCAGATACCTGGCAACAGGCGGTCGACAGGTAGGGGTGGCTGTGATGGAACGACGCTTCTGGGACGACGCGCATCAGGAACGCGGGACCGGGCGGGTGCCGGGTCATCAGGAGCTTTGGCTGTTCCGCGCGGTGCGCGGCGGGCGGTGCGACCGTAATCCGCTGCGCCGCCGCACGGACTACCTGGAGACCTGCCTGCTCGCGGCCCTCTTCGTGGCGACGGCCGCCGGGGCACCGTTCGCCGCCCAGGCGGCTGGCCATGCCTGGGACGCGGACGCCACGCAGACACGGCAAGCGCAGCTGGCGACCCGGCATGAGGTGACGGCGGTACTCGCCCAGTCCGCCAAACTCGTCGGTGAGTACACGCTGAGCAGTCAGGTGCCGACGCTGGCCAGCTGGAAGTCCGCAGGCGGCACCCTCCGGGCGGGCGACGTGCCGGCCTTGGCCGGAAGCCCGTCGGGAACGCCGGTCAACGTCTGGACCGACGCCAACGGTTACCTGGTGAGCCCGCCGCTGACGGTCACCCAGGTCGCTGACCAGGCCAATGCGGCCCGGGTCGCCGCGGTCGGCGGGATTATCGTCGGTTACATGGCGACGACGCTAGCCATCCGGCAGCTGCTCAACCGCCGCCGGATGGCCGCATGGGACGCCGACTGGGTCGCTACGGCGCGGGTGTGGAACCGTCAGTCTTGGTGACGCTCACCTTGCCCGCCGGGTGCGGGGCGAGCACGACCGGCGGCGCCGACAGGCTGACCGAGCGGTCCGGCCGTCCCGCCATCCGGTAGACGTCGGAACCGTCCACCGTCTCCTTCTCAAGCAGCAGGGCGACGAGCGAGTCGAGCTCGGTCCGGTGCGTGCGCAGCAGGTTGACCGCGCGTTCCTCGGCCTGCCGCAGCAGCTTGCTGACCTCGCCGTCGATCGCCGCCTGGGTCGCCTCCGCGTAGGGCCTGCTCGACATGCCGGGCCCGCCGCCGCCAAGGAAGACAGAGCCGCCCTCCGGATACCCCACCGGACCGAGGACCGGGGACATGCCGAACTCACGGATCATCTTGGTGGCCAGGTCAGTCGCCCCGGCCAGGTCGTTGCCCGCTCCTGTCGAGCCCTGGCCGAGAACGGTGAGCTCGGCGGCCCGTCCGCCGAGGCGGACCGCGAGCGAGTCGTACAGGTAGTCCTCGCCGTACATGTGCCGCTCCACGAGCGGGAGCTGCTCGGTGACGCCGAGGGTCTGCCCGGCGGGCAGGATGGTCACCTTCGCCACCGGGTCGGCGTGCTCGGACAGGGCCGCGACCAGCGCGTGGCCCGACTCGTGCACGGCCACGGCGTACTTCTCCTCGGGGAGCAGCACGTTCGAGCCCTCCCTGCGACCCAGGATGATCCGGTCCCGTGCCGCGTTGAAGTCGCCGGCCGTCACCACGTCCCGGTGCTCGCGCACCGCGAAGATGGCCGCCTCGTTCGCCAGGTTGGCCAGGTCGGCGCCGGAGAAGCCCGGCGTCCCTCGCGCGACCACGCTGAGATCCACGTTCGGCGCCAGCTTCTTGCCCTTGGTGTGCACCCCCAGGATGGCCTCCCGCTCGTTGACGTTGGGCAACGGAATCGTCACCTGCCGGTCAAACCGGCCGGGGCGCAGCAGCGCGGGG
Organism: uncultured Streptosporangiaceae bacterium; assembly: GCA_964581815.1. Lineage (GTDB taxonomy): Bacteria > Actinomycetota > Actinomycetes > Streptosporangiales > Streptosporangiaceae > Trebonia. Next base: position 5,374 of record CAZORE010000067.1, on the reverse strand, counting down.
TCAAGGACCTCGGGCCGGTTAGTCGCGGCGAGGACGACGATGCCCATGGTGGGGTCAAAGCCGTCCATTTCCGCGAGCAGCTGGTTGAGCGTCTGCTCCCGCTCGTCATTGGAGACAACGGCGCCCGTGCCCGCACGACGCTGGCCGATCGCGTCGACCTCGTCGATGAAGATGATCGCGGGCGACCGCTTGCGCGCCTCGGTGAACAGGTCGCGCACCCGGGCGGCGCCGACGCCGACGAACATCTCGACGAAGCTCGAGCCGGTCACAGAAAAGAAGGGCACGTGCGCCTCGCCCGCCACCGCGCGCGCGAGCAGCGTCTTGCCGGTTCCCGGCGGGCCGATCATGAGCACACCGCGCGGCACCACGGCGCCGGCCCGCGCGTAGCGGTCGGGGTTGCGCAGGAAGTCGACGACCTCGCTGATCTCAGACTTCGCGCCGTCGTACCCGGCGACGTCGGCGAAGGTGGTCGAGGGCTGTTCCTCGTCGAACACCTTGGCCCGCGACCGGCCGACGCCGAGTATGCCCTGCATCTGGCCTGCCGCGCCGCGGGACAGCCGCCGCCAGAACCAGAAGAACAGGAGGAACGGGGCCAGGATGATGATCCAGTTGAGCAGCTCCGTGCCGAAGCCGGCCGACGAGGAGCCGCCGGTGACCTTGACGCCGTCCGCCACGAGCTGGTCGGCGCCGAGCGCCCCCTGCGCGGGGAACACGACGCTGTAGTTCGTCCCGTCCGTCAGGGTGCCGGTGCTCGTGCCGCCCGCCGTGGGCGCGGTGGTGATGGTGGCCACCTTGTGCGCCGCCACGTCGGCGTGGAACTGCGAGTAGCTCAGCGTGGTCTGCCCCGCCTGGTGCACCGCGGGGAGGAAATACCACAGCACGACCGCGACGACGATGGCCCCCAGCCACACCCAGTGACGCCAGGCCGGCGGCGTGGGCGGCGGCGGGGCACCGGGTCCCGGCTTGTCTCCACGAGGCGGAGGTGTGGCTTGCTTGCTCATGCGGACCTTGCCTTTCCGCCGGGCGGGCGCCTCCCCGGGGGGCGCGGTCTCCTGCGCTTTCACTGCCACCATGCCTGTCCCGCAGGGTAACCCTGCCCGTCAGGCTCCTGTTTTACTCAACGCGCCGTAATTGCGGCGTCTTCCGGCATTTGCACATGCGGAGCAAGCTGACAGCGAACGCTCAAGCCCGCGTCGCGGCGAGCATCGCCGCGGCGCCGCGGACCACGCAGCGCAGCGGGTCCTCGGCGACCACCACGCCGAGCTCGGCGGCCTCGCCGAGCCGGTCCGCGAGGCCGGGCAGCAGGGCCCCGCCCCCGGAGAGCCTTACCTTGCCGCGGACCACGTCCTCGGCGAGCCCGGCCGGGATGTCGGAGAGCACGTTTTGCACCGTGCCGGCGATGGCGGACACCACCGGCTCGATAGCCGCCGCCACCAGGTCGCCGGGCACTTTCTCGATACGCGGCGTTCGGCGAGCGGCGTCGAGTCCGACCGCCTCGGCCGAGCCCTCCTCGCCCCCGGTGAGCCCGAGCTCGGCCTTGAGCTGCCGCGCCGCCCCCCGGCTGAGGATCAGGCCGAGGCCGGATCGCGCGGCGTTGACGATCGCGTCGTCCATCGCGTTCCCTGCCATGCGCAGGGTCTCCGCGCGCACCGGGCGCCAGCCAGCCACCGCGGCTACCTCGGTCGTCCCGCCCCCCACGTCCACCACGAACCCGCCGGCGCCCGAGCTCAGGTCGAAGCCGGACCCCGCCGCCGCCGCGACCGGCTCGTCGACAAGCTCGACGACGCACCGCGGCCGTTTGGTGCCGAACGCGGCAACGACCGACCGCCGCTCCACCCAGGTCGCGCCCCCGGGCACGCACACTATCGCGCGCCGCTTGAACGGCCCGCTCAGCGCCCCGGAGGCACGCAGGAAGCCGTGCAGCATCTCCGCGGTGGCATCGAGGTCGGCGATCACTCCGTCGCGCAGCGGGTGGATGACCCTGATGTTCTTCGGTTCCTTGTCCGCGAGCACGTCAGCCGCGGCGCCGATGGCGGCAACCGCGCCGGTCGACTCGTCGACGGCGATGGCGGAAGGCTCCTCAAGCACAAGGCCGCGGCCGTCGACCCAGATGAGCGTGTTGACGGTTCCCAGGTCAATCGCGACGCCGCCCCTGCTGAGCATCCCCGGCCACCTCTAGTCCCGATGCTGCCTCATGCACCAGTTGGTGCGGCTTACACCCTATGGCCTAGGGAAACCCGCTTCACGGGGAAAGCGGCGGTCAGCCTCGCTTGATCCGCCTGCCTCAAGCATGGGCTTCATGCCGCCCTACCCATCGTGACGCTTCTCACGTTGCGTGACTGACGGTAACTAACTGCTTCCTGTCAACGTTGAGTAAGGAGATAACTACAGGAGCTTCATGAGAACCATCGGGCCGGTTCTGACGTTTTACTCAGTGACTGGGCAGCGCACCCATCAGGTTCACGGGCTTCACTGCTTCCATGGTCACCCGTCGGCTGGGGTGAGATAGCAACGGGTGACACCCGAAATGCAGGAGAAAGCCAGCAGAGAACTGGTATAGAAGGAACACTTCGTTCACTACCATGGTGGGAGGGGTAAACCTTGATGATTCGCGCGAACCGTGTCGCAGGGGACCGGGCAGCGCCTGACAGGGGGAACGACGGGGACATGGGGGCTGTGATCGACCTTGCGCAGGCTCTCCAGCTGGAACTCGCGTGCCAGGTGACGCCGGACGGCAAGGCGAACGTGCGGGTACGCGGCGAACTCGACATCGCCACAGCGGATCAGGCCTACACCTACCTCCGCGACGTGGTTGATAACCAGGACGGGCCGGTGCTGATAAACCTGTCCGAGCTCACCTTCTGCGACGCGGCGGGCCTCGGCGTGCTCGCCCGGGTCGCCGGGCACGCGCGGCGTTGCGGGCGTGAGCTCAAGCTGACCGCTGCCCGGCCCGCGCTGCTGCGGATCATGCACATCACCGGGATGGACGAGGCGTTCCCCGAGGTTCGCAGCCCCGGGCTTTCCGCCGTCACCCTGCCCCGCCAGGCCCGGGCGGCCGGATTCGGCTGAGCCGCGCCCGTCCGGACGCTCCCTGTTCCTGCCCGCTGACCGCAGCCCGCCGACCGCTGGCCGCTGCGGTGGGCCACTCCCATGGTGAGATGCGACGGTTACGCGTTAAATTTGGCTTTGGCGTACGCCTCCGGTGATCATGCGAGGCGGCAGCGCGAACAGAGCAGCAAGAGCGATTAGCAATAGCGCCATCAGGCGCGCCGACGCAGAGACGCGGAGGAACTTCCATGGCCGACGAGCTGGATGACGTGACTGACGACGAGACAGCTGAATCTTCTGGGGCGCAGATCGCGGTGCACTGGCGCGAAGAGGAGACTTACCCGCCCCCCGCCAGTTTCACCGCCCAGGCCAACGCGTCCGATCCGGCGATCCGCGAGCAGTTCACCGAGGACAAGTTCCCTGACAGCTTCACCGCCTACGCCGACCTGCTCACCTGGTTCAAGCCGTGGGACACGGTGCTCGACACCTCTAACGCCCCGTTCTGGAAGTGGTTCGTCGGCGGCGAGCTGAACGCCTCGTACAACTGCGTCGACCGGCACCTGGCGACCCACCCGAACAAGGCCGCCCTCATCTGGGTGCCCGAGCCGGAGAGCGAGGCGCACCAGGCGATCACCTACCGTGAGCTTTACGTCCGGGTCAACGAGTTCGCGGCCGTGCTGCGGGGCCTGGGTCTGAAGGCGGGCGACCGCATCACCTTCCACATGCCGATGGTCCCCGAGCTGCCCGTCGCGATGCTGGCCGCGGCCAGGCTCGGCATCATTCACTCGCAGGTGTTCGCCGGCTTCTCCGGCACGGCGGCCGGGCACCGGATCGCCGACTCCGGCTCCACCGTGCTCGTCACGATGGACGGCTACTACCGCAGCGGCGACCTGCTCGACCACAAGGTCAAGGCCGACGAGGCCGTCGAGGCCGCCGCCAAGGAGGGCCAGGAGGTCGACAAGGTCCTGGTCTTCCGCCGCTACCCGGGCAAGTACTCCGCCGCCACCCCGATGGTCGAGGGGCGGGACGTCTTCGTCGACGACCTCCTCGCCGCGCACAAGGGCGAGATCGTCGAGCCGGTCTCGCTGCAGGCGACCGACCCGCTGTTCCTGATGTACACGTCCGGCACCACCGGCCGCCCGAAGGGCTGCCAGCACTCCATCGGCGGCTACCTTGCCTACGTGGCCGGCACGTCTAAGTACTACCAGGACATCCACCCGGACGACACCTACTGGTGCATGGCGGACATCGGCTGGATCACCGGCCACTCGTACATCGTCTACGGCCCGCTCGCCCTCGGCACCACGAGCGTGCTCTACGAGGGCACCCCGAACTACCCGGACGCCGCCCGCCCGTGGCGGATCGCCAAGCAGCTCGGCGTGAACATCTTCCACACCTCCCCCACCGCCATCCGGATGCTGCGCAAGGTCGGCCCGGACGAGCCCGCCAAGTATGACTTCCACTTCAAGCACATGACCACGGTCGGCGAGCCGATCGAGCCTGAGGTCTGGCGCTGGTACTACCACAGCATCGGCAAGGACGAGGCCGTGATCGTGGACACCTGGTGGCAGACGGAGACCGGCGGGTTCCTCGGTTCCACGCTGCCCGGCATCGACGCGATGAAGCCGGGCTCCTGCGGCCCGGCGGCCCTCGGCATCCTGCCGACCATCCTCGATGAGGACGGCGCAGAGGTGCCCGCGGGCAGCGGCAAGGCGGGCAACATCGTCATCCGCAACCCGTGGCCGGGTGTCTTCCAGACGATCTGGGGCCAGCCGGAGCGGTTCGTCTCGACGTACTACGCCAAGTACAACAAGGACCCGAAGTCCACCGACTGGCACGACTGGCCCTACTTCGCCGGCGACGGCGCGGTCCAGGCGGCCGACGGCTACTTCCGGATCCTCGGCCGCGTCGACGACGTGATCAACGTGGCCGGCCACCGGCTCGGCACCAAGGAGCTCGAGTCCGCCGCGCTCACCGTGAACGAAGTCGCCGAGGCGGCCGCGGTCCCGGTCATCGACGACATCCGCGGCCGGGTCGTCGAGATGTACATCGCGCTCAAGCCCGGCTACGAGGCCACCCCGGAGGTCGAGGCGAAGGTCAAGGCCGCGATCGAGACCGACATCGGCAAGATCGCCCGGCCGAAGAACATCTGGATCGTCCCCGACATGCCGAAGACGCGGTCCGGCAAGATCATGCGCCGCGTGATCGCCGCGACCTCCAACTTCACCGACACCGGCGACATCACCACGCTGGCCAACCCCGAGATAGTGGAGAAGATCCGCCACCAGGTCCAGTCCGCCAAGGTGGCCAAGGGCGAGGTCCCCCG
>CAZORE010000066.1:37632-39681 GCA_964581815.1 uncultured Streptosporangiaceae bacterium | reverse complement strand
CTCCTTATCCGTAGTCTTCCACCTGTGACCATTACGGCGAACAGCGGGACAACCGCGCTGCTGACTGACCACTACGAACTCACCATGCTCCAGGCGGCGCTGCGCAGCGGTGCGGCCTCGCGGCGCGCGGTCTTCGAGGTCTTCGCCCGCCATCTGCCCCACGGTCGCCGTTACGGCGTCGTGGCCGGCACCGGCCGGCTGCTCGACGCGCTTGAGCGATTCCGCTTCGGGCCGGACGAGCTGTCCTTCCTGCGGGACAACCAGATCGTGGACGAGACCACGCTCCGGTTCCTGTCATCGTATCGGTTTTCCGGGAACATCTGGGGTTATGCCGAGGGGGACGTCTACTTCCCCGGATCGCCGATTCTCGTCGTGGAGGGGACCTTCGCGGAGTCGGTCCTGCTCGAGACGATGGTGCTGTCGATACTCAACCACGACTGCGCCATTGCCTCCGCCGCGTCCCGCATGGTGACCGCCGCGGGCGGTCCAGGGCCGACCGGCCGGCCGCTGATCGAGATGGGATCGCGGCGCACTCACGAGAGGGCGGCCGTCGCCGCCGCGCGGGCCGCGTACATCGCCGGGTTCGCGTCCACCTCGAACCTCGAGGCGCGGTTCGCCTACGGCGTCCCGTCGGGCGGGACGGCGGCGCACGCGTTCACGCTCGTCCACGACAGCGAGCCGGCCGCGTTCGCCGCTCAGTTGTCATCGCTCGGCCCCGGCACCACGCTGCTCGTGGACACCTTCAACGTGGACCAGGCGGTCCGGGCCGCCGTGGCGGCGGCGGGGCCGTCGCTCGGCGCGGTGCGGATCGACAGCGGGGACCTGGCGGCCCTCGCCGTTTCGGTGCGCACGCTGCTCGACTCGCTCGGCGCGACACGCACCCGGATCATCCTGACCGGGGACCTCGACGAGTACTCGATCGCCGGGCTCGCGGTCGCTCCCGTCGACGGCTACGGCGTCGGCACCTCGCTCGTCACCGGATCGGGCGCGCCGACCGCCGCGCTCGTCTACAAGCTGGTGGCGCGCTCGGATACGCCGCTGGCCGACGGCGAGCCCGCCGCGCCCGGCGCGCTGCGGCCGGTGGCCAAGCGGTCCGTCGGCAAGCCGGGGCGGGGCGGGCGCAAGTGGGCCGTGCGCGAGCGGTCAGCCTCCGGCGAGGCGGTGACCGAGCGGATCTGGCTCGCCTCTCCTGGCGAGCACGGGTCGGCCGACCTCGGGCCGGCCGACCGTGTCCTGCTGCGAGAACTGGTTCGCAACGGGAAGATCGTCGGGCAGGAGCCGCTCGCCGACGCGCGAGCACGGCACGCCGGGGCGCTCGCCGAGCTGCCCTCGTACGCGCTGCAGCTGTCGCGCGGCTACCCGGCCATCCCCACCGTCTTCGGCCCCGACCCCGCCGAGTAGGCCGCACGGCTACAGTTATCCAATGCGCGCGCTCATTATCGTTGACGTGCAGAACGACTTCTGCGAAGGCGGCTCGCTCGCGGTCGCCGGCGGAGCCGCGGTGGCCCGCCACATCAGCTCGCTGCTCGCCGACGGCAATCATGGCTACGACCATGTGGTGGCCACCAAGGACTACCACGTCAGCCCGGGCACCCACTTCGCGGACCAGCCGGACTACGCGCATTCCTGGCCGCCGCACTGCGTCGCCGGGTCCACGGGTGCCGACTTCCACCCCGACCTCGTGACCGAGCCGATCGAGGCGGTGTTCCGCAAGGGCGCCTACGCCGCCGCCTACAGCGGGTTCGAGGGCGTCGACGACCACGGCACGCCGCTCGCTGACTGGCTCCGCGGCCACTCGGTGGACGAGGTCCACGTCGCCGGGATCGCGACCGACTACTGCGTGCGGGCCACCGCGGCGGACGCCGTCGCCCGCGGCTTCACCACCCGTGTGCTGCTCGGCCTCACGGCCGGCGTCGCCCCTGGCACGACCGCCGAGGCGATCACGGCGCTTGGCGACGCCGGCGTGGAGGTCACCCGCGCCTAACGCGCGGTACTCCTAACGCTCGGTACTCCTAACGCACAGTGGGCCTGCCCAGCGGGTAGGGCCGC
>CAZORE010000066.1:7865-37532 GCA_964581815.1 uncultured Streptosporangiaceae bacterium | reverse complement strand
TCCTAACGCTCGGTACTCCTAACGCACAGTGGGCCTGCCCAGCGGGTAGGGCCGCCCCCCGGTGGCGACGGAGGCGGTCGACGCGTACAGGTACACGCCGATGGCGGCGAACACCAGCGCGACGTACCCGGCCGTCTTGAGCAGCCCGGTCGACGACTCATTGACCCCGAGGAACACCAAGAGCAGGGCCAGGTCGACGAGGGCGAACACGGCGGTGTAGGCCACCGGCAGCCGTAGCGTCGCCAGGGTGAGCATGACCATCACGACCAGCCACGCCACCAGGAACAGCTCCTGAGTCGCCTGCACGGACGCCGGCGCGATGCCGAACCAGTTGTGCGTGAGCCCGAGTACGAGCACCGCGTAGCTGAGCCAGAAGCCGGCGAAGATGCCGAACACGCTGGCCACCGCGCTCTGCCCGAGCGACGCGCTCCAGATCGTCGCCAGGAACAGGCCGACCGACGTCGCGGTGAGGATGATCGGCAGGGCAGCCCCGATGGCCGCGGCCGGGACGACGCCCACCAGTGCGAGCCCGAGCGATACCGAGCCGGCGATGAAGCAGGGCAAGCCGAGCGCCATCGGGTCGCCGACAAGCGGCCCGGAGGCCGCCGCTGCGGCAGGCTCCGGCGCCGCGGGCGGGTCCTGCGGCGAGGCCTGGGCCGGAATCAGGCTCGAGGCGGATGCATCAGCGCTCATCGGTACTCCTTTGCGTAAGCCGGGTTGAGCGCCCCGTAAGGGGTTAATGCATCGGTACGCCCCGGACCGCGCGCGCGTGTTCTCACTTTGAACCAGTGCACGCTAACGGGCCACTTCACCGTAGCGTTTACGCTGGTCAGCGGGTTTTGCGGGACAGGCTTCCCTCAGCGGCGAGACAGCGCCCACTGGCGGATCTTGTCGATGCGCGCCTGGATCTGCCCCGCGGAGGCCTGCGGCAGTGCGGGGCCGCCACAGGAGCTGCGCAGCTCGTTGTGTATCACCCCGTGAGGCTGGCCGGTGCGGTGCGACCACGCCCCGACCAGGCCGTTCAGCTCCTTGCGCAGCACGCCAAGCTGCTCACGGCTCACCGTCGGCGCCTTCTCCGGCGCCTTAACGGCCTGGGCCGGGTCGGCGAAGAGGCTGCCGTCGGCCGGGCCCGCATCTTGTGCGGCCGCCGAGCGCGCCGCGAGCTGTGCGGTCTGCCGCTTGCGCAGCAGCACCGCCACCTGGTCAGGCTCGAGCAGGCCAGGCAGCCCGAGGAAATCCTCCTCCTCGGGCGAGCCCGCCTCGGTCGCGGTGCCGAACTCACCCCCGTCGAACAGCACCCGGTCGAACGTGGCCGACGCCTTGAGCACCTCGATCGACTTCCCGACGAGCTCGAAGTCGTCGGGAGTCTTCCGCTCCCGCTGCGCCTCGTCGAGCTCTGCCTCCGGGTCCCGGTCGAGGGCCCGCACCACGTGGTCGCGCTCGGCCTCAAGCTCGGCCGCGAACGCCAGCAGCACCGGCACCGACGGCAGGAACACCGACGCCGTCTCCCCGCGCTGCCTGGCCCGGACGAACCGGCCGACCGCCTGGGCGAAGAACAGCGCGGTCGACACCGATGTCGCGTACACCCCGACCGCCAGCCGGGGCACGTCCACGCCCTCGGACACCATCCGCACCGCCACCATCCAGCGGGCGGCGGACGTGGCGAACGCGGAGATCTTCCGTGATGCCGTGGGGTCGTCTGACAGCACGACGACGGGCCGCTCGCCGCTGATGCGGCGCAGCAGCGCCGCGTAGGCGCGGGCCGTCTCGTGGTCGCCGGCGATCACCAGGCCGCCCGCGTCCGGCATCGCCCGGCGGACCTCGGCGAGCCGCTTGTCCGCGGCCTCGAGCACCCGCTGGATCCAGTCGCCGCCCGGGTCGAGCGCCGTCCGCCAGGCCTGGGCGATCTGGTCCTTGGTCATCGGCGTGCCCAGGGTCGCGGCGATCTCGTCACCGGCCCGGGTGCGCCAGTGCATCTCGCCCGAGTAGGCGAGGAAGATCACCGGCCGCACCACGCCGTCCGCCAGGGCCGGCCCGTAGCCGTACACGTAATCGGAGGCGGACCGCTTGGACCCGTCGGCCTCTGGCACGTAGGTGACGAAAGGGATCGGGTTGGCATCCGACCTGAACGGCGTCCCGGTCAGCGCGAGCCTGCGCTTGGCGGGGTCGAATGCCTCCTTCACGGCGTCGCCCCAGGAAAGCGCGTCCCCCGCATGGTGGACCTCGTCGAAGATCACCAGCGTCGTGCGGTTCTCCGTACGCCCCCTGTGCAGCGCCGGGTGCGCGGCGACCTGGGCGTAGGTGACCGCCACCCCGTGGAAGTCGGCCCCGGCCTTGCCCTGGGCGTTCCGGTAAGACGGGTCGATCGCGATACCGAACCGCCGAGCCGCCTGCGCCCACTGGTACTTGAGGTGCTCCGTGGGCGCCACGATCGTGACCGCGACGATCTCCCGCCTGGTCAGCAGCTCCTTGGCGACGGTGAGGGCGTAGGTCGTCTTCCCCGCGCCAGGCGTCGCCACGAGCAGGAAATCACGCCGGGCAACGCGAAAATACTCTGCGTAAGCAGCATTCTGCCAGCCGCGCAGCAATGGTAGATCGGAACTCAGAACGTGGGCGGCTGACTCGGGAACGGCCGCCACTACTCGTCGGCGTCGTCGCCAGGCGGCAGCGACTCGTAGATTTCCTTGCACTCCGGGCAAACCGGGAACTTCTGCGGGTCACGGCTCGGCACCCAGACCTTGCCGCACAACGCCTTGATGGGCGTGCCGAAGACGGCGGCCTGCATCATGTCGTTCTTGTCGACGTAGTGCGCGAACCGCTCGTGATCGCCATGCGACGTTTCGACCTTGCGATCCTCGTGGACCTTGAGGTCGCTGTCCGGCATTACTTCGGTGCTCACGTGGTCCAGTTTACCGTCTCGGTGACCCCGCCATTACCCCGCCGCGCGCTTCCGCGGGCACAGGGCGGAGACAGAGCAAGCCGCAGACGTTCTGGCGACTAATTCAACGAGGGATCGTCCGGATAGGTGGCCAGGAAGGCGAGGTCGCCTTCCTGGCGGCGCAGTACCTGGCGCCAGAGCCGGTCGGGTTCTTCGGCGAAGACGTCGCCCGGCTGGGCGCTCAGCACGTACCAGGCGCCCTCCTCGATCTCCGCCTCGAGCTGGCCGGGTGACCAGCCGGCGTAGCCGGCGTAGACGCGCAGGCTGGTAATGGCGGGAGCGAGCAGCCGGGGGGGCGTGTCCAGGTCGAGCAGGCCGAGCCTGGCCAGGGCCGGGGCACCGTCGAGCGCCCGCCAGCCGATCGGCTCGTCCTTGCCGGGGATCATCGCGAGCGCGAGGGCGCTGTTCGGCGCCACCGGGCCGCCGCGGAATACCACGGAAGGCTCGGTAGCGACTTCCGTCCACTGCTCGAGGACCTGGTCAACGCCGATCGTCGTCGGCCGGTTAAGCACGACGCCGAGTGTGCCCTGGACATCCTCGTGCTCAACGATGAGGACCACGGTGCGCCTGAAGTTCGGATCCCCGAGCAGCGGGGTCGCCACGAGCAGCCTGCCAGCCTTTGGATCCGAACCCATGTGGTCCATGTAATCATCATGCGGCAAGGTTTTGGGTGCGACCTGCGCCCGGCCGCTAACTCGGCAGCACTCTCCGCGACCACGGCCTCGCGAACCGCCGCGGCCACGCCGGAGGCGACGTCCGGGTGGAACACCGACGGGATGATGTAGTCGGGGCCGAGTTCCTCGGCGGGGACGACGTCGGCCAGCGCCCGTGCCGCGGCGACCAGCATCGCGTCGGTGATCGTGGTGGACTGCGCGTCAAGCAGGCCGCGGAACACGCCAGGGAAGGCGAGCACGTTGTTGATCTGGTTCGGGTAATCGCTGCGGCCGGTGGCGACCACGGCCGCGTACTCGCGCGCCTCGTCGGGATCCACCTCAGGATCGGGATTGGCGAGCGCGAACACGATCGCGCCGGGATTCATCGTCTTGACGTCCTGCCCGTGCAGCACGTTGGGCGCGGACACCCCGATGAACACGTCGGCATCGACCACCGCGCCGACCAGGTTCCCGCTGTAGCAGGCGTCGTTGGTGTGCTCGGCGATCCAGGTCAGGCTCTCGTTCATCCCGTCCCGGCCCCGGTACACCGCGCCGTTGATGTCGCAGGAGATCACGTTCCGCGCGCCCGCGTTGAGCAGCAGCTTGAGCACCGCGGTGCCCGCCGCGCCGGCGCCCGCCATGACGATCTTGACGTCCGGCAGCTCCTTGCCGACCACGCGCAGCGCGTTGGTCAGCGCGGCGAGCACCACGATCGCCGTCCCGTGCTGGTCGTCGTGGAAAACCGGGATGTCGAGCATGGCCCGCAGCCGCCGCTCCACCTCGAAGCAGCGCGGCGCGGAGATGTCCTCCAGGTTGATCCCGCCGAAGCCGGGCGCGATGGCGGCGACCGTGGCCACGATCTGGTCGGTGTCCTGGGTGTCCAGGCAGATGGGCCAGGCATCGATGTTGGCGAACCGCTTGAACAGCGCCGCCTTGCCCTCCATCACCGGCAGTGCCGCGTAGGGGCCGAGGTTGCCGAGGCCGAGCACCGCGGACCCGTCAGTCACCACGGCAACGCTGTTCCGCTTGATGGTCAGCCGCCTGGCGTCCTCGGGCTTGGCGGCAAGCGCGAGGCTCACCCGCGCCACGCCCGGCGTGTAGGCCATGGACAGGTCGTCGCGGTTGCGCAGCGGGACCTTGGACCGCATCTCGATCTTGCCGCCGAGGTGCAGGAGGAACGTGCGGTCGCTGACCTTGTGCACCGTGACGCCGGGGATCGCGGTCATCGCGGCGACCAGCGACTCCGCGTGCACGGTGTCGGTCGCGGCGCAGGTCACGTCCACCCGCAGCGCCCCGCGGTTACCCGAGGTGACGTCGAGCGCGGTCACCACGCCGCCCGCCTGCTCCACGGCCCGGGTGATCTCACTCACCGCACGGCCGTGGGAGGAAACTTCAAGCCGTGCCGTTATCGAGTAAGACACGCTCGGCGCCATGGTCATGTCGCTTCCGCCTTCCATTAGCGACACCGCTCCGGCGACACTGCCGGGGGAAACGTCCTAAGAATATTGAGGTCCGCCTGGTACCGCGTACTCTTCATGCATGGCGCGGGATACAACGATCAGCCCGTCGGCCGCCGGAGCGCGCGATATGGACGCAGAGTCCGGCGTCATCGACGTGACGCGGCTGCGTGTTTCCCTCGCCCGGCTGTCCCGGCGGATGCGCAGGCACCAGCTGGCCGGGCTGACCCCAACTCAGCTGGCCGCGCTGTCGACCGTGGAGCGGGCCGGCCCGCTCCGCCTCGGCGACCTGGCCGCCGCCGAGGGCATCGCGCCGTCCACGCTGACCAGGATGGTGGCCGTCCTCGAGGACCTTGGCTACGTCCAGCGGGACGCCGACCCGAAGGACGCGCGCGCGTCCACGCTGGCGATCACGCCCAAAGGGCACGAGACCCTGGAGCGGCTCCGGGAGGAGGGCACGGCCCTGCTGACCCAGTGGCTGCAGCTGCTTACCGCCGAGCAGCGCGCCGCGCTCGCGACCGCGCTGCCCGCGCTCGAGGCCCTCGCCGAGCCCGAGACCCCGGTGCCGCGGCCGGGCCGGTAACGGGCCGCCCGCTCACCCGCCCGCTCAGAACAAAAGCAGGGTCAGCTGGGTCCTGGCCTTCTTGAGCCGCTCGTCGTCGGGCGACAGCACCTCGAAGAGTTCGAGCAGGTGCAGGCGTGCCTTGTTCCTGTCATCACCCGAGGTCCGCTTGACCACGGCGAGAATCCGGTCGAACGCCCGCTCGGCATCCCCGCTTGCCATCTCGAAGTCGGCGGCCAGCAGCTGCGCGCCGACGTCCTCCGGGTGCGCGGCGGCCTCCCTGGTGACGGCCGCCGGGTCAGCGGAGGACACCCGGCGCATGAGGTTGACCTGGGCGAGCCAGCTCTTCGCCAGCGAGTCAGCCGGGGTGTCCGCGAGCGCCTTCTCCAGGGCCCCCGCGGCCGCGTCGAGGTCCCCTTCCTCCATCGCGTCCCTGGCCGCGGCGAGCGCCGGCGGCAGGTCATCGAAAGCATCCTCGCCCGGCTCCGCGCCGTCACGCGGCGCCCCCTGGACGCCGAGTTGCCCGGCGGCCGCAAGTACCTGGTCCAGCCACTGCCTCACCTGTGCCTCGGGCATCGCGCCGAGGAACGCGTCCACCATCTGACCGCCGACGATCGCAACGACCATCGGAATGGACTGCGCCTGGAACGCCTGCGCGAGCCGCGGGTTGGCGTCCACGTCGATCTTGGCAAGCACCCACGCGCCGCCCGCCTCGATGGCCAGCTTCTCGAGCACCGGGCTGAGCTGCTTGCACGGGCCGCACCACTCGGCCCACAGGTCCACGATCACCGGGGCGGACCTGGACCGGAGCGCGACGTCGTTGTTGAAGGTCTCTTCCGTCACCTCGATCACGAACGCAGACGCCGGCCCCTCGGCCCGTCCGCCCTCGCCAGCATCGGCGGCCGTGGCGGCCCGAGCTGCCTGCTGCCTGCGCTGCGCGGCTGCCTGTCGCGCGCCAAGGTCGACGGCACCGTACATAGAGAAGTCCCGCGGCGATTGCATACCTCTATCCTGCACCAGATCTTGGCGTGATCGTGACCGTTGTCCCCCCGTTGAGTAGCCGCGCCCGGCGACAACGCGTTGCGAAAAGCAGGAGCACTGTAGCAGTCATGTGCTACAGTCGCCGCATGGCACAGAAGGGCGACAGGAAGCGCGGCAAGCCCCTCAATCCGGACCTGGGGTACGCGGGCGATCCGGTGCACCACACCACGTCAAACCTGCCGCAACAGCGGATCGGCATCCGGGAGCTCAGGCAGCACGCCAGCGTCTACGTCGACCTGGTGGAACGCGGCTACACCGTCGACATCACCAACCGCGGACGCCTCGTGGCGCAGATGATCCCGGTGCGCGACCCAGAGAGCCCGCTTGAGCGATGGATCGCCAAGGGCGTCATCGAGCGGGCCGAGGACGAGGGCAGCGTCCTTGAGATCGACCCCTACACCGGCGTGGGCGGCGGGCCGCAGACCGCGAGCCAGGCGGTAACGGACCTTCGCGGCGCCGAGGAAGCGGCGCGACCGTGATCTATCTCGACTCGTCAGCGCTGGTCAAGCTCGCGCTCAGCGAGCCGGAATCCGGCGCGCTCACCAGCTTCCTCGCCGCGCGGTCCGACCAGGCGCTCGTCTCGAGCTCGCTGCACCGGGCCGAGTTGCTCCGTGCGATCTGGCGGTCGGAGCCGGGAGCGCTGCCCCGCGCCCAGCGGATCATTCGCCGGATCTCGGTCGTCTCCCTCACCCACGACCTGCTTGACAACGCGGCGACTGCGCCGCCCGCCGGGCTGCCGACCACGTCGGCGATCCACCTCGCCTCCGCCCTCGCGATCAAGCGCGACCTGACGGCCTTCGTCTGCTACGACAAGCAGCTGAGCGACGCCGCCCAGGCCGCCGGCCTTCCGGTCGCCGCCCCTGCCTGACCGCGGCGGCGTTCGCCGGCAGACGTCTAACTAACGACCCGCAACGGGCTGTGCTTAAAAATCCCAACCGAACGAGCCGCTGCGCCGTCTAAAGAGGCGTCCCGGGGAATCGGGTCTCCCGCCGCCGCGCGAAAGTGTGGTAACTCGTTGACGTACGCCATTAATGCCCTCGCGGCGCCGCCACTTGCTGAAAGTATGTCTTTCGACGCGGGCGGCGCCGTGCTGACCAACGCGAGGTCGGCAGCATCCCTGGGGGCACCGCGCGCTGGGCGTCGGGGAGGGGGACCGGTGGGCACGGACGCGGGCGCGGAAACCGGGCCCTACGGCGTCGTCACCGATAACTCGGGCGCCGCCGCGCGGCACCTGGTGGCCGAGCAGTTGTTCACCGTGCACTACCCCAAGCTGGCCGGGTGGGTCAGGCGCCTCGTGGACGACGACGAGACCGCGCACGAGATCGCCTCGGAGGCGTTCGTCCGGCTGCTGTCGAAGTGGACAAGTCCCGACAAGTTCGAGAGCCCGCAGAGCTACCTCTACATGATCGCCACCAACCTGGTCCGCGACCACTGGCGCAAGATGGAGCGAGAGCGCCGCGCCATCAGCAAGGCGGCCGCGGGCACCGACCCCGAGCCGTGGGCGGACCCAGCGCAAGACGTGGACATCCGTGACCTGCTCGCCGCGCTGCCCGTTCGGCTGCGCGAGCCGTTCCTGCTGCACTACTACGCGGGCTTCGGCGTCAAGGAGATCGCGGTCCAGCTCAAGCGACCCGAGGGGACAATCAAGGCCGATCTGTACCACGCCAGGGCAAGGCTTAAGGACGCCCTGGCCGAGCACGGGGCCAAGCGGACGGCCCCGCCGATGCCGGCTCGGCGCGGGGAGGGTGGCGCGGGTAGGGAGGCTGGCGCGGATAGGGAGACTGGCGCGGGTAGGGAGGGTGGCGCGGGTAAGGACAGCGCCGCAGGCGCAGGTGGCCGTGGCAAGCGCCGCGGCTGGGGGAGGACCAATGCCAGCTGACAACGAGCTTGACCCGCTCGACCACTGGCTGAACCAGCAGGTGCGGCCGCTACCGCCGCCGCCGGGCACCTTCGAGCTCATCACTAGGCGAGCCCGCCGCCGCAAGCTGCGCCGGGCCGCCGTCTCCGTCGCGTCCGTCGCGGCGGTCGCCGCGGCCGTGGCGGTCGCCGTGCCGGTCGGCCTCACGCTGCACCTGACGCCCACGCCGTCGACTGGCGCCAGCCTGGCCGCGGGCGGCTCGTCCGGTACAAGCGGGTCGCCCTCGACGCTCGGGACCGGCACCAAAGAGCCGACACCGGGCGCGTCGGGCGGCACGGCGTCCGCGTCCGGTAGCAGTACCCCTGGTGTGACCACTCCCGGGTACCTGCCGCCCAACTTCCAGCCCTACTCGGTGACCTGGGTCTCGCTGAGCACCGGCTGGATCATGGGGCCCGCGGGGACACCCGGCCGCTGCGGTGCGCACCAGGACTCCGCTATCTGCACGTCGATCGCGCGCACCGGTGACGGCGGGGCCACCTGGCACGGCCTGCCCGCCCCGCCTGTCGGCGGGCCGGAAGGGCTGACGGGCGTCACCGGGCTGCGCTTCCTCAACGGGTCAAACGGCTGGGCGTTCGGCCCGGAGCTGTGGGCGACAGACGACGGCGGTGAGCACTGGCACGCGGTGGACACCGGCAACGCCTCGGTCACCGACCTGGAGACGGTCAACGGACGGGCCTACGCCCTGTTCGGCCAGTGCAGCACGGCCAGCGGGGACAAGATCGCCGAGTGCTCCTCCTACACGCTGGAGACCGCCACCGCGGGCAGCGACACCTGGACCCCGGTCGCGGGCGTCCCCGCCGGCCTCAGCGCGGAAAGCACCGCGGGCAGTACCCCCGGCGTGACCGCGACGGGCAGCGCGGTGATCGAGCTGGCCGGCGCGGCCGGCTCCGTCCCGGCCACCGGCTACCTCGCGGCACCGGACGGCACGCTGTACGCCGGCCCGCTCGACGGGAGCGCCTGGCACAAGGTCGCGGCGCTGCCCTGCACCCCCGGGGCGGCGGCGAACAGCGGGCTGCCCAGGCAGTTGCTGCTTGCGCCGGACGGCATCGGCCCTGGCGGCCATGCGCGCCTGGCGGTCGTGTGCGCGGTGCCGAGCCCGGGCAGCACCGTCGTGTACCTGTCGGTCGACGGCGGGGCGAACTGGACCAAGCAGACCGGCGTCGGGTCGGCGGGGACGGCGCTCATCGGCGAGCCGCAGTCGCTGACCGACCGGACCGACGGCACCCTCATCCTGGCCACCGAGGGCAGCACCTCCTCACCCGGCGGCATCTACCTGCTGAAGCCCGGCGCGTCGAAGTGGCAGGCGGCCACCTTGTCTGACCCGTCGGCGACGGTGCCCGGATTCACGTACGTGGGCATGACCGAGCGGCTGCAGGGCGTCGCGCTGAGCGGCAACCCGGGCCTGCACGAGATCTGGATGACCACCGACGGCGGCCAGACCTGGCAGCCCCGGCCGATCCAGAGCTAACCGGCGCACCGTAATTCCTTGAAGATCACCGCGGAGTCGAGCAGTTCCTCGGCCGCCGCCTCCGGGTCGCAGCGGCCCTCGGCCACCCGCGCCGCGAGCTCGTCGGGGACCGCGACGTGCCTGGCCAGCGTGCCGAGCACCAGGGCGGTCACCTCATCGCGGGCCCGCGCCAGCCGCCGCCGCGCCCGCTCGCCGCTCGACTCCAGCCAGGCGTCATGCTGGTCAAGCCGCCCGACGAGCTCGTCCACCCCGTCTCCGGTGGTGCCGACCGTCGGCACGATCGGCGGCTTCCATTCGCTCGTCGCCAGGGACACCATGTGCCGTAGGTCGCGCAGGGTGGCCTGGGTGTCCGGACGGTCCGCCTTGTTCACCACGAGCACGTCGGCGACCTCGAGCAGGCCCGCCTTGGCCGCCTGGATGGAGTCGCCCATGCCCGGCACGACGAGCACGACGGTGCTGTCGGCCGCCGAGGCGATCTCCACCTCGGCCTGGCCGACCCCGACCGTCTCCACCAGGATCACCTGGTAGCCGGCCGCGCTGAGCACCCGGATCGCCTGCGGCGTCGCGGCGGCGAGCCCGCCGAGCTGCCCCCGGCTGCCCATCGACCTGATGAACACCCCGTCGTCGGTGGCGTGCTCCTGCATCCGGATGCGGTCGCCGAGCAGCGCCCCGCCGGTGAACGGCGAGGACGGGTCGACGGCGAGCACCGCGACCCGGCGGCCGCGCGCGCGGAACGCGCGCACCAGCGCGCTGGTGACGGTGGACTTTCCCGCGCCCGGCGCGCCGGTCAGGCCGATCACGCGGGTGCGGGCCTGCGGTGGCTTCAGGTCCCGTAGCACCGAACGGGCGCGCGGGTCCCCGTTCTCCACCCACGAGATCACCCGGGCGAGCGCGCGCTTATCGCCTGCCTGGACCGAGGCGGCGATGTCGCCGGTTTCCGTGGCGCCCGTGCTCAGGATGCCAGCGCCCGCAGCAGCAGCGCCGAGCCCTGGCCGCCACCGCCGCACAGCGCGGCCGCGCCGAGCCCGCCGCCACGGCGCCGCAGCTCGTACATGAGCGTAAGCGCGATCCGCGTCCCTGACGCGCCGAGCGGGTGGCCGATCGCGATCGCGCCGCCGTTCACGTTCACGATGTCGGGACTGACGCCCAGTTCGCGCATGGAGGCCACGCCAACCGCGGCGAAGGCCTCGTTGATCTCGATGAGGTCGAGGTCGCCGACGGCGAGGCCGGCCTTGCCGAGCGCCTTCTTGATCGCGTTCGACGGCTGGTAGTGCAGGCTGTTGTCCGGGCCGGCGACCGTGCCGAGCGCGCCGACCTCGGCGAGGACCGTGGCGCCGAGGTCGGCGGCCTTCGCGCGGCTCGTCACGATGACCGCGGCGGCGCCGTCGGAGATCTGCGAGGACGAGCCGGCGGTGATCGTGCCGCCCGCGCCGAACGCGGCCGGCAGCTTCGCCAGGCTCTCGACCGTCGTGTCGCCGCGGATGCCCTCGTCGGCTGCGAAGACGATCGTGTCCTTCCGCGACCTGACCTCGACGGGGACAATCTCCTCGGCGAACAGCCCGTCCTTGGCGGCCCGGGCGGCGCGCTGCTGCGAGCGGCTGGCAAATTCGTCCTGGTCGGCGCGACTGATCCCGGTCTTCGCGTTGTACTTCTCGGTGGACTCGCCCATCGACAGGCCGTCGAACACGTCCTGCAGCCCGTCCACCGCCATCGAGTCGAGCATCTCGACCGAGCCGTACTTGTAGCCCTTGCGTGAGTTCTTGAGCAGGTGCGGCGCGTTGGTCATCGACTCCATGCCGCCGGCCACGATGACGTCGAACTCGCCGAGCCTGATCAGGTCGGCCGCCTGGGCGATCGCGTCGAGCCCGGACAGGCACACCTTGTTGACCACGGTGGCCGGGACCGACATCGGGATGCCCGCCTTGACCGCCGCCTGCCTGGCGGTGATCTGCCCGGTGCCCGCCTGCAGCACGTGGCCCATGATCACGTACTCGACCGCGTCCGGGGCGACGCCGGCCTTGCCGAGAGCGCCCTTGATCGCGAACCCGCCTAGGTCGGTCGCGCTGAACCCGGCCAGACTGCCGAGCAGCCGTCCGATGCCAGTCCGCGCTCCGCCGATGATCACTGGGTCACGGTCGCCCATGCCGGCCTCCCTGCCTGTCTGCCTATCGGCAATACGCCATCTTTGCCACGATACCCAGCCGTGCGCCAGGGACGATCGTGGGCTTCGCCATACGGGCCACGCCCCCGGGGGATAATTGAGAGCATGCTGCTGCGCATTGATCATGTGGGGATCGCCTGCCGGTCGCTTGAGGCCACCATCGAGCGGTACGTGAGCGTGTTCGGGCTTGAGGTGGTGGCCAAGGAGGTCAACGCAGAGCAGGGCGTCCACGAGGCGATGCTAGCTACCTCCGAAGGTTCCTCCTACGTTCAGCTGCTTGAGCCGCTCGGCGACGACACCCCGGTCGGCAAGTTCCTCGCGCGGCGCGGTGAGGGCATGCATCATGTCGGGTACGCAGTGGCGGATGTCACAGCGGCACTCGCGGAGATCGGCGGGGCCGGCGTGCGGCTGATCGACTCGCGGCCCAGGCACGGGTCGATGGGGGCCTCGATCGCGTTCCTGCATCCCGGTGATCTCGGGGGGGTGCTGACCGAGCTCGTGCAGCCGGCCCGGTAGGGTGGCGAGACGGCTTTTTGGTGCGGATGCGATCGATTGCAGCGCCAGTGCGGCCCTGAGGTGCATGAAACGTAACCTTCCGGGCGGACACACAGGGTCATATGAGGGCCATGTGACCATTAGAATCCTCTGGTAGGTGACATCGAAGCCACCCGCCGGGAAGAACGTCGAAGCACCCGCAGAGCCGGCGGCGGCAGAGTAGATTGCCTCTCATTGGCGAGACCGTATCCCGCGCCCGGTTCCGCCTGCCGACCCCCGTCTAGCTTGGATTAGGCTCATATGCAATCGGATATTGACGCTCAGCTGACCAGCTTCTTCGAAGAGACCCCACCGCGCGACTTCGCCAAGGTCATGCGCGGCTATGATCCGCACCAGGTCGACGAGCACATCCGCACGCTCGCCAACGAAGTGCGCCGCCACCAGGAGGACGCGGTCTCCGCGCGCCGCGACCTGCAGGACGCGCAGCGGCAGATCCAGGAGCAGGAGCGGCCGACCTATTCCGGTCTTGGCGCGCGCATCGAGCAGCTGCTGCGACTGGCCGAGGAGCAGGCCACCGAGCTGGTCCAGGCCGCGCGGTCCGAGGCCAACGAGATCAAGGCGGCGGCCAAGGTTGACGGCGCCGAGATGCGGGCCGCGGCGGAGAACGAGGCCGCCGAGCTGCGCGCCAACGCCAAGCGCGAGACCGACGACGTGCGCGGCGCGGCGGAGCGCGAGGCCGACTCGATCCGCAGCACCGCGCGCCGCGAGTCGGACGAGCTGACCTCCACCACCGAGCGCGAGGTCGCTAAGCTGCGCGCCACCGCGGACCACGAGGTCGCGGAGAAGCGGGCGGCCACCGAGCGTGACATCGCCAAGCTGCGCACCACCACCGAGCGCGAGGTGGCGCAGAGCAAGGCGCTCGCCAAGCGGGAGCGCGACGAGATCCTCACCACCTCCAAGCGCCAGGCGGACGAGATGCGGTCGCAGGCGCAGCGCATCCTCGACGAGAGCGAGGCGCAGCGGACGCAGGCCGAGGCGGAGTTCGAGATCCAGCTGGCCGCCCGCCGCGAGGAGGCCGAGCGGCAGGAGGCCGAGCGGCTCGCCGGCGCCCAGGCCGCCACGCAGAAGCTGGTCTCCGAGGCGGAGCAGCGCGCGTCGACCGCCGAGCAGCGCGCCGCCAAGGCGTCCGCGCAGGCGGACCAGACCCGCCGCGACGCCGACCAGCACGCGCGGCAGCTCGTGTCCAACGCGAAGAAGAACGCCGATCAGATCGTCGCCCAGGCCAAGGCGCAGGCCGATCAGCTGCTGACGGAAACCAAGACCGACGCGGAGCGCCGCCGACTCGCCGCCCAGCGCGAGGTCGACGACCTTACCCGCCAGAAGGACAACATCTCCTCGCACCTCGCCCAGGTGCGGCAGCTGCTCGGTGGCCAGCTTGGCATCCAGCTGCCGCCCGAGCCCGCCGTGGCCGCGGCCCCGGTCAAGCAGGCCGTGGAGAGCGCGCCCGTCACTGCCGCCACCCCGGTTGCCCGCCCCAACGGCAACGGCGCGGCCCCGCGGCCAGCCGGCGCGAACGGTGAGGCCAAGCCCAACGACGAGGACTGGTGGACCGAGTAACCCTAGGCACCGCCTGACGGGGCTCGTAACCGAACTGAGGCCCCCGACCCATCCGGTCGGGGGCCTCAGTCTTGCCGCTGGTGGGCAGATGGTTGTGGCATCCAGCCGCCTATAGCCGTATCGATGCCACAACCATACGGCCGGCACGCCTTTTGAGAGTTAGTCGTCCCAGGTGGTCGGCAGGGTCTCGGCGCCTTGCATGGCCGCGGGGTTGACTGTCCGGACGATCTCGGCGAGCGCGATGCGGACATAGTTCTCTCCCACCCACAGGTGCTTAGCGCCGTCAACGCCGATGACCTCCGCCTTGGGCACGCGAGCGAAGCGCTGGCGCGCCTCGTCGGGGCGCAGGTAGTCGTCGAACTCGGGCACGAGCGCGATGAGCGGCCGCCCGTCCGCCGCCCACCGGTCTAGGTCCTGGTCGGTAGCGCGGCGCAACGGCGGTGAGAGCAGGATGCCGCCCTGGACGCCAGGCAGTAGCCCCCAGCACAGCATCAGCTCCGTGCCGAACGACCAGCCGACCAGCCAGACATCTGGCAGCCCCGCCGCCACGGCGTAGCGGACGGCCGCCTCGACGTCGAGACGCTCGGTCTCACCGCCGCCGAACTCGCCGTCGCTCTTGCCCTGCTCCGACTCGGTACCACGGGTGTTGAAGCGCAGCACCGCGAGGTCCGCCAGCGCGGGCAGCCGGCTCGCCGCCTTACGGTACACGTGGCTGTCCATCATGCCGCCGTGGGTCGGCAGCGGGTGCAGGCAGACGAGCGTCGCGACCGGGTCACGGCCCGCGGGCAGCGCAAGCTCGCCGACCAGCCGCAGCCCGTCCTCCGTGGTCAGCGTGATCGGAGCCCGCCGGGCAGGCAGGACCGTCGTCGCCCTGATGTCGGTCACTCGTTTCCCCTCACGTTCATCTCGGACGGCGGTGCATGCGCCGCTGCCAGCATGCGGTGTGCCAGTGACGGCGCGATGCCACGCCCGCGTGCGTCGGCCACACCACCACGTGCGCGAGGCCCGGGTACAGTTCCTGGTCGCAACCGGGGCATCGGTACGCCTTGGTCGCCGCGGCGCCGGGCACCGGGCGCACCACCCAGTCGCCGTCCGGCCAGTCCTCGATCCGCTCCGGCCCAAGGGGCGCGGCCGGCGCGGCCGGCCGGGCTTTCCTGGTCTTGCGCGGGCTCACGGCCATCAACCTTATCCGGGAGAGAATTGCCTGGTTCCGTGCCCGCCGTCCAGCGGCACGGCGGCCTGACTGGCCCCGGTCGCCGGGGCGAAAGGGGCACCGCTACTATCAACGCGCGAGCGGCACCGGCTAGTCCGCACTAGAGTGCCTAGGTGCGACTCGTCATCGCGCGGTGCAGCGTCGACTACGACGGCAGGCTCACCGCCCATCTCCCGACCGCCCTGCGGCTGCTCATCGTGAAGGCCGACGGGTCGGTGCTCGTCCATTCCGACGGCGGCTCCTACAAGCCGCTCAACTGGATGTCACCGCCTTGCCGCCTGACGGAGCATCCCGGTGGTGACGGGCAGCCGGGCAAGTGGACGGTGACCAACAAGGCCGGCGAGACCCTGACGATCACCATCGAGGAGACGCTGTCCGACGTCTCGGCCGACCTCGGCGTCGACCCGGGACTGGTCAAGGACGGCGTCGAGGCCCACCTGCAGGAGCTGCTCGCCGAGCAGCTCCACCTGCTCGGCGACGGCTGGCGGCTGATCCGGCGCGAGTACCCGACCCCGATTGGCCCGGTCGACATCATGTGCCGCGACGACTCCGGCGCGCACGTCGCCGTCGAGATGAAGCGGCACGCGGGGATCGACGCGGTGGAACAGCTCACCAGGTACCTGGAGCTGCTGAACCGGGACCCGCTCCTGTCGCCGGTGCACGGCGTCCTCGCCGCGCAGACGATCAAGCTACAGGCGCGCACGCTCGCCGAGGACCGTGGCATCCGCTGCGTCGTGCTCGACTACGACACCATGCGCGGCATCGAGCGTGAGGGCACGTTGTTTTAGCCGCCCGTGAGTCAGCTCACCGGGCGGGTGACGGGGTGAAGTTGTTGGCCACGGTGGGCCGGGCCGCCTGCGGCTCCTCGAGGAGCAAGTCGAGCTCGACCTCCTCGCCGCCTACTCCCCCGGTGTCCCATGCACCGCTCACCAGCAGGGTGTGCAGCAGCGGGCCGTCGAGCGGCTCCAGGTGCTTGCGCAGGGTGTCGTCGTCCGGCATGCCCGCGACGCGCGTCGCCAGCCGGTCCCTGATCTGGCTCAGCCGCTCAAGCAGCGCCTCGAGGTCGGCTTCCTTGTCGAAGGCGCCCTCTTCGCCTTCCGCGATGCCCTGGGCGATGATGTCCTTGATCGCCCGGAAGTTGCCCTCATCGTCCGCGGTGACCATCTGCAGCCAGGCCCGGCTCTTGTGCCGGTACTGCAGCATGGACATCACGGCCTCGTGCCTGGTGAAGTCCGCGTCGCGCAGCGTCATGCCGCGCCGCGGCCTGGCCAGGCAGCGGGCCAGGGAGATCGCCGACGCGAGCCCGCTGTTCAGGCCGCGGCCCGGCCAGAAGTGGATCGCGTTGGCCGCGTCGCCGAGCAGGAAGCCGAACGTCCCCGGCGTGGTCGCGGTGGGCGGGAACAGCCGGGCGGTGAACCGCGGCCGCTGCACCATGTTGAGCTGGAAGCCGGTCACCGCGGTCAGGTTCTCCGTCGGGACGCCGAACAGCGCGAGCCCCTCCGCCACCCGCGACCAGAATGCCGAGCCGCGCAGCAGCGCCGGCAGGAACAAGGTGTGGTGCGTGCCGCACACGAAGTCGCCGCCCGGGCTCAGCTCGAGCAGGCACGGCTCGGACTGGATGCAGCCGCTGAACGTCTGCTTGACCGGGTTGATCCCGACCGCTTCCTTCGCCTCCGTGTCGGTGAGCCGCATGTTCAGGAATCCCTCGCCGTTCAGCGAGTTCAGCAGGAACCGGTTCTGCGCCACCGTGAGCAGCACCGCCATGGGATCGGGCAGCAGGGACTTCACCCGCAGGCCGAGCACCATGTCGGAGAGCTGCTCGCCGTCGAGCCCGTACAGGCTGAAGTCGGCGGCGCCGAACTTGCTCTTGAAGTGCGAGAAGGTGCGTGACCGGCTGCCCTCGCAGATGGCGAGCACGTGCGTCTTGACGATCTCGGGACGGGCCGACTCGGCGTCGAACGGCTCGGGGACGAGCTCGATCTGCCGCTTGCGGTTGGCGAGTTCGAGCAGCTGGTCCTCGATGTAGGCGATGCGGATGTTGCGCGGGCCGACGCCGTTGACCGAGTCGGGACCGGACGGCCACATCTCGGTGAAGTTGCCCGGGGTGAACAGGGTGTCCTGTATTTCCTGCGGGAGCTTGAGGAACTGGCGGCTCTGGATGGTCACCACCTGCATGCGGCGGACGTTGCCCTCGTCGTGGCCCTTCCAGACCACCTTGCGCCCCTCGCGCTTCCAGCGGCCGTTGTACATCCGGATGGACACCTTCGACCCCATCAGGTCGGCGAGCAGCAGCGCGAAGGTCAGGCCGACCGGGCCGCCGCCGCTGACGATGACCCGCATGACGTTGCTGTCGGGGGTGGCCCTGGTCCGGTCGGTGTGCAGCGCGGTGACCGGCATGGTCACCGCGGCCGCGTCAAGCCCCTCAAAAGTGAACCGGTGGGTGGCGATGGTGATCTCATCGCCCGGCCGCAGGTGCTGAGTGGTGATCTTGACGCCGTTGACCCGGGTGCCGTTGCTGCTGCCCCGGTCGGTGATAACGAAGCCGTCGGCCTCCTGCCTGAGCTCGGCATGGTGCCGGGAGACCGCCGGGTCAGGTATGACGATGTCGCAGTCCTCGCCGCGGCCGAACGTGACCGGTGCGTCGCCGACCGGAAACCGCACGCCAGACAGGGTCCCGTGCAACCCAACGACAGAAGCCTTCACCGCGCCATCTCCCAACTGGACCGGCCAAGCCGTCTGACAATTTCCCGGCAGTACGGTATCGCCGACGCCCGCCCCGTTCCATGGTTCCCATATCTCGTTTCCGCGTCAACAGCTGAGCCTTTTCAAAATCCCAACCTCAATTCGTTCTTTGATGTTGGAAACAGATGCTCTTGGGCCGCCGACGCTACCTGGTCGGGGAATTGCGCCGGTACCGCAGCACCGCGAGGCTGCCAAGGCGGCGCACGCTGGTCAGCGCCATCGGGTTTCCCTTGCCGTGCGGGTAATGCGCGGGCAGCGCGAACCTCGGCGCATTCTCGTCGCCCACGAAAAAGGGCGCGACAGCGAGCCTGATCTCGTCAACGAGATCCTGCGCGAGCAGGTCACGGGCCAGGACGGCGCCGGCTTCCGCGAGCAGGGTAAGCACCATACGTTCGGCGTAAAGGTCATGCAGCACGGCCGCGAGCGACAGTTCCTCGCCCGCGTCGATGACCACCGCCTTGTCCCCGAGGTTCCGCCGCGCCGCCGCGGCGGCGCGGGCGGGCGCGTACACCAGCGAGGTGCCCGGGCCGGCGAAGAAGCGGGCCGCGGGGTCCAGGTCGCCGGTGGCGGTCACGGTGACCCGCAGCGGCTGCGACGGCCTGCCCTCGGCCTCGCGGACGGCCAACCGCGATTCGTCCCTGACCAGCAGCCGCGGGTTGTCGGCGCGAATCGTGCCGGCCCCGACCATGATCGCGTCAGCGGCCGCCCGCAACTCGTCCACCTCGTCCAGGTCCTCGGGTCCGGAGAGGACCAGGCGCTCGGGCGAGGCGTCGTCAAGGCAGCCGTCGAGGGAGACGGCGCAGCTCACGATCGTGTAAGGGCGGGCGAGCACGGTGCTTACGGTACTCGCGTCCGATGGTTTACTGGGTGGTATGGCAGGTCATGCGGTATCGCCCACCATCCCGGCATGGGGCACGGTGCGGGAGACGTTCGAGTCCCTTAGCCCGGCGACCGGCGAGGTGCTCGCCACGTACGGCATCGACGGGCAGCGGGAGGTCAGCCACGCGGTGCAGCGGGCGCGCGGTGCGGCCGCCTGGTGGGGCGGGCTCTCCCACGGCGAGCGGAAGCTGCGACTGCTTGCCTGGAAGTCGCACCTCACCCGGTACATGGGGCGGCTCGCGCAGCTGGTTCACGACGAGACGGGCAAGCCGCTCGACGACGCGACCCTGGAGATCGTCAACACGATCGTGCACCTGGACTGGGCGGCGAAGCACGCCGCGCCGGTGCTGCGGCCGCGGCGGGTGCCGTCGGGCATCGCGATGCTCAACCAGGCCGCGTCCGTCGAGTACCAGCCGCTCGGCGTGATCGGGGTCATCGGGCCATGGAACTACCCGGTGTTCACCCCGATGGGCTCGATCGGCTACGCGCTCGCGGCCGGGAACGCGGTCGTGTTCAAGCCTTCCGAGCTGACCACCGGCGTGGGGCAGTGGCTGGTGCAGTCGTTCGGCGAAGTGCTGTCGGAGGTGTTCGGCGAGACCGAGCCGGTGCTGCAACTCGTCACCGGGCGCGGCGCGACCGGGGCGGAGCTGGCGCGCTCGGGGGTGAACAAGCTCGCGTTCACCGGCTCGGCGGCCACGGCGCGGAAGGTGCTGGCCGCCGCGGCGGAGACCCTCACCCCGGTCCTCGCTGAGTGTGGCGGGAAGGACGCGCTGCTCATCGACGCCGACGCGGACCTGGACGCCGCGGCGGACGCGGCGGCCTGGGGCGCCATGTCGAACGCCGGGCAGACCTGCGTCGGCGTCGAGCGGGTGTACGTCGTTGAGTCGGCGTACCGCGCCTTCCTCGACAAGCTCGGCCAGCGGGTCGCGCAGCTGCGCCCCGGTGACGACGCATCGGCGACGTACGGGCCGATGACGCTGCCCGGGCAGGTGGAGGTCGTGGAGCGGCACCTGGCCGACGCGATCGCGCGGGGCGGGCGGCCGGCCTTCGGCGGGCTCGACTCGGTGCGGGCGCCGTTCGTCTCGCCGGTGGTGCTGGTCGACGTGCCCGAGGACAGCGCCGCGGTGCGCGAGGAAACCTTCGGGCCGGTGGTGACGGTCACCCCGGTGCCGTCACTCGCCGAGGCCGTGCGGCTGGCCAACGCCTCACCGTACGCGCTCGGCTCGTCCGTGTTCACCAAGGGCCGTCGCGTTGGTCTTCACACGGCGCGCGCCCTGCGGTCCGGGATGACGTCGGTCAACTCGGTGATCTCGTTCGCGGCGGTTCCCGCGCTGCCTTTCGGCGGGACCGGCGAGTCCGGGTTCGGGCGGATCCACGGGGCCGACGGGCTGCGGGAGTTCTCCCGGGCCAAGTCGATCACCAGGCAGCGCATGAAGCCGGTGGTGCGGACCACGACGTTCAGCCGGACGGCCACGGACATGGACCGGATCGTCAAGCTGGTCACGGTGCTGCACGGCCGCCTCTACGGGCCGGCGCGGCGCCGCGGACCACGGGGCGCCGCTAACCACGGGGGCCGCTAGCCCCGGGCGGAAAGCATGGCCGGGGCCTGCGCGGCAGCCGGGTCAAGGGGGACGAGCGGAGCGCGGCCGGCGATGAGGTCGGCGGCGCGCTCGGCGACGGCGATCACCGGGGCGTTCGTGTTGCCGCGCGGCACCGTGGGCAGCACCGACGCGTCCACGATGCGCAGTCCGGACACGCCGCGGACGCGGAGCTGGGTGTCGACCACGCTGTCGTAGCCGCTCGCCGACTTCGCCACGTCGCCGCCCATCGCGCAGGTGCCGACCGGGTGGTAGCCGCTCACCACGCTGCCCCTGATGAAGTCCCGCATCTCGTGGTCGGTGGTGACCGCACTGCCCGGGATGAGCTCCGCGGCGCAGACCTTGGACAGCGGCGCCGCGGTGCCGTAGTCGCGGGCCATCCGTACCCCGACGGCGAGCGCGTTGAGGTCGCGCACGTTGGACAGGTAACCGGGGTCAATGAGCGGCCGGTGCCTCGGGTCGCTCGAGGCGAGCCGCAGGCGCCCCCGGCTCGCCACGTCCGCCAGCTCGACGAGCACGGTCATCGCGCGGCTCGCCGGGTCGGTCAGCCCCTGCTCCCGGTACGCCACCGGCAGGACGAGCCACTGCAGGTCCGGGGCCGGCAACCGCGGGTCACTGCGAGCGAACCCGCCCGCCTCGGCGATGTTCGAGGTCAGGGGGCCCCGGTGAGTCAGCCGCCAGCGAGCGAAGCCGCTGTTGCCGGTCGACTCCCACAGCCCCTTCAGGCCAGGGGTGGACCAGAGCACGGGCACGGACGGGTGGTCGATCAGGTTGGCGCCCACCGCGGGCACGTCGGCGATCACGTAAATGCCGTGCTCGCGCAGGTGGTCGGCCGGCCCGATGCCAGACAGCATGAGGAGCTGCGGCGTCCCGATCGCGCCCGCGGCCAGGATTACCTCGGCCTCGGCCCGGGCCGTCTGCTGCCTGCCCGCGGAGCGGAAGGTCACCCCGGCCGCGCGGCCGCCCTCGATAACCAGGCCGGTAACGAAGGCGTTCGTGACAACCGTCAGGTTCTCCGGACGGCTGGCCAGGTAGGCGTCGGCGGCGCTGCAGCGCTGGCCGTCCCGCTGAGTGACCTGGTAGAAGCCGACGCCGTCCTGCTGCGCGCCGTTGAAGTCGTCGTTGGGTGCCGCGCCGCGCCTCGTGGCCGCCTCGATGAAGTGCTCCGCGTGCGCCGAGCGGTACCGCAGGTCCTGCACCGGCAGCGGCCCGCCCGCCCCGTGGTACGGCCCCGCGCCGCGCGCGTTGTCCTCCGCGCGCAGGAAGTAGGGCAGCAGCTCCTTGTAGCCCCAGCCGGCGCAGCCGTACTCGTCCCGCCAGGTGTCGTAGTCCAGCCGGCTGCCGCGGATGTAGATCATCGCGTTCATCGCCGACGAGCCGCCGAGCATCTTGCCGCGCGGCCAGAACACCGGGCGCCCGTCGGCCCGCTCCTGCGGGAGCGTGACGTAGTTCCAGTCGTACTGAGTGCGGAAGAGCCTGCTGTAGGCCGCGGGGACGCGGGTCTCGGCGACGGCGCCGGCGTCCGGCCCGGCCTCGATCAGCAGCACCCGGCTGCCAGGATCCTCGGCGAGCCGGGCGGCGACCGCGCAGCCCGCGCTTCCGCCACCCACGATCACGTAGTCGTGCACAGGGTTACCTTATCGGCAAATGACGGCCCGGCTTCGCCAACCGGGATCCGGCGGGCCCCCGAAAACCGCCGGATCCCGATGTTGGCGCATGTGACTACCGATTGTCACTTTCATGGCCGTCTTCTGTGTACGCACGGTTCAATACCCAGGTTATAGCCGTCCTCACCTCAATCTTGTGATTACTTAGAGTAACTGCGCTACGGTGTCTGACATGAGCGACGACAGCCGCGACACCCCGGTAGTGCTCTCCAGGATCTACACCCGCACCGGCGACGAGGGAACCACCGGGCTCAACGACGGCGCCCGGGTACCCAAGACCGACACCCGCCTCGCCGCCTACGCCGATACCGACGAGGCCAACTCGGCCATCGGCGTGGCGCTCACCCTCGGATCCCTGCCCGCCGGCATGGTGACCCTGCTCCGCAGGATCCAGAACGAGCTCTTCGACTGCGGCGCCGACCTCGCCACCCCGATCCCGCCGACGCCACCGGAGTACCCCCAGCTTCGCATCGACGCGAGCTACATCACCGCGCTCGAGGCCGCCTGCGACGAGTACAACGCCGCGTTGCCCGTGCTGCGCTCGTTCATCCTCCCCGGCGGCACCCCAGGAGCGGCCCTGCTGCACACCGCGCGGGCCGTTGCCCGACGTGCCGAGCGCACCGCCTGGGCCGCCGTCGCCGACCACGGCAACACGATCAGCCCTTGGCCGGCCAGGTACCTGAACAGGCTCTCCGACCTGCTGTTCATCCTCGCCCGGGCCGCCAACGCGGAGACCGGCGACGTGTTGTGGCACCCCGGCGGCGACCGCTAAGCACGGGCGGCAGCCTCGGCCGACGTGCCATTGCCCGGCCGACGGGACGCCAGAGGGCTGCGCACAAGGACTTCAACTCGCTGCGGGATCGGGACCGGAGGGGCGAACCGGATGGGGCGCACGTTACCGGTGACACTGACCGGCTCGCCCGCAAACGGGCAGGCACGACGACAAGGGGTCCCTGACCGTCGGGATCCTCTCTCTTGTCCCGCCCGCAATGGCAGTCACAGGAATCTCTACGGCAGCGTGACCGGCCCCCGGGACGAGCCGGCTTTGCATAGCCGATGACCACGGATTTTCAGCTTTGCATAGCCGGCGGTTGGACATTTGCCGCAAATTGGTGATGATCATGGACGCCCGCTATGCAAGGACGATTGATAGTGGTCGCCAGCTATGCAAACAACGTGGGAGCGGGCGGGCAGCAACGGGGAGTTGTCCAGCGACTAACCGGACGGCCCCTCGACCATGAGAAGCGTGGGGCGGATGGGGTGTCAGCCGCGCCCCTTCGGGGCCCGGTCTTTGGGCCACGACGAGGGCGCGGCTGACACCCTCCGCCCACCGCGACCCGCAGCTAACCCGGGGTTTTGACTTTAGGTGAAATCACTCAGGTGCGAGCCGGGCGGCGAGGCCTCAAGCCACGCCAGGAAGCCGGTGAGTGCCTGGTCGGTCATGGCCAGCTCGACGTGCTCGCCGGGTCCGCTGTCCACGCCAGGGATGTCCGGCGTTGCGGTGGCCTCCACCTCGACGACGATGCGCTCCGTCCCGAGGGTGACCGCCTCCGACGGCTCCGCCGGGCGGCGCGAGACGACGCTCAGCGAGCGCCGGTGGAACTCGTGCTCGGGCCGCAGCAGCACGCCGAGCGCGCCGTACCAGCTCACCGAGTCATGCTGGTACGAAAGCACGCCGAGCCGCCAGGAGCCGCTGCCCGCCGGGCTGCGCAGGGCGCACTCGACGGTCCCGCCGCTGCGCTCAAGCAGGTAGCGGCGGGACGCGAGGACGGCGGCGGCGAGGAAGACGAGCACCAGGACGGCGGCGAAGATCCATACCGCGTCCGTTAGCGCTCCCCCCACCGCCGCTCAGCCCGAACCCGTGATCGTTATGTCAGGCCTGATCGCCCGCGGCTCGAAGCCGGGCGCGAGCGTACCTGACCTCGACCGACTCCTCGGCCGCCGACGCCGAGCCGGCCTCGGTGGTGGCGCTGTCCAGGTCCGCGCGGGCCCCGGGAACGTCCACCTCGTGGGCGATCTCGCCCGCCGAGGCGAGGATTGACACCCGGTCGCTGGTCACGGACAGGAACCCGTCCCTGACGGCGGCGCGGACCGCGTCGCCGGGGCTGTCATCCCCCGGCACCTCGCGGATCCGGACCAGGCTGCCCGGGGACAGGATGCCGAAGACCGGAGCGTGCCCGGGAAGGATACCGATGTCGCCGTCGATGGTCTTCGCGATGACCATGCCTGCCTCGCCGGACCACAACGAGCGGTCCGGCATCAGCAGCTCCACGTGCAATGTGGCCACTAGCGCTCCAGTTCCTTGGCCTTGCGCTCGACGTCCTCGATGCCGCCGACCATGTAGAACGCCTGCTCGGGGTAGGCGTCGTACTTGCCGTCCGCGATCGCCTTGAAGGACGAGATCGTCTCCTCAAGCGGCACGAACTCGCCCGCCTGACCAGTGAACTGCTCGGCCACGTACATCGGGTGCGAGAGGAACCGCTCGATGCGCCGCGCGCGCTGCACGGTGATCTGGTCCTCCTGGGAGAGCTCGTCGATGCCGAGGATCGCGATGATGTCCTGCAGCTCCTTGTAACGCTGCAGGATCGACTGCACGGTCCGGGCGACGTCGTAGTGGTTCTGGCCGATGTACTTCGGGTCCAGGATCCGGGAGGTGGAGTCGAGCGGGTCCACCGCCGGGTAGATGCCCTTCTCCGTGATCGCCCGGGACAGCACCGTGGTGGCGTCGAGGTGGGCGAACACCGTGTGCGGGGCCGGGTCGGTGATGTCGTCCGCGGGCACGTAGATCGCCTGCATCGAGGTGATCGAGTGGCCGCGGGTGGAGGTGATCCGCTCCTGCAGCTGGCCCATCTCGTCGGCCAGGGTCGGCTGGTAGCCCACCGCGGACGGCATGCGGCCGAGCAGCGTGGACACCTCCGAGCCGGCCTGGGTGAACCGGAAGATGTTGTCGATGAACAGCAGCACGTCCTGCTTCTGCACGTCGCGGAAGTACTCCGCCATCGTCAGGGCGGACAGCGCGACCCGCAGCCGGGTGCCCGGCGGCTCGTCCATCTGGCCGAACACCAGCGCGGTGTCCTCGATGACGCCGGACTCGGTCATCTCAAGGAACAGGTCATTGCCCTCACGGGTCCGCTCGCCGACGCCGGCGAAGCAGGAGACGCCGCCGAAGTTCTTGGCGACCCGGCGGATCATCTCCTGGATGAGCACCGTCTTGCCCACGCCGGCCCCGCCGAACAGGCCGATCTTGCCGCCGCGGACGTACGGGGTCATCAGGTCGAGCACCTTGATGCCGGTGACGAACATCTCCGTCTTCGACTCGAGCTGGTCGAGGGGCGGCGGCTGGCGGTGGATCGGCCACCGCTCGGTGATGTTGAGGCTCGCCTTGGGCACGTCGAGCGGATCGCCGAGCACGTTGAACACGTGCCCCTTGGTCACGTCGCCGACCGGCACCGAGATCGGCGCGCCGGTGTTGATCACCTCGGCGCCGCGGACCAGGCCGTCGGTCGCCTCGAGCGAGATCGCGCGGACCAGGTTGTCGCCGAGGTGCTGCTCGACCTCGAGGGTCAGCGTGCGGGTGTTGCCGCCGTACGTGATGTCCACGTGCAGCGCGAAGTAGATCTCCGGCATCGCCTCGGCCGGGAACTCCACGTCGACGACGGGGCCGATGACCCGGGCGACGCGGCCGGCGCTGGTGCCGGCCGTTTCTGCGGCGTTTTCTACGGTCACGGTCATGGTCTGTTACTCACTCCCTGCGTTCGCTTCAGCGAGCGCGTTTGACCCGCCGACGATTTCGCTGATCTCCTGGGTGATCTCGGCCTGCCTGGCGTTGTTCGCCTCCCGGGTCAGCCGGTCAAGCAGGTCGTTGGCGTTGTCCGTGGCGGCCTTCATCGCGCGCCGCCGCGCCGCGAGCTCCGAGGCCGCCGCTTCGAGCATCGCATAGTAGATACGGCTGGCAATGTACTGGGGCAGCAGCGCGTCGAGCACCACGTCGGTGGACGGCTCGAACTCGTACGACGGCAGCGCGCCGCCGGGCCGCTCGCCCTCCCGCTCCTCGATCTCCATCGGCAGCAGGCGCCGCACCAACGGCCGCTGCGTCAGCATCGAGACGAACTCGGTGGAGACCAGGTAGATCTCGTCGACGCCGCCGTCCGCGGCGTCCTTCTCGAACGCGTCGAGCAGCGCCATGGCCACCTCCTCCGCCTGCGCGTAGGAGGGCTGGGCGGAGAACCCGCTCCACTCGGCCTCGACGGCGAGATTGCGGAAGCGGTGCCAGGCGATGCCCTTGCGGCCCGTCACGTAATTGACCGTGGCGGCGCCATTCTCGTGATTGCGCTCCCGGAGCCGGGCCGCCTCCCGGAGCACGGTGGCGTTGTAGGCGCCGGCGAACCCGCCGTCGCTGGTGATGATGAGCGCCGCGGACCGCTGCACCGACTCGGGCTCGTTGATCATCGGGTGGCTGATCGTGGACGAGCGGCCCACCACGGCCTCAACCGCCGTGGTGAGCTCGCGCGCGTACGGCTCGGCCGCCCGCGTGCGCTGCTGCGCCTTGACGATCCGCGACGACGCGATCAGCTCCTGGGCGCGGGTGATCTTGGCGATCGACTTGACCGCCCTGATCCGCGCCCGGACCGCGCGAAGCTGTGCTGCCATGGCGCCTACTCGCCGCCCGTCGAGTCATCCGGGGCGACCGAGTCAGCCGGCGGGCTGTACTTCGCGACCGTCTCCTGGTCGACCTCGCTCGCGGCGAGCGGCGTGACGGTCTCGTCGTCGGAGACCAGGAGCTTCCCGCCGGTCACCTCGAAGGTGCGGCGGAACCGGCCCATGGCGTCCTTGAGCGTGGTGATGCTGTCGTCGGGCAGGTCCTTGGTCTCCCGGATCGACGTCAGCAGCCCCTCGTTGTTCCTGCGCAGGTAATCGAGGAACTCGGTCTCGAACCGGCGGATGTCCTCGACCGGGACGTCGTCGAGCTGGCCGGTGGTGCCCGCCCAGATCGAGCAGACCTCCTCCTCGACGGGGAACGGGTCGTACTGTGGCTGCTTGAGCAGCTCGACCAGGCGGGCGCCGCGGTCGAGCTGTGCCCGCGAGGCCGCGTCCAGGTCGGACGCGAACGCCGCGAACGCCTCCAGGTCACGGAACTGCGACAGCGACAGCCGCAGCTGGCCGGCCACCTTCCGCAGGGCCCTGATCTGGGCCGCGCCGCCCACCCGGGAGACGGACTGGCCGACGTTGATGGCCGGGCGGACACCGGAGTTGAACAGGTCGGTCTCCAGGAAGATCTGCCCGTCGGTGATCGAGATCACGTTGGTCGGGATGTAGGCCGAGATGTCGTTGCCCTTGGTCTCGATGATCGGCAGGCCGGTCATCGAACCGCCGCCGAGCTCGTCGCTCAGCTTGGCGCAGCGCTCGAGTAGCCGCGAGTGCAGGTAGAAGACATCGCCCGGGTACGCCTCGCGGCCCGGCGGGCGGCGCAGCAGCAGCGACACGGTCCGGTAGGCCTCGGCCTGCTTGGACAGGTCGTCGAAGATGATCAGGACGTGCTTGCCGCCGTACATCCAGTGCTGCCCGATCGCGCTGCCGGTGTAAGCCGAGATGTACTTGTAGCCGGCCGGGTCGGAGGCGGGAGCGGCCACGATCGTGGTGTACTCCATCGCCCCGGCCTCTTCGAGCGACTGCTTGACCGCCGCGATCGTCGAGCCCTTCTGGCCGATCGCGACGTAGACGCACCGCACCTGCTTTACCGGGTCGCCGGACTCCCAGTTGGACTTCTGGTTGATGATCGTGTCGATCGCGATCGCGGTCTTGCCGGTCTGCCGGTCGCCGATGATCAGCTGCCGCTGGCCGCGGCCGATCGCGGTCATCGCGTCGATGGCCTTGATGCCGGTCTGCATCGGCTCCTTCACCGGCTGCCGCTGCACGACCGACGGCGCCTGGATCTCGAGCTGCCGCAGCGTGGTGTCCGGGATCGGGCCGAGGCCGTCGAGCGGCTCGCCGAGCGCACCGACCATACGGCCGAGGAACCCGTCGCCGACCGGCACCGAGAGCACTTCGCCGGTCCGCTTGACCGTCTGGCCCTCTTCGATCTCGGCGAACTCGCCGAGGATGACGACGCCGATCTCGCGCACATCGAGGTTGAGCGCAAGGCCGCGGACGCCGTTCTCGAACTCAAGAAGCTCGTTCGCCATGGCCGAGGGCAGGCCCTCGACCCGCGCGATGCCGTCGCCGCACTCGACGACCGTGCCGACCTCTTCGCGCGCGACGCCCGTGGGCTCGTACTCTTCTACGAACCGCGCCAGCGCGTCGCGGATCTCATCCGGCCGGATTGTCAGCTCCGCCATCTTCCTCATTCCGTTCGTGAATAAAAGTCAAGGTTCGGTCTCGCGCCCGGTTGGGCGATGCCCTGCGGGACGGGTCAGCCCGCGAGCTTGCGGCGGACCGCGGCAAGGCGGCTGGCCGCGGTCCCGTCGATCAGTTCATCCCCGATCTGGACGGATACGCCACCCACGACCGTCGGATCGTGCACGACGTTCAGGTGAATTCCCTGTCCGTATGTCTCGGTGAGGGCGGCGAGCAGCCGCTGCCGCTGCGCGGCCGACAGCTCCGTCGCGACCCGCACCACCGCGATGAGCTGCTCGCGCCGCCGCGCGGCGATGCCGGCGGCGAGGTCGAGCACCGCCTGCGGCGAGCGGCCGCGCGGATGGGTGAGCACCTGGGTGAGCAGGCTAAGCGCGGGGCCGCTCACCTTGTTCGACAGCAGGTTCGCCAGCAGCGATGCCTTCGCGTCCACTCCGGCCGGCCCGATCAGCGCCGAGCGCAGCCCCGGCTGGGCGGCGATCACCCGGCTGAACCGGAACAGGTCGTCCTCGAGGTCGTCAAGCCTGTCGCCGAACTGGGCGGAGAGCGTGAGCGCCTCGATCGCGAGCTGCTCGAGAGCGTCGGCGAAGTCGTTCGAGGTCGCCCAGCGCGCGGCGGCGGCGTCGGCGACGAGATCCTCGGTCGCCCTCGTCACCTTGCCGTGCAGCAGCCGCCGGACCACGTCCGACTTCTCATTGGACGGCTTGGACGTGTCGGCGAGCGCGCGGCGCAGCCCATGCTCGGAGTCGAGCAGCCGGACGACGGCGAACAGCTGGTCGCCGATGTTCTCGGCGGTCCCGGCCGAGCCCGCGACCCCTTCAAGCCGGTCGCGGAGCTCCTCGTACGAGCCCCGGCTGGCGCCGCGCATTACTGTGCCGCCCCGGACTGGGCCGCCCCGGACTGCGCC
>CAZORE010000066.1:0-7765 GCA_964581815.1 uncultured Streptosporangiaceae bacterium | reverse complement strand
GCCGCCCCGGACTGCGCCTCGATGCCCTCAAGGAAACGGTCCACCATCCGGCTCTGCCTGGCCTGCTCGGTGAGCGACTCACCGACGATGCGGCTGGCCAGGTCGACCGCGAGCGAGCCCACCTCGGCGCGCAGCGAGATCAGCGCCTGCTGCCGCTCCGCCTCGATCTGGGCCTGCGCGGCCTCGGTGATCCGGCGGGCCTCGGCCTCGGCGCGCTCGCGCATCTCGGCGATGATCTGCGCGCCCTGCTCACGGGCATCCTCGCGCAACCGCGAGGCCTCGTGCTTGGCATCCTCAAGCTGGGCGCGGTACTGGGCCAGCACCGCCTGGGCCTCGGCCTGGGCCTCGTCGGCCCGGTTGATGCCGCCCTGGATCGCGTCCTCGCGCTCGGCGAGCAGCGTCAAGATCCGCGGCAGCAGCATCTTGCCGAGAACGCCGAACACGACGATGAAGACGACGGTCCCGATGATGAACTCGGGCCAGGAGGGCAGCAGCGGGTTCTGCGCCGTCTCAGCAGCGAGATTAATCACGTGGTACTCACTTCCTTCGAAAGGCCAAGTGGTACCTGGGTCAGCTGTACTTGAAGATGAACGGCGCGACGAGGCCGATCAGGGCCAGCGCCTCGGTCAGCGCGAAGCCGATCCACATGTACAGCGAGATGCGACCGGAGGCTTCCGGCTGCCGCGCCATGGCCTCGATCGCGTGACCGAAGACCAGGCCGATGCCGATGCCCGGGCCGATGGCCGCGAGGCCGTAGCCGACGGCGCCGATGTTGATGTTCAGCGTCGAGGCGGTGGCGAGAGTGGCGGCGAGAGCTGACATTCCGTTTTCCTTTGCGGTCGGTCCGGCGGACACAAGCCGCCGGGCTGGCTAGAAACTGCTAGCTGGTGGGTCTGCTGGCGAGCCGGGCCGGCTCAGTGCTGGTACTCCAGCGAGTCCGCGATGTAGGTGGAGATAAGCGTGGTGAAGATGAATGCCTGCAGGAGGTCGACCAGGAGCTCGAGCAGGAAGACGAAGAACACCATGAACAGCGACCCGGCGGCGTACAGGAGGCCGACGGAGAAGCTCGCCAGGTACCAGGTCGCGACCATGAAGATGGACAGCAGCAGGTGGCCCGCGAACATGTTCGCGAACAACCGGACGCCCAGGGTGAACGGCTGGACGATCACGTACTTGAGTATCTCGACCGGGACCAGGATGATCAGGATCGGCCACGGCGCGGCCGGGATCCACGACCTGAAGTAGCCGAGGAAGCCCTTGGCCTTGAAGCCCAGGTACCAGTAGAGCCCGTACATCATGAGGACGAGCGGCCACACGAAGCCGATCCGCGACATGACCGGGAACTGAAGGAGCGGTATCAGCTCCATCAGGTTGCAGATCAGGATGTAGAAGAACAGCGAGCCGATGAAGGGCAGGTAGGCGTCGCCCTTCTTGCCGAGCGCTGGCCGCAGGATCTGGTCACGGACGGCGAGGATGCCCATCTCGCCGAGCGACTGGGTCCGGCCCGGGATCAGCTTGGGCCTGCGGAACGCTGCCCAGAAGAACACGATCACCGCGAGCCCGCAGAGCATCGCGAGGAATTCCGGCTTGGTCACGCCCCACGAGCCGATGTGGAACATCGGCGTGAACGTGAAGTCCTGCAGCCCGGGCGCGGGGTAGCCGCACCCGCTGAAAATGTGGCAGCCTCCCGCGGCGGCCGCGACGTCTCCGGTCACCGATCATCTCCCTTCGGGGGGTTCCCCTGCTCGAACGGCCTGCCGTACCGGTAGATGATCCAGCCGACCGAGATTGCGAGCCCGACCAGCATGCCGATCGGGAAAAGCAGTTCAATGTGCGTGAAGTGCGCGATCACCCAGCCGAGGCCGCCGTAGGCGAGCATGCCGGCGATCAGGTAGCTGAAGATGGTCCAGCCGGTGCCCATGGTGAGCGGCTCACCGGTGCGGTCCCTGCCGTTCCCGGCCGCGGGCCCGCTCCCCGGAACGGGGCGGCCCGGACGGCGGTAGCTCCGCATGCCCGTGATCATCGCGGCTCAGCTCTTCCCGTCCGGCTCGACGTACAGGAAGTTGAGCCGCATCGAGGTGACGATCTGGGCCGCGGACCAGGCGAGGATGCAGGCCAGCGCGGTAAGACCGAGCATCCGGCCGTTGAAGGCCGTGGAGTGGCCGAGCGCGACGAGCGCGATCATGAACGCGATCATCTTGACCACGAAGCTGCCGAGCGCGGCCGCCATCATGGCCATCGGGCTGATCCGCGCGGCCCGGCCGACGACCAGGATGCTGATGCCGAAGAACACGGTGACGATGCCGACGCCGATCAGCGAGCCGTAAGTGCCCTTGGCGCCGCCCATGACGGCGCAGATGACGACGGCGGCGACGGCGACCACGCTGGTCAGCGCGAGCGACCAGCGCACCACGCGCCCGTAGTACGTCATCATCGACGGATCTCCTGAGGACTAGCTGAATGCTTGTGAAGGGTATCACAAAGTTCTTGACTTTAACTTTACCTGACTGACGACTTTACATGACTATCAGTCGGGCCCGCGAGGGGCCCCCTCCCCAAAAGGGGACCGGGCATTGCCGTGCTAAGTCCCCAAAAACCGCTCGCCCGGGCGTCCTTCACCGAGACGGCGTTCCCGCAGGCTACAGAGCAATAATCGCAGATCTCCAGTGACTTCTGTCACGAAGGGTGGCGCTTGCGAGGTCAGCGGCGGCCCGGCCAGGGCGGCGCGGGGCCGGCGCCCGGACGGGTGCCCGGGGCCGGCTCCTGCGCCGGCCTGCCGTTGACCCCCGGCCTGCCGTTGACCGCCGGCCTGCCGTTGACCGCCGGCCTGCCGTTTGCTGACGGCCCCCCGTTGACCGCGGGCCCGCCGTTAGCCGCTGGGCTGGCGTTGACCGCGCGGCCGCCGTTGGCCGTCGGAAGGAGCGGGGCGGGCAGGGCGCTGGCGGCGGGCCCGCGGGCCGGCGCGGCGGGCCCTGGGGTGACCGGCAGTGGGTCAGCAGAACGTACGCGGCTGCCCCCGGCCCGCGCCCGCTTGCCGTTACCCGCGCGCCACCAGCGGAGCTTCGGTGCCGTAGCGAGCAGCAAGGCCGCGAACGCGGCCAGCGTGATCAAGGCGAACCAGATCATGCTGATCCGCAGCACCGACAGGCCGACGACGAGGCCGGAGAAGAGGGCCGCCCACAGGTACATGAGCAGCACCGACTGCCGGTGCGAATGGCCCATGTTGAGCAGCCGGTGGTGCAGGTGCTCGCGGTCGGCGTCAAACGGCGACATGCCCTTCGCCGTCCGGCGGATCACCGCGAGCACCATGTCGGTGTACGGGATGAGCCAGATCGCGACCGGGATGAGCAGCGGCAGGATGGTCGGGAAGCGGTCGAGCGGGTGCGCGCCCGTCGAATAGGTCACCAGGATGTTCTGGTCGAGCGTGGCGGTCGACTCGATGGGCCCGTAGGCGAGCAGCAGGCCGAGCAGCATGGCCCCGGTGTCACCCATGAAGATCCGCGCCGGGTTGAAGTTGTGCGGCAGGAAGCCGAGGCACATGCCCGCGAGCACCGCGGACACCACGGCGGGCACTGACTGCGATGGGAT
Source organism: uncultured Streptosporangiaceae bacterium (assembly GCA_964581815.1). GTDB lineage: Bacteria > Actinomycetota > Actinomycetes > Streptosporangiales > Streptosporangiaceae > Trebonia. The sequence goes on along the minus strand of CAZORE010000066.1, from coordinate 4,177 downwards.
GCCGACCGAGTTGGTCAGGTTGTAGGAGTAGATCAGGTAGGCGACCGCGGAGATGCCGACAACGCCGGCGGCCAGACCGTCAAGGCCGTCGATGAAGTTCACCGCGTTGATCGTCGCGACGATGATGAGGATCGTCAGCGTGTAGGCGAGGTCGGGCTCAAGGAGCACCTTCTCGCTGCCCGGCCACGGAATCCACGACAGGTACGCGCCGGACCACGCCACGATGCCGCCCGCCGCGATCTGCCCGGCCAGCTTGGAAACGGCGCCGAGGCCCCACCGGTCGTCGACGATGCCGACGACCACGAGCAGGCCGCCGGCCAGCAGCAGCCCACCGACCGTGCGCGCGGAAGGAAAGGCCTGCCGCAGGTAGCTGAGCTGCTCGGCGACGAGCAGCCCGGCGACCAGGCCGCCGTACATGGCGAGGCCGCCAAGCAGCGGCGTCGGTTCCCTGTGCACGTCCCGGCTACGCGCCGCGTGCTGCGCGTGCATCGCGATCGCACCCCGCCGCACCAGCGGCGTGAGCAGGTAGGTCACCGCCGCCGCGATGATCAGGATGAAGAGATACTCGCGCATGGCGGCCGGCGGTCAGTCGTCCCGGTCAGCGGTGGCCGACGGGTCGTCCGTCTTGTCGTCCGGCTTGACGGCACCCTGCTGAGCGGCAGTGGCCGCGCTGGCGGCCGCGATAGCCTCCGCGGCCCGCCGGTCGGCCGGGCTGAGCTCGGGCTCGCCGCCGGCCGCGTCGGGCAGGTCGATGATCGGGACAACCTTCCTGAGCGCGTCGACGGAGAGCGCTCCGGCGCGCAGCATCCGCGGCACCGTCCCGGTCAGGTCAAGGATGGTGGACGGCACGTTGTCCGCGCAGGGACCGCCGTCCAGGTAAACGGAGATCGCGTCGCCCAGCTGCGTCTGCGCCTCGCTGGCGGTGGCCGCGGCCGGCAGGCTGTGCCGGTTGGCGCTCGAGACCGCCATCGGGCCGGTCCGGCGCAGCAGGTCGAGCGCGACCGCGTGCAGCGGCATCCGGACCGCGACCGTGCCCATGGTGTCGCCGAGGTCCCACAGCAGCGTCGGGCTCGCACGGAACACGAGCGTCAGCGGCCCGGGCCAGAACTCATCGATCAGGTCCTGGCCGAACGCGCCGAGCGACTCGGCCAGGGCCGCGGCAGCGCGCACGCTGCCCACCAGCACCGGCGGCGGCATGTTCCTGCCCCGTCCCTTGGCGGCGAGCAGCGCGGTCACCGCCGCCGGGTTGAAGGCATCCGCTCCGACCCCGTACACGGTGTCGGTGGGAAGCACCACAAGCTGACCCGTCTGCACGGCGGATGTCGCCGCGACCAGGCCCTCTTCCCGCTGCTGCGTATCGGCGCAGTCGTATCGAGCGCTCATCGGTTACATCCTAGGTGTTATTGCCAGGCCACAGGTGCGCACACTACTCACCCGGCCACATGGCGGTAACAAAACGATCTCTGCGTGACAGGTCTTTGTGGTTGGTGGTGTCCCGCCAGCCGGACTCCTCGGGGAACACCCAGAAGACGGCCGCCCCCTGCTGGTCGCTGTGCTCGACCGCGACCAGGCCGCCCGGGCGCAGCAGCCAGCGCGCCACCCGCTCGACCGCGCGGACCGCGTCGAGCCCGTCGGCGCCGCTCCACAGCGCCGCGGGCGGGTCGTACTCCCCGACCTCGGGCGGCACGACCGAGCCGATCGGGATGTACGGGGGGTTGGAGACCACCAGGTCGACGGTGCCGGCCAGGCTCGCGAGCTCGCCGAGGCCGAGCCGAGGGTCCGGCGACACGAAGTCGCCCGCGTGCAGTAGCACCCGGCCCGCGGTATAGCCGTCCACGTGGCGGGTGATGTTCCGCTCCGACCAGCTCCTGGCCAGCGGGTCGCCCTCGACCGCGTGCACGGTGGCCCGCGGCACCTCCCGGGCGAGGGACAACGCGATCGCTCCCGACCCCGTGCCCAGGTCCACGGCGACCGGGTCCGCGACGTCCATCGCGCGCAGCCGGTCGATCGCCCAGCCGGTCATCACCTCGGTCTCCGGCCGTGGCACGAAGACGCCGGGGCCCACGTCAAGCTCCAGGTACCTGAAGTACGCCTGGCCGGTGATGTGCTGCAGCGGCTCGCGGTTCTCCCTGCGGCCGATGTCGACCCAGAACCGCGCGTCGAACTCGGAGTCGGGCACGGTATGCAGCTCACCGCGCTTGACCTGGTGCACGTGCGCCGCGATGAGTTCGGCGTCGGCCCGCGGCGAGTCCACGCCAGCCTCCGCCAGCCGCGCCGTGGCGAGCGCGATCTCGTCAAGCAGGAGTGACACCTTACTGCTCCGTTAGCTTCGCTTCCAGGTCGGCGGCGGCGAGCGCGTCGATCACCGCGTCCAGGTCACCGTCGATCACCTGATCCAGGTTGTACGCCTTGTAGCCCACCCGGTGGTCGTTGATGCGGTTCTCCGGGAAGTTGTAAGTACGCACCCGTTCGGACCGGTCGACCGTGCGCACCTGTGCCTTGCGCTCGGCACTGGCCTTAGCGTTCGCCTCTTCCTCCGCCGCGGCGAGCAACCGCGACCGCAGCACCCGCAGCGCCTGCTCCTTGTTCTGAAGCTGGCTCTTCTCATTCTGGCAGGAGACCACGATGCCGGTCGGCAGGTGGGTAATGCGGACGGCCGAGTCGGTCGTGTTGACGGACTGGCCGCCTGGGCCGCTCGACCGGTACACGTCGATGCGCAGGTCGTTGTCGTTGACCTGCACTTCCACCGGGTCGGCCTCCGGCGTCACGAGCACGCCCGCGGCCGAGGTGTGGATGCGGCCCTGGCTTTCCGTGACCGGCACCCGCTGGACCCGGTGCACGCCGCCCTCGTACTTGAGCCGGGACCACGCGCCGGTGCCCCCCTTGCCGGCCTTGACCGCCATCGTCGCGTCCTTGACGCCGCCGAGGCCGGTCGGCGTCGAGTCGATGAGCTCCGTCCGCCAGCCGCGCCGCTCGGCGTAGCGCTGGTACATGCGCAGCAGGTCGCCGGCGAACAGCGCGGACTCCTCGCCGCCCTCGCCCGCCTTGACCTCGACGATGGTGTCACGGCCGTCGTTCGGGTCCCTGGGGACGAGCAGCTTCCGCAGCCGCTCCTCAAGCTCCGCGCGCTGCTTCACCAGGGCGTCGGCCTCGTCGGCGAAGGCGGAGTCTTCCTGGCCCAGTTCCCTGGCCGCCTGCTCGTCGCCGTTCGTCTGCTGCCATTCGCGGTACGCGTTGACGATCGGTGTCAGCTCCGCGTAGCGCTTGGCGAGCGTCCTGGCCTGGTCCGCGTCGGCGTGCACGCCGGGGTCGGCGAGGGCGCGCTCAAGCTCGGCATGCTCGCTCGCCAGGTCACCTAGCTTGTCGAACACGGGCATCGCGACCTTTCGTAACTCGGTCAGTGACAACATAGCGAAAGCGCCCGTGTACCCCTGCGGCACACGGGCGCTTTGACGTCGCTACTTCTTGCCGGTCTTGCCGGAAGCGCCCTGGACCTTGCCCTTGCCGAAGCGGGCCTCGAAGCGGGCCACGCGGCCACCGGTGTCGAGGATCTTCTGCTTGCCCGTGTAGAACGGGTGGCAGTTCGAGCACACGTCGGTGTGGATCGCGCCGCCCTTGGCGGTGGACCTGGTCACGAACGAGTTGCCGCAGCCGCAGGTCACGGTCGTGACCTCGTAGGCCGGGTGAATCTCTGGCTTCATTACTCTGGCTCCTTGCCTCAAGCGGCCGCCGGGTCGTCGCGCCCGCCTGGGAGCGCTGCCCTACTCAAAGGGCCTGACGTGAACCGGAACCGCGAACTAAGCGGCTTTAAGTTTGCCACACGTGCTAACCACAAGTGACCAGTGCGCATTCCCGCCGGCCGGCTGCCGCAGGCCAGCGGGAACAAGCGTCTTTCTTAACGGTCCCGCTCGGAGCCCAGGGTGGTCTTCTGGACCTGGAGCAGGAACTCGGCGTTGCTGCGGGTCTTGCGCAGCTGCTCCATGAGCAGCTCAAGCGCCTGCTGCGCCTCGAGGGCGTGCAGCACCCGGCGGAGCTGCCAGATGACCTTGAGCTCGTCCGGGGCGAGCAGGATCTCTTCCTTGCGGGTGGACGAGGCGTCCACGTCGACCGCGGGGAAGAGCCGCTTGTCGGCGAGCTCGCGGCGTAGCCGCAGCTCCATGTTGCCGGTGCCCTTGAA
>CAZORE010000065.1:8498-39843 GCA_964581815.1 uncultured Streptosporangiaceae bacterium | reverse complement strand
CACGCCAGCGGCGTGATCACGATCGGTTACCCGCCGTTCCTGGGGATCTTCACTGCCACCGGGACAAGCAGCGACCCGCAGGCCCAGGCCCAGCAGCAGGAACAGTCCAGCGGATTCGGCGACGGGTTCGGCGGCTTCGGCGGGTTCAACGGGTTCGGGTTCGGCAGCCCGGCCGCCCCGGCCTGCTACACCGGCAACGCCAGCCTGGCCGTGCCCGCCTCGATCGCCCCGGCCAGCTCGGGCACCCTGATCGACGGCGTGATCTGCGGCAGCCCCGCCGCGCAGGCCGGGATCACCGCTGGCTCGGTCATCACCGCGGTCGGCGGCCACCCGGCCGGATCACCCGCGAACCTGACCAGTGTGCTGGCCCGCTACCGGCCCGGCGACACGATCTCCCTCACCTGGGTCAGCCCCGCCGGGCAGACCGCCACCAGCAGCATCCACCTGACCGCCGGCCCCCCGCAGTAAACCCGGCCCGCACCGGTCCGCCGGCCGGGCCAAGCGCCTGGCCGGCACCCGCGCCCAGGGCGCAGAGCACGCAGAGCGGGGCAGGAGGCATCGAACCCGACGACCGCGACCTGAGAGCGCCAGGACTTCCTTCACCGCGGCCACTCGATATTCTCGGCTTCGGTGACTGGGTCGCCGGTCAGCAGCAGGGCGCCAGCGGCGGCGGCAACCTCTGGTGTGGCGCCGGGTCCGGCCAGGGCGAGCGGGGCGTGCTTGGCGAGCTCGGTGAGCTCGGTGGCGTGGGGCGCGAGGTTCTCTGGCAGGGTCGCGGCCACGACGACGAGGTCTGGGTGCCTGGCGCCGACTGTTCGGGTCAGCTCCTCGACCGGGGTGCTCATCCCGAGGTAGTCGATCCTCCACCCGTTGCGGTTGAGCACGATGCCGAAGGCCATCAGCGCTAGGTCGTGAAGCTCGCCGGGGGGGCAGGCGAGGACAGCACGGGGGCCGTGGCCGTTGCCCCAGCCGCGGGCCAGCCCGGCGAGCCGCCCGCGGATAAGGTTGCTGGCGAAGTGCTCCTGGGCGACGCTGGCCGTTCCGCTCGCCCAGCGATCTCCGAGTTCGGTGAGATATGGCAGCACCACGTCGCGGAGCACCGTCGTCAGGGAGAGGTCGGATAGGAGCCGGTCAAGGACCGCCTGCGCGGCTGGCTCGTCGAAAGCGTCGAGGGCCTGCCGGAGGTCGCCGGCCAGCTCAGCCACCGTCGGCGCGGCGCGCTGCCTGAGGTCCGCCCCGGCCCTGTCCTCCCCGAGCGCAGCTTGCGCCGCCTCGGCGGCCGACAGCCCGCGGGCCAGGTGGGCCTGCATCTGGCGGACCCGCAGCGCGTCCGCCTCGGAATACAACCGGAAGCCGCCCGCTGAGCGCACTGGCTTGAGTAGGCCGTAGCGGCTCTCCCACGCCCGCAGGACGTGGTCGCTTACGCCGAGGCGCCTGCTCAGCTCACCGATGCGCAACAGCGACGGGCCTGTGGGAGTGTCCATGTCAACACTCTACAGTAGTTAGACATAACTTTGACAAGGTTGATTGCGAGAGCTATCGTCATACCTAGACAAACTCTAGACGAAAGTTGACATCATGGGCTCCCGAGCCAACGATCCGGCGACCGCCATCAGCCCGGCCTCCCAGAAGCACGGCACAGCCGCGGGCGCACGGCGGCCGTCCGTGGCCGTGATCGGCGCGGGGGTCTCCGGCCTGACCGCGGCGTACCTGCTCGCCCGCACCCACGACGTCACTCTCTTCGAAGCCGAGGACCGGCTCGGCGGCCACGCGCACACCCACGACGTCACCGACTCGGATGGCCGGCGGCACGCCGTCGACAGCGGCTTCATCGTCCACAACGACGTCACCTACCCCTGGCTGCGCAAGCTCTTCGGCGAGTTGGACGTCGAGGTGCGGCCCGCCGAGATGAGCATGAGCGTCCGCTGCGAGGAGTGCGGGCTGCAGTATGCCGGCGGCCGCGGGCTGCGCGGCGTATTCGCCCAGCCGCGCCGCCTCGTCAGCCCCCGGTTCCTCCGGATGCTGTGGCAGGTCAGGCGGTTCCACCGGCGCGCGGCGGCCTTCCTGCGCACCACCGGCGACGAGAACCTCACGACCTACGGCGAGTTCCTGGAGCGGGAGGGGTTCAGCGGCTACTTCATCGCCCACTACGCCGTTCCGGTCGTCTCGTGCGTGTGGTCCGCCGGGCGGGAGACGGCGCTGGCCTACCCGGCGCGCTACCTGTTCCGGTTCCTCGACCAGCACGGCATGCTCCGGATCGGCGGGTCACCCCAGTGGTACACCGTCGCGGGCGGATCCCGGGTCTACGTCGAGCGGCTCGCCGGGCTGCTCAAGGACGTGCGCGCGGCCCACGCCGTCACCGACGTCACCCGGCGCGAGGACGGCGTCCGGATCCGGGACGTCACCGGGCGGGTCACCCGCGTGGACCGCATCGTCATCGCGACCCACGCCGACCAGGCCCTGGGCCTGCTCGCCGACCCGAGCAACGAGGAGGTCAGTACCCTCAAGCAGTTCGGCTACTCGCGCAACCTCACCGTGCTGCACACCGACAGCTCGGTCCTGCCGGGCGCCGCGCGGGCCCGGGCCTGCTGGAACTACCGGATGACGTCCTGTCACCAGCCTGGCCAGCCCGCCGTGGTGACGTACTGGATGAACCGGCTCCAGGGGCACCGGGCCGCGCAGGATCTCCTGGTCACGCTCAACGACCGTGAACGTCTCGACCCCGATTCCGTCGTCGCGACGATGGAATACGAGCACCCGATTTACACGCCAGAAGCGGTCCGCGCGCAGTCACGGCTAAGCCGACTGGCCACCGACCGCACCGTGTACGCCGGCGCCTACCACGGGTGGGGATTCCACGAGGACGGGTGCCGCTCCGGCGTGGAAGCGGCACGGCACTTCGGAGTGACCTGGTGAGCGCGGACTCGCTCCTCACGACGGCGCCCGCGCGCCCTCAGCTGCCCCCGCTGCCAGCCCTGGTCGTCGGCCAGGTCACGCACCGGCGTCCCGGACCGGTCCGGCACGCTTTCCGGCACCGCGTCTACCAGTGGCTGGTCGACCTGGACAGCCTCCCCCGCCAGCCCCGGCCCCTGCGGGCGTTCGCGCACTTCAGCAGCGCTGACCACCTCGGCGACCCCGGCCTGTCGATCAAGCGCAACATCGAGAACTACCTGGCGCTTGGCGGCATCGACCTCGGTGCTGGGGGACGGGTGCTCATGCTGGCCGGCGCCCGGGTCCTGGGCCACGTGTTCGACCCGCTCTCGGTCTTCTGGTGCTATGACCGCGACGGCAGCCTCGCGTGTGTCGTCGCGGAGGTCCACAACACCTACGGTGAGCGGCACGCCTACCTCCTGCGACCGGATGCGGCGGGGGTCGCGGTGACGGGCAAGGACTTCTACGTGTCCCCGTTCTTCGACGTCAGCGGCACCTACGAACTGCGGTTCACCCTGCGGCCGGACCTTGTCGCCACGACCGTGACGCTGCGGCACCACGATGCCGTGGCGTTCACGGCGGCCTTCCGTGGCCGCCCCGAGCCTGCCACCCGCTTGGCCCTTGGCCGCCGGCTCATCCGCCAGCCCTTCATGACCCAGCGGGTCTCGGCCCTGATCCGGGTGCACGGCATCTGGCTCTGGCTTCGTGGCCTGCCCGTCCGCGCTCACCCGCACCACATTCGACAGGAAGGGGTCTGATCATGACCGTCACCACCTCCATCAGGTGGCCCACCGCCGCCACCCCGCCCCGGGCGCCGCTTCGAGCCGCCATCGCGCAGGCGGTCTTCGAGCATGCCGTACGGAGGGTCCCTGTCCGCGTGACCTACCCCGACGGCCGAGTGCTCGGAGCAGGACCGCCGGCATTGCCGCAATTGCAGGTCGTTCGCCCGGCGGCGTTCCTGGGCCGGCTGGGCCGCGACGCGAAGATCGGGTTCGGCGAGGCGTACATGGCCGGGGACTGGCGGGCCGGCCCCGGCACCGACCTGGCCGACCTGCTGACGCCCTTCGCCTCTCGGTTGACCACGATGATTTCTCCGGCCCTTCAGCGGCTGCGCGTCTTCGTCGACCGGCGCGTCCCCCGTGACCAAGAGAACACCCTTGATGGTTCGCGGAGCAACATCGCCGCTCACTACGACTTGAGCAACGACCTCTTCGCCGCATTCCTGGATCCGACGATGACCTACTCCTCGGCGTGGTTCGACGAGAGCGAGCCGGTGGAGACCGCAACCCGGCTCGAGGAAGCACAGTTGCGCAAGATCGACGGGCTTCTCGACCTCGCCGGCGTACGCAGCGGCACCCGGCTGCTTGAGATCGGCACCGGATGGGGCTCACTTGCCATCCGCGCAGCGCAACGAGGTGCCCGCGTCACGACGATCACCCTCTCCCACGAGCAGATGCGGCTAGCCCGTGAGCGGGTCCAATCCGCCGACCTCGCCGGGCTCGTCGAGGTGCGAGTGCAGGACTACCGCGAGGTCGAAGGCGAGTACGACGCCATCGTGAGCGTCGAGATGGTCGAGGCCGTCGGGGAGGCCTACTGGCCAACCTACTTCGTGGCCCTAGACCGGCTCCTCGCTCCGGGCGGCCGGGTCGCCATCCAGGCAATCACCATGGACCACGAGCGTTTCCTCGCCACTCGGCGCAGCTTCGGCTGGATCCAGAAGTACATCTTCCCCGGCGGCATCATTCCGTCCTTGCAGGCCGTCGACGACACTCTCGCGGCCCACACCACCCTGCGCGTGACCCGGCAGCGCGAACTCCGGGAGCACTATGCCCGGACCCTGCGCCTGTGGCGAGAACGCTTCCTCGACCAGTGGCCCCGCATCCACGCCCAGGGCTTCGACGAGACCTTCCGCCGCATGTGGGAGTTCTACCTTGCCTACAGCGAGGCCGGCTTCCGCAGCGGCTACCTCGGCGTGAGCCAGCTTCAGCTGGAGAGGAGGCCGGCATGAAGCTGAACGGCAAGGTCGCCTGGGTCGTCGGCGGATCCAGCGGCATCGGCGCCGCCGTGGCCCGCGAACTCGTACGCCGTGGCGCCACCGTCGCGATCTCTGCCCGTCGCAAGGAGCAGCTCCACGATGTTGCGGGCGGGGACATGCTCGTCCTGCCCGCCGACGTCACCGATGCCGCCTCCATCGCGGCGGCAGCGGCGCGAGTCCAGGAGGAGCTGGGCCCGATCGACCTCGCGGTGCTGTCGGCCGGCTACTGGAAGCAGATGGACCCGGCGAACTGGGACACCGAGGTCTTCGACCAGCACATCCGCGTGAACCTCACCGGGATGAGCAACTCCATCGCGGCCGTGCTGCCCGGCATGCTGCGGCGGCGGAGCGGGACCATAGCCGGCATCGCCTCGGTGGCCGGCTACCGCGGCCTGGCCGGCGCCGAGGCCTACGGCGCGACCAAGGCCGCCCAGATCAACCTCCTGGAATCGCTGCGCGTGCACCTCGCCCGAACCGGCGTGCAGGTCACGACCGTCTGCCCCGGCTTCGTGCGGACCGACCTCACGGCCGGCAACCGCTTCCCCATGCCGTTCATCATCGGGGCCGATCAGGCCGCACGATCCATCTGCGACGGCCTGCAGCGCGAGCGCGCGGAGGTCGTCTTTCCCGTCCGGATGGCCCTGCTGATGAAGGCCGCGCGCCTCGTCCCTGCCCGTTCCTGGACCGCTCTGTGGGCCCGCTCCTCACTCACCTGACCCGCGCCCGCCCCCGACCACCTCATCCAGCGCTAAGGAACCCGAAGGACGCCATGAGACTGCAGCAGACCGTCATCGTCGACAAGCCACTGAACGCGGTGTTCGGCTATCTCTCGGACTTCACCACGACAACCGAGTGGGACCCGGGCACCGTGGCCACCGTGAACCAGCACGGCGACGGCGGCGTCGGCACCACCTACCTCAACACCTCCACGTTCCTCGGCCGGCAGGCCCAGCTGACCTACATCGTGAGTGAGTTCGTCCCTGGTGAGCGCATCCAGCTCCGCGGCCAGAACAAGACGCTCACCGCCGTCGACACCATGACCTTTCGCAGGATCGAGGCCGGCACCGAGGTGACCTATACCGCCGAGTTCACCTTCCACGGGCCGTCCCGTCTCCTTGCCCCGCTCCTGCGGCCTGCCTTCGATCGGCTCGGCAAACAAGCACAGACCGGCATGCGAACAGCGCTAAACCGGCTCTGACCGGCCGGGCCGACCACCCATGAGCCAATGCAGGACCCTGAGTCCGGCTATGGTGGCGGGTCTCGGCACCGATCCTTTCCGGCCGCCTATCCGTATTAGAGATGACCGGTGGAAACGGCCAGCACACTGCGGGCCCAGGCAAGAGGAGTCATCATGAAGAAGGTTCTGCTCGTCGGCGCGGGCCTGCTGATCACGGTGGCCGGTGTCATCTTCACGCTCCAGGGGGTGGGCGCCTTGGGCGGGAGCGCGATGTCCGGTGTTACGTTCTGGGCGGTGGCCGGCCCTGTGATTGCCCTGGTAGGGCTGGCGATGGTGGCGGTGGGCCTGCGCCGCCGGGGGCTGCGCGCTCAGGCCTGAGGTGACGGGTCAGCATCAGGCCGCATGCGGTGGCCGCGACGAACACGACCAGGGTGAGCACGTAGTAGTTGCCGACGATCAACTCCAGCCCGCGCCAGGTGAACTCGACCGTCCCGTTGTTGCCCTCGTTCGGCGCCAGAAGCAGCAGCCCGCGCGGCCGCAGCTGGGCCTTGGGGTCGTAGCCGCCCTGGCTGCCGATGGGCAGCGGCCACCAGCCGAACAAGCCCACGACCAGCGCGGCGCCGAGGATCCTGTAGCCGAGGCGCCGTGGCCCGCACGCGGCGAGGACAAGGGCCGGCACCACGTAGACATAGTGGTGCGACCAGCTGATCGGGGATACAAGCAGGCCGGTCGCGGCGCACGCGACCAGGCCGAGTAGCTCGTGGCCGCGGCGGCTCGCCGCTATCGCGGTGGCGAGCCCGGCGAGGCCGGCCACGACCGCTGCGACCTGCCAGTACGCGTGCGCGTCGGGGCCTGCGTGGGTCAGGCGCAGTATGACGCCGTTCAGTGACTGGTTGTCCAGGTGGAAGTGGTTGCTGCCCAGCTGGGTGAACTGCTCGCGCCAGAAAGCGGTGGAGGCGTGCGGCAGCAGCGCGAACCCAAGTCCGGCCGTGACCGCGAAGGTCAGCGCGCTGACCGCCGCGGCCCTGACCCGCCGTGTGCAGAGCAGGTACGGGATGAAGATCAACGGCGTGAGCTTGATCCCCGCCGCCAGCCCGATTCCGATGCCCTTGACCTTGATCCGGTCCGGCAGCGCGAGATCGCCAGCCACCAGGGCCAGCAGCACGAGGTTGAGCTGCCCGAAAAACAGTGTCATCGCGACCGGTTCCAGCCAGAGGCCCACCGCGGCGATCGCGAACGCCGCCGCCGCCCTGGCCAGGCCGGCGGGCCGCCCGGCGAGTCCCAGGGAAAGGTACGTCACCACCGGGAGCAGCCCGATCGTGAGCACAGCGAACCCGACCTGCCAGGCCGCGAACGACGCACCGCTCCCCGCCGCCAGCAGGAGCGCGGCGAACGGCGGGTAGATGAACGGCAGCTTCGCCGGCCCGAGCCGCAGCGCGTAGAGCATCGCCGGCTGGTTCCGCACCGCGATGCCGCCATCACGGTACACGGCCGTGTCGATCTGCCTCCAGTAGTACTGCGGGTACGCGTGGACGAGCAGGGCATAACCGGCCACGGCCAGCAGGAACAATGCGACCGCGGCCGTGAGCCAGGCGGCTGGCCGTATTCGAGTCATCGCTCCGTCTCCACTGTCGGGAACCGGCCCGGTGATCTCACCGTACGCCGGCCGGCCCCGCGGCTCAGGAGACGGTGTACGCCACCAGCTGCGGGCTGCCGGTCACCGGGGCCTTAGGCCCGCCCGCCGGTACGAGGACCGTGTTGCCCGCGATCGCGATCGGCGAGTTCGCCGAGGTGGGCAGCTTGTGCTGGTACACGATCGCCCCGGTCGCCCGGTTCAGCGCGAGCAGCGTGCCGTCGAACAGCGTGGTGAACACGAGGTCGTTCGACACCGTGGTCGCGCCGAGCGGCAGGGTCGAGACTTTCGTGTCCCATTCGACCTTGCCGGTGGCCAGGCTCAGCGCCTCGATGTCACCGGACTCCCCGCCAGGGCCCGCGGCGTCGCCGTTCACCGAGCTCATGGTTGTCGCCTTGAGCGCCAGGTCGATCGTCGCGACGTACACGCTGCCGTCCGCGACCGCCATGTCGGTGAGGATGCCGCCGAGCGCCCCGGGCTCGAACGTGTAGGGCAGCTTGATGGTGAGCTTGTGCTCGAGCAGCAGCAGCGAGTCGTCGTCGGTCCCGTCGTGCGCGCCGACCGGCGTCTTCCACAGCAGCGCGCCGGTGGCGGCGTTCATCGCGTAGACGTCGCCCATCTTCCCGCCGCCGATGACGGCGGGCACGCCGTTGACCGTCGTGGCGATGGGCGAGAGCTGCATGTCCCAGTCCTTGAAGTCGTTCGGCACGGCCTGGTAGTACCAGCGCAGCTTGCCGGTCGCCCCGTCGAGGTTGACCTCGCTGTCGGTGTACAGGTCGCGCGCCGGGTGGTCGATCGCCCCGCCGATTGACTGGTATGGGTTCCCGATCCCGAAGGTCACCGACCCGTCCGTGCCGACCAGCGGCGTCTCCCAGGCCCCGCCGGACCCGAGGCCGGGGAGTGCCGTCACGCCCGCGGGCTGGCCGCCGATCACGGTGTTGAACCGCCACAGCGCCGCGCCGGTGGCGGCGTTAAGCGCGAGCAGCACCCCGCCCCCGGGCCCCGAACCGTACGCGCTGGCCAGGTACACCCGCCCGCCGGACACCTGCGGCTGGATCTCGAACGCGCCCTCGCCGCTGTTCAGCAGGCTGGTGTCGTTCCACACCACCTTCCCGGTGGCGGCGTTGAGCGCGAACACCGTGGTCGAGGAGTCCCCGTACACGATGCCGTCCGCGACCGCCACGCCGTCCGGGCCTGGCCCGCTCTTCTCGGCGACGTTGACCGAGTACTCCCAGAGCTGCTTCCCGGTCGCCAGAGAGATCGCGTACACGTTGGCGTACAGGTCCTGCAGGTACACGACGCCGTTCACCACGACCGGCGCGGCGGCGAGCGAGCCGGCGTAGGTCACGCTGGTGGCCGCGGTGCCGGTGAGCTTGAACGTCCACGCCTCGCGCAGCGTGCCGACGTTCGCCGCCGAGATCCGCGAGCCGGCGGCGTCCCGCGTGTTGGCGAGGTCGCCGTTGGGATAGGGCCACGACCCGGACGGCTGGGCCGCGCCGGCGAACGTGCTGGTGACCGGGGCCGGCGGCGCCGAACTGCACCCGGTGACGATCCCGCCCGCGACGGTGACGACGCCGAGCACAGCGGAACCGATCCGGCCGAGCCTGGCGGTGCGCTGCCTCATGAAGACCACCTTCTGACCTCTTCAGAAATATGATATCAAAATGATAGATCTGTGGAATCAGGACCGTCAATCCCCGGGCCTGTTTGACGCCGGGCAGACGCCGCAAGTACGGTCGTCGTCGATCGCCGGAAGGGAGCCGCAATGGCCATGGCCGAGATGTCCGTCGCCGAGTGGATCGGCACCGCCCTCGCGCGGGACGCCGGGGTGCGCACGGTGTTCGGCGTCGTCGGCAGCGGCAACTTCCACGTCACCAACGCGCTGACCAGGAACGGCGCGCGGTTTATCGCCGCTCGCCACGAGGGCGGCGCGGCCGTGATGGCCGACGCGTACGCCCGGGTCTCCGGCCAGGTCGGCGTGCTCAGCGTCCATCAGGGCCCCGGCCTGACCAACGCCCTGACCGGACTCACCGAGGCGGCCAAGTCCCGCACCCCGCTGCTCGCGCTCGCCGCCGAGGTCACCGAGCCGTCTTCCAACTTCCACATCGACCAGGCCGCGCTCGCCGCCGCGATCGGCATGATCCCGGACCGGGTCACCGCCGCCTCCACCGTCCGCAACGACCTGCGCCGCGCCTACCGCACCGCGCTGATCGAGCGCCGTGCGGTGCTGTTGTGCCTGCCGCTCGACGTCCAGGCCCAGTCGCTGACCGACGTCCCGATGGCGCCGGTCCGGGTGTGGCCGCGGCTGTGGCCCGCCCCCGAGGTGACCGTCGGCCTGGCCGACGCGCTGGCTAGCGCGCAGCGCCCGGTGTTCATCGCCGGGCGAGGCGCCAGGCAGGCAAAGCAAGAGCTAAAGGATTTGTCCGAACGAGCGGGTGCACTCCTGGCCACCTCCGCGGTCTCCCGCGGCCTGTTCCACGGTGAGCCGTTCAGCCTCGACGTGAGCGGCGGCTTCGCCACCCCGGTGGCGGCCGAGCTGATCGCGGGCGCCGACCTGGTCATCGCCTGGGGCTGCGCCCTGTCCCCGTGGACCACCCGGCGCGGCGACCTGATCGGCCGGGACGCGACCGTCATCCAGGTCGACGCCAACCCGGCGGCGCTCGGCGCGGTGCACCGTGTCGACATCGGCGTACCGAGCGACGTGGCCACCGCCGCCCGCGCGGTCAGCGCCGAGCTCGAGCGACGCGGCCAGCGCGCCCAGGGCTACCGCACCCCCGAGGTCGCCAAGCGCCTGGCCGCCGAGGGCCGGTGGCGGGACGTCCCGTTCCAGCCGGAGAGCGAAGCCGGCCGGATCGACCCCCGCACCCTGTCCATCGCCCTGGACGACCTGCTGCCCTCGACGCGCACCGTGGCCACCGACTCGGGCAACTTCATGGGCTACCCGGCCATGTTCCTCGGCGTGCCCGACGAGGACGGCCTGGTCTTCACGCAGGCGTTCCAGTCGGTCGGCCTGGGCCTGGCCACCGCGCTCGGCGCCGCCATCGCCCGCCCCGACCGGCTCACGGTCGCCGCCCTCGGCGACGGCGGCGCCCTGATGGGCGCCAGCGAACTGGAAACGGCGGTCCGCCTCGGCATCACCGACCTGATCGTGGTCGTCTACGACGACGAGGCCTACGGCGCGGAAGTCCACCACTTCGGCCCCCAGGGTCACCCGGTGGACAACGTCGTCTTTCCCCCGGCCGACATCGCCGCGATCGCCCGCGGCTACGGCTTCGAGGCCGCGACGGTCCGCGCTCCGGACGACCTCGCCGCCGTCAGCTCCTGGCTGGCCGGCCCCAGGGAGCGCCCGCTGCTCATCGACGCCAAGGTCACCAAGGGCCAGCCCTCCTGGTGGCTAGAGGAAGCCTTCCGCGGCCACTAACGTCAACCTCTCCAATACCACCAGCCACACAGCCGCCATCGACCGCCCGCTATCCCCGCCCGCGGGCATGATCATGTTGCCAAAGTGCCGGGTTACCAGAGTTCGGGGAAGTCGCCGATGAAGTCGCGCTCGCTCTCGGCGTCCGGCTGGCCGTGGGCCGTGCTCGGCAGCTGCTCAAAGGCCCCGCGGTAGAAGAGCAACGGGGGGTGCCCGTGTGCCTGGTACTCCTCGACCAGGCCGACGACGAGCAGGTGGTCGCCTGCGTCGTGCACGTCCCGCGCCACGCACCGGAAGAACGCGGCGCAGCCGGCCAGGTGCGGCACCCCGGCCCGCACCTCCCAGTCGACCCGCCTCGCCGGGTCCGGCCGCCCGGCGAAGTGCATGGCGAGGTCGCGCTGGCCGAGGTGCAGCACGTTCACCGCGAACGCCGACCCGGGCCGCAGCGCCGCGGCGGCCCGGGTCTGCCGCCCGAGCGAGACGAGCACGAGCGGCGGCTGCAGCGACACCGAGGTGAACGAGTTGACGGTGGTCCCGCGGAACTCGTCAATGCCGTCCGGCACGTAGGTGACCACGGTGACGCCCGTGGCGAAATGCCCGAGCGCGCGCCGGAATTCGATGGAATCGATGGCGCTAAGGCTAGCGTGAGCGGAGCCCGGAAGAGCCACTGTACGGATCGTCTAAGCGCCGGCGAAAGTCTGGTGGGTGCGCCTAATGACAGGGCACCTCCGGCGCGCGATGCTCGGTGGCAAGCAGGTGACCGCGATCCACGTCACCGTGGGCGCGCCGCCGTGCCGGTTGCACCGAAGGAGAAGCTAATGACCGAGACGCAGCCCAGGCCAGCGGCCGAGGCGCCGGAAGGGTTCGTCAACAGCTGGCTTCAGGGCCCGTTCGCGCCGGTCGCCCGTGAGGTGACCGAGTACGACCTCAAGGTCACCGGGACGATCCCGGCCGAGCTTGAGGACGGCCGGCTGCTCCGGGTCGGGCCGAACCCGGTCGACCCGCAGGACCCGGTGACCTACAACTGGTTCACCGGCAACGGCATGGTGCACGGGGTCCGCATCCGCGACGGCAAGGCCGAGTGGTACCGCAGCCGGTTCGTCCGCGACGACGAGGTGGCCAGGTCCAAGAGGATCGACCCGCTGCCGGGTCCGAGGCAGCTCGGCGGCGGCGCGCAGTACGTCGCCGACAACATCGTCAACACGCACACCTTCGCGCACGCCGGCAAGACCTGGGCGTTCGCCGAGGCCGGCGTGCTCCCCGTGGAGCTGTCCTACGAGCTTGAGTGCCTGGCCAAGAGCGACTTCGGCGGGACGCTCAACGGCTCGTGGACCGGGCACCCGCATCGCGACCCGCGCTCCGGCGAGCTGCACGGTATGAGCTACTACCATGACTGGCAGCACGTCTCCTACCAGGTAGTCGATACCTCGGGCAAGGTTCGGCGGACCGTCGACGTGCCGACGCCCGGACGTCCGGTGGTGCACGACTTCGCGCTCACCCAGCGGTACGCGGTCTTCCTCGACGGGCCGGTCAACTACGCCGACGAGCTCCTGGCGGCGGGCTACGACTTCCCGTTCCTGTGGGACTTCGAGTACCCGACCCGCTGGGTGCTTGTCCCGCGCGACCCCGCCGGCGGCGAGCCGGTCTCCGTGGAGGTGGAGCGCTGGGCCGTGTTCCATATCCTCGGCGCCTACGACCGCCCGGACGGCCAGGTGGCGCTGATCGGCGCGAGCTACGACCAGCTGTTCGTCACCGACCACACCGGCCCCGGCGAGAAGCCGGGCACGCTGAACCTGTTCCTCATCGACCCGAAGACCGGCAAGACCAAGGTCGAGATCCTCGACGACCAGCCGCAGGAGATGCCGCGGATGGACGAGCGGATCACTGGCGACAAGTTCAGGTACGGCTACTTCAGCAGCCGGGACGGGGGCATGTCCACGCTGATCAAGCGGGACTTCGACGCCCCAACCAGGGACAGCGCCAAGGAGGTATACGCCTACGGGCCGGGCCGGTTCGGCATGGAGGCCGTGTTCGTGCCGCGCACCCCGGACTCGGCCGAGGACGACGGCTGGCTGATGACGTACGTCAGCGACATGACCACGCGCACCGCCGACGTGGTCATCCTGCACGCTCAGGACCTCGCCGCGGGCCCGGTGGCGACCATCCACATACCCCACCGGGTGCCCATCGGCTTCCACGGCAACTGGATACCGGACTCCGAGATGGAGCAGCAGCGCAAGTTGCTCGGCTAATTTCATCGGCCGTCATCGAATTGAACCTGCGCCCGTCGGGTTTTAGTCTCGCCCTATGGGCCTGCACCTTGGCTGGATTCCGAACGAGCCCGGGCTGCGCCCGCGCGACTTCGAGCGACCCGCGCCCGCCGAGCCCCCTCCCGACCCGGCCAAGGTGGCGGCCCTGGCGGCCGCGCAGCACGCCAGGGGTCAGTGGTCGCGGCTGCTCATCGCCATCGGCCTGTTCGCGTTCGTGCTGTTCGGGTTCGTCGCCGCGGTCGCCCGCATCCGCTGGGCGTGGTGGGTGGCCGGCGGGCTCGCGCTGGCCTGCCTGCTGCCGGTCGTCCTGCTCGGCCTGAACCGGCGGCGGGCCGCGGCCCGGCTGCGCATCGAGACCGAGCTGCGCGCCCGGGCGCATGCGACCGAGCTCGCCGAGTACGAGCAGGGCAAGTCCCAGTGGGCGCGGTCCGAGGCGGAACGGATCGCCGGCGAGCCGCGGTGGCTCCAGGTGGCCGCGCACGAGGAGATCACCCGGCTTGACGTCTTCGGCGGTACGGGCCTCGGACGGCAGAACATGGTGACCGGGCTCGGCTGGGAGCTGCTCGGGCAGGGGCCCGTGATCGTGCTCGACCTGTCGCAGGACATGGTGGCCGACGGCCTGGTGACCGCCGCACTCCGGGCCGGGCTGTCTTGCCAGGATTACCAGCTGCCCAGGGACCTGGCGCGGACCCCGCTGCTCGCCGGGCTGACCGGCGAGCAGGTCGCGTCGCTGATCGTCGAGGTGGTGCACGCCGACGACGCGGGCGCGACCGCCGCGGCGCGCGCCACCGACCTGATGATCCTCAAGAAGATCACCGGGGTGCTCGGCGCCGACGTCTCCATGGGGCGGCTGCACGCGGCGCTGGCCATGCTGCTCAGCGACGCGCCCGCGCCGGCTGACGGGCCGTCGCCGGGCGGGCCGCTGACGCCGGGCGAGCGCGCGAGCCTCGGCGCTCTGTTCGGTGACGGCTTCCGGAACCAGGTCGCGGGGAACCTGGTCAGGCTCGCGGCGGTGGTAGAACCGCTCACCGCGCTCGGCGTCGACCAGGGATCGCGCCCGCCGGCCAGGCTGACCTGCCTGTCACTCGCCGACGGGCCGCGCGACGTGGCCGCCGACCTGACCGCCGCCCTCGTCATCCAGTGGGTCACCCGGGCCGTCTCCGCGGCGGGCGACGCGGCTGGCGGCCCGGGCGGCGGCGCCGTCCGGCCCGCCGTCATCCTGGCGGGCGCGGACGAGCAGTCGGCCAGGCACCTTGGACGGCTCACCGCGGTCTGCGAGCGGTATGACGTCCCGCTGGTCCGTGCCTTCTCCCGGCTGACCGAGGAGTCAGCCAGGCACCTGGACACGCGCCACACCGCGTTCATGCGGCTGGCGACCAGGCCGGAGGCGGTCCGCGCGGCCGAGCACCTCGGCCTGGAGCGGCGTTTCATCGCCGGGCGGTTCGCCCACCGGCACAGCGTGAGCCAGTCGCGGACCCGCACCTCCAGCGACTCGGTCACCCGCACCTCGGGGCGTACCGAGGGCGGTGCCACCACCCACACCGTCGGCACCACCACCGGCCAGGCGTACTCCGAGGCGGAGGTGCCCCGGCACGAGCCGCAGGTCAACGTGCGCGTCGAGGACCACCACCCGCGGCCGGGGCCGCGCAGCGGCGGCGACCACGACCGCGGCGGAGCGGACCGGCCGGCCGGCCGCGGGCGCGAGCCGTCCCGCGGCCAAGAAGGCGAAGGCGGGTCGGGCAAGGGCTCCGCGGCCAGGAACGGCGGCGGCTGGGGGAGCGGCGGGAACGGCGGCGGCAGCCGAAGCGGCGGGAACGGCGGCGGCGGCGGTGGCGGTGGCGGTGGCGGCAAGCGCGTAACGAGCGTTCAGGTCGGCGGCAAGGGCGGCAAGCCCGCGATCGACATCGTGAAGACCCGGACCCGGTTCAGCGCGCGCCACGAGAGCGACGCCACCACTAAGTCCTGGTCGACGACCGAGGAGACCAGCCACACCACGTCGACCTCCCGGTCGCGGACCGACGGGGTGAGCGTCGGCGACGAGATCAGCTACGAGCTCGTCTACGACCACCGGGTTCAGCCGGAGACGCTGATGGCGCTGCCGGAGGACCAGCTGCTCGCCCCGCACGTGACCGAGGCGCCTGCCCGGGCGACCGAGGCGGTCACCACGGGCGGCGCGCAGCAGCAGGCCGACAGCAAGCTGGTCGCGCTCGTCATCGACCCGGCGGCGGTCGGCTCCGCGCTCGTCGCCCCGGTCCGCCCGGGCGAGATCCCGGCCTTCGAGCCGCCCGTCCCCGCGGTCTCCGTGCAGGTGCCGGAGTACGCGCGGGCGCACCGCCCGGCCATCGACCCGGTCGAGTAGGAGCAGGGCGCAGTCTTCTCCCGGGGGGACGACCCCCCGTACCCCCGATGCGCGCCCGATGGCTCCGCCATCGTATCGGGCGCGCACGCCACCGTTCCGTATGATCCGTCAGGCCCCCAGGCGACGGGCCAAATCGAGGGCCGCTAGCCTGTGCCCGCGCATCTGGAGCCGGCGCGGGCCGCGGCGCATAGTTGACCTCATGGATGGTGTCACCGGCGACGCCGCGGACTCAGTCACGGCAACGCTCAACTATCTCCGCCCCGGTTCCCCGCGCAACCGGCTCTACGTCGCGCTCGGCGGCCACCTGACCACCACGCAGTACGCGCCGACCGAGGTCACCATCAGCAACGGGCGGCCGCACCTGGACGACTTCGGGCTCGACCGCAGCGGGTTCACCCTGCTGCGCCACCGCAGCGCGGTCACCGACTTCGGCGACAAGGAACAGCTCGACGGCACCTATACCGCCGAGGTGGCCGGCCTGGTCAAGGAGGCGACGGGCGCGGATGAGGTGGTCACGCTCGGCTGGGTGATCCGCCGGGCGAACAAGGCGCTCGACGGCGCGCAGCCGCCCGCCTCTGACGTGCACGTCGACATGCACCCAGGCCGCGCGGACGACCGGATGACCGCCGCGTCGCCGCGCGGCGAGCCGTACAAGCGGGCGATCATGACCTCGCTATGGCGGACGTTCAGCCCGCCGCCGCAAGACTGGCCGCTGGCGCTGCTCGACTACCGCTCCGTCGACGACGCCGAGGGCGAGCCGAACCTGCTGTTGTTCGTGGACCAGCTCCCCGACGCCGGCGACATCCCGGAGATCGAGGACCCCGACGCCATGCCGGCCGGCTCGATCTTCGCGCCGGCGCCGCAGCACCGCTGGTGGTTCTTCCCCGACCTGACCGCGGACGAGGCGCTGCTGTTCAAGTTGCACGACAGCGATCACAGCGTGGCGTGGCGGGTGCCGCACACAGCGTTCGAGGCGCCCTACGCGGCGGACGCGAACCCGCGCGAGTCGGTGGAGTACCGCACGATCGCGTTCTTCTACTAACCCCCGCGTATCCGAAACCAGAAAGGCACAAGGCACCGTGACGGAACAACTCCCGCCGGACGTGATCGCCCAGCTCACCGCACTCGACTCGGAGATCACCCCGGACCTGGTGGCGGGGAGCTGGGCAATACTCAAGCCGTACCACGAGAAGAACGGCTACACCGCGCCGAAGATCGCCCGCGACCTGCGCTACGGCGACCACGAACGGCACCGCCTCGACGTGCACACGTCGGGGGAGCAGCGCAGCGCGCCGGTGTTCGTCTTCGTGCACGGCGGCGGCTTCGTCGGCGGCGATAAGCACGTACCCGGCAGCCCGGCCTACGACTTCCTCGGCGCGTGGGCCGTCCGCAACGGCTGGGCCGGCGTGACGATCACCTACCGGCTCGCCCCGGAGCACACCTGGCCCTGCGGCGCTCAGGACGTGGCCAGCGCCGTCGCCTGGATCAGGGACAACATCGCCGACTACGGCGGCGACCCGGACCGGATCGTGGTCGCGGGCAACTCGGCGGGCGCGGTGCACGTCGCCTCCTACGTCACCGGCCAAGGCGGTGCTGGTCAGGACAGCGGCTCGCTCGACGGCGTGCGCGGCGCGGCCATCTTGTCCGGCTTCTACCGGGTACCGCTCGACGAGCGCGGCGACCTCGAGCGCGCCTACTACGGCGACACGCAAGCCGAGGACACCGACACACTCGCCGCCCTGACCCGGGCGGAGATCCCGCTGCTGTTCTCGGTCGCCGAACGGGACCCGCTGTTCTTCCAGACGCAGGCTGCCCGCCTGGTCGAAGCCTGGTTCATCGCGCACCGCAGCACGCCCAACCTGGTCTGGGTCGCCGGGCACAACCACATCTCCGGGATCGGCTCGGTCGGCGTGGACGACGCCGCGCTCGGCGCGCCGCTCGCCCGCTTCATCAACCGCGTTACCGCGTGAAGGGAGACCGCGCCATGCCCCGTCCCAAGATCCCCGTCGAGGACCGCCTGGAGATCCAGGAGCTGTTCGCCTACTACGCCTGGGGCCTGAACACCGGCGACGAGGCGCAGGTGCTCTCCTGCTTCGCGGAAGACGCGAGCTTCGAGCACCAGCCGCAGGGCATCTTCCACGGCCATGAGCAGATCAAGATCCTGCTTAACCACCTCTGGTACGACAAGCCCGGCTGGTTCATCGGCCGCCAGCACCTGGCCAACCACTTCATCCTGACCCCGCTGTCCGAGCAGGAGATGCACGTCAAGGCGTACTCCACGCTCGTGCAGTACCAGGTGGACTTCAAGCGCAACATCGTGTTCGGCCTCGCCAGCTGGGACAACGTGCTCACCAAGGCGTCCGGCGAGTGGCTGTTCAAGTCCATGCGCATCGTCAAGTGGATGGGCGACGAAGTGCCCTGGGTAGGGGACGACCGCGCCAAGATCAACGCGCCCACTGGCCCGCTGATCTAACACCATGAGCAATCAGAACGAGGGCGTCTCGTACCCGGTGAGTCCGCTGGATCGTCTACCCGGGGGACACCCATGAAGATTCGGGCCGCCGTTGCCTGGGAGGCTGGCGCGACGCTGTCGATCGAGGAGTTCGACCTCGACGACCCGCGCGACGACGAGATCCTCGTCAAGGTGGAGGCCGCCGGGGTCTGCCACACCGACGACAACGCCCGCCTCGGCCGGGTGCCGGTGGTGTTCCCGATCATCCTCGGCCACGAGGGCTCGGGCACCGTCGAGCGGGCCGGCCGGAGCGTGACCAAGGTCAGGCCGGGCGACAAGGTGCTGTTCACCCCGGACTACTGCGGCCGGTGCGAGCAGTGCGTGCTCGGCCTCACGCCCTACTGCGACCAGGCGGTCGCGGTCACCTTCACCGGCACGCGGCTGGACGGCTCGCCCCGCGCCCATCAGGACGGCCGCCCGGTGCGGGCCTCGTTCTTCGGCCAGTCAAGCTTCGCCACCCACGCCCTGGTCACCGAGCGGAACATCGTGCCCGTCCCCGCCGATGCCCCGCTGCATTACCTGGCGGGCTTCACCTGCGGCGTGCAGGCGGGCGCCGGCGCGATACTGAACGCGATGCCCGTGAACACCGGGAGCAAGGTCGCGGTGTGGGGCGCCGGCGCGGTCGGCCTGGCCGCGGTCATGGCCGCCAGGGCATCGGGCGCGGCCGAGATCGTCGCGCTGGACCGGGTCGGTCACCGCCTCGCGCTCGCCGTCGAGCTTGGTGCGACCGCGACCGTCGACACCACCGGCCAGGACCTGTCCGACGTCGCGGCCACCGTCGTCAAGCTGACCGGCCGGGGTGCCAACGTGGCCCTGGACACCACCGGCAACCCCGCCGTGATCCTGGCGGCGGTCCAGTCGCTCGCCACGCACGGGATCGCCTCGGTCATTACCAGCAGCGGCGCGCCGGTCACCCTGCCCCCAGGCGACCTGCTGCTCAAGGGGCGCCAGCTGCGCGGCTCGGTCGGCGGCCACGTCAACCCGACGGTCTTCATACCGCGGCTGCTCGACTTGCACGCCCAGGGCCGGTTCCCGGTCGGCCGTCTGGTCAAGAACTACCCGTTCGCGCAGCTGAACACGGCCATCGCCGACTCCCTGTCGGGAGCGACCATCAAGCCGGTCTTGACATTCGGCTGACCAACGCGACCCCGAGCATTCCTGTCACCACCAGCCACAAACGCACCAGCGCCGCAGGCTAAATTCATGATCATAACACCACAAACCTTCATGAAAACTGCTCTCCACAGCTGATCGACGCCTCGGCGACCGCGATGCTCGACGAGGTCCAGCGGTGGACCGAGTCCCTCGCCGCACTCCGTACCAAGTAAGCACAGTGCAAGAACTAGCTAAGACGTGAGGATTTCAGCCCCACGTGTTTCCGTTTTTCATGACCCCTCCACGGGCCGACTCCCCGTGCCCCGCGGCGACATACGGTTTTTGTCACCGTTGTCTAACGTAGCGTATTCTTACGGTTTGCGACAGTCAAGTTACTTTACGTGAGACGGCTTGTCGATGCACAATAGGTACGTGAACGGTCACGCAGAGCCAGCCGTCCTCGGCATCGACCTGGGGACCAGCGGGGTCAAGGTCCTGGTGACCACGCCAGACGGCGACGTCCTCGGGCGGGCGAGCGCCGGGTACCCGGTCAGCGTGCCCGCACCCGGGCTGGCCGAGGCCGATCCGGGCAACTGGTGGGCCGCCACCCGCCGGGCCGTCCACGCGGCCCTTGCCGAGGCCCGGCTGACCGGGGCCGGGCCCGTCGGGGCCGGGCTCGGCTGGGCCGGCCAGCGGCGGCTCACGGTGACCGGGCTTGCCGTCGCCGGCCAGATGCACGGGCTTGTCCTCGTGGACGAACGCGGCGCGGCGCTGCGGCCCGCGATCTTGTGGCTGGACCAGCGCGCGACCGCCGAGGTGGCCCTGTACCAGGAGATGCCCTGCGACTACACGGCGCCGCTGCGCAACCGCCCGTCGCCCGGCATGGCCGGGCCGTTGCTGTGCTGGCTCGCCACCCACGAGCCGCACACCGTGCGCTGCTCATGGTGGGCGCTGCAGCCGAAGGACTGGCTCCGGCTCCGGCTGACCGGCCAGGCCGCCACCGACCCGACCGACGCGTCGGGCACGCTCCTGTTCGACCTGGCGCGCGATGCCTGGGCCGAGCCGCTGATCGACAAGCTTGGGCTGCCGAGGGACAAGCTGCCGCCGGTCCGGCGGTCCGCCGAGGTCGCGGGCCGGCTGCTGCCGGGCCCGGCCGCGGAGCTTGGCCTTGAGCCAGGAATCCCGGTGGCGACGGGAGCCGGCGACACGGCGGCGGCGCTGTACGCGGCGGGCCTGCGCCCGGACGAGGCGATGCTGACCCTCGGCAGCGGCGGCCAGTGGGTCGTCCCGGCCCCGTCAGCGGACCAGGAGCCCGTCGCCGCGACAAACCTGTACCGGGCGGTCGGCGACGGCTGCTACCGCCTGGCTCCGGTGCAGAACGTGGGCATCACCCTCGACTGGGTGCGCAACCTGCTCGGCGTGACCTGGGACGAGCTCTACGCGGTCGCCGCCTCTCCGCGCCGCCCCGGTGCGGCCCGCTTCGACCCGCATCTCACCCCGGAGCGCTGGAGTCCGGGAGCGACCGGCGCCTGGACCGGCTTGACCCTCGCCTGCGAACGGGACGACCTGATCCGCAGCGCCCTGGACGGGGTGGCAGGCCTCCTGCGACAGCGGCTGGACGACCTGCGCGCGGCGGGCCACGCGCCGGCGCGTGCCATCATCGGCGGCGGGGGCACCAGCCACCCCGCCTGGCGCGCCCTGCTCGAGGAAACCCTTGCCCTGCCGCTTACCCCGGCCCCCGCCAGCTGGCTCACCCCGGCCGGCGCCGCCCGGCTGGCCGCCGAGGCCGCAGGCCGGTGACCCCGCCATCGCCCGGGCCGGCCACGCCCTCGTTCTGCTCAGGCCGCCCACAACTTAATGGTCTCCGACACTGTCGCAACCCTTCATGACGGCGGCAAATATCGCCAGGATAATCTCGCCATGGACATCGACAAGCTGGTCGCGATCGACGTGCACACGCATGTGCACCGATCGGTCAACGCGCCGAAGGCCAATCCCGAGGATAACGAGCACCTTGCCGCGATGGCCGCGTACTTCAAGACGACGGCGGCCTCCTTTACTGTCGATGACCTGGCCGCCTATTACCGCGAGCGGCAGATGGCGGCCGTGACGTTCACCATCGACAACAAGGACGCGCCGGAGGACCCGGCCCGGGCGACCCCGGAGGAGATCATCGAGCGGGCCCGCGACCACGCCGACATCCTGATCCCGTTCGGCTCCGTCGACCCGGCGCGCGGCGCCGAGGCGGTCAAGATGGCCAGGCGCCAGATCGAGGCCGGCGCGAAGGGCTTCAAGTTCCACCCGAGCAGCCAGGCGTTCCTGCCGAACGACCGCTCGGTCTACCCCGTCTACGAGGTCATCCAGGAGGCGGGCCTGCCCGCGCTGTTCCACACCGGCCAGACCGGCGCGGGCGCGGGCACCCGGGGCGGCGGCGGGATCAGGCTCGGCTACTCCAACCCGATCTACCTGGACGACGTGGCCGTCGACTTCCCCGACATGCCGATCATCCTCGCCCATCCCAGCTTTCCCTGGCAGGAAGAGGCGCTCTCGGTCGCCACCCATAAGCCCCAGGTCTACATTGACCTGTCCGGCTGGTCGCCCAAGTACTTCCCCGCCATCCTCATCCAGTACGCCAACACCCTGCTCAAGGACAAGGTGCTGTTCGGCACCGACTTCCCCGTGCTCACCCCGGAGCGCTGGATGTCCGACCTGGATAAGACCGCGATCCGCGACGCGGTAAAGCCCGGCATCTACAAGGGCAACGCCGCCCGCCTCCTCGGCCTCGCCAGTGACGGCGAGAGCTAGCCACCGGACAAGGGGCTAGCTCTCGCGCCGTGCGCCACGCCCGTCGCGGCCCGCTGAGCTACGTCCGGTCAGCCTCCTGAACCGGCCGGGTGATCCGGGCGGCGGCGAGGTCACGCAGGCTGACCATCCCGCGCACCTCGCGGCCCTCGACCACCGGGAGGTGCCGGAAGCCGTGCAGCAGCATGAGCTGAGCGGCATCCTCGATCGTGGTGTCGAGTGAAGCCTGTTCCGGGTCCTTCGTCATCCACGCGGACACCGGGGACGTCGTCAGGTCAGTGCCGGATGCGGCGGCGCGCAGCACGTCCCGCTCGGTAAGGATGCCGGCCAGGAAGGTGCCCTGCATGATGAGCGCCGATCCGACCCGCTGCCGCACCATGGCCTCGGCCGCGTCCGCCACCGACTCGTCCTGGCTGACCGCGACCAGGCGGCTGGTCATCAGGTCGCGCAGGGTCAGCGCGCGGCGGGGAGTGTCAGCCACTTTCGCCGACCTCGTCGAGTTCCGCGTCCGTATACGGCGTCGCGGGGCCGTTCAGTTCCTCGGACAGCAGGCGCCACAGCGATCCGGCCCACGCCGAGACCTGCGGCCACCGCATCCAGAACAGCTGCAGGGTTGTCTCGTCGAAGTCGATGTGCGCACGCTCCGGGGTGATCTCGTCGGCGAAGTCCTCGAACTGCTGGATGAGTTCAAGGAAGCGCTCTGCGTTAGCTTCCATGTGACTACCTTCGGCCAGGCGACGGGGACAGCAAAGCTATGGCACGGGGCCAGAAAACAGCTGGTTGTACCGAGTGCGGTGATCCATACCCAGAAAGTGCGCGACCAAAGCAGGCATCCCGCGCGGGCTGACCCGGCATCCAGGACCAGTCGCCGGGGCGCACCGCGGCGGGAATAGTACCGGCCGGCCTGGCGTTCCCCTCCCACGTCGGTGCGTTTGTGTCCCCCGGGCTCAACTCACTGCCTTCATGGAATACCGTCCGGCTGGAGCCATGATGTGCCTTTCGCCGTGAGGCGACCAACGCACCGGCCCGGCACGCCCTCGCGAGCGCACGCTCCCGGGGGCGCTGTCATGTCCGGCCCGCGCCCGTCAGCGGGGCTGGACCTCGCCCATCGGGCCGAAGCCGTCGTGCGGGGTGTCGATGTAGATAATCTGCGGCTGCGTGGCCACCAGGTCGGATGCGACGTCAAAGAACTTCTGCACGTAAGGCTGCCTGACGTGCGCGCCGCCCGCGTCGGCGTCCTTGAAGCCCTCGATGCAGATGAACTCGTTGTCGTCGGTGAGACTCCGGGCGAACTGGAAGAACAGGCAGCCGTCCTCGGAATTGACGTCCTTGGCGTAGGCGTCGGCCACCGCCAGCCACTGGTCCATCTTCTCGGGCCGGATCTGCATCTTGATGTTGATCAGGATCACGGGTTCCCCTTCTGTTAAGCGACGGTCGTCATAATCGTGGTGCGGTCGCCGGCCCTCGTCAACCGCGGCGGCCGCTCCCGGGTCGAGACCGGGCGCGGGCATCCAGTCGCCCGCGGTCGGCCTCGCCGCCGCCCGGCGGCCGCCGGACAAGGCCTATGTAGTTACAATTCCCTTTCCGAACGGCGAGATCGCTAAAAGCGTTGCGATGCCCGCCAAAAGGGAATTTGGCGCCTGCCCGGGAGCCCGGGAAATCTAGAACGTTGCCAGCTCGCCGGTTTATATACTGCCTCAGCAAAGCCGATCAGGGAGGGCGCAATTCCGGCAGCCTGACCTGCTTAGCGTGAAAACAGGGGGGATGTAACGTGAATACTAGACGCCTAGTTAGCCCGGGGCCCTTGGGCGGCCCGATTTCCCATTCGGGCTGGCGGTTGCTCGCGACCGGATTTGTCCTGCTGCTGCCTTTGGCGGCGCTGTCAGGGGCGGAGCAGGCGCGGGCCGGCACGCTGCCGTCCAACTGCGCGGCGTCCGGGACAACAGTGACCTGCACGTACTCCGCGGGCTCGGAGGGCACGTTCACCGTGCCGGCGGCCATCCGCAGCGTTCACGTCGTCGCGGTGGGGGCCGGCGGCCACACCACGTTCGCCGGGGCCGGCGGAGCAGGGGCTCAGGTGACTGCCGATCTCAGCGTCACCCCCGGTTCGACGCTGTACGCCGAAGTTGACATCGGCGGCGGCCCCGGTGGCGCGGACGCGGCCGCCGGCGGCGGCGAATCGGACCTGCGTACCTGCTCCATCACCAATCCGAGCTGCCCCGCGGTGGGCAGCAGGTTCAACGACCCCAGGCTGATCGTGGCGGGCGGTGGCGGCGGCGGCGGTGCGTCCGGCGGCGGCGGCAACGGCGGTGCGGCCGGCATCGGCACGAGCACGTGCAACCCGGGGAGCAACGGCACGAACGGGTTCGTGGGCACCGTCGGCGGCGGCGGCGCGGGCGGCGGATGCTTCAGCGGCGGTGCGGGCGGCTTCGCCGGGCCGGGCGGCGTCGCCGGCACCGACGGGACCGCTAGCTCCGGTGGCGCCGGCGGCACGACGTTCCACGGCGGAGGCGGTGGCGGCGCCGGCTACTGGGGTGGCGGCGGTGCCGGCAGCAACGGAGCTAGCAACGGCGGCGGCGCGGGCAACGGCGGCGGTGGCGGCGGCGGCTCAAGCTTCGGCCCCGCAGGCAGCACGTTCGCTGCGGCTGCCACCGGTCCTCAGGTGCAGGTGAGTTACCAGGCGGTCGTCCCGGGTGCTGCGACCGGTGTCACCGCCGTTCCTGGTAACACGCAGGCCAGCGTCTCCTGGACCGCGCCGGCCAGCGACGGCGGCCTGCCCGTTACCGGCTACACGGTGTCGGCGCAAGGGGGCGGAACGACCGTCACCCAGACCGAGGACAACCCGTCGGTCACCTCGGCCGTCATCGGCGGGCTCACCAACGGCACCGCGTACAACATCACGGTTGCCGCGGTCAACCCGGTCGGGACCGGGCCGGCGGCGGCGTTCCCGGGCAACCCGGTGACGCCAACGGCAAAGGCGCCCCTCATCACCTCTTCGAACAGCCCCGCGGTGGGTGTGGGCCAGAGTCTCAGCTTCAAGGTGACCGCGGTGGGCACGCCTAAGCCCGCGATCACCGCCTCGGGGCTGCCCAGCTGGGTGACGTTCACCCCGGCGGCCGCCGGCGGTTCCGCCACCCTGTCCGGCACCCCGCCGGCTGGCACGGGCGGCGTGTACCCGGTCACGTTCGGCGCCGCCAACGGAGTCGGCTTCGCCGTTACCCAGAACGCCACCTTGTCGGTCGTGGAGATCACCTCGGCGGCGACGGCTACCTTCCCGCTGAACCAGTCCGGCTCCTTCACGGTGACAACCTCCGTGGCGTCCTCGTCAGTGGCGATCGGACTGTCAGGCACCCTGGCGCCCGGCCTGTCCTTCACCCAGAACGGCAACGGGACGGCCACGCTCTCCGGAACTCCCACCGGAAAGGCGAAGGCCTACAGCCTTACCTTCAAGGCGACACTCGGTTCAGCGGTCACCACCCAGAAGTTCATACTTACCACCACCAGCTGACCGCCATGGCAATGCCTTTGGTGACCGCCCCGGCCGTAATAAGGGCCGGGGCGGTCCCGGGTAATTTCGAAGCGCCAGCCGGAAATGAGGATCCGAACTCACGCGTGCTTGACGATCCAGTCGGTGATCGCGGCGGCCACCTCGACGTTGTTCTTTTCCAGCATCATCGCGTGCCCGTTGCCATGAATCCCGATCTCGGCGAGGCGTATCTCGTCGACGGCGGCCCCGCAGGATCGCAGGTACTCCGCGGTGAGATGGCAGGACGGCTCGAACCCGGAGCACGGTGCCGACACCACCGCGATCGGCAGGCCGTCGAGCTTTACCTCATCGGGCCCTGGCCCGAACCCGAGCGGCACCGGCGTAAGCCCATGGGTGAACGCCCCAAGCGCCGGGTGGTCGACGAACGGCGGCCCGGCCGGCTCGACCGCGACGAGTCCCTTCACCAGCGAGCGCCGCTCCGACAGCGCCAGCCAGCCGAACCCGCCGCCGAACGAGTGGGTGAGCAGCACCGACGGCCCGATCCTGTCGAGCAGCGCCGCCGCGCCCGTCCGCATGTCCTCGTGTGCCCGCACCGCGTCGGTGACGAACGGCTCCTGCCAGGCAAGAAAGGTCGCCAGCGCGGGATCGGAGCGGTCGCCGCGGCCCGGCCACTGCGTGTGCGGCGGCAGCCCGGCCGGCGACGGCGCCGCGAACGTCGCCACGAACCCCTCGTACGCCGCGGGCGGCCCGTAGGGCCCGTTGACGTCCGGGTGGAACGGCGACCGCCCGAGCCCCGGCCGGTCCACGGTGTACACCGCGAACCCGTCCCGCAGGAAGATGGTCGACCAGCCGGGCCGCCCGTCCGGGGTGGTCAGCATGTCGAGCGCCTGACCCCCGCCCCCGTGCACGAGGACAAGGTTGTTCCGAACGGAGGCGGGCACCTGGTATTCCACATGTGTCCCGTAGACGCTCGTCCCCGCGGCCCCGGTGACATTCTGCAGCCCGGTGAAGAAGTGCCCCTGGTCGGCGATGAGAAGGGGTTCCATGGTGGCTAGCCCCAGACCTCGGCGGCGACCTCGACGATGAGGTCGAGCTTGGCCTTCTCCTGGTCGATGGTCAGCGAGTTGCCCTCGACGGTGGAGGCGAACCCGCACTGCCCGGACAGGCACAGCCGGTCGATGTCCACGTACTTGGCCGCCTCGTCGATCCGCCGCTTGAGCGCGTCCTTGGACTCGAGTTCCGGCGTCTTGGTGGTGACCAGGCCGAGCACGACGACCTGGTCACCCGGCACGTAGCGGAGCGGCTCGAAAGACCCGGACCGCTCGTCGTCGTACTCAAGGAACAGCCCGTCCACCTTCAGCCCGCCGAAGGTGGCCTCCGCCACGTAGTCGTAGCCGCCGGAGGAGAACCAGGCTGAGCGGTAATTGCCGCGGCACATGTGGATGGTGACCGCCATGTCCGCGGGCTTGGCCGCGAGCGAGGCGTTGATCACCGACACGTTGATCTCGTGCTGGTGGTCGGGATCGACGCCGACGCTGGCCATGTTCGCCCGCCAGCCCGGGTCGTTCATGAACGCGAAGATCGTGTCGTCGTACTGCAGGTACCGGCAGCCGAGGTCGTAAAGCCCGGCGACCTCGGCGGCGTACACGGCCGCGATGTCCGCGCGGAACTCTTCCCGCTCGCCGTAGACGTCCGGCGGCAGGTCGACCCGGAAGTGAGCCATGCTGGGGGAGGGGATGGTGATCTTCGGTACGGCCGTGGTGACGGTGTTCTTCAGGAACGTGAAGTGGTCGCCGAAGATCGGGGCCTCCAGGTGGACCTTGCCGGTGATCAGCGTGGCGTTGGGCGCCCACGAGATCGTCTCGTCCTTCTTGTAGACCGGCAGCGCCGGGCCGAGCGCCCCGCGCTCGATCCCCGGTATGGCGTACAGGAAGTCCGCGTGCCACTGCTCGCGCCGGAACTCACCGTCGGTCGCGGCCTGCAGCCCGGCGTCCTCCTGCAGCTTCACTACGTCCCTGATGGCCGCGTCCTCGAGGGCGTGCAGGTCGGCGGCGGCGATCTTGCCCGCCGCGAACTCGTCGCGCGCCGCGTGCAGCGCGGCCGGCCGCAGGTAGGAACCGACATGGTCAGCACGGAACGGCGGAGTCGCGCGCAACGTCATTGATTTGTCTCCTCAAGCATCGAGCTTCCAGGTTCCCCGTGTGGCGTTTGGCCGGCTATAGCCGGCCAAACGCCACACGGGGACATGACTTCTACGGGTCCAGGAGTACCGGGCGCCGTTGGCCGGCGCTCCCGGAGGCTCGTGGCCTAGAAAAGGCTGTCGGGCAGGCCGAAGTGCATGCGCGCCACCTCGGCGGACACGACGTCGTGCCGCGCGGAGATGTGCCCGAGGTAGATGGCGCTGTCCCGGAAGTGGCGCTGCAGCGCGGCGCCGCGCTTGGCGGCCGAGGACGAGGCGGCGCCGAACAGCTCGGTCGTCGCGTCGATGGCCATCCGGGAGGCGACCTGGATCATTGAGTACATCTCGGCGTCGTCCTCGCGGGTGAACGGCTGCCCGGTGCGGTGCCAGCGCTCGGCCAGCTCCATGTACTTCTGGCCGCACTGGTTGATGATCGCCTCGGCGCAGTCGATGAGCGCCCGCGCCTGCCCGTAGTGCCGCTGGTACTCCTCGACCGTGTACCGCGGCACGATCGGCCGGAAGTACGTGGTCTTCGTCCGCAGGATCGTCTCGTACTCGTGCAGCGCGCCCTTGGCCGCGCCGATCACCGGGATGACCAGCCCGGCGTGGTACATCGCGTAGATCCGGCCGCAGAACAGCGGGTCGTCGTGCAGGTACATGCCGGGCGCGGCGCGCTCGGTGTTGTGCGTCCAGTCCCCCGAGCAGGTGCAGTACTCGGGCACGAAGACGTTGTCCACCCGGACGCTGTTGGACCCGGAGGAGTTCATCCCGATGATGTTGCCGTTGCCCCAGTCGTCGAGGACCGTGACGTTCTCGATCGGCGTGCAGATGGTGAGTGGTCCCTCGTCCTCGCGCCCGGGAACCATGCAGTTGCACATGAAGTGGGTCGCGTGCCCGACGCCCGAGCAGTAGTCCCACGTGCCCTTGACGAGGTAACCGCCGTCGACCGGCGTGGCCGTGCCCATCGGCGCGGCCCGGTGCGGGCACTTGAAGTTTCCCGTCGGGCCGAACAGCTCGATCTGCCCTTCCTCGGGGAACCAGGAGCCGACGCCGGGCGCGTGGTGCGCGCCCAGGCAGAGCCCCCAGGCGGTGCCCGCGTCGCCCTCGGCGACGGCCATGATCACCTTCCAGAAGGTGTCCATGCCGAACGCGTAACCGCCGAACCGCTTGGGCTGCAGTATCCGGTAGAACCCGGCGTCGACGAACTTCTTGTCGAGCTCGGGGACGTGCTTGCCTATTCTCTCCGCCTCGTCGGCCTGCGCGCGGACCTCCGGGATCAGCGCCTGGGCACGGGCGACGATGGCCTCCGCCGTCAGGTCCGGCTCGGGTGCCGGTATCTCCGCGGGCCGGGAAACAGTCTGCTCTGACACACTACCGAGCCTGGTACGTGGCGGCCGAAGAGGCAATATCCCCGAGGATGAGGAAACGCCCGGTTGTCCCAGCGGACACAACCGTCAGCTGCCCGTTGTGGTCCGGGCACGGACTCTGATCAGCGCTCCGCGGGGTCCAGCCACTTACTGACCGTGACCGGCGACCACGCGGCAAGCCGGTCGAGCAGGCGGGCGGGGTGGTCGTCCACCACGATCATGTCCCGGTGCGCCGGGTGCACGAACCCGGCCGCCACGGCCCCGTCGACCAGCGCGCGCAGCGGACCGAAGAACCCCGCCGCGTCAAGGACCCCGCACGGCTTGGCGTGGATCCCGAGCTGTGTCCAGGTCACCACCTCGAAGAACTCATCGAGCGTGCCGAAGCCGCCGGGCAGCATGACGAACGCGTCCGCGGCGTCGGCCATCGCCGCCTTCCGCTCATGCATGGTTCCCACGACCTGAAGGCGGGCCAGCCCCCGGTGCGAGACCTCCTTCGCCACCAACGCCTCGGTGATCACGCCGAGGACCTCGCCGCCGTTCTCCAGGGCGGCATCGGCGACCACGCCCATCAGCCCGACCTGGCCGCCACCGTAGACCAGCCGGATGCCCCGCTCCGCCAGTAGCCCGCCGAGCGAAGCGGCGGCCGCCGCATACGCCGGGTCGTTCCCCACGTTAGACCCGCAGTACACAGCCACCGCAGACAGTTGCCTCACCATGCCCCGGAGTCTCCCATAGCCGCCAAGCGGAGGACACCTGAATATCCTGGTCATGGTCGCGTGACGGCTCGGCCCGTGGCCCGGTGCGGGAGGCCCGGGAAGCCCGCTGCTCCGGCGAGTACCGCGGCAGCGGTCAGAGCTTGCCGGAGCGGAGGCGGGCGGCGAGGCCGCGCTGGACGCGGCTCGGCCAGGACGGGCCTTGGTAGATGAAGGCGGTGTAAGCCTGCAGCAGGGTCGCACCCGCGGCCAGCCGGGCCTCGGCGTCCGCCGGGGTCTCGATGCCGCCGGCCGCGATCAGGGTGACCCGCTTGCCGCACCGTTCGTGCAGCCGGCTGAGGACCTCCAGGGAGCGCGCCTTGAGCGGCGCCCCGGACATCCCGCCCGGGCCCGCGTCGGCCACCGCGGCGCTGTCGCCGAGGCCCTCGCGGGAGATCGTCGTGTTGGTGGCGACGATGCCGTCGAGGCCGAGCTCGAGCGCCAGGTCCGCGACCGCGTCGACCTCGGGGTCGGCGAGGTCGGGGGCGATCTTGACGAGCAGCGGTACCCGGCGGCGGGGGGAGGCGTCGTCGAGCGCGCCGCGGACGGCGGCCAGGATGGGCCGGAGCTTTTCCGCCGACTGGAGGTTCCGCAGTCCAGGGGTGTTAGGCGAGCTGACGTTGACGACCACGTAGTCGGCGACGTCGGCGACCAGGCGGGCGCTTGTCACGTAGTCGGCGACGGCGTCTTCTTCCGCGACGACCTTGGTCTTGCCGATGTTGACGCCGATGACCGGCTTGAAGCCGGGCCGGGCGCGCAGCGCCCGCAGCCGGGCGGACAGCGCCGCCGCCCCGTGATTGTTGAACCCCATCCGGTTGACCAGCGCCCGTTCCTGCGGGAACCGGAACATCCGCGGCCGCGGGTTGCCCGGCTGCGGCCGCGCGGTCACCGTGCCGACCTCGATGAACGAGAAGCCGAGCGCGGCCAGCCCGGTCACGCCCTCGCCGTCCTTGTCGAACCCGGCGGCCAGCCCGAGCGGCCCGGGGAAGTCAAGGCCGAGCGCGCGGACCCGCAGCACGGGATCGCGCGGGCGCAGCGCCTGCCGCAGCGCGAAGGCGAGCACCGGGACATCGCCCGTCAGCCTGATGAGCCAGAACGCGGCGCGGTGCGCCTGCTCCGCCGGCAGCCGTCGCAGCAAGACAGCGTAAATCGCCCGGTACACGGCACCCCCCGTCGCAGGTCCAACACCGGCCACGGCCACTCTACGCCCGCCCGGGTGGCGCTGCCGCGACGGCAACACGCTGACCGAGTGCGCCTACCTCGGCCCGGTTTAGGTCAGCCCGCGTTCAGCGCCCCGTCGATGAGGTACAGGGCACCAGAGACGTACT
>CAZORE010000065.1:0-8398 GCA_964581815.1 uncultured Streptosporangiaceae bacterium | reverse complement strand
GGTCAGCCCGCGTTCAGCGCCCCGTCGATGAGGTACAGGGCACCAGAGACGTACTCGGACTCCGACGACAGCAGCCACAGCACGAGGTTCGCGACCTCCGCCGCGGTGCCGTACCGCTTGCCGTAGGGGACCGACTCCCCGACCGCGCGGAAGACGCCGTCCGGGTCGTCCGGGTTGATCTGGTGGGTGAGGTCGCGGCCCATCCGGGTGTCGAAGTGGCCGGGGGCCACGCAGTTGACCCGGATACCGTACGGCGCCGCCTCCAGGGCGGCCGACTTGGTGATGCCGAGCACCGCGTGCTTGGACGCGATGTAGGGGGAGAACGTCGCCGCGCCCTTGATCGCCGCCATCGACGCGGTGTTGACGATGACACCGGAGCCCTGCGGCTTCTGCACCCGCAGCACCGCGCGCAGCCCCAGCCAGACGCCGCGGGCGTTGATCCGCCACACCCGGTCGAAGTCGTCAACCGACAGCTCCGTCATGGGCGCCATCCGGCCCTCGATGCCCGCGTTGTTGAAGAACAGGTCGATCCGGCCGTGCGCCTCGACCGCGGCCGCGACGTACCCGTCGACCTCCGACTCCTCCGACACGTCGGCGACGACGGGGAGTCCGCCAAGCTTC
Organism: uncultured Streptosporangiaceae bacterium; assembly: GCA_964581815.1. Classification (GTDB taxonomy): domain Bacteria; phylum Actinomycetota; class Actinomycetes; order Streptosporangiales; family Streptosporangiaceae; genus Trebonia. The sequence goes on along the minus strand of CAZORE010000065.1, from coordinate 7,777 downwards.
TCGGCCGCCGCGTGCAGCCCCTCGGCGTCCCGGTCCACGAGCACCAGGCGGGCGCCCTCGTCGGCCAGCCGCTGCGCGACCGCGAGGCCGAAACCGTTCGCCGCGCCGGTGATGACCGCGACCTGCCCGTCCAGACCGTACCTAACACTCATCGCACGCCCTCCGCGTCTAGTGCTCCGGTTGCGGCCGGGCCGACGGCCCCGGCCAGGATCGCCTCGTGCCGCGAGACGATGCGGGTGTCCCACTCGTGGTCGGTGAGCAGGTACGGCTGCTTCTCCCGCACCGCCGTCACGACCAAGTTCGCGACCTCGGACGGCGGCATCCCCTTGGACAGGACGCCGTGCATGTGCTCGCGCAGGTCCGATCCCGACGCGGACATCCCGCCGGAGTTCGACACCTCGGCCTGCCGGTTCCGTGACCCGTGGAACAGGTTGGTCGCGATGATGCCCGGGCAGAGCCCGGTCGCCGCGACGTTGGCGCCGGCCGCCGCCAGGTCGGCGTTGAGTACCTCGGTCATGGCGAGGATCGCGTGCTTGCAGATCCCGTACATGTTGGTCGCGGCGATCACCGAGGTCATCGAGCACGTGTTGACGACGTGCCCCGCCTCGCCGTGCGCCAGTATGCGGGGCACGAACGTCCGGATGCCGTAGACCACCGACATCAGGTTGACCCCGAGGGTCCAGTCCCAGTCCTTGGCGGTCGCCTCCCAGATCTTCCCGTCCAGGTAACCCTCAACGCCGGCGTTGTTGTGCACCAGGTGGATCTTCCCGAACCGGGACTCGGCCAGGTCAGCCAGGGCCTCGATGTCGGACAGCCTGGACACGTCGATCCGCAGCGCCGCGACCGGCGTGCCGGCCGCCTCAAGTTCGGCGACGGTGGCGTCGAGCGCGTCCTGCTGTATGTCGCCGATGACGAGGTTCATGCCCTCGGCGGCCCAGCGCAGCGCGAACGCCTTGCCCATGCCGCTTCCGGCCCCGGTGACGACAGCGGTTTTACCCGCGAACTCTTCCACTAAGGTGCTCCTTTACCTGTCGAGAAACAGCCACGTGGTCAGGCATTCGGCCGGGAAATGATCCGGACCAGCGAGCCCGGCGTCTGCAGCCGGCGCAGCGCGTCCGGCGTGTCGTCGAGCGACACCCGCTCGGAGACCAGCCGGTCCACCGGCACTCGCCCACTGATGAGGTGGGCGACGGACTCCCGGTAGGTCTCGTCGGAGAACGCGCACGACCCCACTATGTGGTGCCCGTCGCTGATCATCGGGAACAGCGGCACCGAGGCCGCCTCTTGGGTCAGCGCGACCTCAACAACGGTGCCGCCGGGCTCGGTGACCGTCAGCGCCTCGTTGAACGCGCCGGGGGAGGCCGAGCACTCGAGCACGGCGGCGAACAGCGTGCCCGACTGCTTCGCGTACTGCGCCACGGAGATCTCCCTGGTGTCGATGACCACGTCCGCGCCCACGTCGGCGGCCGCCTGCCGTCGGCCGGCCGAGCGCCCCGCCCCGACGATCGGTCCGACCCCCGCCAGCTTGAGCGCCATGATCGCGTAAAGACCGATCGGCCCGACCCCGTACACGAGGACCGGGTCGCCGGGGCCGACCTGGGCGAGCTTCACCGCCTGCGACCCCACCGACAGCGGCTCGGCGTGCGATCCGACTTCCACCGGCACTTCCTCGGGCAGCGCCACCAGCTGCCGGGCCGGCACCTTGACGTACTGCGCGTACGCGCCGGGGATGGTGATGCCGATGTTCTCCACCACCGGGCAGCGGAACGGCAGCCCGCGCGCGCAGATCCGGCACGTGCCGCAGGACCCGATGGGCGACGCGGCGACGGGCTGCCCCTCGGCCCAGCCGGACACCTCCGAGCCGAGCGCCACGATCCGCCCGCTGAACTCGTGCCCGAGCAGCTGCCCGGGCGCGCACATCCCGTTTTGCACGAAGTGCACGTCAGAACCGCACAGCCCACAGGCCTCGACGGCCACGATAACGTCGGCTGGTCCCGGGGTCGGGTCCGGCACTTCGCCGACCGTGGTTCCGGTCTCCTGATCCACATATAGAACGGCCCGCACTGGCTTCCTCGCCTTTCATCGCCGTTATTAACAGGCATCGCGGCTCAACGCCGCGGGTCATGGCGCGTCCGATACGATCGCTTGCGATCGGACGCGCATCGGGGGGTCGAGTGCTCCAATCTTGGCCCGCCTTCATGGATCAAACTGTCGGACAACGGCAAGATCGGAGTACTCGTCCGGGGGGTCGTCCCCCCGGAAGAGAACAGCGCCGGAACCCAGGGGCGCGACCGTCCGCGCGTAAACCGACAGCCAGCCGCAGCCGGCCGGAGCGCGCAGCGGCGGCAGCGCGGCCCGGCGCGCGTCAAGCTCTTGCGCGGAAACCTCGAGGTCAAGCGAGCGCCCGTTGACGTCGATGGAGATCATGTCACCGTCGCGGACCAGCCCGAGCGGGCCGCCCGCGGCGCCCTCAGGCGATACCTCGGCGACCACCAGGCCGCCGTTGACCAGGCCGGACATCTGCCCGTCGGTGATCACCGCGACGGACGTGGACAGGCCGGCGCCGTCGATGGCGAACATCAGTGCCGACGTCAGCCCCATGCCAGGCGAGCCGCGCAGCCCGAGGCCGGTGAGCACCACCACGTCCCCGGCGCTGAACCGTCCCGCGCGCGCCGCCGCGACCCCCTCGTCCCGCGAGTGGACCACCTTCGCCGGCCCGCGGAAGTACAGCGGCGCGTCGTCGGCCACCGTCCGCTTGAGCACCGCGCCGTCCGGGGCGAGCGACCCGCGCATCACCACGATCGCCGGGTGGGTGGCGAGCGGCTCGTCAAACGGCCGGATCACGGTCGGGTCCACCTCAGCGCCCGCGATCGCCTCGCCGAGGGTGACGCCGGCGACGGTGGCCGCCGAGAGGTCGAGCAGCGGCACGAGCTGCCGCAGCAGCCCGCGGGTGCCGCCCGCGGCCTCGAACTCGGTGATCTGCGTGCCGCCGTTCGGCTTGACGTCGGTCAGCAGCGGCACCCGCGGCGCCAAGGTCTCAAACAGACGGTAAACGTCGGTTTTAACCCCCGCCTCGACGGCGATCGCCTGCAGGTGCTTGAGGCAGTTGACCGACCCGCTGACGGCCAGGATCGCGGTGACCGCATTGGCGAACGCGGCCGGCGTCAGGATCGACCGGGGCGTGACCCCCTCAAGCACCAGGGGGACGATCCGCGCGCCGGCCGCCGCGACCGCGTCCCACATCTTCGGCCCGAGGGCCAGCACCGGAGTCGTGCCCGGCAGCGCCATGCCGAGCGCCTCCGCGGCCAGGTGCATGGAGTTGGCGGTGCCCATGCCGGCGCAGACGCCCGGCCCCGTGACCGCGCAGCGGGACATCTCGCCGAGCTCGGACACGGTCATCCGCCCCGCGTTGACGTGCCCGGCGAACCGGAAGATGTCCTCGAAGTCGACCGGCTCCCCCCGGTACGTGCCCGACGGCTGGTAGCCGCAGCCGACGATGATCGTCGGGATGTTCAGCCGCCCGGCGGCCATCAGCTGCCCCGGCGTGGTCTTGTCACACGACGCCAGGCAGACCATGCCGTCAAGCAGCGCGCCCTCGACGGCGACCTCGATGTCGGACGCGATCAGGTCACGCGATGGCAGGATGTACTGCCCCGCCGCCCCGGCCGAGGTGATCGCGTCGGACGGCGCCGCGGTGCGCACCTCGAACGCGACGCCGCCCGCCGCGGTGATCGCCGACTTGAGCGGCGCGACGATCTCGTCCAGGTGGCTGAAGCAGGAGGCGAGCTGCGAGGAGGAGTTGACGATGGCGATCTTGGGCTTTTCCAGGTCCTCATCGGTCAGCCCGAGCGCCGACCACTGCGCGCGGCGCATCGCCCACGGCGTGGTCCCAGGCGTGAAGTTGGAACGCAGCTTCCGGTCCGGCACACCCTGAGCCTGATGCCAGAGCCCATCTCTGGGCAAGAGGGTGCGACCAGCCAAAACCCGGCGCTCCGTTTGTGGCACGCCACCATGTCAACTGGCTTGCATCAACGCCGTTAATGCGGCGGTACCGGCCCGGCCCGCTAGAGAACCGCCTCGGGCGCGCTCCGGCCGAGGAAGGCGCCCTGGTCCGCCAGGCGGCGCTGCAGCCCGGTGACGTCGATCGCGTCCCCGGCCGCGCCGGCCGACAGCGCCATGCCCGCGGCGGTCCCGGCCGCCTCGCCCATCACGAAGCACGGGCCGGTGACCCGCGCCGCCGACTGCGCGCCGTGCGTCATCGAGGCGCACCGCCCGGTCACATACAAGTTCGCGACCGGCCGCCCGTCCGGGCCGGCGCCGGGCAGCATGATACGGAACGGAAGCTGGTTGAAGCCTCTCTCCCGCCATTGCCAGCGGAACTCGACCGTGCCGGCCACGTGCGATTCCACCGGCCACCCGTTCACCCCGATGGTGTCGTCGAAGTCGGCGCAGCCGAGCACGTCCTCCTCGGTCAGCTGGTACGGGCCGATGATGCGCCGCGTCTCCCTGATGCCGATCTGCGGCGCGATGTCCACGATGTAGGAGTCCTCGAACCCGGGGGTCCGGTCCCTGATGAAGGTAAACGCGTCAAGCGCCTGCTGGCGCCCGATGAGCTCGCCGCGGGTCAGCTCGTCGACGTCGGTCCCGTCGATCGCGCCGCCGTCCGCGCGGCGCAACTGGGTCAGGTTGGCCCGCCACTCCAGCGGGTTGCGCTGCGGCCGGACGATCGGCTTCTTGCGCGGGAACGTGTGCGTGCCGGCCGCCTCGGCCTCCTCCATCAGCCGCTCGACGGTGCGCCACGGGGCGGGGCCCGCCTTCGCGACGTCGACGCCGTTGATGCGGAACATCAGCGACGGGTACATCATCCCGTCGATCGGCGGGGCCTTCTCCCAGGGCACCCCCGCCCAGTAAGCGAGGTCGCCGTCGCCGGACGCGTCGATGAAGAAGCGCCCGCGCACCGCCTGCCGTCCCGACTTCGACTCGATGAGCACCGCGTCGATCGCACCGGACGGCGCGAGGACGGCGCCGACCGCCATCGCGTGGAACAAGATCCGCGCACCGGACCCGGTTACCAGCTCGTCGGCGGCGATCTTGTAGGCCGAGATGTCGAAGGCCTGCGCGGCGATCCCGTCGGCGATCGTCAGGTGCGGCGCGTTCAGCCCGTCCAGCTTGACCAGCCGCTCGAGTAGCTCATCGGCGAGCCCGCGGATCACCCGCACGTCCTGGCCGTAGGTCCGCGCGTGCAGCCCGCAGAACGTGGACAGCCCGCCCGCCGTCCCGGCGCCGCCAAGGAACCCGTACCGCTCGATGAGCAGCGCCGAGCACCCGGCCCGCGCGGCGGCGGTCGCCGCCATGATCCCGGCGGGCCCGCCGCCGACCACCACGACGTCGAATTCCCCGTAGACCGGCGTCTGACGACTCGGCTCAGTGATCGTGCGCCCGCTCAAGCCGTCTCCTCAGACCTCGACACCCGCTGATGGCTCTGAATACCGAGCTTGGTTCATCCGGCAGGCGCGAGGCAATATGCGCGCCTCTAACAGACGAGGCCGCACCGGTAAGCGAACACCACAAGCTGCGCGCGGTCTCGCGCCCCGACCTTGACCATGGCCCGGTTCACGTGCGTCTTCACCGTGGCCGGGCTGAGCACCAGCCGCGCCGCGATTTCGTCGTTCGACAGCCCGGTCGCCACCAGCGCGCTGATCTCCCGCTCCCGCTCGGTCAGCGCGTCAAGCCACCGCCGCGCCTCGTCAGGGCGCCCAGTGGGCGCGACCGGCATAGTAAGAAACCGCCCGATCAGCGTCCGCGTCGCCGCCGGCGACAGCAGCGCGTCGCCCCGGCTAACGGTCCGGATCGCCGCGAGCAGCTCATCGGCTTCAGCCGACTTGCCAAGGAACCCGCTCGCCCCCGACCGCAGCGCCTCGAACACGTACTCATCGATCTCGAACGTGGTCAGGATCAGCACCCTGACCGAGGCGAGCTCCGGGTCGGCGGTAATCAGCCGGGTAGCCGCGAGCCCGTCTAGCACCGGCATCCGGATATCCATCAGCACCACGTCCGCTTTGGCGGCTCGAGCCAGTCGCGCCGCCTCCCGCCCGTCCCCGGCCTCCCCGACAACCTCAAGGTCAGCAGCGGACGAGAGCAGCGCCCTGAACCCGGTCCGCAGCAGCGGCTGGTCATCGGCGATGACAACTCGGATCGTCACCGCGGCTCCTCCCGCGTCCCTACCTCCGCGGTCAGGGCCAACGGCTGGTACGGCAGCGCCGCCGTCACCCTGAACCCGTCGCCAGGCCGCGACCCGGCGGCGAACCGCCCGCCGATCGCCAGCACCCGCTCCCGCATCCCCTCGATCCCGTGGCGCCCGCCAAGAGAAAGGTCACAAGGCAAGAGATGGACATCAGCATGAGGAACGGGTTCGGCTTCCCCCGTCCCGCCAGCTGCCACCGCACCCCCCGGATCGTCCACGGTGATGCTCAGCTCGCCGCGCGCATAGCCAAGCGCCAGCCGCGCCCGCCGCCCCGCGGAGTGCTTGCGCACGTTGGTCAGCGATTCCTGGATCACCCGGTAGGCCGTCAGGTCAGCGGCGGGCGCGAGCGGCACGGCGCGGCCAGTCACCCGGCACTCGATTTCGAGCCCGGCGGCGCGCAGCCCGGTCAGCAGTTCATCGAGGGCGTCCAGCCCGGGCGCGGGGATCTGGGTCGGCGCGGCCGGCGCGGCCGGGTCGCGAAGCAGGCTCACCGTGTCCCGCAACTCCGCAAGCGCTTTACCGCTCGCGGACTTCACGTGCCGCATCGCCGCCCGGGACGCGGCGGCGTCGCTGCCGATCGCCCGCGCCGCGACGTCGGACTGCACGCTGATCAGGGCCAGGTGGTGTCCTACGCTGTCGTGCAGGTCGCGGGCGATGCGTAGCCGTTCCTCGGCGACCCGCCGCCGGGCGTCCTGCTCGCGGTCCAGCTCGGCCCGGTACGCGCGCTGCTCCACCTCGGCCAGGTACGCCCGCCGGTTGCGGGATGAGTCGCCCGCCACGATGGCCAGCGCGCAGAGCGCGCCGAACGCCAGGTTCTGCGGGCCGAGCTGACCGAGCGCCCCCATGTGCGCAAGCACGTGCACCAGCACAAGACCGCCGAGTGCGGTACCGCAGGTCAGCAGCCCGCGGCGGCGTTGGGTGAGGTCGGCGACGGTGTAGAGCGCGACGCAGGGCGCGAGCAGGATCAGCACGTTGGCGGTGCCAGACGTCGCGGCGAGGAAGACCTCCGCCGCCAGCGCGCTGACCGCGAGGACGACCACCGGGTGCACCCGCCGCAGCGCGAGCGCACCGCACCCGGCCAGGGCGGCGGCCGTGGCCAGCGCGCGGTTCTCATTTGCGGGCGGCGAATGCCCTGCGTGGAAGGTCGTCACCGTGACGGCGACGAAGACCGCCACGGCGATCGCCGCGTCCGCCAGCTGCGGATGCCGCCGGGTGGCGTGTCGCAGGTGGCCGAACAGGTTCATGCCATCACCATAGGCGGGCCAGCCGGGACAGTCCGTCCCCCGGTCACGGCAGCCATCGCTACCGCGGTCGCGGTATCCGCGCCCCCGCATACCGCCACCGCGGTACCCGAGGTCGCCGCGCCCGGCCGGCGACACGACGGCGGCAGGCCCCATCACCCATGTCCCGGCCGGCACGCTTGTCGACCGCCCAACTCAGCCCAGGTCGGACTGCCTGACTGCCTCAAGCTCTGGGCTGGCCGCCGGCGGCGCGGTATCGTGGATGCGGTGGCACCGGCCGCCGCTGGATCCG
>CAZORE010000064.1:5848-40528 GCA_964581815.1 uncultured Streptosporangiaceae bacterium | reverse complement strand
CCGAGCGGTGTCCACATCCGCGCCGCGGGGACGACGGAGATCCCGGTACGCAGCAGGGTGTCCTGCGACCAGGCCGCGCAGACGTGAAACGAGTCGGGCACGCCGCCCGCCGGCGTCCACAGGCTCTCGAACCCGAGCCGTTCCGCCTCCCGCGCGGCCTCCCGCAGCTGGCCGAACGACAACCCGAGACGGGCATCAAGCCCGACGCCGATGATCATGACCCCCAGTATGCCGGGTGCCCGGGAAATGAACGGGCGCCTCTCGTCAGGCGAGGCTGGCGGCCCAGCGGGCGTGCAGGTCGGCGTACTCCCCGGTGCCGCTCATCAGCTCGGCGGGGGAGCCGTCCTCGATCACCCGGCCCGCGCGCAGCACAAGCACGCGGTCGGCGATCGCCACCGTGGACAGCCGGTGCGCGATGATCAGCGCGGTGCGCCCGGCGAGCACCGTGCGCAAGGCCGACTGGACGAGCCGTTCCGACGGGATGTCGAGCAGCGCGGTCGCCTCGTCGAGCACCAGCACCGAGGGCGCCGCGATGAACGCGCGGCAGAACGAGATCAGCTGCCGCTGCCCCGCCGACAGCTTCCCGCCGCGCTTGCCGACCGCCGTCGCGTACCCGTCGGGCAGTCCCGAGATGAACGTGTGCGCGCCGATCGCCCGCGCCGCCGCCTCGACTTCCTCATCGGTCGCCGCGGGCCGCCCGAGCCTGATGTTCTGCGCGACCGACCCCTCGAACAGGAAGGACTCCTGCGTGATCAGCACGATCTCGCGCCGGAGCACGTCATCGGGCAGCTCGCGCAGGTCCACCCCGTCGAGCAGCACCCGCCCCGCGTTGGGGTCGTAGAACCTGGCGAGCAGCCGCGCCACCGTGGTCTTGCCCGCCCCGGTCTCGCCGACAAGCGCCACCGTCTGCCCGGCTGGTATGTCGAGCGAGAAGTCCGGCAGCACGACCGCCTGGCGGTAGCCGAACCGCACCGACTCGAACGACACCCGCCGGCCGCTCGCGGCGCCGGGCAGCTCGGCGGGCAGCGCCGGCGCGGCGACGAGGGGTTCCTCCTCCAGGACGCCGGAGAGCTTCTCAAGCGCGGAGGCGGCCCCCTGGAAGGAGTTGTAGAACTGGGACACCTCCTGCAGCGGGTCAAAGAACCGCTGCAGGTACAGCAGGAACGAGGCGAGCACGCCGACCTTGATGTCGCCGTCGAGCACCCGGAAGCCGCCGTAGCACAGGACGATGCCGGTGATCACGTTGCCGACCATCGCGATGCCCGGCGCGAAGACCGCGGACAGCTGCGACGACCGCTTGGTCGCGGCGGCGTAGTCCGCGGAAAGCGCGTCGAAGATCTCCTCGTTCCGCTTCTCCCGGCGGAAGGCCTGCACCGCCCGCAGCCCGCCGAAGGTCTCCACGAAGTGCACGATGACCAGCGCGTTGGCATCCCGGATGCGGCGGTAGGCGATGGCGGACTCACGCCGGAACCAGGCCGACAGGCACACCAGCGGTATGAAGCCCGACAGCACGACAAGCGCGAGCGGCCAGTCGAGCAGCAGCATGCCCGTGCCGACGAGCAGCAGGGTCAGCACCGCCATGATCAGCGAGTCCAGGCCCTCGTCGAACAGCGAGGAGATCGCCTCCACGTCTGAGGTCTGCCGGGAGATCACCCGGCCCGACGTGTAGGACTCATGGAACGACACCGACAGCCGCAGCATGTGGGCGAACAGCCGCCGCCGCAGGTCGAGCACCACCGCCTGGCCGATCCGCCCGGTCATCGTGACGAATGCCTGGGACGCGAACGCCTGCACGATGACCGTCACCCCGAAGGCGAGCGCGACCCACAGCAGCGGCCCCGCATTCCCCTTCAGCATCGGCGGCAGCCCGTTGTCGATCGCGACGCCGATCAGCCAGGGCCCGGCGAGCGCGCACAGCGAGGAGATAACGATCAGCACCGCGGTCAGCGTCACGCCGCGCCGGTGCGGCCGCAGCAGGCTGCCAAGCAGCACCCGGCTGCGCCGCCGTAGCAGCGCCGCCAGCGGCGCGGACACGTCGTCGACGTGCTCGGCCGCGATCCCGCGCCAGGACCTGGGGTCATCGCCCGCCCCCGCGGGGGCGGGCAGTATTTTGCCAGGCTCTATTTGATCAGGCTCCGCCGTGTCGGCGGTGACATCAGCGGTCAACGGGCCACCTCCTCCATCGTCATCAGGTTGGCGTAGACCGGGTCAGTCGCCATCAGCTCGCGGTGGCTGCCCACCGCCGCGATCACCCCGTCGTCGAGCAGCGCCACCCGGTCCGCGAGCGCGACCGTAGACGGGCGGTGCGCGACGACGAGCGCGGTCACCCCGGCCAGGATCTGGTGCAGCGCGCGGGTCACCCGCTCCTCGGTCTGCACGTCGAGCGCGGACAGCGGGTCGTCGAGTATCAGCACCTCCGGCCTGGACAGGATCGCCCGGGCGAGCGCGACCCGCTGGCGCTGTCCGCCGGACAGCGCCATGCCCTGCTCGCCGATCCGGGTGTCGAGTCCCCACGGCAGCTCGAACACGAAGCCGGCCTGCGCCGCGATCAGCGCCGCCTCGATCTCTTCCTCGGTCGCGTCCGCGGCGCCGAACGTGACGTTCTCCCGCACCGAGGCGGAGAACAGCGTCGCCTCCTCGAACCCGCAGGCCACCCGCTGCCGCAGTCGATGGAGCGGTATGTCCCGCACGTCGCGGCCGGCCAGCAGCACCCGCCCGCCGCTCACGTCCGCGAGCCTGGGCACCAGGTAGAGCAGCGTGGTCTTCCCCGACCCGGTCGCCCCGGTGAGCACCAGCGTCTCACCCCGCGCGACCTCCAGGTTCACCTCACGGAGCACCGGGTGCCCGTCTCCCGGGTAAGAGAAGGAGACATCGTCGAACAGAACGTGCGGTGCGTGCCCCAGATCCGGCCGGTGGCTCTGCTTGCCCCCGGGGGGCGACCCCCCGGTGACCTCCCGGCCGGGGAGAAGGCGGCTCGGGTCCAGAGTCGGCCGCACCCGTTCCTCATGATCTGCTTCGTCCTCGGCGGCGTCGCTGGCGATCGCGGGGTCGGTGTCGAAGATCTCGAGCACCCGCTGCGCGGCGGTGGCGGCCTCCTCGCCGGAGGCGAGGATGTACCCGAGCGCCTCCACCGGCCAGACCAGCTGCAACCCGAGGGTGATGTAGGCGACGAGGCCGCCGACGGTCATCTGGTGCCGGCTGACCGCGACCGCGCCGAGTACGACGGCCAGGGCGATCACCGCGTTCGGTACCAGGGTGAGCACCGACCAGAACCAGCCGACCACGCCGGCCATCGCGATCCGCGTCCGCGACAGCTGGTCCGCCTGGGCGTAGTGCGTTTCCGCGGCCTCGGGCGCGCGGCCGAGCGCCTTCAGCACCCGGACTCCGGTCGCCGCCTCCTCGACGAGCGTGGTCAGCTCGCCGTCCTGGTCCTGCGAGCGCCTGGCGAGGACCTTGTACTTCTTCTCGAACCGCAGGCAGAAGACGAAGACGGGGGCGAACATGGCGGTGGTGATCAGCCCGAGCCACCAGTTGAGGCTGATCAGCAGCGCGCTCACCGCGGTGAACGTCATGGTTGAGATGAACAGGAACACGATGCCGAACCCCATGAACCGCCGGATGGTCCCCAGGTCGGTGGTCGCGCGGGACAGCAGCTGGCCGGACTGCCACTCGTCATGGAACGCGGGTTCCAGCCGCTGCAGGTGCGCGTACAGGTCGTCCCTGATCGTCTTCTCCATGTCGGCGACCGCGTTGCCCTGCACCCAGCGGCGAATCAGGCTGAGGCCGGCGGACGCGGCCCCGAGCGCGATCGCGAGCAGGCCGAGCGGAAGCAGCAGGCCGCGCTCGTGGTGGGCGATGGCGCCGTCGATGACGGCCTTGGTGACCAGCGGCACGGCGATGTCCGCCGCCTCGACGGCGAGGGCCGCGGACACCATGAGGGTCAGCTGTTTGCGGTACGGGCGCAGGTAAGGACGCAGCCGCCACAGGGCGGCGACTGGGCTCTGGGACACCATTTGGAGCCTAATTGGCACGACCTTCGTTGTCACCTGGTTTTTTTCGTTGGATATTGGTGTGTATAGCGGTTCGTGTTTCTGTCATTACCTGACGTGACGCGATGGTAAGTTGAGGCATTCGGTAATCTCATGGCTTCGGAGGGTAATGATGACCCGATACCTGTCCGGGCTGTGCGTCGCCGGCCTGGGCATGTGCGGGGGTGGCTGGCTCCTCGTGGCGGCGGTGGCGTTCGGCGGAATGGACGGCGGAGACGCGGAAAGGGTCAACCTCGCGACCGGCGCGGGGCTGATCGTGGTCGGCTGCGTCTCGGCGGTGGCCTGGGTGACGGCGTGGCGGCGCCGGCTGCGCGCCGACGGCGTGCTCGGCGAGCGGTTCGACACGGTGTCCCGCCGCCAGGCGCGGCGCAACCGGCGGGAGCTGACGCGGGACGTCCGGCGCGCCGCCCGGTCGGCAAAGCAGGCGGCGCGCGAGGCGAGGCGGCGGGCCAGCCGGTTTCCCCGGCTGGCGGACGGCGGGCTGGCGGACGGCGGGCGGGCGGGCCTCGGCGGTGACGGTCTTACCGGCGGGGGCCTCGGGGGCGGCCTGCTGGCGGACAGCGGGCTGCCGGGAAGCGGGCTGTCCGGCGGGGGCCTCGGGGAACCGCGCGGCTGGATCGGCGGAGGCCGGACGGGGTACGCGCCGCACGGGCCCGCGCGCGCCGGCCAGGGACAGGCAGGCCCGAGCACGACGGAGGTACTCGTTGAGCTGCGCACCCTGCGCGCACTGCTGACCCCGCTGCTTGAAGCCGCGGCGAGGGAGCCCGCGTCCTCGCCAACTGGTGAGCCCGCCCTCTCGCCGCTGCCGCGGCGGCAGCCAGGGCAGGAACGACCGGGGATTCCTCGTCAGCGGGCCGACCAGGCTGAGCAGGCCGACCAGCCTGAGCCGGCGGACCGGGGCGAGCAGCCGGTCAGTGAGCAGGCCGACCAGCCTGAACCGGCGGAGCATGACGAGCAGCCGGCCAGTGAGGCGGCCGGGCAGGCGGGCGGCCTGATCGCCGGGGAGGGCGAGCTGCTGCGGCTCGCCGACACCGAGGAGGCGTGGTGGTGAGCAGGATCGGGACCGCGGGGGTGGCGCTGGTGTTCGCCGCCGGCCTGTGGCTGGTAGCCGCGCCGTTCGCCTTCGCCTACCAGCGCGCGGGCGCCGGGTGGACCGGCGCCACCAGGACCGATGTCATCGCCGGCGGGCTGCTCGCGGTGGCTGGGTTCGCCGGGATCTTCGCCGTCATCGCGGGGCGGGTGAGCGAGCTGTATGCTGATCCCCGCTCTGCCGCCTCGCTTGCCGCACAGTGCACGGGCAGGGCCGACAGGAGGAACACCGGGAGTTGACTGCTGGCATTGGCGATGGTGCGCCCGGTTCCGGTTCATTCGATGCCGCCGCGGTGCGCGCGCTGTACCCGGCGCTGACGGACGGCCACGCGTACCTGGACGGCGCGGCGGGCACGCAGGTTCCCGTCTCGGTGATCGACGCGATCGCGTCCGCCTACCGGGCGGGCATCGGGAACCTCGGCGGCGCGTTCGCCGCGAGCCGCCGCGCGGTCGAGATCGTGGCCGAGGCCAGGGCGGCGCTCGCGGACCTGACCGGCGGCACGGCCGACGGCGTGGTCTTCGGGCCGAGCGCCACCGCCCTTGCCTACCGCATCTCCGACGCGCTGTCCCGGGCGTGGACGGCGGGCGACGACATCGTGGTGTCCCGGCTTGACCACGACTCCAACGTGCGGCCGTGGATCCAGGCGGCCGGCCGGGCGGGCGTGGACGTCAAGTGGGCCGAGGCCGACCTGGTGACGGGGGAGCTGCCCGTCGCGCAGTACGCGGACCTGATCGGCCCGCGGACCCGCCTCGTCGCGGTCACCGCGGCGAGCAACGCGATCGGGACGCGACCGGATGTCGCGGCGATCTCCGGCCTCGCGCACGCCATGGGCGCGCTGTGCTACGTGGACGGCGTGCACGCCACCCCGCACGTGCCGGTGGACGTGGCCGCGCTCGGCGCCGACTTCTTCACGACGAGCGCCTACAAGTGGTCCGGGCCGCACCTGGCCGCCGCGGTCGCCCCGCCGGAGCTGCTTGAGACGGTATGGCCGGACAAGCTCGCGCCGTCCTCCAACGAGGTGCCGTGGCGGTTCGAGCGCGGCACGCTGCCGTTCGCGGACCTGGCCGGGACGACGGCCGCGGTGGAGCACCTCGCCGCGCTCGCCCCGGGTGCCGACGGCGCGGCGCCGGCGTCCAGGCGGGAGCGGGTCATCGCGTCGATGACGGCCGTGGAGGCGTACGAGGCCGCGCTGTTCGCCCGGCTGCTCGGCGGCCTGGCGAGGCTGGACCGCGTCACCCTGTACGGCAAGGCCGCGCGGCGCGCGCCGACGGCGTTCTTTAACGTCGACGGCCTGGCGCCGCGCGCGGTCGCGGAGCACCTGGCCGCCCGCGGCGTGAACGTCTGGGACGGCGACAACTACGCGTACGAGCTGTGCACCGCGCTCGGCCTGGAGCCGGACGGCGCGGTCCGCGCCGGCCTCGTGCATTACAACAACGCCGCGGACGTGGACCGCTTCCTCGAGGGCATCACCGACCTCGCCCGCTGACGGTGTCCGCTGACCGGGCGCAAACGGGTGGCAACGGCGGAGGACGGCCCGTAGCCTCGAAGATCATGACCGTCGATCATGAGCGGCTTTCCGGCTTCCCGCCGATCCGCCGGCTTGGCCCAGCCGACCTGAAGCGGTGCGTCGCACTCTCGCTTGACCGCGGCTGGTCACCGGAGCGGGCCAAGTGGTCGCTGCTGCTCGCGGCGTCTGAGGTGTTCGGCGTGGACGCGCCCGACGGCCACGGCCTGGCCGGGGCCGTCGTGCTGACCCGGTGGGCGCCGGACCTCGCCTCGGTCGGCATGATGCTGGTCGCCGGGCGGTACGGCCGCCGCGGGCTGGGCGGCGCGCTGATGGGACACCTCCTGGCGGCGGCCGGCGACAACGCCGTGGTGACCTTGTTCGCCACCGACATGGGCCGCCCGCTGTACGAGAAGCTCGGCTTCGAACCGGTCCGCCGCAACGTCTCCTTCCTCGGCCGCCCCCGTCCGTGGTCACCCAAGGCCGTTCACGGGATCCGGGCGGCCGGACGGGCTGACCTGCCTGCCATCCTCGCCGTGGACCGGGCGGCGTTCGGCGCGGACCGCGCCGCGATCATCGGCCGGCTGCCGGGTTTCGCGGACCGGATCGACGTGATCGAAAACGGCCACGGCATCGCCGGCTACGCCGCCGCGTGGCGCAACCACGTCACGTCCACCGTGATCGGCCCGCTCGTGGCGCCCGACGCCGAGGCGGCCACCTCGCTCATCGCCGCGCTCGCCGCGCGGGTCAAGACCCCAGTCCGCCTCGACCTGGACCCGGACCGCCCCGAGCTGCCCGCCTGGGCGCACGCCCACGGCCTCGAGCCGGTCGCGCGTACCGTCGTCATGGCCCACGGCCAGCTCAAGCCGCGCGGCACCCCCGAGCGCCTTTACACCCCGATCTCGGTAGCCCTCGCCTGATCCTGGCCGACCCGGCCGCCCGGACGCGCGGCGCTGAACGGCTATGAGACGTTGACCTGGGTGAACGGGTAGCCGGTCGCGCCGTTGGGTGCGACGTCCGCCAACGCCGAGGTCTGGGTGTAGCCCGTCTTGTCGGTCGCCCGGGCCTCGACCAGGTGCGTACCCTTGGTGGCGTCCCATTGCCAGGTCCACTGCCGCCAGGTGTCGAGGTCCGGCACGGCCGCCAGTGTGGCCTGGTGCCACGGCCCGCGGTCGACGCGCACCTCGACCGCCTCGACGCCCTTGTGCTGTGCCCAGGCCACCCCGGCGACGGCCACCCGGCCCGCCGTGACGGTTGACCCGCTGATCGGCACGTCGATCCGGGACTCGGTCTTGATCGGGCCGAGCTGCGACCAGCCGCGCGGTACCCAGTACGCCTGCGCCGCCGCGAACGTGGTGACCTCGATGTCGACCACCCACTTGCACGCTGACACGTACCCGTACAGGCCAGGCACGACGAGGCGGGCGGGGAACCCGTGCGCGGTCGGCAGCGCGGCGCCGTTCATCGCGACCGCGATGAGCGAGTCGCGGTGACCGTCGAGCACCACCGTCAGCGGCGTGCCCACGGTGAACCCGTCGACCGAGGTGCACAGCAGCTGGTCCGCGCCGCGCAGCGGCCCCGCCGCGCGGATCAGCGAGCCGTAGGACGCGCCCAGCCACTTCGCGTTCCCGATGTACGGGCCGCCGACCGGGTTGGACACGCAGCACAGCGTGACGTAGTCCTCGATCAGCGGCCGGCGCAGCAGCTCATCGAAGGTGATGACGATCTCGCGGCTGACCATGCCGTGGATGCGCAGCCGCCAGTTCGACGGGTCCACCTGCGGGACGAGAAGGGCGGTGTCGACCCGGTAGAACTGGCTGTTGGGCGTGATGAACGAGGAGAGCCCCGGCACGGGCAGGTTCACCCCGGCGGGCAGCGGCGGCGCGGGCACGGAAGCCCGGGGGAAGCGGACCGCCGCCTGGGCCAGGGACACGTTCTTGCGCTCCGACAGCGACCGGCCGCCGAGCTCGCCGACCGCGGCCGCCGCCACACCGACGCCGGCCGCGACGAGGAACTGCCGCCGCGCGGCCGGCCCGGCCCGCCCGGCCGGCGTCCATTCCGGGAGACGTTCCCGCCCGCCGCCCCGGTACGCGCCGCCCTGGAACGCGCCGCTTCGGGACCCGCCGCCCCGGGACCCGTTGTCCGCGTCACCGGGCCGCCCGCCACTGGGCCGCCCGGACCCGGCGGGAGCGCCACCGTCCGCCGCCACCCAGCCGACGTCATCGTCGCGGGCGAGGCCGCCCGGCCGGCCCCCGCCGTCGGCGTCCTCGGGATCGCGGTCACCCGGCCCGAACGCGATCGGCGGCAGCCGGTCCTTGTGATGATCCGTGCCAGAGGAGGCCCGCGCGGCGCGCTCGGCCGCCCCCGCCGTGACGGCCCGTCGCGCCCGCGCGACCAGCCACCACAGCATGAGTGCCCCGGCCGCGGCGCCGAACAGCGTCGGCACCACGTAGGACGCCGACGCGTCATGCCTGGTCAGCGCGGCGGCGAGGCCGATCCCTGCGAAGATCGCCAGGCCGAGGAACCCCAGGGCGAGCCGGCGCATCGCGAGCACGCCCACCAGCATGGAGTACAGGAACACCACCACGAGCACCCCGCCGAGCAGCACCGTCTTGTCCGACGTGCCGAACGTCGAGGTCGCCCAGTCCTTGACGGCGAGCGGAGTGCGGTCGATCGCCGCCCCACCGACGGCGACCACGGGCGACGCCGCGGGCACGGTGAACCCGGCGAACAGCTGCCCGATGCCCATCGCCGCCGCGGCGGCGACCAGCCCGCAGGCCGCGCCCCACCACCGGCTGAAGCCAGTCTTAGAAGTCATGACTGTATCGTCCGTCGCCATCCCGCCAGCGTTACGCCAGGCCGCTGCGCAACGAAGTCATGCGAAGCCGCGGTCGCGGCCTCACTCCCCTTACACGGCCACGCTACTCGCCGGGTTCAACACGCTTACGTGTGGGACCATTGCAATCTGCTTACGCGGGCAGCATGCAGCGCATATGCCCAAATATCGCGACAAAGTCCAGCCTTCTCACGTGTCCTCGTCGAACACCCAGCGCGTCGGTGACCCGGTGAAGTCGCTGTGCAGCATGGAGAACACGCGGTGCGGCCGGACGCCGATCGTCGCGTTCTTCGCCGGGTCGAGGAAGTCCAGGTCCACGCCGCTGTGGTACTTAGCGTTCATCAGGTCGACCACCCGCCGCAGCACCGCCGGGTCGGTCGCGAACCGCGCCACGCCCTCGATGATCACCGGGTCCGACGCGTCCTCCGTGCTCACGCAGCAGCGAGGATCGGCGCGCAGGTTCTTTACCTTCCGCGACCCCGTCGCGGAGGTGAACCAGAGCGTGCTGTCGTCCCACATGCCCCAGACGGGCATGGTGTGCGGCCGGCCGTCCGGGTAGGTGCTGACGACCCAGTAGTTCCGTGCGGCGGTGAGCCGTTCCGCTGCCCATGACCAGTGCAGCAGACCGCTCCCGTGCTCCGGGCCAGCGATGCCGTATCCAGGCATATAGGGCCTGCTTACCCGAGGGATCCCCATGCCGATGTGTCTACCATGCGACAACGACCGCGCGGGCGACTAACGTTGCCCTTCGTGAAGGCATCTCCCGAGGCGCAGCTGCGTCTGCTCGAACTGGCCGACCTGGACACCGAGCTTGGCAGGCTCGACCACCGGCGGCGGACCCTGCCGGAAAACGCCGAGCTCGACCAGCTGGCCGACCGCGCCGCGAAGGTCAGGGATGCGATGACGATCGCGGGCACCAACCTCGCCGACCTGGACCGCGACCTGACCCGCGCGGAGAAGGACGTGGAGCAGGTCACCGACCGCATCGGCCGGGACAACCAGCGGCTGAACGCGGGCCAGGTGTCGAACGCGCGGGAGCTCGAGTCGCTGCAGTCCGAGGTCATCTCGCTGCGCAAGCGGCAGGGCGACCTGGAGGAGGTCGTGCTCGAGCTGATGGAGCGCCGCGAGGCGGCCCAGGCGCTGCGCGACGGCGCGGTCGCCGAGGCGGAGACCGTCGGCGCCGACGTGGCCGCGACCACCTCGCGCCGCGACGCGGCCCTGGCCGAGATCGACGAGCAGGCCGCCAAGGCTAGCGCGGCGCGCGCCGCGGTGCTCCCCGACGTGCCCGCCGAGCTGCTCGCCCTCTACGACAAGATCCGCGCGTCCTCCGGCGGCCGGGCCGCGGCGGAGCTGCGCCGCGGCCAGTGCGGCGGCTGCCGGGAGATGCTGTCGACGGTGGAGCTGAACGAGATCCGCAGCGCCGCGCCCGACGAGGTCGTGCGCCACGAGGAATGCCGCAGGATCCTGGTCAGGACCGCCGACTCCGGTCTCTAGGGGATCTTCGGGGTTACCCAGAACGAGAGCGTGGTCCCCGTTCCCGTCCCCGCCACCTCCCGGCCGGACCGGCCGCCGCGCTGCGTCGACCGGTAACGATATAGCTAAAACTTGGCGGCGGCGGCCCGGCGGCCATGGCCGTGCCGCCGGGGAAACATCGCAGGTTGCGGAACGGACGCGGTTGGCTCAGAAGCCGACGACGGTGCCAGAATTCGTCACTGCGTCCAATAGACTTCCCGGTCGTGGACAACAGCGGTCAGATCAGCGCACCGGGCAGCTTGGAGGCGGGCACCGTCATCGCGCCCGACAAGCCCAGGGTGCCAGACGGGGATCTGGGGAAGCTCGCGGCCAGGTATGAGCTGAAGCTGGCCGGCGCGCGGCCGACGCTGTCCCGGTACGTGAAGGCGCTCTGGCAGCGCAGGCACTTCATCACCGGCTACGCCACGGCGCGCAACGTCTCGATGTACACCGACGCCAAACTCGGCCAGATCTGGCAGGTGCTGACGCCGCTGCTGAACGCGGGCGTCTACTACCTGATCTTCGGCCTGCTGTTCCAGGCAGCCCGCGGCGTGGAGAACTACCCGGCGTTCCTCGTCGCCGGCGTGTTCGTCTTTGCCTTCACCGAGCGGTCGATCGTCACCGGCTCCAACGTGATGCGAGCCAACCTCCAGCTCATCAGGGCACTCCACTTCCCCCGCGCCTCGCTGCCGCTGGCGTACGTGATCGTCGAACTGCAGCAGATGCTCGTCGGCATGGTGGTGCTCATCCCCATCATGCTGATCAGCGGTGAGTACCCGAGCTGGTACTGGCTGCTCGTCATCCCCGCGGTCCTGCTGCAGACGATGTTCAACGTCGGGGCGGCGCTGATCGTCGCTCGGCTCGGTGGCAGTCTCGCGGACGTGTCCGAGCTGATCCCGTTCTTCCTGCGGATCACCAGGTACTTCTGCGGCGTGATGTACCTGATCATCACGCTGGCCCCGGCTCGGGATCACGCCTGGATCGGGAAGGTCCTCTCGCTCAACCCCCCGGCCGTCTTCATCTCCCTCGTCCGCGTCGGCTTCATGCAGTCCGTCCGGCTCAACTCGGCCGGCAACAAGCCCTACAACGCCAACCTGTGCAACCTGTTCCTCGATCACCCGGGCGCCATGAACATCCCCGGCCAGCCAGGGATACACAACTGGTCGCTCCAGGCCTATTGCCAACCGATCGTCACCAACAACGACCTGTGGATCGCGGCCGTCGGCTGGGGCGTGGCGTTCCTGGTCTTCGGCATCGTCTTCTTCTGGCGCGCCGAGAACAAGTACGGCCGCGGCTAACCCGCCCGGGCCGCTGGACCGTCAACTGCGCCAGCGCCATCGGGAGGTCCGGGTTTGGTCTAAGGTACGGATATGAGCTCTCCTGCGCTGCCTCCGCATGGGAATCCTGCTCCGGCGCTCCTCTCACCCGGCACCGCGCGTAGCATCCGCGACGCGCTGATTGACGCAGAGCGCGCGGAGTTTGAACATCGCTTCGCCGAAGAGATGGCGCGTGCTGCCCAGACGATGGACCTGACCGGTGTGCTCCAGGTGCTAAGCACCTATCGCAAGATCGCTGAGATCACTCAGCGTCAGGGGATCGCCGCACACCGGAGGATGCTGGACCAGGCAGCCCGCCTCGAGCGCGGAGACGACGTTCCTACAGTCCCAGGTCATGTGCACAAGGCCGAGATCAACGCGAGGCTCGGCCTCTGAGGCCGGTGAGCGGTACCACCCTTCCCGATTTTCGCTGGTCATAGGGTCTTGGTCGGGGAACCGCCGCATGGCAGTCACAGTCATCCCTGCTAGCAAGGACGACGAGTCATGGCTGTAGCTGTGATCAGGGGGTCCCCCGTGACTCTCTGATGACCGGGAGAAAACCGGGAAGGGTGGCGCGGGCGGGTTGCCGGCTGAGGTGATCGGCCGAGGCTGGTGCCCAGGGTGCGGCGCGGAGATGGCGGCCCGCCTGTGGCCCCGGCTACCGGTGGCCGTGATGGTTGTCGGCCGCGCACCCAACGTGCAATAACAGCAAGAAGTGCGGCAGCGAAGCCGGCTAGTTGAAGATAGTGGATAGATCTGCACCTTATGGTGTGTCGAACTATCCACTATCTTCAGCCAACGTGCCGTAAGCGCGGATAACAGCAAGAAGGGCGGATTGCGTCCCGCCCGGCAATGATGGTGGACATTTGGGCACATCATTGTGTGCTCAAATGTCCACCATGTTGTCGACTACCGCCACCTTCCCCAGCCATCACGGATAACAGCAAGAAGCCTTGATGGCCGGGAGTCCGTGGGCACACCATGACGACCCATGTGAGCCGGGAGTCAGGTGACGGAGAGGTGGGGGGCGGCCTCGCGGGCGTTGCGGTAGTCGCCGGAGGTCAGGCAGGCGAGGGTGGCCAGGGCCCAGACGCTGGTCCGGTCGGCGTGCGGCGGGCGGAGCAGGGCCTCGGCGGCGGGGCGGCTGACCACGTCGAACAGGCCGCCGGCCCCTCCCTGGTCGAGGATGTAGCCGCTCAGGAAAGACGCGACCGGCTCGCCGTACTGGCGGCGCCAGTCGAAGGGTGCCTCGGTGCCCGCGGGCGGCTTGCCCGCTAGGGGGACATCCGCCAGGGCAGGGGAAAGCTCGGCGAGTACGGCAGCCGACAGGGTGCCGCGCACCCGTTCGGCGAGCGGGACGGTCCTGGCGGCGAGCACCACGCGGTCGTCAAACAATGGCTGGACCAGGCGCTCCCGCAGCAGATAGGCCTGCCGCGCGGCCGCCGACCAGCGTCCGGCCCGGTTGACCAGGTAGAAGTCGTCGAGGGCGGTCAGCGGGTGGCGGGCGAGCCGCGGTGTCCACGGGGCGAGCGAGGCGGCGTAGGACGCGGCGGCACCTCGGCGGATCAGCCCGAGGTGCCTCGTGGTGAGGCGGCGCAGCAGCTCGGCGGAGCGCGCGGCGCGGCGGGCCGGGGAGAGGGCGCCGCGCAGCCCGCCGGTAGCGCCGGGGCGGCCCGCCGTCTCGGCGTAGCCGCCGCGCAGCAGCTCGCCGCCGTGGCCGCCCGCGGTGATCGCGGGCGAGGCGGCGGGGCCAGTGCTAGCCGATACAGGGCGGCCCACGTTCTCGAACGCGGACAGCATCCCGTCGGCGACGAGCACGGTGGCCCGGATCCGGCCGAGCACGTCGACCCGCTGGCCCGGCGCGGTCGGCGTGCGCACCGCGTGCTCGACGCCGAGCCGGCGGGCGATCTCGGCCGCGACCACGACGTCCGGATGGTCGGCGAACCCATGGGTGACGGCGGTCACCGGCACGCCCGCCTTGACCAGCGCGGCGGCGATGAGGCGGCTGTCCTTGCCGCCGGTCAGGCTGAGCTGGACCGGGGCGCCCGCGTCGCGCAGCGGCGCGACCGCCGCCACGAGCGCGTCCGCGACGCCTTCCGCGCCAGGGCGTCCCGCGCGGTCAGCGGGGGAATCTGAGCCAAGCGGAGCGCCCGCCGCGCAGGGAACGCGCGCGCTCGTGCCGTTGACCAGCCGCAACGTCGTCGATCCGGCCATGGCGGCGACTCCGGTGAAGGGGGTCACGGAGCCGAGCGGGAACCCAGGGTTGAGCAGCGCGCACAGGTGCAGCGGGTCATGGCCGCCGAGACGGGAGGACGTCCACGCGGCCCATGTCGCCCGGTCGGCGACGATGACGGCGCCGGGGACTTCGGCCAGGTAGACCGGGTCGACGCGGGTGACCGAGGTCCGCGCGTACACGGCGTCACGGTCAGGGCCAGAGGCGGGTGCCCCGGCCCAGATCGTCCCCGCGTGGGAGGCGCCCGCCGCGCCGCGCCCCACGAGTGAGCCCTCACCGCCGGAACCCTCACCGCCGGACCCCAGAGTGCCACCCCCAGCGCCCCAGTGCAGCAGGGCGGCCCGGCCGTCGGCCGACCGCCAGGCGACCGCCGCGGGGCCGGGAACCGGCATCACGGACGGGTCCACGTCCAGCGCGCGCCCGGTCAGCGCCGTGCAGCCCTCGGCCGTGGCGGCGCTCACCGCGAGCGTGAAGAACACCGGCGTCAGCCGGTCCGGCCGGGGCCCTGGCCGCTGCTCATCGGCCGGCCGAGCCTTGCAGCTGGTGCGGCGCGCCCGTGCCGTCGCCGGCCGGTGACGCGCCGCGGATGAAGCGGAGCCAGGTCTCGGCGACGGTGCCGAGATCCCATGCCAGCACGTCCAGGTGCGCGTCCTGCCGGGCGGCCTCCCACGCCTCTGGCGACGACAGCGCGGCGATCGACGCGGCCATCTCCGCGGGGTTTTCCCCGATCCAGCGGCTGTCGTAGATTGTCTCCGCGCCCGGCCAGTGCCTGATGGCCGGCACCGCACGGGACGCCATGCCCTCGGCGGGCGCCATGTGGAAGGACTCGTCGTCGCTGACCGACAGGATGAACCCGATCCTGCGCAGCCAGGCGGGCACGTCCGGGCCGCCGTCGTCGAACACCACGGCGTCGCGCAGCAGCGGCGAGCGCTGCACCCGGCGGAACGCGTCGTTGTAGTGCCTCCGCTGCTCCTGGTGCTTCCACACCCACCACAGCTCCCAGGGCATGCCGGACTTGATGAACAGCTGGTACCGGTCGTCGTCGCGGCGCAGTTCCTCGAGCACGTCCAGGGCCAGGTCAACGCGCTTGCGCATGTCCACCATGCTGGTCATGCCGAGGTTGAACTGGGCACCGTCGAGTTTGGGCCGGTCGAACTGCGGCACGTCGAGCGCGTTGGGCACCGTGACGATCTTGGCCGCGGGCCAGCCGGTCTTCTCCTTGGTGAGCCGCGTGTAGTAGTCGGAGACGCAGATCACCGTATCGACGTTGCCGATCTTCACCTGGGCCGGGTACGGCGAGTACAGCTCGAAGCGGTGCAGCCGCACCAGCATCCGCGCGGAGCGGTTCTTGTGCCGGGAGTACCAGACCGCGTTCGGGCCGCACCATTCGCAGACGATGACATCGGCCCATTCTGCGAGCTCACGCGAGGCCGACTCATTGTGCTCGCCGAGCGCCGCCCACTGGTCGACCCGGACTTCCAGGTCCGGCTGCAGCCGGAAGTAATCGATCAGCGAACTGAAGAACTTCAGGTCGTGCCCGGCGATCACCACGCGGAGCCGCTCACGTGCGGCCGCACCGATAGCGCCCGCCAAGCCGCCGGTGCCGCCCGCGGGCACCGCCCGCGCCAGGTAGGCCCGGAGCCGCCCCGCCGCCTCGTCGAGCGCGAACGACGCTGCCGCCGCCGAGGTGCGCGACGCGGCGAGGGCGAACACCCTCGGGTCGCAGGCGGCGGCCGCCACGTCGGCCACGTCGTCGATGGTCGCGGCGAACAGAGGGTAGTCCGCGCCGAGCAGCGCCTCGTGCATCGGCGTCCTGTTCAGGATCACCGGCAGCCCAAGCTGGCCGAACTCGAGCACCTTGGTGGACAGCTCAAGCGAGGCGTCAAGCTCGGGATGCCGCCAGGACAGCCCGACGTCGCCCGCGGCGGCCAGCCGCATCGCCTCGGCGCGCGACTGCCCCCCGTGCCAGATGACCCCCGGCGCCCCGCTTCCCGCCCCGCCGACCTCGCCAAGTGCGGCCCGCATGCGCCGGCTGTAGGTGGGATCGCGCGGGTCGTTGTGCACCTTGTCGCCGACCATGTGGACCTCGGCCGCGACGCCCCTGGACGCAAGCAGCGCGGGCAGCGTGGTCATCTCCAGCGTGTTCCACCGGGGCGCGAACTTCCCGGTGTAGACGAGCCGCAGCGGGGTGCCGGGCGGCGCGACGCTGCGTTCGGGGTCCCGGTGGATGTCGAGCGCGGGCAGCACCGGCGGGAAGAGCACCGACTTGCCGCAGGCGGCGGCGATCGACCCCTCAAGGAAGCAGCGCAGCTCCTCGGTCTGGCACAGCAGGTAGCGCGACGCCTTCGCGATAGTGGTGAGGTCCTCGGCGGCCTTGGGCGTCACCGCGGGGACCGCCTGCGGCACGTCGGTCAGGTACGACCACAGCCGGCCGTCGAACGCGCCGTGCCGGGCCGCGGCCGACACCAGGGCGCGCCCGCGCAGCACCACCAGGTCGTGCCTGGACACCGCATCGAGCGTGGCGAGCGCCGTGATCGCCTGGGTGACCGTCAGCGACGCCTCGGTGAGGCCGGGCAGCAGCCGCTCCGCGTGCGGCGACCTGATGGTGACCTCGGGCAGCTCGCGCAGCGGCGCGACTAGCCGGTCGGTGCGCACCGGCGCCTTGAGCACCAGGGTGACCGCGCACCCGGCGGCGACGAGGGCCTGGGTGACCGACTGCAGCCAGATGGCCGAGCCGTCGAGCAGGTTCATGTCGACGTCGCCGTAGACCAGCGCGCTCGGTCTGGATCCGGCCAATGCCTGTCGCTCCTTGTCCTGGTACCTCACGGCTAGCGGCCCGCCCCTGCGGGCGCGATGGTGAACAGCCGCAGCCCGTGGCTGCCCCAGTCGCCAGCCGCGGGCCCGCGATGGCCGAGCAGCTCAGCCCGAACGAGGGCGGGCTCATCCAGCCACCGGGTGAACTCATACTCACCGGCGCCACTGTGCCTTCCGGAAGCCAGCCCGACGGCGTCGGCCTGCGCGCATTCCCGCGCGCAGGCCAGGTCGAGCAGGTAGTTCTCGGTCTGGCCGCCGTCCGCCGTCCATGGCGCGAGCCAGGCCGCCTTGGCTAGCCGGGCGAGCGGCCGCGCCCGGTCCGCGCCGTCCACCTCGCGCTCCGCCGGCCCGGTCTCGGTGACCACCACCCGGATGCCGTGCCTGGCCAGCGCGCCGAGTGCGTCCCGCACCGCCGCCGCGTCGCCAGAGTTGGCCGCTGGGCAGCCGGCGATCACCTCGGCGGGCCGCAGCCGCTGGGCGAGCAGCGCCGCGGCCAGGCGAGCCGCCGCAGGCCCGTCGGTGACCTTGGCGAGGACCGCGACCTGCCGTCCGCCAACCAGCGCGCTCGGCAGGCCGGCGGCCTTGACTAGCGCGGCGAGCCGCACGGGCGTCGCATCGGCGAGGAAGATGTCGCGCAGCCGCACCCGGATCTCGGTGACCGACAGCGGCCGGGCGACGCTCGCCGCCTCGATCTCGCCGCGCACCGCGGCGGCTCTGCCGTCCCGCCCGCCCGCCCCGCCCGCGCCGGGGCCCGACCCGAGCGGCCCGATCACCCGGGCGCCGCTGGCGGCCTGCTCAAGCCCCTGCGCCGCGGACGCGGTGACGAACACGGCGTTGTCACGGTACAGCGCGGGCAGCGACCGCCAGGAGCGGGCGCCGGCCAGCCGCACCGCGGCACCGGGGCCGTCCCCGGTCAGCGAGTCGAGCAGGGCGCGCACCGCCGGCGCCTCCCGGGGGTCGCGCGCCCCCGCGTACAGCGGCGCGGTCGGCCTGGCCTGCGTCACGCCGACCGGGTTGAACCGGGCGAGCTGCACGCCGAGCCCGCCGTCGAGCACCGCGTCGCAGCTCGCGGCGAGCCAGCCGATGCCGGGCATCAGCGACTGCGGCACGTCCCGCAGCAGCACCACCGGCTTGCCGAGCGCGCGGGCCATGACGATCATCCGGGCGAGCCGGCGCCCGCGGTCCGCGGCCGCCGGGTCGGTGGCGTGCGCCCACGGCGACCCGGGCAGCAGCGCGGACGCCTGGATGACCACGAGGTCCGCGCCGGTGGCCTCGACCACGATGTCCGCGTCGTGCGGCAAAAGCGGGTGCACCACGGCGTCCGGCACCAGGGTGGCGCAGCCGAGCACGCTCAGCGCGCCGGTGACCACCAGGCGCGGCGTGCTGGCGGGCGGGCCGGCCAGCACGAGCCCCGGGTCGGACAGCGCGAGCGCGCCCGGCGCGGTGAGCGCGGACAGGAACCGCCCGCCGGTGCCCTTGAGGTCGGCGAGCTGCGCGGCGGCGAGCGCGGCGGCGGCGTTCTGCGCGCCGCTCTTGGGCGCGCCCCGGTCACGCCACAGCTTGTAGAGGTCCCGCGGCAGCAGCGCGCCGCGCGGCCACGGCTTCTTGGCCGCGTTCGCGATCGTCCGGCCGAACCGCATGGTTGAGGACTGCTCGAGGGCCGCCAGCCGGGTCTCGGTCATCGCGAGCTGCACCCGGGTGTCGCGCAGCTGCCGCGACAGCCGGTCCCGCTCCGCGGCGACGCCCGCGTCCTCGCTGAGGTCGCCGGACCCGCCCCCCTCGTCACCGTAACCGTCAGCGGAAAGGTCAGCGGCACCGAACGGCAGCGGTATGTCCCACGGCGCGGCGGTCATGATCTCGTCCTCGGCGTCTTCGGCCGGGGACGCGCCTGCCGCCTGCCCGCCCGGTGCCTGAGGCGTCTCGCTCATCGGCCGGCCAGCCAGCTGGTGATGATCCGGGCGATCCGCGGCCCCGCCTGGCCGTCCCACAGCGGCGGCAGCTCGCCGGCGTACGGGCCGTCGTCGCAGGCCTTGAGGACCGCGGCGGCCAGCTCGTCGCTGGTGACAAGGCGGTTGGAGCCGCTGGTGATGGTGATCGGCCGCTCGGTGTTCGGCCGCAGGGTGAGGCAGGGCACGCGCAGCAGCGTAGTCTCCTCCTGCACGCCGCCAGAATCGGTCACGATCGCCGCCGCCCCCCGCACCAGCGACATGAACTCGATGTAACCGAGCGGGTCCACCACGTGCACGCGCGGCGACTCCAGCAACCCGGCGTTGGTGAGGGTTACGCGGCCCCGCGGGTGCAGCGGGATGATCACGTCAAGCTCGGCGGCGACCTCGTGCAGCGCCCGGACCAGGCCGGCCGCCACCTCCGGCGAGTCGACGTTGGCGGGCCGGTGCAGGGTGGCGACGACGTAGCGCCGGTCCGCGAGACCGTAAGCAGCCCGGGCCGCGCCGGCGTCGAACTTGTCCAGGCTGGCGAGCAGCGTGTCGATCATCGGGTTGCCGACGAAGTGCATGGCGCCGTCCGGCCGGCCCTCGCGGGCCAGGTGCCCGAGCGCCTCGGGCGACGTGCAGAACAGCAGGTCGCACAGCTGGTCGGTGAGCCGCCGGTTGATCTCCTCGGGCATCGTGTTGTCGAACGACCGCAGGCCCGCCTCGACGTGGGCGAGCGGCACGCCGAGCTTCGCCCCGGCCAGCGCGGCGCCGACCGTCGAGTTCACGTCACCGTAAAGCACCGCGAGCGACGGCGCGGCCCCGAGGAACTCCCGCTCCATGCCAACCAGGACGTCCGCGGTCTGCGCGGCCTGCGACCCGGACCCCACGCCCAGGTTGACGTCCGGCCGCGGCAGCCCGAGCTGTACGAAGAACACGTCCGACATCCGCTCGTCGTAGTGCTGCCCGGTGTGCACCACGCGCTGCGCGTGGCCGAGCGCGGCGAGCGCCCGGATCACCGGCGCGGCCTTGACGAAGTTCGGCCGTGCCCCGAGTACGTGCGTGATCGTGGCGCTCATGCGGCTGAGGACTCTCCTTCGTGCCCGGCTCCTGAGCCGGTCCCAGGGCGGTGGTCGTGTTCCGGGGCGGGCCCCGTGCTCCCGGAACCTTCGCAGGGGTTACGCGGTTGAGACTACGGTCCGCAGTCTCTCGCCGCTAATTGCCAGTAATATCTGCCGGCGTGACTGTAACGCCGACGCCGCGAGCGGTGGTGCTCGCCGCATCCGTGATGCTGCGGCACGTGACCGATGATCCCGTGCGCGCGGTGACGCTCGCCTGGCGGGCGCTGCCGCCACCGTTGCGCGGCCTGGTCGGGCTCGCGGGCCCCTACGGCAGGGCCGCCGCGCTGTGGGGCGCGGGGGACCGCCGAGGCGCGCTCACCGCACTGGAAGGGTCGCCCGCCCGGCTCGCCGCGTTCAGCCTCGCGGTAGACCAGCCTACTGTCGCCCGGTCGGCGCTCGCGCGGTTGTCTGAGCACAACGGCGCCCGTCCCCGGCTCGCCGCCCGGCTCGCCTACCGTGAGGGGCGCCTGGCCGACGCGGTCGCCGAGCTCGACGGCGCGGGCGGCTGGCGCGCCGCCCGCCTGCGCAGGTCCCTGCTCGCCGAGGTGGCGATGCTCGAACCCGGCGCCCTCACCCTTGGCGCGCCGTCCCGCCCGGAGCTGGCCGCCGCACCCGGCGCCGTCTTCGCCGCCCGCGGCACCAAGGTCCTGCACATCGTCACCGACGCGCTGCCGTCGACCAGCGCCGGCTACACGATCCGCACCCAGGAGATCGCCGTCGCGCAGCGCGCTGCGGGCCTCGACCCGCACGTCACCACGCGGATCGGCTTCCCGGTCACGGCCGGCGCCATCGACGGCCGCGCCACCGTCACCGTCAACGGCGTCCCGTACCACCGGCTGCTCCCGTGGGTCATGCCGGGCCGGATGGACCGGCTGTACCGCGCGCACCTGCGCCGCGCCGCGCGGCTGACCGGGCGGCTGCGCCCGGCCGTGCTGCACGCCGCCTCCAACTACGCCAACGCGGTCATCGCCCTCGCGCTGCGCGACGTCACCCGGCTGCCCGTCGTCTACGAGGTGCGCGGGTTCTGGGAGGACACCTGGCTGTCGCGGCACGCGGCGTCCGCGGACCTCACGCGGTCCGACCGCTACCTTCGCACCCGCGCGCTCGAGACGCACTGCATGACCGAGGCCGACCTGGTGGTGACCCTCGGCGAGGCGATGCGCGATGAGATCATCGAACGCGGGGTCCCCGCGCGGAACGTCGTGATCGTCCCCAACGCGGTCAGCGAGAGCTTCCTCCGCCCGCTGCCCGCGGACGGCGGCCGGCTGCGCGCCAGCCTTGGCATCCAGCCGGGCGAGCAGGTCGTCGGCTTGGTGTCCACCCTGGTCGCGCACGAGGGAATCGGCACCCTGCTCGAGGCGGTCAAGCTGCTCAACGACCGGGGCGTGCGGGCCCGCGCGCTCATCGTGGGCGACGGCCCGGAGCGGACCGCGCTGCAGCGGCAGGCCGCCGAGCTGGGCCTCGACGCCGTCTTCACCGGACGGGTCCCGTCGTCCAAGGTCCGCGACTACCACGCCGTGCTCGACGTCTTCGTGGTGCCGCGCACCCCGGACCGGGTCTGCCAGCTCGTCACCCCGCTGAAGCCGGTGGAGGCGATGGCGAGCGGCCTGCCCGTGGTGGTCAGCTCGGTACGGGCGCTCGCCGAGATCGTGCACGACGGCGAGACCGGCCTGCTGTTCCCGCCGCTTGACGCCGGCGCCCTGGCTGACCAGCTGGGGGCGCTGCTCGACAACCCGGAACTGCGCAGGAAGCTGGGCGCGAGCGCCAGGGAGTGGGTCGCCCGCGACCGTACCTGGGCGCACAACGCCGCCCGCTACCGGGACATATATGCCCGCTTGCTCAGAGATGATAACGAAGCGTAATCTCGCGCCGCCTGATTGTGGTCAGGGTCACCTCGGAGCGGCAGCGGCCCGGCCGTGCCCCGACTACCATGAGGGGTTACCGCTCCGAGGAGGTCGTCGAGTGAACGTGGTGATCATAGGCCTGGGTTATGTCGGCCTGCCGCTTGCCCAGGAGGCGGTCCGCGTTGGCCTGAACGTCACCGGCGTCGACATCAGGCAGTCGACGGTCGACGGCCTGAACGCCGGCCGCTCCCACGTCGACGACCTGTCCGACGCCGACGTCGCCGCGATGGTCGCCAGGGGCTTCCGCGCAACCACGGACGTGGCCGCCATCGCGCCGCTGCCGGACGTCACCATCATCTGCGTGCCCACCCCGCTGTCGGAGTCGGACGGCCCCGACCTGACCGCGGTGCGGGCCGCCACGGAGACCGCCGCGAAGCTGCTCAAGCCGGGTGCGCTGGTCGTCCTCGAGTCGACGACGTACCCGGGCACCACCGACGAGGTCGTCCGCCCGATGCTGGAGAAGGCGAGCACCCTCACCGTCGGCATCGACTTCTACCTCGCGTTCTCACCGGAGCGCATCGACCCGGGCAACGAGCGCTACGGCATCCGCAACACGCCCAAGGTCGTCGGCGGCCTCACCCCCGCCTGCACGAACGCCGCCGCCGCGTTCTACGGCACCGTCTGCGACACCGTGGTCAAGGCGAAGTCCGCCCGCGAGGCCGAGATGGCCAAGCTCCTGGAGAATACCTACAGGCACGTCAACATCGCGCTGGTCAACGAGATGGCGATCTTCTGTCACGAGCTCGGCGTCGACCTGTGGGACTCGATCCGGTGCGCCGCCACCAAGCCGTTCGGCTTCGAGGCGTTCTACCCGGGCCCCGGCGTCGGCGGCCACTGCATCCCGATCGACCCGAACTACCTGTCCTACAAGGTGCGGGCCGAGCTCAAGCACCCGTTCCGCTTCGTCGAGCTGGCCCAGGAGATCAACTCCCGGATGCCCGGCTACGTCGTGGACCGCGCCGCCGAGTTGCTCAACACCGACGCCAAGCCGCTCAACGGCGCGAACGTGCTGCTCCTCGGCGTCACCTACAAGAAGGACATCGCCGACCAGCGGGAAAGCCCGGCCCGCCCGATCGCCCGCAAGCTGCTGCAGCGCGGCGCGGTGCTGAGCTACCACGACCCGTTCGTGGACGGCTGGCAGGTCGACGGCAAGGACGTCCCCCGGGCGCGGTCCCCGCACGAGCCCGCCGACCTGACGATCCTGCTCCAGGCCCACTCCGAGTACGACCTGGGCAGCATCGCCGCGCACGCGCACCTGCTGCTCGACACCCGCGGCGCGGTCGACGGCGACTCGGTCCAAGCGCTCTAGCCTAACCGGACGGCCGCGCCCGCGGCGTAACGTCGAGTAACCTCGAAAGGCGCCCCCGGCCCTCCGGTGCCCGTGGCAGGATTTCCTCCGGAGCCGGTCAGCCACCCGCGGGAGGTCACGCATGCACGTCGTCGTCTGCACGGTGGTGCACCACCCCGCCGACGCGCGCATCTTCTACCGTGAGATCCAGGCCCTGCTCGACGCCGGCCACGACGTCACCTACGTCGCACCGCACGATGAGCAGCCAGAACGAGCGCCTGCTTCGACCGCCCCCGCTTCGGTGTCATCCGGCCCCGGGGCGGACGGCCCTGGCGCTCCCGGCTCCGCGACTCCCGGGCCCGGCGGGCCGGCCCGCGGGACACTGCGCACCGTCACCATTCCCCGGGCCGTGGGCCGGCGCCGGCTCGGCGCGCTGCGCGCCGCGCGGGCCGCCATGACCGAGCAGGCGGCGGCCGCGGACCTGCTGCTCGTCCACGACCCCGAGCTCCTGCTCGTCCTCCCGCCCCGGCGCAAGCGCCCGCCCACCGTCTGGGACGTGCACGAGGACACCGTGGCGGCACTGACCACGAAG
This sequence comes from uncultured Streptosporangiaceae bacterium, assembly GCA_964581815.1. Classification (GTDB taxonomy): domain Bacteria; phylum Actinomycetota; class Actinomycetes; order Streptosporangiales; family Streptosporangiaceae; genus Trebonia. The sequence continues at coordinate 16,338 of CAZORE010000064.1, read as the reverse complement.
GCCTGGCTGCCCGCCTGGCTGCGCCCGGCCGCCGCCGGGGGAGTGGCCTCCGCCGAGCGGCTCGCCGAGCGGCGGCTGCACCTGATCCTCGCCGAGCACGGCTACAACGACCGCTTCGCCGGCCCCCACCCGGTGGTGCCCAACGCGACGTACGTACCGGCAACGGCGGCACCGCCGTCCGGCCCGCGCCGGGTCGTGTACGTCGGCTGGCTCTCGCCGGACCGCGGCTCGGCGGAGATGACCGAACTCGGCCGGCTGCTGGCGCCGCACGGCATCGCGGTCGAGCTGATCGGCCAGGCGGACGCGGCGGCCCGCGCGCACATCGAGGCCGCGGGCGACGCCGTGCGCTATCACGGCTTCGTGCCGAACGCCGAGGCCCTCCGCCTGGTCGAAGGCGCCATCGCGGGCCTGTCCCTGCTCCAGGACGAGGAGAACTTCCGCCACTCGATGCCCACGAAGGTCGCCGAGTACATGAGCCGCGGCGTCCCCGTGGTGACCACCCCGCTGCCGCTCGCCGTCGACCTGGTCGAGGCGGCGGACGCCGGCTTCGTCGTCCCGTTCAACGACCCGCGAGCGGCGCGGGACGCCATCCTGAAGCTCGACGCCGACCCGGACTTGCGGGTGAAGATGGGCCTGCGCGGCCACGAGTACGCCCTGGCCAACCTCGCCTGGCCCCCGCACGCGGCGGAGTTCGTCGCCCGGCTAGAGTCCTGGGCCGCCGCCGGCCGGTAGGTTCCGGATGGTTACCCGTCGCCGTCGAGCCGGGCGGCTCAGCTGGCGGGGGTGTCGAGGAACGAGCCGACGGAGAAGATCTGGCGCATCTTGGCCAGCTGCTCGTCGATCTCGTTCTTCTGCTTGGTCAGCTCCTCGAGTTCCTTCTGCACGGCCGAGCGGCGCTTGTCGGCTTCGGCCTCGAAGTCGGCGAGGGCCTGCTTGCCTTCGTCCTTGGCCTGGGCGATGACCAGCTCGGCCTTGCGGTGCGCGTCGGCGAGCTCCTTCTTGGCGTCGGCCTCGGCGTCGCGCCGGGCCTGCTCCGCCCGGGCGGTGGCCTCGGCGGCGCGCTTCTCGGCGTCGGCCGCCCGCCGTTCGGCCTCATCGACGAGCTTGCGGGTGGCCTCCTGCGCGTCGGCGAGCCGTTCCACGTCAAGCCGCTCGGCCTCCGCGCGGCGGTCGGCCAGCTCGACCTCCAGGTCGGCCTCGGCCTGACCGCGCATCGCCTCGGACTGCTCGAGCAGGAACTGCTCGCGGCGGCGGATCTCGTCCGCCTCCCGGCGGGCGGCCCGGATGATGTCGTCGCGCTCGCGCTCTGCGGCGGCGCGGACCTTGGCCGCCTCACGCTCGGCCTCGGCGCGGACGCTCGCCTTCTCGAACTCGGCGGAGCTGCGCAACCCCGCCGCGTAGGAAGCGGCGGCGGCCCTGATCTTGTCCGCCTCCCGTTCGGCCTCCTCCGCGGCGGCCCTGACGTGCTCGGCGATCTGCCGCTGCGCGGCGAGCAGCATCCGCTCGATCTGCTCCGGGGGAGCCGGCGGCGGCTCCGGAGGCGGGGGCGGCAGCGTATCGCTGTCCGGCCCGCGGCCGGAGCGGGTTCGCGGCTCGGGATCCGCAGGCCACGGCCCGCCGAGATCCTCGGGACGCTGACCGCCGCCGGTGCCGGGACGCGCCCTCCCGAGATCAGGCTGCCGCTGGCCCCCGGGCTCACCGGAACGCGGGCCACCGAACTCATCGGGGCGCAAACTCCGGAGATCGCCTGGCCGCGGCTCGCCCGGGTCCCCTGGAGCGGCGGTGGCACGCCGCCGCGGCGCGCTGGCTCCGGGGTCGCCGCCCGGAGCTGAACGCGCGCCTCCGTGGTCGGGGGCGCCGCCCGGCTGGCGGCGGGGAGCGAGACCCGGATCGGGGCCCGGGCGGAAAGCGGGACGGCTCGGGACCGTGACGGGGCCGTAGTCAGCGCGCGGACCCGGCCCGCGGCGCGGCCCGTGGTCGGCGTACGAGGCCGGCCCGGCATGCGGATCGGCACTCGCCGGCCCGGCGGCGCCGCCGCGCGGAGCCGGACCGGGCTGGCCTGGCCCGGCCGGAACGGTGCGGGGCCGGCCGGCGGGCCCGGGGGCAGGACCCGCCGGGCGGGGATCTGGCGCGCCGGGGCGGCCGGCGCCGTTGCGCGCGGCGCCCGGGGCTTGCCCGCGGCCGTCCACGCCCCGGCCGTCTGGACCGCGGTCGTCCCAGAGCCAGTCGTTGGCCTCGGTGTCATCCAGGTCGTAAGCGGGAGCGGGAGCGGCCGCCTGGCGCATGCCGGATCCGGGGCGTGGCGCCGGCCCGGCCTGGGTCGGGCGCTCGTAACCGTGCGGCGGCATCGTACTCCCTTCCCAACGAGATAGTACCCGCCATCGCGGCAGGCCACCGGGCTTGCGCGGTCCTTCCAGGTCGTTGCCGGTGCCGGATGGCCACGACGCGCGAATCGCCCCGATAAGATCGTGGCGTGAACCCGCGACTGGTCCTGCCGCGCCTGCGCCGCCTTGCCGGCGAGCACAAGCTCTTCACCGGGGCGCTCGCCGTGGGTGCCTTCGTGCGGCTGCTCGCCATGGTCGCCTACCCTGGCGCGCTCTGGTTCGCCGGAGACTCCTACGTCTACCTCGGCGCGGCGCTGCGCCCGCAGCCGAACCTGTCCAAGTCGACCGGGTACTCCTTCTTCCTGCGGCTGCTGCTGCCGTTCCACTCCCTGACACTGGTCACCGCCGTGCAGCACCTGATGGGCCTGGCGGTCGCGGTGCTGATCTACGTCCTGCTCCGCCGCAGCAACGTGTCTAAGACATGGGCGGCGATCGCGACGATGCCGGTGCTCTTCGACGGGTACATCATCGAGGACGAGCACCTGATCATGGCGGAGACGGTGTTCACGTTCCTGCTCATGGTGGCGGTCTGCCTGCTGCTCTGGCGCCCTGGCCTGCCTCGCTGGTGGGTCGCGGTGATCGCCGGGCTGCTCGTCGGGTACGCCGTGATCGTGCGCACCGAGGGCGTGGTCATGCTCGCGGTGCTGCCGCTGTTCCTGCTGCTGCGCGGCTGGGCCTGGAAGACGGTGCGCGGCTGGCTGGTGGCGATCGTGTTCGCCGTCGCCTCGCTAGTGCCGCTTGGCGCGTACGTGAACTGGTTCCACGAGCGGACCGGGCACTACGGCACCACCATGTCCGCGGGCTTTTACCTGTGGGGCCGGGTGTCGTCGTTCGCCGACTGCGCCCGGATCAACCCGACCGGGGAGCAGGCGGTCGTCTGTCCCACGCAGCCGATCGCCGACCGGACCCCGCCGGGCAACTACGTCTGGCACGCGCCGTACGTGCACCAGGACCTGAACTCGATCGGCGGGCCGGTGAGCTACGCCGGCAACAAGGTGCTGACGGACTTCGCGATCCACGCGGTCGAGGCGCAGCCGCTCGACTACGCGAAGACGGTGTTCTTCGACACCATGCTGTCGTTCGGCTTCCCGCGCATCGCCTACCCAGGCGCGGGGACGACGTACTACTACAACTTCCACCTGCACTACGTGACGGCGAAGTACAACCTGCTCCCGCCGGACAACCCTGACCACGAGTGGATTCCCGGCGGCACCGCCTACCAGGACTGGCTGGCCTACGGGCACCAGGCGCCCGGCGTGGTGCACAAGATCATCGCCGCGCCGGTCCTGGTGTACCAGCGGGTGGTGTTCACCTACGGCCCGCTGCTCGCGGTGATCTTCCTGGTCGGCCTGGGCGGCGTGCTGTCGGTGACGGCGGCCAGGCGGCGCGGCGCGGACCCGGGATCGTGGCGGCGGCCGGCCCAGGCGCTGCGCTCCGTCCGGCTGAGTTCAGTCCGCGTCCGCTGGGCGCCGCGCGGCACCACCATGCTTCCCTGGGTGACCGCCGTGGCCCTGCTCGTCACCCCGATCGCGCTGGCCGACTTCGACTACCGCTACCTGATCCCGGCCATCCCGTTCGCCTGCCTGGCGGCCGGCCTCGCGTTCGCGCCGCGCCGCGCCGCCCCGGTCGTGCCCGCGTCCCCGGCCAGCATGGAGACCACGGTCCCCGACCAGGTGGCCTAGCCGCTCGGTGACGTGAGGAAATCCCGTTCAGGCGATCATGGGCTATTTCACGATCAATTGTTAGCATCCGCGGCGAGCGGGTAGTCGCGCCGCATGAGCGGAACTGAGCTTGGACGTCTGCTCACCGGACGTTACCGGCTTGGCACGATCATCGGCCGCGGCGGGATGGGCGTGGTGTGGGAGGCCCGCGACGAGCTGCTCAGGCGGGACGTCGCGGTGAAGGAGATGTTCTGGCCGCCGTATTTCTCCGAGCAGGAGCAGCAGGCGGCGTGCCGCCGTGCGACCAGGGAAGCCCAGGTGGCCGCTCGCCTGAGCCACCAGAACGTCGTGCGGATCTACGACATCGTGGAGGAAGACGGCCACCCGTGGATCGTCATGGAACTCCTGCCGTACCCGTCGCTGCGCGACATCATGCAAGAGCACGGACCGCTCTCCCCGGCCGAGGCGGCCAGGGTCGGCCTCGGCGTCCTGGCGGCCCTGCGGGCCGCGCACGGGGAAGGCGTCCTGCACCGTGACGTGAAGCCCGCGAACATCCTGATCGGGGCCGACGGCCGGGTCGTGCTCACCGACTTCGGGATCGCCCGCGCCACCGACAGCCCCACCCTGACCGCCGCCGGCATGCTGGTCGGGTCGCCGTCCTACATCGCGCCGGAACGAGCCAGGGGCGGCCACTCCGGCGCGCCCGGGGACCTGTGGGGACTCGGCGCCTGTCTCTATACCGCCGTCGAGGGCCGCCCGCCGTTCGAGCGGGACAACGCGCTCGCCACCCTCACCGCGGTGGTGGCCGACGAGCCGGAGCCGCCCGCCCACGCGGGACCGCTTGGCCCGGTGATCAGCGGACTGCTCCGCAAGGACCCGGCCGAACGCCTCAGCGCCGGCGAGGCCGAGCGGCGGCTCGGCGACATCGCGGCGAACGGTGCCAACGGCGCGGGCAATGACGGGGCTGCCCGCGGGGGCAACGGCGCCCTCGGGCCGATCGCCCGCTGGTGGGAACGCAGGGGCGGCGGCCCAAGGCCGACGGCGGAGCCGGCCGCGGACGCCGTCCGCCAGCTGGCACCGGTCCCCGCGCCGGCCCCGGCCACGCCGGCGCCGGCCGCGATCCCCGACGCGGAGCGCACAGTGGCGCCGGAGCAGGACCAGGCCGCGACACAGCGGGATGAGCTCGCCGCGGCACCGGACCACACGCTTGGCGGCCGGCCGGCCGGACCGGTCACTTTCCCGCCACGGCACTCCGCGGCTCCCGTGCCGCGGTCAGGGCGACGGCGAGCCCGGAGCCGTGCGGCGGCGCTTGGCGTGCTGGCCGGACTAGTGGTCGCCGCGGTCGTCATCGCGTTCGCCCTGACCAGCTCACCGGGGCACCTGGCGGCCGCACCGGGAACGAGCTCAAGCCCGGGCGCGCACCCGTCCGCCGGCGCGTCGAACGGTCGTCAGCCGGCCACGTCCTCCAGCGTCACGGCCTCGCCAGCCGGCGGAGCCCCAGGCGGGGCTGGCTCGCTGCCCGCGGGATATTACCGGTTCACGAACTCCACCGGTTTCTCGATCGGCGTGCCGCAGGGCTGGGTGATCTCCCACGTCGGCCACTACGTGTACATAACCGACCCGGCCAACAGCGGCATCTTCCTGCTCATCGACCAGTCCGACAATCCGCAGTCGAACCCGCTGGCCGACTGGGAGCAGCAGGCGGCCGCCCGGGCGAGCGGCTATCCCGGCTATCACCTGATCAAGCTGGCGTCCGTGCACTACCCGCAGGCCGAGGCGGCGGCGGACTGGGAGTTCACCTACGAAAGGAACGGGGTGCTCGTCCACATCCTGAACCGCAACGTGCTGGCGAACGCACGCCACGCGTACGCGCTCTACTGGTCGACGCCGGAAAGCGACTGGACCGCCGACTTCCACTACTTCCAGGTCTTCGCCGCGTCGTTCCGCCCGGCTCCTGCGTGACCCCCGTCAGGAGCGGGTGGCGACGGGGGACGCCTGCTTGACCGTGCGGATGACCGGCGAGGTCTCGACCCGCTCCACGCCGGGCAGGGGACCGACTCTGGCGGTCAGGAACTCGTACAGCGACTCCGCGTCACGGCAGACGACGCAGGCCGACAGGTTGGCCGGCCCGGTGGTGGCGGCGGCGTAGGCGACCTCAGGGAACTTCGCCAGGGCCGCGCCCACCTCCGCCAGGTGCGACGGCGGCACCGACATCCACAGCCAGGCCGTGGAGCGGAAGCCGAAGGTTGGCATGTCGAGTTCCAGGTCGAAGTACAGCGCACCGCAATCGCGCAGCTGCTCGACGCGCCGTCGCACGGTGGTCTCCGACCAGCCGGTCGCGGCGGCCAGGTCCGCGAACGGTGTCCGGCCGTCGGCCGCGAGGGCCGGCAGCAGGGCCGTGTCGAGGTCGCTCGGCCCGGCCGGGGCGCCTGGCGGGCCCACGGGACGGACGATGACGCGCAGCGGCTCGATCCGCGCGGCGGGCAGCACGTCGATGAAGCCGAGCGCGTCGGGGCCGCCCGTGAACATGTGCAGCCGGGAGTAGGCCGTCACCTCGACGATCCGTCCTGACCTGGGCAGCCGGGCAAGCAGCGACTCGGTGGCCTCCGGGCCGTCGCCGCGCAGCGAGCACAGCACCTCGGTGTCGCCGGACAGCAGCTGCACCCACGCGGTGTCGGGCCGCCGGGCCAGGGCCGCGGCGATCGCCTCCCCGGAGCCGGGCACGCAGCGCAGCCGGAGGAACCAGGTCGGATGGCCACCGGACTTGGGGTACCGCAGGCCGACGACGCGCAGCACTCCCGCCGACCGCAGCCGGCGGTACCGGCGCGCCACCGTCTGATCGGACACGCCGAGGACCTCGGCGATCGCGCTGAACGAGGCACGGCCGTCCACCCCGAGGCACTGCGCCAGCTGCCGGTCGAGGTCGTCGACCGTGATGCTTTCCACCGTCCTAACGGTAGCCAATGTCGAGAACCGGCGCATCCGGCCCGTGGCCCGGCGGGATATCGAGCCCAAGTGATGGTAAAGGGCAGATCACCCATCCTTGCCCAGGGCCAGAGCCTTAAGATTTCCCGCATGTCCTATCCGCGGACGGCCGGCCGTACTGCCTATGTCATCATCAGCTGACGCTCCCGGCAGTCTCGGGCCGGGCCCCGAGGGCGGACAGGAAGGCCAGGACGCTCACCCGGGCGGGAGCGGAGACGACACCGCCGGCCCACGGGCCCGGCGGCGCCGGCGCCTGGTGAGGAACGTGACCGTCCTGGCCGTCGCCGCGGCGGCGGTGGCCGGCGTCATCGTCGCCGTCACCGGCAACCCGGCGCCCGCGCCCGCCAGCCCGGGCGGAGGCACAGCGGGCGGTGGCACAGCGGGCGGAGGCGCCGCCAGGCCCGCCATGCTCGCGGACGAGGCCGCGGCCACCGTCGTGGTCGTCAAGACGAGCGGTTCCATCACCGGCGGGCCGGTGCTCAGCCTAGACGGCCAGTTGTGGATGGTGGAGCTGAGCCAGGCGACGGGCCAGCCCATGCTCGCGGTGGTTAACCCGGTGAGCTACGTGGTGTCCACGCACCCGCTGCCCGCCACACTCGGCGGGCTCTCCGTGCGGTACACCGGAGCGGAGGCGTTCGACGCCCTGGGGCAGCTGTGGCTCGGCGCGGAGGCGGCGCCCCCCGGGCAGCCGCCTACGGGCATCCTGGTTCGCTACACGCCGGGCACCGGCGCCAGTGCCCAGTTCTCCCTGGGCGGCAACTGCAGCGATGAGTCCACCGTGCCGCCCCCTGCGCTGTACGCCGCGTCAGACCGCGGCGTCTGGCTCGAGTGCGCCGCGAGCCAGGATTCCGGGGGCACCTTCATCGCGAGGCTCGACAAGAACGGCGCCTTCACGGTGCCGGCCGTCATGAATACCTTGAGCCGCGCCCTGGAGGGGACCCGCCTGCGGGACGACATCGCGGACCTGCCGCAGGCCACGATCGGCCCGCTGGTGCCCGACGCGGCCGGGGACATGTGGGGCATGACGAAGGACGGCGTCGTCCAGGTCACCGCCGCTGGCACGGAGATGTTCATCCCGACGGGCCCGGATGCCATCGAGCTGCAAACCCAGGCCCAGGCCACCGTCGGGCCGCTCCAGCTCACCGGGAACGGCGCGGCGGACTCGGTGGTGGGGGGCGTTGAGGGCCTCGGCGAATGCCGCGCCGCCGGCGCGCGGGCCGGGCAGGCACAGGAGTGCGCCGTCTCCGTCGATTCCTTCGGCGACGTGACCATGCTCGCCACGGCTCCCGACTACGACAATCACGCCGGCGACGCGACGGCACACCCGGCCGGCATGGACGCGTCCGGTGACGTGTGGTTCATCGTCGACGGCACGGCCGGCGGCAGTGCGCCGCAGGGCCAGTACTTCTTCGAGGTGAACTCCGGCGGCGGTACCCGGGTCATCCCGTTCAGCGTGCCCGGTGACGCTCTCCCGGTTCCCGCCGGGCAGGCGCCGGTCATCACGATGAACGGCGCCGCGTGGACGAGGGACCCGGCATCGGGTCCGGGTACCCTCGTCGAGGTCATGCCCAAGAACTGACCGGACGCTGTGAGGCATTCCGCCGTGAGTGCCTGGCTGATGTCGAGAACCGGCGCATCTGGCCGGGCTGACTAGGGATACGTTCCAGAATTGCGGCATGCTGTGTCGCGGAGGCCAGTGGCGCCGGCGGGACCGCGCCATCAGGCGTGTCCCGCGGACGGCCGGCCGCTCGTCTGTTCTGCGAGACCAGGCCCAGGCGAGGGGAGCCGACCGATGGATGAGTGGAAGGAACCAACGATGCGCAAGTGGTGGCCGCTGGTGGCGGTCTGCGCCGGGGCGTGCATGCTGCTCGTCGACGTGACGATCGTGAACGTGGCCCTGCCCGACATGGCCAGGCAGTTGCACACGACCTTTAGCGACCTGCAGTGGGTCATCGACCTGTACGCGCTGGTGCTCGGGGCGCTGGTGCTGACCGTCGGGTCGGTGGCGGACCGGTTCGGGCGCCGCAGGCTCTACCTCATCGGGCTGGTGCTGTTCGCGGTGGCGTCGCTCGCCTGCGGCCTGGCACCGAACGTCGGCCTGCTGATCGCGGCCCGGGGCGTGCAGGGCGTGGGCGCCGCGGCGATGTTCGCGACGACGATGGCGCTGATCAGCAACACCTACACCGGGCGCGAGCGCGGCATGGCGTTCGGTATCTGGGGCGCGGTCAACGGCGCCGCGTCCGCGGTGGGGCCGATCATCGGCGGGCTGCTCACCGCGAACTTCGGCTGGCGGTGGATCTTCCTGGTCAACCTGCCGGTCAGCGTCGTCGCCGTCGCGCTTACGCTGCGGGTGGTCACCGAGTCCCGCGACCCGCATCCGAGGCGCGTCGACGTGCCGGGCATGGTGTCATTCACCGTCGCGGCCGCCGCGCTCACCTACGCGCTCATCCGTGGCGCGTGGGGGTCCGGCGAGACCATCGCGCTGATGGCAGTCGCGGCCGCCGGCCTCGCCGCGTTCGTCGTCGCGGAGCGCCGCAGCGCCGCCCCGATGCTCGACCTGCGGCTGCTGCGCAACCCGGTGTTCACCGCGATGCTGCTGGCGGGCGCGCTGCTGTCCGCGGCCGCCTGGGCGGGCATGACCTACCAGTCGCTCTGGCTCCAGTCGGTACTCGGGCTGAGCGCGATCAAGGCGGGCCTGGTGGTGCTGCCCTGCGCGGCCTGCGCGTTCCTGGTGTCCGGTCAGGTCGGCCGGTTCCTGCACCGGACGTCGCCGCGGTGGATGGTCGGCACCGGGCTGCTGGTCATCGCGGCGGGCGCGCTCGCGCAGGCGGTGCTGCGGGAGAACTCGAGCTGGCCCGTCGTCATCCCCGGCCTTGTGCTTGTCGGGATCGGCGCCGGGCTCGCCATGGCGTCGCTCACCTCAACCGCGATGTCCGCCATCCCGTGGCAGCAGGCGGGCATGGCGGGCGGCGCGCTGAGCGCGTTCCGCCAGCTCGGCTACGCGCTCGGCATCGCGGTGCTCGGCGAGGTGTTCCGTTCCGGGCTCATCCACGGGTCGGGCGCCGGCCTGGCCGCGGCGCTGAGCGGCGGCCAGGCCCAGGCGGTGCTCGCCCGCACCCCGGCGCTCACCCCGGTGGTGCACCGGGCGTTCGCGGACGGCCTCGACCTCGCCTACCTCGTCGCCGCCGGCTTCGGCCTGATCGCGGCCGTGGCCGTGTTCACCCTCGTCCGGCCGCGGCCCCAGGCCGCCGCCCCCGCGGCGCACCCGGCGGCCGCCGGGTCCGCGGCCGGCCCGGCCCCCGTCGAGGCGTAGCATTCCGCCGCATCACCGCCAGGTCAGCCAGAACGTGGGCGTGCTCCGCCCGAACGCGGAGCACGCCACGTTCTGCATGCCTGGAGTACCCGGCGTGCCTGATAACAGCAAGAAAAGCTGGCGGCGCATGGCGGGCGACGTGCCCAC
>CAZORE010000064.1:3288-5748 GCA_964581815.1 uncultured Streptosporangiaceae bacterium | reverse complement strand
CGAGCAGGGCGGTCAGCCGGTCGAGCTGCTCGTCCGTCCCGCCGAACAGCGCGTGCTGCGACATGGCGTTCTTCTGGTACAGGTGCGCGTCGTGCTCCCAGGTGAAGCCGATGCCGCCGTGCAGCTGAACGGTCGCGACCGCGGCGTCGACGTAGCTGGCGGACACCGCGAGCCGCGCGACAAGGGCGGCCCGGGGGAAGTCCGCAGGGCGTGAGTCGGCCGCCCGCGCGGCGTCGCGCAGCGCGGCCTGGGCCAGCTCCCAGGTGGTCCACAGTTCGGCGAGCCGGTGCTTGACGCCCTGGAACGACCCGATCGGCCGGCCGAAGGCGATGCGGATCTTCGCGTACTCCGCGGTCATCAGCAGGCAGGCGGCCATCGCGCCGAGCTGCTCCGACGCCAGCGCCAGGTTCGCGAGGTCCGTCGCGAAGCCGAGCGCCGCGGCGGCGTCGCCGTCGAGCCGGCGACCCGGCGCGCCGTCCAGCGTGACGCGGGCGAGCGAGCGGCTGTGGTCGAGCGCGGGCAGCGGCGTGATGGTAACGCCAGGCGCCGCGGCGTCGACCTCGAACAGCACCGTCGCCCGGCCATCTTCAGCGGGGCCATCTTCAGCGGGGCCGTCGACGGCGGGCACGAGCAGGACCCTGGCCTGCGCCGCGTTGAGCACCGGGCTGATCTCGCCGGTCAGCGTGTCACCGTCGGCCCGGGCCGTGCCGGTACCGCCGCTGGCCAGGGTCGCGATGAGCTCGCCGCTCGCGATCCCCGGCAGCAGCCGGGCCTGGGCCGCCTCGTCGCCGAGCCGCAGCAGCGCGCCCGCGGCGAGGGTGCCGGCCAGCAGCGGCGAGGCCACCAGGCCCGCGCCGAGCTCGCCGAGGGCGACGGAAAGCACCGAGTAGCCGGCCTCCGCGCCGCCGTGCTCCTCGGGGATCACCAGGCCGGGCAGGCCGAGCTCGGACAGCTGCTTCCAGACGTCCGCGTCGTACGGCTGGCCGGAGCTCATCAGCTCGCGCAGCTTGGACAGCGGGCTGCGCTCCACGACGACGCGCCGCACCGAGTCCCTGAACTGCTCTTCGTCGCCGGAAAGTATCAGCGCCATCGCCTGTCCTCAATTCTTCCGCATGGTGCCGACGCGCAGCTGGTTGAACGGGGTGGAGCGGTCCACGCCCGGGTCCTTGGGCAGGCCGAGCACGCGCTCGCCGATGATGTTGCGCTGGATCTCGTTGGTGCCGCCCGCGACCGACGAGCCGGGCATGCTCAGGGCCGCGTTGAGCACCTCCCTGACCTCCTCGCTGTCGGAGGCGGCGACCGCCGGGCCGAGCACGTCGGCGGCGACCAGGGACGCGTACGTGCCGAGCTCCGCGCCGGCCAGCTTGGCGACCGAGCCGCGCGGGCCCGGGTCGCGCCCGGACATCGCCTCCTCGCGCAGCAGCTGCCCGAAGAGCGACACCGACCGCTCGCGGACGTACAGCTCCGCCAGCTTCCTGCTCAGCCCGGGGTCGGCGCCGTTGCCCTGCTTGGCCGCTAGGGAGCTCAGCGAGTGGTAGGACAGCGGGCTGGTGCGCGGCGCCCCCATGGTGCCGATGTTCACCCGCTCGTTGCGCAGCATGACGACGGCCGCCCGCCAGCCGTCGTTGACCTCGCCGATCACCGAGCCGGCGGGCAGCCGCACCTGGTCGAAGAAGACCTCGTTGAACGGCGTCGCGCCGGTCGCGACCTTGAGCGGGCGCACGGTCACGCCGGGGGCGTGCATGTCGACGATGAACATCGTGATGCCGTTGTGCTTGGGCACCGTGGGGTCGGTCCGCGCGAGGACCGCGCCGTAGTCGCTGTACTGCGCGCCCGACGTCCACACCTTCTGCCCGTCGAGCACCCACTCATCGCCGTCCCGCACCGCTGTGGTGGTCAGCGACGCGACGTCCGACCCGGCGGCCGGCTCGGAGAACAGCTGGCACCAGATCTCCTCGCCGCGCAGCATCTTCGGCAGGTAGCGCTTCTTCTGCTCCTCGGTGCCAAGCTCGAGGATGGTCGGCCCGGGCATGCCGAGCCCGATGAAGAACACGCCGACCGGCAGCGCGTAGCGGCGGGCCTCCTGGCCGAACGCGATCTGCTCCGCGTTGGTCAGGCCCTGGCCGCCGTATTCCCGCGGCCAGGTGAGGCCGGCGAAGCCGGCGTCGTACAGCTTGGCCTGGAACTCCTTCTGCGCGGCGAGGTCGGCGCGGGTGGCCGATTCGTCGTCGCCGGCGCCCCTGCGCGGCGCGTTCTCCGCGAGCCAGGCGCGTGCCCGGTTTCGGAAATCGGTTACGGATTGCTCGCTCATCGCAGTCCATCCCCTGCTAAACCGCAGTTCAGGTCTTGTCCATGACAATTAAATAGGAACTGAAATCGGTTATGCTTACCTGGGGTTGAGCGAACCATACGCGGATGCGGGTGTCAACTGAGCCCGGGGCTCGCCCGGGCGGGAGAGGG
>CAZORE010000064.1:0-3188 GCA_964581815.1 uncultured Streptosporangiaceae bacterium | reverse complement strand
GGTCGTCCCTGGCGTGTGGTCGGTGCCCGTGCCCATCCCGGACAACCCGCTGCGCTACGTGCTGAGTTACCTCATCGAGCACCAGTCGGGGTTCGTGCTGGTCGACCCGGGGTGGGATGCCCCGGCGAGCTGGCAGGCGCTGACCGAGGGCCTGGCCGCGTGCCCGGCCCCGCTGAGCGCGGTCACCGCCGTGCTCGTCACCCACGTGCACCCGGACCACCACGGGCTGTCCGGCCAGGTGCGCGAGGCGTCCGGCGCGTGGATCGGCATGCACGAGGGCGAGGACGCGCTGCTCACCCGGGTCACCCGGCCCGACAGCCGGGGGGCGATGACCGGCTACCTGCGCTGGTGCGGCGCGCCCGACGAGCACATCGCGCAGCTGACGGACCAGGGGCGGCGCAGCGCCAACGGGGCGATGGCGCGCGGGGCGATGGTCAGGGCCGACCGGTTCATCGCGCACGGCGACCTGGTTGACGTGCCGGGCCTGCGGCTGCGCGCGGTGTGGACGCCCGGCCACTCACCCGGGCACCTGTGCTTCCACGACGAGACTCACGGGCTGCTGCTCACGGGCGACCACGTGCTGCCGCGCATCACGCCGAACATCTCCGCCTGGGACCGGGACGCTGAGCCGCTTGACGCGTACCTGGCCTCACTCGAGGAACTGCGCGCGATCGAGCCGTCCGAGGTGCTGCCCGCCCACGAGTACCGGTTCGCCGGCCTCGGCGCCAGGCTCGACGCGCTGCGAGAGCACCACCTGGAGCGGCTGCGCGAGACGGCGGACATCGTGGGGTCCGGAGCCGCCAGGCACACCGCCTGGCAGGTCGCGAGGCTGGTGACGTGGTCGCGGCCGTGGGGCCAGCTGTCCGCCTTCCAGCACCAGGCAGCGCTCGGCGAGGTGGTCGCCCACCTAGGGCACTTGCGGTCGGTGCGCGCCGTCAGGTGCGCCCCGGTGAGCGGCGTCGGGCTGTGGCAGCCGGCCGGCTGAGCTGACGGCGCCGTGCCCACCTGCGCCGTGGCCACCGGTAAGGCAGAATGCGTTCTGGAAATTGAGGACCGAGCTGGACTAGGCAAGCAGGAAAAGAGGAGCCTCATGGGCGTCATCGACGGACGGGTAGCCGTCATCACCGGCGGAGCGCGCGGCATCGGCGCGTCGATCAGCCGGCTGTTCGCGCAGGAGGGCGCGTCCCTGGTCATCAACGACCTCGGCGGCGCGGCCGACGGCTCGGGCGGCGACGAGGGGCCGGCCAAGCAGGTCGCCGACGAGATCGTCGCGGCCGGCGGCGCCGCCGTGGCCGACGGCGGCGACATCGCTGACGTGGCGACCGGCGAGCGGCTGGTCCGCACCGCGGTCGAGCGGTTCGGCCGGCTGGACATCGTGGTCAACGTGGCCGGCATCCTGCGCGACCGGATGATATTCAACCTGGCCGAGCAGGACTGGGACGCCGTGATCAGGGTGCACCTCAAGGGGCACTACTCCACCGTCCGCCCGGCCTCCGCGTACTGGCGCGAGCAGCGCAACCCCCAGGGCCACTTCCGTATCATCAACTTCACCTCGGTGTCCGGCCTCGACGGCTCGCCGGGCCAGCCGAACTACGCGGCGGCCAAGATGGGCATCGTCGGCCTCACCTACTCCCTCGCGCAGGGCCTGGCCCGCTACGGGGTCACCGCCAACGCGATCGCGCCCGGCGCGGCAACCCGGCTCACCGCCACCATCCCGGTGGACAAGCGGGTGAGCCGCGACGAGCGGCCCACGCAGGAGGACCCGCGGATGTCACCGGACAACATCGCGCCGGTCGCGCTGTACCTGGCGAGCGAGCGCTCGGACTGGCTGACCGGCCGGGTGCTCTCCGCGGCCGGCTTCGACGTGGGCCTGTATGACAACCCGCAGATCATCAGGCAGCTCAGCGCCCCCGAGCCCTGGGCGTACGACCGGCTGGCCACGGCCATCGAGGGCAGCTTCCGCCCGGTCGCCAACGGGCTGCCGCGCAGCCTTTTCTCCAGCCAGCTCGGCAACGGCTGAACCGCCGCGCCGGGGTCACCCGGATGATCGTGTGCACTTGATCGCGGAAAACGTACATCAAGTGCACACGATGACCGGGGACGCGCCCCAGGGAAGGACGCGATGAGGACGGTGGACACGTGCGACAGGCGATGATCCCCGCGGTCCCCTCCACCCAAGCGCAGCATGACCGCCGGCAGCGCATGCTCCAGGTGGCCACGGCGATGCTGGCCAGCGGCGGTGAGGACGCTCTGCAGATGAAGGAGCTCGCCGAGCGCGCGGCGGTCTCGCTTGCCACCCTCTACCGGTACTTCCCCTCCAAAGACCACCTGCTGCTCGCCATCGTGCAGAGCAGGTACGAGAACGCGCTGCGGCGGGTCAGCGGCGAAGCGCCGCGCGGCGCAGGAGTCCAGGAGCGGGTCACCAGCCACCTGCTCCGCGAGTTCCGCGCCGAGCAGCGCGACCAGCGGCTCACCGCCGTTCTCACCCGGGTGCTCTCCGACACCAGGCCCGAGTACGCGCCAGGCATCATCAAGGTCCAGCAGCTCCGCCTCCAGCTGATCGAGCACGTCGCGACGGCGGGCGCCCCCGCCGATGAGCACCTGCGCCGACGGCTGCGGATCGTCATCGACGTCTTCGGCGCCGCCACCCGCCGCTGGCTGGCTGGCGTCTCCTCCGCCGCCGAGGCCCGCTTCGAGATCCGGATCGGCTGCTACCTGCTCCGCGAGCCTCACGACGGGACCGCCTGACGCCGGCGAGAGTGCCGTTCATGGGCTGTATCCTTACCACGGGTGAGTCGGCCGGGCGGTCGCGCCGGGCCGTCGCGGCCCGGTGAGGAAGGTCCGGGCTCCACACGGCAAGGTGGTCGGTAACGCCGACCCGGGGTGACCCGCGGGACAGTGCCACAGAAAGTAAACAGCCTATGGCTTTGGCCGGACGGCAATGGTGAAACGGTGGTGTAAGAGACCACCAGCGTCGTAGGTGACTACGGCGGCTAGGTAAACCCCACCTGGAGCAAGGTCAAGAGGGCGAGGCCGGCAACGGCGCCGCCTGCGCGAGCGTTCGAGGGCTGCCCGCCCGATGCTCGCGGGTAGACCGCACGAGACTGCCGGCAACGGCAGCCCTAGATGGATGACCGCCGCCTCGCGTCCGCGCGAGCGCACAGAACCCGGCCTACAGGCCGGCTCAC
>CAZORE010000063.1:35757-40917 GCA_964581815.1 uncultured Streptosporangiaceae bacterium | reverse complement strand
GGTGGTGGCAGGTGTTGGGTTCGAACCAACGTAGGCTGAGCCGACGGTTTTACAGACCGCTCCCTTTGGCCACTCGGGCAACCTGCCTAGCGCCGCCGTATCACGGCAGCAGAGAGAAATATAGCGGACATCGCGAGTGCTTGCGACGTAGAAGCCGCGCGGCATCCGTTCCGTGGTCGTCGGAACGGCGATGTGACGATCAGCACTCTACCCGTCTACGCTGTGGGTCATGCCTAGCGAGTCCAGCTTCGACATCGTTTCAAAGATCGACCGGCAGGAAGCCGACAATGCGCTGAATCAGGCCGCCAAGGAGATCAGCCAGCGGTTCGACTTCAAGAACGTTGGCGCGTCCATCGCCTGGTCCGGCGAGAACGGCGTGGAGATCCGCGCCAACAGCGAGGAGCGGGCCAGCGCCGTTCTCGACGTGTTCAAGGAGAAGCTCGTCAAGCGCGGCGTCTCGCTCAAGCACCTTGACCCGGCCGATCCCAAGGTGTCCGGCAAGGAGTACCGCATCGCGATCGCCTTGAAGGAAGGCATCTCGCAGGAGAACGCCAAGAAGGTGTCCAAGATCATCAGGGACGAGGGTCCCAAGACCGTCAAGGCGCAGATCCAGGGCGAGGAGCTGCGGGTGACGTCCAAGAGCAAGGACGACCTGCAGGCTGTGATGAGCCTGCTCAAGTCCAAGGACTTCGACTTCGCCCTGCAGTTCACCAACCGCCGCTAAGAAGGCGGTACGCAAGCCATCTAGCTGCACGCCCCCGGAAGTGCCCCTGACACGGGGGCACCTGCGGGGCAGCGTAGCCCCCTGGCGGCCAGGCCGCAGGTCGCGGTCAGGTGGCGCTTGGCGTGGGAGAGGCTGGCTGGAGGAGAACCCGGCAGGTACTGACCGCGGTCGCGGTCTTGCCGGTGGCGTTACGGAGCTGGGAGAGGACTGCGCTGGCGGTGCTGCCGGTTACCTTGACGCCCTTCGAGGCTAGGCAGCTCTTGAAGGCGGCCAGGGCGGAACTGCTGATTCCCGCCCCGTTAGCGCCGCCGCCGAAGCCGGCCGGGGCGTACTTGGCACAGGCCTGGAACGCGGCCCCGTTCGTGCCGGCGAAGGACGGGCGCGCCGACCCGGACGGGAACGCGCCGGGCGAGAAAGACCCAGTCGGGATGGCACCGGGCGAGAAGGACCCGCTCGGCCGGCCGGCGAACTGGCTTGGTGAGACCGTGACGCCGTGCTGCTTCAGGCACGCCTGGAAGGCGCTCAGCCCGGCGGTCGACGTCGCACTGGCGGAGGATGCGGTGGTGGGGCTGCTGCCGCCCCCGCCGCCGCAGCCGGCCAGCAAGAAGGCCCCCGCGACCGCGGGCAGGGCCGCACGGATCAGCGCGCCCCTGATGGTCCGCGGACGGACATGGACAGTGGGCAAGACAAACTCGGTAGCGCCGTTCATGGTGATCTCCTCGAAGGGGATGAGCCCTAGCCGCCAAGGCTGGTCTGGCTGATGCTGGTGGCGGTAACACCGCCGCTGGAGTTCTTGCTGCCCTGGACGATGACCGTCGTGCCCGGCGTAAGGTCCTTGACCGGGGCGGAGCTGCTGACCGTCACCTTCGTTGCTGACGATGTGGTGACCTGGACGATGCTTCCCGAGGTGGTCTGCACGTAGACGGTCTTGCCGTCGACGAGCTTGATCGTGCCGATCGTGGCGTTGCCCGTACCGAACCCGCCGCCGGCACCGGTGCCGCCAGTACTGCTCCCGGTACCGCCGGCACCTGAGCCGGGGAAGCCGCCGAAGCCGCCGGCGGCACCGCCCGCGGCACCGCTCGGCAAGGTCACGCCGGCCGGGAGCCTGAACCCAGCGGCGCCGCCGGAGCCGGAGCTGCCGTAATGCTTGCCGGTCAGCACGCCGCCGATGAAGCCGGCGCTCGCCACGACGAGGACCACGAGGACCACCGTCAACGAGGGCAGCTTCGTCCGCGGCCGCCTGGTCAGCACGGCGGTCAGCTCATCGTCGTTGCCGAGCGGGGTCGACAGCACGCTGAGCAGGTCGCCCCTGTCAGTACTGAAACCTGGGTCTTCTTCTGGCTCTGACATGTCGTCTGTCCGATCACTCATATCGCTGGTCACTCGTAGCGCAGGGCGTCAGCCGGGCGCATGCCGGCCGCGCGGTTGGCCGGGAAACCGCCGAAGAACAGGCCGATCACCACACTGAAACCGAGCGCGAGCGGAATCGAGAACGGCACGATGACGGGCTTCACCCCGACCACCTGGAACCGTGAGCCGACCACCCCGGCCAAGACGCCGAGCAGCCCGCCGATCATCGACAGCAGGGTCGCCTCGGTGAGGAACTGCGCCAGGATCACCCCGGGTGTGGCGCCGATGGCCTTGCGGATGCCGATCTCGCGGGTCCGTTCGGTCACGGTCACCAGCATGATGTTGGTGATGCCGATGCCGCCGACGAGCAGCGAGATCGCCGCGACGGCGCCGAGCAGCACGGTGAACGTGTGTGACGTGGAGCTAGCCGTGGACAGCACGGTGGACGCGCTGAACACGCTGAAGTCCGCGTCGGCGGAGGTCTCGCCATGCCGCTGGTCGAGGACGGAGGTGACCTGACCCTCCACCGCGGAGACCTGCCCAGCCGACTTGGCCAGGACCACGATGTTGTTCAGCGTGCCGAAACCGGTCAGCTTCGCCTGCACCGTGGTCAGCGGGGCGATCGCCGTGTTGTCCGCGCTGCCAAGGCCGCTCGAGCCCTTCGACGCGAGCACCCCGACGACGGTGAACGGTATGCCCGCGACGAGCACGCTCTGCCCCACCGGGTTCGTGGTACCGAACAGGTCGGTCGCCGCCTGACTGCCGAGCACCACCACGGCCTGTGCCTTGTCCACCTGTTGCTGCGTGAAGTACGCGCCTTGGCTGATCGTGTCGTTCTCGGCGGCGAAGTAGCTCGGGTAGGTGCCGGTCACGCTCACCCCCGTGTCGCTGGTCCCGCCGTTGCTCAGCGTCTGTGAGGTGGAGACCACCGGCGAAGCGCTTGCCACTCCATCGGCCGCGGCGAGTGCCTGCGCGTCCTGCACGGTGAGGTCCTTCGGCTCCGCGAATGCCGTGCTTGCGGACGACGACGAGTTGCCGCTTGCCGAACCCTGGGTGTGCAAGACCGTGATCGAGGTTGCGCCCAGTGAGGAGATGGCGTTCTGTACCGACTGGGAGGAACCGTTGCCGACCGCGACGAGCAGGATCACCGAGCCGACCCCGATCAAGATGCCCAGGGTGGTCAGCGCGGAGCGCAGCTTGTTGGCCGACAGCCCGGCCAGCGCGAACTGGAACGTCTGCAGCGGGCTCATGACGGTACTCCCTGCCTGGTGAGGAGCGGCGGCAGGTCGCCAGGCTCGGCTACCCGGCGGTCGGCCACGATGTGGCCGTCCTGCACCTGGATCACGCGCTTGGCGTGCGCCGCCACGTCGGCCTCGTGCGTGATGAGCACCACGGTCCGTCCGGCGGCGTTCAGCTGGTCGAACACGCCCATCAGGTCGTGGCTTGCCTTGCTGTCCAGGTTTCCCGTCGGCTCGTCGGCCAGGATCAGGGCCGGGTTCGTCACCAGCGCCCGGGCGACCGCGACCCGCTGCTGCTGGCCGCCGGAAAGCTGTTTCGGCTGGCTGTTTAGCCGATCGCCGAGGCCGACCAGGCGCAGCGCCGCCTCAGCGCGGCGCCGGCGGCCGGCCGGCTTCACCCCCGCGTAGGACAGCGGCAACTCC
Source organism: uncultured Streptosporangiaceae bacterium (assembly GCA_964581815.1). Lineage (GTDB taxonomy): Bacteria > Actinomycetota > Actinomycetes > Streptosporangiales > Streptosporangiaceae > Trebonia. Next base: position 37,182 of record CAZORE010000063.1, on the reverse strand, counting down.
ACGTTCCGCAGCGCGCTCATCCGGGGGATCAGGTTGAACGACTGGAACACGAACCCGATCTTCCTGTTGCGTACCACCGCGAGCTGCTGCTCATCGAGGGAGCTTGTGTCGATGCCGTCGATCAGGAACCGGCCCTCGCTCGGCACGTCGAGGCAGCCGATGATGTTCATCAGCGTCGACTTGCCGGAGCCGGACGCGCCCATGATCGCGACGTAGTCCATGGTCAGCACGTCCAGGCTCACGCCGCGCAGGGCGTGGACCGCCGCCTGCCCCGCGCCGTACACCTTGGCCACGGACACGATCCTGATCACCGGGTGCGGCCCGCCCACCGGGTGCGGGCCGCCGGCCACCGGCAATGCCCGCTCGTTGTCAGCCACCGGCCGGCCCGCCGGCCCCGCCGCCGAGGCCGCCGCCGAGGCCGCCGCCGCGGAACCCGCCGCCGGGGAAGCCGCCCCCGCCAGTGCTGGTGGTGGCCGTCGACGTCAGCACCTTCTGCCCCACGGTGAGCCCGGTGAGGACCTGGACGCTGGTGCTGCCCTGCACCCCCAGGGTGACCTGCGTGGTCCGCTGCGCGTTGTTCGCGCCGACCACGACAACGGTGGAGGTAGTGCCCGTCGTGGTGACCGCCGTGGCCGGCACGTAAATGGCGTTGCTCGCCTCACCGGTGGTGACGCTTACGCTCACCGTCTCGCCGGTTTTCAGCCCGGCCGCCTGCTTGACAAGGGCCAGGGTGACTCCGTAGTTCACGACGTTGTTGCTTGTGGTCGAGGTCGGGTCGATCTCCTCAACGGTCGCCGAGATCGCGCTCGCCCCGGTGACGCCCTCCGGCGTGACGGTCGCCGCGGCCCCCACTTTCAGCTTCGCCGCGTCGGTCTGGTCAAAGCTCGCCTGCACGAGCAGGGTGTCCAGGTTGGTCAGCACGATGAAGCCGCTCGCGCTGCTCGAGGTGCCCGCGCCGCCCGCGCCGGTGCCCGCGCCACCAGAACTGGCCGCGGACTCGCTGGAGCTAGAGCTTGAGCCAGCCGAACTGCTCGAGCTGGACGCTGAGGAGCTGCCCGAGCCTGAGCTGGAACTTGAGCCGGTGCTTGAACTCGACACGGTCATGCCGACGTCGCTGCTGATCGAGGCGACCGTGCCGGAGAACGGCGCGTGCAGCTTCGTGCCCTTGAGCGCCAGCTCGTCCTGCTCGACCGTCACGTGGTCACTGGTCACCGACGCCAGATCGGCGTCGACCGTCGCCACGACCGGGGTCGCGGCATTCGTCTGGGTGTCGAGCGAGGTCTGGTAAGACTTCTCCGCCGTGGTCACCGCCGTCGTGTCGGCCGTGATCGTCGCCTGGTCGTGGTCCAGGGTGGTCTGCTGGCTGTTCTGCGCGGCCGTGACGGCGTTCTGGGCGCTGGTCACCTGCGCCTGCTGCGACGTCAC
>CAZORE010000063.1:34502-35657 GCA_964581815.1 uncultured Streptosporangiaceae bacterium | reverse complement strand
GGCAGCACTTAGGTTGTCTTCGGCGGTCGTGATCGACTGGTCGGTAGAAGTCTGGTCGTCCGCGTACGACGTCTGCGCGCTCGCCAGGTTCTGCTTCGCGCTGGTCACGGACTGCGCCGACGACGACACCGAATCCTTCTGCAGCTTCTTCTGGGTGGGGGTCTCGGCCGCCTCCGCAGAGCCCAGCTGGGCCTCCGCCGCCGTTAGCTGCGTCTCCGCCTGCGTCAGGGCCTGCTGGCTTGAGGTGGAATCAACCTCGGCGAGCAGCTGGCCCGCCTTCACCCGCTGGCCCACCTTGACGTAGATGTGGGTCAGCTTGCCGCCGGTGGTGAAGTTGAGCCCAAGGTCCTGCGCCGCCTCGAGCGTGCCAGAAGAGGACACCGTGGCCAGCACGGTGCCTTGCTGCACCGCCGTCGTCTGCAGTGGGGTGCTAGTACTCGACGGCTGTATCTCCAGGTAGGTCACGCCTCCTGCGGCCGCCAAAACCACCACGAGGGCTCCGTTTATCAACCAGCCCTTATGCCGCCAAATTTTCACAGGGGTAGCCTGGCAGGCTTTAGTCGGATGTAACTATCAGGAAGCTGCGAATTGAATGAAGGTGTAAACCTGTCACAAATAACATTTAGATCTCGAAATCCACATGGCAAGCGATTACCGTCACGAATCGACAACGAGATGAACAGCCCGATGTTATATTATTGTCTGCTTTGTCCGCTTTATCATATTATCCACCCGTATGGGATAAATAGGTATCCGCTGAGGGCCGGCCGGTGTTCCCGCCGAACCCCCGTTTTCACCCCGGTGGCGTCCATCAGGTAGACAGAAAACCATGAGCTCGGACATCACGGCATGAACATGGGATGCCGGGCAGGAACGGGTAGTCCGCGACCAGCACGGCCAAGCCATGGTGCCGTCTCTTCCTCTATGGTGGGTCGCAAACGACCAAGGGGTAAGCCATGCACGAGTCCCAACCTGGCGGGCCCGGCGGTGACTACCGGCCGCAGCACGGCCGCGCCGGTCAGCCCGATCAGCGGCCCGGCGACGACTGGTTCCGCCCGGAGCGCGGTCAGCCACGCGAGCCCGGCCCGCGCGACCTCCCGGCTGTATACGGCGGACACCACAACCTGCCTGCCAACCGGCCGCTTAACCTGCCGG
>CAZORE010000063.1:0-34402 GCA_964581815.1 uncultured Streptosporangiaceae bacterium | reverse complement strand
GACACCACAACCTGCCTGCCAACCGGCCGCTTAACCTGCCGGTCAACCGGCCGCTTAACCTGCCGGTCAACCGGCCGCTCGACCGGCCACGGTTTAATCCGTTCCTGCGGGTCACGTCCGTGGATCTCACGGCACTGACGGTTCGCGAGGAGCGCAACCGGGGCCGGAACTGGGCGCTTGTCGCCGGGACGGTGTTCTTCCTCGCCGACACGATCCTCATGGCGGACGGGTTCACCAGGCCGGTGGCGACGCAGTCACGGCTCCTTGTGATCTTCGTCTGGCTCATCAGCGCGGCCGCCGCCGTGCTGCTGTGGATGCGGGGCTCGGCCAAATTCTCCAGCTTCCTTAACTCGCCCAAGTTCTTTAATTTCTTTAACTTGCGCAGAAGCGCCCACAGCCAAAGGGCCCACAGCCGAAGGGCGCATTAACGCCAGGCCCGGTTCACCGACCACCGCTAAGCGGACCCGCCGGAGAGCGCCTCAAGCCGGCGCACCCGCTCGCTCGTCGGCGGGTGGGTGCTCAGCATCCCGCCGAGCCCGTCGGCCGGGAACGGGTGGGCGATCATCAGGTGGCTGGCCGCCGCCAGCGTGCCGTGCGGCCGCAGCGGCTGCGCGGCGGCGGCCGTGTCGATCTTGCGCAGCGCGCTCGCCAGCGCCATCGGATCGCCGGTCAGCAGGGCGCTGTCCATGTCCGCGCCGTACTCGCGGCCGGACGGCACGGTGATGTACAGGAGCACCGCGATCAGCGGGCAGGAGGCCACGAGCGACGCGAGGCCCGCCGACCACGACGACACCGCGACGTCCCGGCGCGTGACGTGTGCTAGCTCGTGCGCGAGCACCGCGCGCAACTCGTCGGCGGAAAGCAGCCGGAGCAGCCCCTCGGTGCAGCAGACCGCCGCGGAGCGCGCGCTGTACCCGACGGTCAGGATGTTCGGCTGCGCGGCCGGCGACACGAACAGCCGCGGCACCGGCAGCCGCGCCGCGCGGGCGAGGTCCCTGACTAGCAAGTACAGCTCGGGTCGCTCTACCTCGCTGACGGGACGCGCGCGGAGTGCGGTAAGCACCGTCCGTTCGGAATGAAAGTAGATGATCCACCCGAGGGCGACAAGCAGTGCGCTCACGGCCGCGGCGCCGACCAGCCCCAGCCAGAGCGAGGCACCAGACAGCGCCACCGCGCACAGCGCGGCGGCGAATACTGCCGCGCGCAGTCCGTAGCAGCGCATCACGAGCCCTCCTGACATGACAGTAACGTCACCCCGGCCGCCTCGCACCTGGGACCAGTCCGGGTGCCAGGGGCCAGCCGTACACCTTGTTCAACGGTTCGCCGCGCCATGTGGTTTCCGCACGTCACCGAGCTCATGACATGTCCAGAGAATCCGCGTCGGTCTACACTTGAGTCGCTGTCCGAAACAGCAAAGTGGCACTAAAATAGGTCGAGGTGAGACCCACGACACAGCCATGCGACACCGAAGGCCGCGTAAACTCTGAGTGTCCTGCACTCAGCCCCCGGACCGTAGGGGTGGTGCTAACTAAAGGCCGGCTGGCGTGCGGAGGAGGCTTTGCGCTGTGACCAAGCAGGTCCAGGAGCTTGACCACGTAATCATCCGTTTCGCAGGCGACTCGGGTGACGGGATGCAGCTCACCGGTGACAGGTTCACCCAGGAGACGGCGGTCTTCGGTAACGACCTGTCCACTCTCCCCAACTTCCCGGCTGAGATCCGCGCGCCCGCTGGCACGCTGCCCGGCGTGAGCAGCTTCCAGCTGCACTTCGCGGACCACGACATCCTCACGCCGGGCGACGCGCCGGACGTGCTCGTCGCGATGAACCCGGCGGCCCTCAAGGCGAACTTGTCTGACCTGCCCCGGGGCGGCGACCTCATCGTCAACACCGACGAGTTCACCAAGCGGAACCTGACGAAGGTCGGGTACGCGGCGAACCCGCTCGAGGACGGCTCGCTGGCCAGCTGGACCCTGCACCCGGTGCCGCTGACCTCGCTGACCGTGAAGGCCCTGGAGCACCAGGACATCTCCCGCAAGGACGCCGAGCGGGCCAAGAACATGTTCGCCCTCGGCCTGCTGTCGTGGCTCTACGGCCGCCCGTCGGAGGGGACGCTGAGCTTCCTCGAGGCGAAGTTCGGTAAGAAGCCGGAGATCTACAAGGCGAACGTGACCGCCTTCACCGCCGGCTGGAACTACGGGGAGACCACCGAGGACTTCGCGGTCCGTTACGAGGTCAAGCCCGCGGTTATCCCCCCGGGCCGCTACCGGAATATCACCGGCAACCTGGCGCTCGCCTACGGGCTGATCGCGGCTGGCCAGTTGGCAAAGCTGCCGCTGTTCCTCGGTTCCTACCCGATCACCCCGGCCTCGGACATCCTGCACGAACTGTCTAAGCACAAGAAGTTCGGTGTCCGCACGTTCCAGGCCGAGGACGAGATCAGCGCGGCCAGCGCGGCGCTTGGCGCCTCGTTCGGCGGGTCGCTGGCGGTGACCACCACCTCAGGCCCTGGCATGCTGCTGAAGGCCGAGACGGTCAACCTGGCGGTGTCGGTGGAGCTGCCGCTGCTTGTGGTGGACGTGCAGCGGGCCGGGCCGAGCACCGGGATGCCGACCAAGACCGAGCAGACCGACCTGCTGATGGCGCTGTACGGCAGGAACGGCGAGTCGCCGGTCCCGGTGATCGCCGCCCAGTCCCCGTCGGACTGTTTCTTCGCGGCGATCGAGGCGGCCAGGATCGCGGTCACCTACCGCACCCCGGTGATCCTGCTGTCCGACGGGTACCTGGGCAACGGGTCGGAGCCGTGGCGGGTCCCCGAGGTCTCCGACCTGCCCGACCTGTCGGCCGGCTTCGCCTTCGCCACCCCGGACGCGGTGGCCGACGGCGAGGAGTTTAAGCCGTTCACCCGCGACCCGCAGACCCTGGCCCGCCCGTGGGCGATCCCCGGGACCCCCGGCCTCGAGCACCGCATCGGCGGCATCGAGAAGGCCGACGGCTCCGGCAACATCGACTACAGCCCCGACAACCACGACCTGATGGTGCGCACCCGGCAGGCCAAGGTCGACGGGATCGCCGCCACCATCCCGCCGCTGGAGGTGGACGACCCGTCCGGCGAGGCGCGGCTGCTTGTCCTGGGCTGGGGCGGTACCTACGGCTCGATCGGCGCCGCGGTGCGCCGGGCCCGCCGCGAGGGTTACCAGGTCGCACAGGCCCACCTGCGCCACCTCAACCCGTTCCCGTCGAATCTGGGCGAGGTGCTGCGCTCCTACGACAAGGTGCTCGTCCCCGAGATCAACCTGGGCCAGCTCGCCCTGCTGCTGCGCGGCAAGTTCCTGGTCGACGTGATCTCCTACAACCGAGTCCGCGGGCTGCCGTTCACCGGCGCCGAGCTGGCCGAGGCGATCGAGGAAGTGCTCTCCGCATGACAGAGAACTACGGCAACGGCCACCGGCTGGGCTCCCTGACTCTCGTGCCCAAGGCGGAAGGCCTGGCGGCCAAGGACTTCAAGTCCGACCAGGAGGTTCGCTGGTGCCCCGGCTGCGGTGACTACGCGATCCTCGCGGCCTTCCAGTCGTTCCTCCCCGAGCTCGAGGTGCCGCGGGAGAACGTGGTGGTGGTCTCCGGCATCGGCTGCTCGTCCCGGCTGCCGTACTACGTGTCGTCGTACGGTATGCACTCGATCCACGGCCGCGCCCCGGCGATCGCCAGCGGCCTCGCCTCCTCGCGGCAGGACCTGTCGGTCTGGGTGATCACCGGGGACGGCGACGCGCTGTCCATCGGCGGCAACCACCTCATCCACGCCCTGCGCCGGAACGTGAACATCAAGATCATGCTGTTCAACAACCGGATCTACGGGCTGACCAAGGGCCAGTACTCCCCCACGTCCGAGCAGGGCAAAGTCACCAAGTCGACGCCCTACGGGTCGCTCGACCACCCGTTCAACCCGGTGTCGCTCGCCCTCGGCGCCGAGGCGTCGTTCGTGGCCCGCTCGCTCGACTCCGACCGTAAGCACCTGCAGTCGGTCATGCGGGCGGCCGCCGATCACAAGGGGGCGGCGTTCATCGAGATCTACCAGAACTGCCCGATCTTCAACGACGACGCGTTCGCACCGGTCAAGGAGCCGAAGGCGCCGGGCCTCATCCGCCTGGCCCACGGCGAGCAGGTCCGCTTCGGCCCCGACGGCTCCCTCGGCCTCACCTACGGGCCCTACGGGTCGATCGAGACCGTGCTGGCGTCGTCGGTGCCCGAGTCGGAGCTGATCGTGCACGACGCCACCCGTTCCGACCCCTCCTACGCGTTCGCGCTGTCCCGGCTGGACAGCTACGAGTTCACCCACACCCCGATCGGCGTGTTCCGCGCGGTCGAGCGCGGTTCCTACGACGACGCGATGGCCGCCCAGATCGAGACCGCCCGGGCCAGCGGCGCGGGCGACCTGGCGAAGCTCCTCGCGGGCAGCGACACCTGGGAAGTCGTCTAGCCCAGCACCCGGCAGACAGCAAAAGCGCCGTCCCCTCGTGACGAGGGGACGGCGCTCGCTATTTGCCCGTTATGTCGGACCACCGACCCGGTTCATCCTCTCCCCGTGTGGCTTTTGGCCGGCCATGGCCGGCCAAAAGCCACACGGCCGAGGAACAGGGCTGCTTAGTCGGCCTTGATGAGGCCGACCGGGCAGCTCACGCCGGTGGAGTGGTCCGGGCAGTAGCCGTGCGGCACCTTGTCCAGGTACTGCTGGTGATAGTCCTCGGCGAAGTAGAACTCGCCGGCCGGGACGATCTCCGTGGTGATGTCGCCATAGCGGAACTCGCGCAGCCGCTGCTGGAAGTCCGCCTTCGACTGCTCGGCGGCGGCCCGCTGCGCCTCGTTGTGGTAGAAGATCGCCGAGCGGTACTGCGTCCCGATGTCGTTGCCCTGGCCCATGCCCTGGGTTGGGTCGTGCGACTCCCAGAACACCTTGAGCAGCTGCGCGTAGGACACCTTCGCCGGGTCGAACACGACACGGACGGCCTCCGCGTGCCCGGTCCGCCCGGTGCAGACCTCCTCGTAGGTTGGGTTGGGCGTGAAGCCGCCCTCGTAGCCCACGGCGGTCGTGAACACGCCGGGCACCCGCCAGAAGGTCTGCTCCTCGCCCCAGAAGCAGCCGAGTGCGAACTCCGCGATCTCGGTGCCCTCCGGGTACGGGCCCCGCAGCGGCGTGTGCAGCACCTCGTGCAGCGCCGGCACCGGCATGGGCGTCGACCGGCCCGGCAAAGCGTCCTCCGCGCTGACCATCTGCGTCTTACGGAACCCGAAAATGCTCACCGTGCCTCCTTAGCCGTCTTCCCGCCGTACACAACTACAGTACGGCCGGCCATGTTCCGCGTTACGCGGCCTGGCGGCGTGCTAGGGCAGCGTGCTAGGGCGGCGTGCTAGGCGGTCCGGGTGTTGACGAAGTCGCAGAGCGACTCGAAGGCGGCCCGGGCGGGCACGTCGGGCAACTGCGCGAGCCGGTCCCGCGCCTCGCCGATCCAGCTGCGGACCGTCTGCCGCGCCTCCTCGAGCGCCGGGGACTCGCGCAGCCGCCGCAGCGCCTCCGCGTGCAGCTCCGGGTCGGTGAGGTCGGCGTCGCGCAGCAGCTCGCGCAGCCGGACGGCGTCCGGGTCGCCGGACGCACCGCGCAGCGCGTAGAGCACCGGCAGCGTCCGCACGCCCTGGCGCAGGTCGATGCCCTGCTCCTTGCCCGACTCCGCGGAGCTTGACGCGATGTCGAGCACGTCGTCCGAGAGCTGCCAGGCCACCCCGATCCGCAGGCACGCCTCGGAGATCAGGTCGGCCGTCTCGCCGGGCAGCCCGGCGAACATGGCGCCGAAGCGACCGGACGTCGCGATCAGCGACCCGGTCTTCTCGGTGATGACGTGCATGTAGTGGTCGAGCGGGTCCTCACCGGGCCGCACGCCCACTGTTTCGAGCAGCTGGCCGTCGACCAGGCGGGCGAACGTCTCCGCCTGGATCCTGATCGCATCCGGGCCGAGGTCGGCGAGGATGCGGGAAGCGCGGGCGAACAGGTAGTCGCCGGCCAGGATCGCGACCGAGTTGCCGAACCGGGAGTTGGCCGACTCATGGCCGCGCCGCATGGAGGCCTCGTCCATGACGTCGTCGTGGAACAGCGTGGCCAGGTGAGTCAGCTCGATGGCGACCGCGGCGGACACGATCCGCTTGTCACGGAAGTCACCGAACCGGGCGGCGAGCAGCACGAGCATGGCCCGGAAGCGCTTCCCGCCCGCCTGCATCATGTGCCTGGAGACGTCGGCGAACATCTCGTCGCCGCCGAAGGAGGTGTCCTGCAGGGCTGATTCGACGACGGCGAGGTCCTCGGCCATCTCCGCGGCCAGTGCCGCGTCGGCGAGGTCGACAGGAACAGCGATGCTCAACACGAACTCCATGTCGTCGGAAATCCCCAAACCACCAGGGTAGCCGATGGCCGCCGTCGCACCGGGATCGAGACTCGATCCTGCGGGAAGCGGCCGGCGGCCATCGTCAGATCCAGCGTCTTAGCGGACGAACAGCTGGGTCGCGGCGTGGTTGGCGAGCGAGAGCAGCGGCGCGGGGACGATACCGAACACCACAGCGGACAGCGCGCCGAGCCCGACCGCCGCGCCGGTGAACACCGAGGGCACGGCTACCACGGGTCCGTCGGGCACCGGGTCACTGAAGAACATCAGCACGATGATGCGGACATAGAAGAACGCGGCGATCGCCGAGGACACCACGCCGACGATGACGAGGGGGGTCGCGCCGCCCGCGATGGCGGCCGAGAACACGGCGAACTTTCCAGTGAACCCGGAGGTCAGCGGGATGCCCGCGAACGTCAGGAGGAACAGCGCGAAGACGCCCGCGACAAGCGGAGACCGCTTGCCGAGCCCGGCCCAGCGGGACAGGTGGTCCGCCTCGCCGCCTGCGTCACGCACCAGGGTGATCACCGCGAAGGCGCCGATCGTGGTCAGCCCGTAGGTCGCCAGGTAGAACAGGCACGCGGACAGGCCCTGCGTCGACGTGGCGATGACCGCGGTGAGGATGAATCCCGCGTGCGCGATCGAGGAGTAGGCGAGCAGCCGCTTCACGTCCGTCTGGGTGACCGCGATTATCGCGCCGATGAGCATGGTGAGGACCGCGATGACCCACAGGGCCGGCCGCCAGTCCCAGGTCAGGTTGCCGAAGGCCACGTAGAACACGCGCAGCAGCGCACCGAACGCGGAGACCACGGTGCACGACGCCATCAGCGCCGTGATCGGGGTGGGCGCGCCCTGGTAGACGTCGGGCTTCCAGCTGTGGAACGGCACGGCGCCGACCTTGAACAGCAGGCCGAGCCCGGTCAGCGCGATGCCCGCGAACAGCAGCGTGTCCGACCCGGTGCCCGATGACGCCTCGGACGCGATCGACGCCAGCGACACCGAGCCCGAGTACCCGTACAGCATCGCGATGCCGAACAGGAAGAAGGCCGAGGAGAACGCGCCGAGCAGGAAGTACTTCATGGCCGCCTCGTGCGACAGCAGGCGGCGGCGCCTGGCGAGCCCGCACAGCAGGTACAGCGGCAGCGACAGCGTCTCGAGCGCCACGAACATCGTCAGCAGGTCGTTCGAGGCGGGGAAGAGCAGCATGCCGCCGACCGCGAACAGCGTCAGCGGGTAGATCTCAGTGTGCACCAGGCCGGCCAGCAGGCCCTCGCGCTCCTCCGATGATCCCGGCAGCGCCGCCGCGCGGCCGGCGAACGATGACACGTCGTGCGGTGCGTCGGCGATCAGCAGCACGGAGACGGCGGCCAGGACCAGGATCGTGCCCTGGATGAACAGCGTCGGCCGGTCCACCGCGACCGCGCCCATGGCGGCCACGTGCCCGGCGGCGTCCTTGGCGAACAGCGTGCTTGACGCGGCGATCACGCAGGTCCAGACGAACGCGGCGAGCAGCGCGCCGAAGGTCAGCAGCAGGTGGATGGCACGGCGCAGCTCCCGGGGCGTGAAGGCCTCGACGAGCACGCCGATGACGGCCGCGCCGAAGACCACCAGCATCGGCGCGAGCTGGCTGTACTCGATGCTGGGCGCGGCGATCGCGCCGGGAGTGGCAGCAGTGCCCGTGCTGGCCAATACGCCGGCGACTGCGAGGCTCACGGCTGGGCTCCATTCTGAGCGGCGGCTGCGGGATGGGCGGGCACCGGGTCAACGGAGCCAACCTGGGACATGGTGGCCTTGACGGCCGGGTTGATCACGTCGAGCACCGGCTTCGGGTACACGCCCATCGCGATGATCAGCGCGATGAGGGGCACCACGGCGAGCAGCTCGCGCGGCCGCAGGTCCGGCATGGTCGCGACCGAGTCCACGGTCGGTCCGTTCATCGTGCGCTGGTACATCCACAGGATGTAGATCGCGGCGAGCACGATGCCCGCGACCGCGAACGACCCCGCGACCTTGTACCGGGAGAACGTGCCCACGAGCACGAGGAACTCGGAGACGAAGGTGGACAGGCCGGGCAGGGACAGGCCAGCCAGGCCGGAGACAAGGAAGAGCCCGGCCAGCACCGGCGCCACCTTCTGCACGCCGCCGTAGTCGGCGATGCGGTCCGAGCCGCGGCGGACGATCAGGAACCCGGCGAGCAGGAACAGCGCGCCGGTGGCGAAGCCGTGGTTGACCATGTAGAGCGTGGCGCCCGACTGGCCCTGGGAGGTCAGCGCGAAGATGCCGAGCACGATGAAGCCGAAGTGCGAGATCGAGGTGTAACCGATCAGGCGCTTCATGGAGGTCTGCCCGATCGCCACGATGGCGCCGTAGATGATGGAGATGACCGCCAGCACCAGGATCAGCGGCGTGAAGTAGTGGAACCCGTCGGGGAACAGCTCCAGGCAGTACCTGATCATGCCGAACGTGCCGACCTTGTCCATCACGCCGAGCATCAGCACCGCGGCGCCCGGCTGGGCGGACGACGCGGCGTCCGGCAGCCAGGTGTGGAACGGCCACAGCGGTGCCTTGATCGCGAAGGCGACGAAGAAGCCGAGGAACAGCCACTTCTGCACCGTCGGCGACAGGGCGACGTGCTCGAGCGTGTAGAACATGAAGGTGCCCTGGTGCCCGGTCACCGCCGACTCGCCCGAGTAGACGTACAGCGCGATCACCGCGACTAGCATGAGCAGGCCGCCGAGCAGGCTGTAGAGCAGGAACTTCACCGCGGCGTACTGGCGCGGGCCGACGCCGAAGGACCCGATCAAGAAGTACATCGGGACCAGCATGGCCTCGAAGAACACGTAGAACAGGAAAACGTCGGTGGCCGCGAAGACCCCGATCATCATCGTGTCGAGCGCCAGCATCAGCGCGAAGTACGTCCGCGGTGACCGCTTCGACTCGTCCGCGTCGTGCCAGGAGGCGAGGATCACCACGGGCATCAGCACGGCGGTCATGCCGATGAGGACCAGCGCGATCCCGTCCACGCCGACCGCGTAGTGCACGCCGAACTGCGGGATCCAGGAGTATTCCTGGGCGAACTGGTACGTCGCTCCCGAGGGGTTGAACTGGGTGGCCATCACGATCACCCAGACCAGGTCGACGACCGCGAACAGCAGCGCCGTCAGCTTGGCCAGCCGCACCGGCAAGAGCGCCACGACGATCGCGCCGAGCAGCGGAATGCCGCCGGCGATGGTCAGCCAGGGTGTGCCGCTGTTCGCCACTATCGCAACAGGGGTCATTAGAGCCTCACCACCAGAAGGCCGGCCACGAGCAGCACGGCACCGATGAGCATGGACAGCGCGTAAGAGCGCACGAAACCGTTCTGCAGCCTGCGCATCCGGCCCGACGTGCCGCCGATAGTCGCCGCCAGCCCGTTCACCAGGCCGTCCACGCCCCGGCTGTCGAAGTAAACCGAGAGCCTGGTGAGCCACTGGCCCGGGCGCATCAGCACCGACTCATTGAACGCGTCGCCGTACAGGTCGGCCCGCGCGGCGCGGGTGAGCACGGAACCGCGCGGCGCGACGGCGAGCACCGGCACCCGGCCGTACATGGCCCAGGCGATCCCGACCCCGATCACCGCCAGGACCAGGGCGATGATGCCGGGCCAGGTCCAGAGTCCGTGCTTGTCCGGCGGGAAGCCGACCACCGGCCCCAGGAAGTTCGAGAACCGGTAGTTGACGATGAGGAACCAGCCAGCCCCGACCGAGCCAACCGCAAGCAGGATCATCGGAATGGTCATCACCAGCGCGGACTCGTGCGGGTGCGGGATGTGCCGCTCGGCCTCGGTGTAGGGCGGGTGCGCCCCGGCCCCGCCGATCACGCCGTCTTCTTTCCAGCGGGCCCGGCCGAAGTAGGTCATCAGCATGACCCGGCTCATGTAGAAGGCGGTGATGCCCGCGCCGATAATGGCGCAGGCGGCCAGGACCCAGCCCGAGGTACCGCCCTTCTCCCAGGCGGCGTCAATGATGCTGTCCTTGGTGAAGAACCCGGAGAACGGCGGGATGCCGATGATCGCCAGGTACCCCAGGCCGAAGGTCACGTAGGTGATCGGCAGGAGCTTGCGGAGGGCGCCGTAGCGGCGCATGTTGACCTCGTCGTCCATGCCGTGCATGATCGAGCCGGCCCCGAGGAACAGCCCGGCCTTGAAGAAGCCGTGCGCGAGCAGGTGGGCGATCGCGAACACGTACCCGGCCGGGCCGAGGCCCGCCGCCAGCGTCATGTAGCCGATCTGCGACATCGTGGACCCGGCCAGGGCCTTCTTGATGTCGTCCTTGGCGCAACCGATGACCGCGCCGAACAGCAGCGTGACCGCGCCGACGACGGTGACGGCGAGCTGTGCGGTGGGCGCGTCGTTGAAGATCGGGTTGGAACGCACGATCAGGTACACGCCAGCCGTGACCATCGTCGCCGCATGGATAAGAGCCGACACAGGCGTCGGGCCCTCCATCGCGTCGAGCAGCCAGGACTGGAGCGGCACCTGGGCGGACTTGCCGCAGGCGGCGAGCAGCAGCAGCAGGCCAAGCGCGGTGGTGATGCCGGTGCCGCCTGAGGTCGCCGAGGCGAACACCCCGGAGAAGTTGAACGTGCCGAACTCGGCGAACATCAGCATGATCGCCAGCGACAGCCCGACGTCACCGACGCGGTTGGCGATGAACGCCTTCTTGGCCGCCACCGCCGCGGTGTTCTTGAACTGCCAGAACCCGATCAGCAGGTAAGACGCCAGGCCGACGCCCTCCCAGCCGGCGTACAGGGCGAGGTAGTTGTCGGAGATCACCAGCAGCAGCATCGACGCGATGAACAGGTTCAGGTAGCCGAAGAAGCGGCGCCGCTCGATGTCGCCGTGCATGTAGCCGACCGCGTAGATCAAGATCAGCGACCCGACCCCGGTGATCAGCAGCACGAAACTGATCGACAGCGGGTCAAGCAGTATGCCGATGTTCGCCTGGAATCCCTGGACCGGGATCCAGGAGTACAGGTGCAGGTCGCGGCTGCGGTCCTGCGCGGGGTAGCTCAGCAGGGTGAAGAACGCGATCACGCCGTAGACGAACGACGCGAGGGACATGAGCACCCCAAGCAGGTGCCCCCACTTGTCGGTGAACCGGCCGCCGATCAGCAGGACCGCCGCGCCGAAGACCGGGAACGCGAGCAGCAGCCATGAGGCGCGGAGCACCCCGGTGGCGGCAAGCGTCGTCATCGTGTCAATCTCCTCAGTTCTTAAGCAGGTTCGCGTCGTCAACCGAGGCGGACCTGCGGGCGCGGTAGATGGCCATCAGGATGGCGAGTCCGACGACCACCTCAGCGGCGGCGACGACCATCACGAAGAAGGCCACCACCTGCCCGTCCAGGTTCCCGTGCAACCGGGCGAACGAGACAAAAGCCAGGTTGCACGCGTTCAGCATGAGCTCGACGCTCATGAAGACCAGGATCATGTTGCGCCGGATGAGCACGCCGACCCCGCCGATGGCGAACAGGATGACGGCAAGGAACACGTAGGCTGCCGGGCTCACTGGTCCTCCCCCCGGCCGGCGGCGCCGGCCTCGAGCTGGCGCTCCGCCTCGATCCGGTCCTGCCCGGCGATATCGGCGACCACCCTGCCCTGCGGGTCACGGCCGAGCTGCACGTCGCGCTGGACGACCGCATCCGAGACAGAACGGCTGGTGGTTGTACCGTCCGGCAGCATGGCCGGCATGTCGACGGCGTTGTGCAGCGCGTATACCCCGGGGGGCGGCTCGGGCTGGACCTGGCCGCTTTCGATCTTGCGGCGGGCCACGTCCCGCTGCGTCGGCTTGGGCGAGGTGCGCTCGCGGTGCGCGAGTACCATCGCACCGAGCGCGGCGGTGATCAGCAGGGCGCTTGTGACTTCAAACGGGAACACGTACGTGGTGAAGATCAGCTGCGCCAGGCCGGTGAGGTTGTCCGTGCCGTTCGCGGCCGTCTGCGGCGCCGCGCTGCCGATGGCCGCGTGGCCGATGCCGACGACGAGCAGCACGATCAGGCCGACGCCCGCGAGGCCCGCCCACAGCCGCTGCCCCGCGATGGTCTCCTTGAGCGACTCCGCCGAGGTGATGCCGATCAGCATGACCACGAACAGGAAGAGCATCAGCACCGCGCCGGTGTAGACGATCACCTGCACCATGGCGAGGAACGGCGCGCCCTGCATGGCGTACATGACCGCGAGGGACAGCATCACCACCGCGAGCATGAGCGCGCAGTGCACGGCCTGCCGCACCAGGATCATGGCGAGCGCGGCGACGACCGCGAGCACGGCGAGGATCCAGAACATGACCTTGCCGTAGATCGGGTCGAGGTTGGTCCCGCTGTTCGCGAGGATGTGGAGGGAAGTCACAGCTCTGCCTCCTGGCCGCTGTTGCTGGCCTGCTCGCCGCCCGGCCGCGGAGACACCCCGGCACCGCCGAGGAGGTAGTAGTCCTTCTCGTCCCGGCCGAGGCGCATCGGGTGCGGCGGAGCCTCCATCGTGTCGAGCAGCGGGGCGAGCAGCTGCTCCTTGGTCCAGATCAGCTTTTCCCGGTCGTCGTCCGCGAGCTCGTACTCGTTGGTCATCGTCAGCGCCCGGGTGGGGCACGCCTCGATGCACAGTCCGCACAAGATGCAGCGCAGGTAGTTGATCTGGTACACGTGCCCGTACCGCTCGCCCGGCGAGAACCGCTCGTCGGGCGTGTTGTCCCGGCCCTCAACGTAGATGGCGTCGGCGGGGCAGGCCCAGGCGCACAGCTCGCAGCCGATGCACTTCTCCAGGCCGTCGGGCCAGCGGTTGAGCTGGTGGTGACCGTGGAACCGGGGCGCGGTCGGCCGCTTGTCCTCCGGGTACATCACGGTGTCAACCTTCTTGAACATCTCACGGAAGGTGACGCCGAACCCCTTGATGGGGTCAAGGTAGTCAGTGATCGGCACCGGTGACCTCCTTCGTCACGCCAGTGGCGTCGACGCGCACCGAGCCGCCCGCTGCGCCCAGCTCAAGGCCGTGATAGTGCGGCAGGTCAAGCGGCGGCACTGGGAACCTCGGCTCCACCGCCGGCTTTGCGACCTTGACCAGCTCGCCTTCTTCGTCGTAGTCCCACTCTTCCTCTTCCTCGACGACCTCGGGCTCGCCCGGGGCGACCCGCTCGCGGTGCTTCTGGTAGCCGGTCTCCCAGAACCCGACCAGCAGGATGAACAGGACGAGGACCACGCCGAAGACGCCGAGCGCGAGCGGCTGGTGCCAGCCGACGGTGCGCAGCGTCTTCACGCAGGCGACCATCAGCAGCCAGATGATGGAGAACGGGATGAGGATCTTCCAGCCGAGCGCCATCAGCTGGTCGTACCTGGTCCGCGGCAGCGTGCCGCGCAGCCAGACGTAGCAGAACAGCAGGAAGAAGACCTTGGCGAGGAACCAGAGCACCGGCCACCAGCCGCTGTTCACCGCCGGCCCGATGATGGTGAGCGGCCACGGGGCCCGCCAGCCGCCGAGGAACAGCGTGGTGGCGAGCGCGGAGACCGTCGTCATGTTGATGTACTCGGCGAGGAAGAACATGGCGAACTTCATCGAGGAGTACTCGGTCATGTGGCCGGCCACGATCTCGCCCTCGCCCTCGGGCAGGTCGAACGGGATCCGGTTGGTCTCGCCGACCATCGTCACCAGGTAGATGAGGAACGACGGCAGGAGGATCGAGAAGTACCAGATATGCGACTGCGAGTTGACGATCGCGGTGGTGGACAGCGATCCCGAGTCGAGGAAGACCGCGACGAAGGACAGGCCCATCGCGATCTCGTAGCTGATCACCTGCGCGGTGGAGCGGAGCGCGCCGAGGATCGAGTACGGCCCGCGCGACGCCCAGCCGGCCAGCACGATGCCGTAGACGCCGACCGAGCTCATCGCGAGCACGAGGAGCACCGCCACCGGCAGGTCCGCGACCTGCAGCGGGGTCCAGTGGTGGAAGATCGACACCATCGGGCCCCACGGGATGATCGCGAAGGCGACGAACGATATCCCGCCCGCGATGACCGGCGCGACGAAGAACACCATCTTGTCCACCGTGGTGGGGACGATGTCCTCCTTGAGCGGCAGCTTGAGCGCGTCGGCGATCGGCTGCAGCAGGCCAAAGGGCCCGGCCCGGTTGGGGCCCGGCCGGTTCTGCATCCGGCCGATCACCCGGCGCTCGAACCAGATCATGAAGATCGTGGTCAGCAGCAGGAACGCGAAGACGATGACGACCTTGAGCAGCACCATCCACCAGATGAGCTGGTAAAAGTCGGCCAGCGTCGGGTCGACCGCGAGACCGCCAGTCATTCAGCCCTCCTCAGGGTTACCCTGCTCCCATGCCCGGCACCGAGGTCCGCGCGGACCGCGGAGCCCGGGCTGTTGGCGGGCAGCCATACGGCGCCGTCGGCCATGTCGATGACGTCGAGCGGCACGGTCACCGAGCCCGCCGCGGTCGCCACGGTCACCTTGTCGCCGTCGGCCAGGCCCGCATCCGCCGCGGTGGCGGCCGATACCCGGGCCACCGCCGGACGCGCGGTGCCGGCCAGGTACGGTTCGCCGTCCTGCAGCCTGCCCGCGTCGATGAGCTGATGCCAGGTAGCCAGCCGGAGTACTGTCGCCTCCCGGGGGGACGCCCCCCCGTACCCCCCGGCTGCGCGCCCGATGGCTGGCGCCATCGTATCGGGCGCGCTCGATGGCGTGCTGTACTCGGAGAGTACGGCCGGGGAGGCCGGGCGGGCGCCACGCCAGGCGCCGAGCGCGGCGAGTTCGGCGCGCGCCGCGGCCGCGTCGGGCAGCCCCAGGTGGACGTCCATCTCGTCGGCGATGGCACCGAGCACGTAAAGGTCGCTGCGGATGCCCGGCACGCTGAATGCCGCGGCGAACGACCCGCCGCGTCCCTCCCAGTTCACGAACGTGCCTGCCTTCTCAGCGACCGCGGCGACCGGGAAGACCACGTCGGCCCGGTCGGTGACCGCACTGGCCCGCAGCTCGAGCGAGACGATGAACGGCGTCCGGTCGAGCGCGCGCAGCGCGCCCGCCGGGTCAGGCAGGTCCGCTGGGTCGACGCCGGCGATCACCAGCGCGCCAAGTTCCCCGGCCGCCGCCGCCGCGAGCAGCGCCGCGGTCGACCGGCCCGGCGTCGCGGGCAGCGTGGCCTTATTCCAGGCCAGCGCCACCTCGGCGCGCGCCTTCGGGTCGCCGACCCAGCGGCCGATCGGCAACAGGCCGGGCATGGCACCCGCCTCGATCGCACCGCGCTCGCCGGCCCGCCGGGGAATCCAGGCGAGCCGCGCGCCGGTCGCGTCCGCGAGTCGTGAGGCCGCGGCGAGCGCGCCGGGCACCTCGGCGAGCCGCTCGCCGACCAGGATCACCGCGCCGGGCTGCGCAAGCAGGCCGGCGGCCCGGCCGAGGTCGGCGTTGCTGCCGCCGCCCGCCGCGAGCGCGGTTAGCGTGGCCGCCTCGGCGCCGGGCACGGTCGGCAGCAGCGTGCCGAAGACCTTCTCAAGGCCGGGCGAGGCGAGCGCGGCGACGGAGAACACCGCGAGGCGGCCCTTCCGCGCGCCCTTGCGCAGCCGCAGGAACACGATCGGCGACTCGTCCTCCGGCTCGAAGCCGGCGAGGAGCACCACGGGCGCGGCCTCGATGTCGGCGTAGCTGACCTCGATGTCTCGGCCGGCCACCCGGGCGGCGATGAACTGCTCTTCCTCCGCCGAGTGCGCCCGGGCCCGCATGTCGATGTCGTTGGTGCCGAGCGCGAGCCTGGTGAACTTCGCGTACGCGTAGGCGTCCTCGAGTGTCAGCCGGCCGCCGGTGAGTACGCCCACGCCAGCCGGGCTCTCTTCATTCCCCGGCCCGCCCCCCGCCCCCGGCCCGGAGGAAGCCGCGTCACGGGCGGCCGCGAGGCCGCGGGCCGCGGCCGCGTAGGCGACGGTCCAGGAAGCCGGCCGCAGCACGCCGTCGGCGTCGCGGACAAGCGGCGTGGTCAGCCGGTCCGACTGGGTCGCGTAGTTGAACGCCCAGCGGCCCTTGTCGCAGTTCCACTCCTCGTTCACCAGCGGCTCGTCGCCGGCCAGCCGCCGCATCACCTTGCCGCGCCGGTGGTCGGTGCGCTGGTGGCAGCCGGACGCGCAGTGCTCGCACACGCTCGGCGTGGATACCAGGTCGAACGGGCGGGACTTGAACCGGTAGGCCGCGCCGGTGAGCGCGCCGACCGGGCAGACCTGGACGGTGTTACCGGAGAAGTAGGAGTTGAACGGCTTGCCGGTCGCGGTGCCGATGTACTGGCGCGGGCCGCGGTCGAGGAACTCGATGAAGTCGTCGCCGGCGATCTCCTCCGAGGTCCGCACGCAGCGGGTGCAGGAAATGCACCGCTCGCGGTCGAGCAGCACCTCGGTCGAGATCGGCACCGGCTTGTCGAACTCGCGCTTGGGCTCCCGGAACCGGGACTCGCCACGGCCGTTCGACATTGCCTGGTTCTGCAGCGGGCACTCACCGCCCTTGTCGCACATCGGGCAGTCAAGCGGGTGATTGACGAGCAGCAGCTCCATCACGCCCTGCTGCGCCTTGTCCGCCACGGGCGAGGTGAACTGCGTCTTCACCACCATGCCGTCGGTGCACACGGTGGTGCACGAGGCGAGCGGCTTGCGCTGGCCCTCGATGTCCACCAGGCACTGCCGGCAGGCGCCGATCGGGTCGAGCAGCGGGTGATCGCAGAACCTCGGGATGGTGATGCCGATCATCTCGGCGGCCCTGATGACCAGCGTGCCCTTAGGCACACTGAGCTCATAGCCGTCGATGGTGACGGTCACCGTGTCGGTCACTGGCTGAACAGTCATCGGGTCTCACACCGCCCACGCGGTCGAGGCGGCCGGGTCGAACGGGCAGCCGCCTTGCTTGCTGTGCTGGATGATCTCGTCGCGGAAGTACTTGATGGCGGAGCTGATCGGCACCGGCACCGCGTCGCCGAGCGCGCAGAACGCCCGGCCCATGATGTTGCTGCCGACGTCGAGGATGGTGTCCAGGTCCTCGTCGGTGCCCTCGCCGTCCTCCAGCCGCTGGATGGCCCGGACCAGCCAGTAGGCGCCCTCGCGGCACGGCGTGCACTTGCCGCACGACTCGTGCTGGTAGAACTCCGTCCAGCGCAGCGCGGCCCGCAGCACGCAGGTGGTGTCGTCGAAGAGCTGCAGCGCCCGGGTGCCGAGCATCGAGCCGGCGGCGCCCACGCCCTCGAAATCGAGCGGGACGTCCAGGTGCTCGTGGGTGAGCAGCGGGGTCGACGACCCGCCCGGTGTCCAGAACTTGAGCGGGTGCCCCGGCCGGAGCATCCCCCCCGCCAGGTCGATCAGCTCGCGCAGCGTGATGCCGAGCGGCGCCTCGTACTGCCCCGGGTTCTTCACGTGGCCGGACAGCGAGAAGATGCCGTATCCCTTGGACTTCTCGGTGCCGAGCCCGGAGAACCAGTCGGGGCCGTTGGCGATGATCGACGGCACGCTCGAGATCGACTCGACGTTGTTGATGACCGTCGGGCTGGCGTACAGGCCCTCAACCGCGGGGAACGGCGGCCGGTTCCGCGGCAGCCCGCGGTACCCCTCAAGCGAGGTGAGCAGCGCGGTCTCCTCGCCGCAGATGTACGCGCCGGCGCCCGCGTGCACCACGATGTCCAGGTCGAAGCCCGTGCCGAGGATGTCCTTGCCCACGTAGCCCGCCTCGCGGGCCTGGGCAACCGCGAGCTGCAACCGCCTGACGACGTGCAGCACCTCGCCGCGCACGTAGATGAACGCGTGGCTGGCCCTGATCGCGTAGCAGGTGATGATGATGCCCTCGATGAGCACGTGCGGGTTGGCCATCATCAGCGGGATGTCCTTGCACGTGCCCGGCTCGGACTCGTCCGCGTTGACCGTCAGGTAGTGCGGCTTGCCGTCGTTCTGCGGGATGAAGGACCACTTCATCCCGGTGGGGAAGCCGGCGCCGCCGCGGCCGCGGAGCACGGAGCCCTTCACCGCCGCGATCACGTCGTCCGGCTCCATCGCCAGCGCCTTCTGCAGCGCCTCGTACCCGTGATGACGGCGGTAGCCGTCGATCATGAAGGAGTCCGGCTCGTCCCAGAAGGCGGTGAGGACCGGGGTGAGAACGTCGGTCACGAGGACTCCTTGCTGTCCTGGGGGGACGACACCGCGGAGCCTCCGGCCGCCCCATGCTGGGGCGGTTCACTGCGCTTTTCCGCGGCACCAATTTGCTCGGACTTCTCAGGCTCGGCCGACTCCCCGGACGTGGAATGCGCCCCCGGCGCGTGCCAGCCGCGTTCCTTGGCGAGCTTGAGGCCGACCAGGCTGGCGTACCCGGCCGACGGGCCCTCGGCGGCCTGGCCGTCGCCGAACCCGGCGAGGATCCGGTTGGCCTGCTTCCAGGTGCACAGCCGGCTGGGGCCGCGGGTCAGGGTCACGTCCCGGCCGGCCCGCAGGTCGTCGACGAGCTGCTTGGCCGACTGCGGCGTCTGGTTGTCGAAGAACTCCCAGTTGACCATCACCACGGGGGCGTAGTCGCAGGCGGCGTTGCACTCAAGGCGCTCAATGGCGACCTTGCCGTCCGGCGACTTGATGTCGTGGTGACCGTCGTTATGGGCGTCACCGCCGAGGTGCTCGGCGAGCTCCGACCAGATCTGGTCGCCGCCCATGATCGCGCAGGTCGTGTTGATGCAGACGCCGACCTGGTACTCGGCCGCCGGCTCGTGCTTGTACATGGTGTAGAAGGTCGCGACGCCGCGCACCTCGGTCTGCGTGATGCCGAGCACCTCGGCGCAGAAGGCCATCCCCTCGTCGGAGACGTAGCCCTCCTCCGCCTGCACCAGGTAAAGCAGCGGCAGCAGCGCGGACCGCGCCCGCGGGTACCTTCCGGTGATCTCCGCGGCGTCCGCCTTCAGCCGGGTCAGCGTTTCCTCACTGAACGGCATTACCGGTCAACGCCTCCAATCACCGGGTCGATCGACGCGATCGCCGGGATCACGTCCGCGAGGTTGCCGCCTTCGCACAGCACGGAGACGGCCTGCAGGTGGTGGAACGAGGGATCGCGCAGGTGGACACGGTACGGCCTGGTGCCGCCGTCGCTGACGACGTGGCAGCCCAGCTCGCCCTTGGCCGACTCGATCGGCACGTACACCTGCCCGGCCGGCACCCGGAAGCCCTCGGTGACCAGCTTGAAGTGATGGATGAGCGCCTCCATGGACTGGCCCATGATGTGCGCGATGTGCTCGGGCGACGGCCCCAGGCCGTCCGGGCCGAGCGACAGCCGCGCGGGCCAGCCGATCTTCGCGTCCTGGATCAGATACGGGTCGTTCGGCACGTTCGCCCGGTCCGCGAGCCGGTCAAGGACCTGCTCGACGATGCGCAGCGACTGGTCGATCTCGTTCATCCGGACCACGTAACGGCCGTAGGTGTCGCAGGTGTCCTGAGTGGGGACGTCGAACTCGTAGGTCTCGTAGTCGAGGTACGGCTGCGACTTGCGCAGGTCCCACGGCAGCCCGGTGGCGCGGAGCATCGGCCCCGTCACGCCAAGCGCCATGCATCCCTCGAGGTCGAGGTAGGCGATGCCCTCGGTACGCGCCTTGAAGACCGGGTTCGCGTCGATCAGCTTGTGCAGGTCACGGGTCCACCCGGGTGCCTTGCGCACGAAGTCGCGCACCGCCTCGATGCCGCCGGCCGGCAGGTCCTGCGCCACGCCGCCGGGCCGGACGAACGCGTGGTTCATCCGCAGCCCGGTGATCAGCTCGAACAGGTCGAGGACGTTCTCCCGCATCCGGACGCCCTGCAGGAAGATCGTGGTCGCGCCGAGCTCCAGGCCGAACGGGCCGATGCCGCCCAGGTGCGAGCCGATCCGGTTCAGCTCGAGCAGCAGCACCCGGATGAGCTTGGCGCGCTCGGGGATCTTGTCCTCGATCCCGAGCAGCCGCTCGACCGCCATGCAGTACGCGGTCTCGTTGAAGATCGGCATCAGGTAATCGGCCCGGGTGATGAACGTGGATCCCTGGGTCCACGTCCGGTACTCCATGTTCTTCTCGATGCCGGTATGCAGGTAGCCGATCGACGCGCGGGCGTCGGTGACGGTCTCGCCTTCTAGCGTGAGGACCAGCCGGAGCACGCCGTGGGTGGACGGGTGCTGCGGGCCCATGTTGACGACGATCTGCTCGTTCGGGCTGCGCTCGTCGTCGTTGGTGACGAGCTCGTCCCAGTCACCGCCGGCCACGTTGTAAACGCGGCCCTCGGTCGCCTCCGCGTCCGCGTCACTCGCGCCGGGAGTCGCGTGGGTGGTCTCAGTCATGTGTGTACTCCGCCATCACGAGTACGACCTTCTCTCGTCTGGGGGCGGCACCTTGGCGCCGCGGTACTCGACGGGGACGCCGCCGAGCGGGTAGTCCTTGCGCTGCGGGTGGCCAAGCCAGTCGTCGGGCATCTCGATCCTGGTGAGCGCCGGGTGCCCGTCGAAGACGATCCCGAAGAAGTCCCAGGTCTCGCGCTCGTGCCAGTTGGCCGCCGGGTACACCGGGGTCACCGACGGGATATGCGGGTCCGCGTCGGGCGCGGCCACCTCGAGCCGGACCCGGCGGTTGTGCGTGATCGACACCAGGTGGTAGACCGCGCGCAGCTCCCGCCCCGTCTCGTCCGGGTAGTGCACGCCGGACACGCCGGTGAAGATCTCGAAGCGCAGCGCCGGGTCGTGCAGCAGCTTGTCCGCCACCGCGAGCAGGTGCTCGCGGCGCACGTGGAAGGTCAGCTCGCCGTACTGGACCACGACCCGCTCGACCGCGTCGCCGAAGCCGCTTCCGTCGGCCTGCAGCGCGCTGCCGAGCGACTCGGCCACCGCGTCGAAGTAGCCGCCGTACGGCGGCTCGGAGGCAAGCGGCGGCAGCCGGTGCACCTGGAGCTTGCCGTAGCCGGACGTGTCCTGGGTGCCGTGCACGCCGAACATGCCGGTGCGGACCACCGGCGTATCGGCCCGCTCCGGTTCTTGCCGGGCGGGCAGCCCGGGCTCATCCCCACCGGGGGTCGTCACAACTCACTCCGCAGGTCGTTGATCCCCGCGCTTACGTGCAGCGGGAGCATGCTCAGCCGGGCTTCCTCGAGTTCGGTGATCTCCTGGTCGCGGTCCGGGCCGAGCTTCATGTTCAGGATCTTGTCGTGCAGCTTGAAGATCGCGTCCATCAGCATCTCCGGCCGTGGCGGGCAGCCGGGCAGGTAGATGTCCACCGGCACGATGTGATCCACCCCCTGCACGATCGCGTAGTTGTTGAACATGCCGCCGCTCGACGCGCACACGCCCATCGAGATAACCCACTTGGGGTCGGGCATCTGGTCGTAGATCTGCCGGAGCACGGGCGCCATCTTCTGACTCACCCGGCCGGCGACGATCATCAGGTCGGCCTCGCGAGGAGTTGAACCAGTCTTCTCCATGCCGAAGCGGGCCAGGTCATGCCGAGGTCCGCCGGTCATCATCAGCTCAATGGCGCAGCAGGCCAGGCCGAACGTGGCGGGCCAGACGGAGCGCGCCCGCGCCCACCCGGCGATCTTCTCCACCGAGGTCAGCAGGACGCCGCTCGGCAGCTTCTCTTCGATGCCCATTGCTAGTCCCACTCCAGGCCGCCGCGGCGCCAGACGTAGGCGTACGCGACGAGCACAGTGATCACGAAGGTGACCATCTCGATAAGGCCGAACGTGCCCAGCCTGCCGAAGGTCACCGCCCAGGGGTAAAGGAAGACGATCTCGATGTCGAAGACGATGAACAGCATCGCGGTCAGGTAGTACTTGACCGGGACTTTGCCACCGCCGAGCGGGATCGGGGTCGGCTCGATGCCGCACTCGTACGCGTCCAGCTTGGCCTTGTTCCAGCGCTTGGGACCCATGATGGTTCCCGCTACAACTGAAAACGCGGCGAAGCCGAAGGCGAGCACGAACAGCACGAGGATCGGTATGTACAGCGTCACCGTGGATTCGCCCCCTTCCTGAGGTCATTCATCCGAGGCATCGGGTTCACCGGGAGGCCGGCGCGAGTCGGGTCATGGCGCTGATGATGCGGTCGCTCGCGTCGCCGTCCCTCGGGTCGGTCAGGTTCGCGAGCAGCTTGAGCGCGAACCTCATCAGCTGCGGATGGTGCATGCCCCGGTTCGTCGCATAGCGCATCAGCTTTGGCCTGCCGATGAGCTCGACGAAGATCCGGCCAAGTGTGTAGTACCTGCCGTAGGCGGCCTGCAGTTCCTCCGGGTAGGACCGCAGCACCCGCTCGGTCTCGGCCCTGGTCGGCCGGGCGAGTGCCTGAGCGACCACCCGGGCCAGGATCTCACCCGACTCCATCGCGTAGGCGATGCCCTCCCCGTTGAACGGGTTCACCATCCCAGCCGCGTCGCCGGCCAGCAGCAGGCCCTGGTGGTATTGCGGTGTGCGGTTGAAGCCCATCGGCAGCGCCGCGCCGCGTACCGGCTCGGTGCGGTTCTCCTCGGTGTAGCCCCACTCTTCCGGCATCGACCTGAGCCAGCGCTTGAGCAACTCGCGGTAGTCGGTCTTGCCGAATGCGTCGGACGTGTTCAGCATGCCAAGGCCGACGTTGGACGTGCCGTCGCCCATGCCGAAGATCCAGCCGTAACCGGGCAGCAGCCGCGTCCCGTCCCACAGGTCGAGCCACGACTCCAGGTAGTCGTCCTCGTGCCGCGGCGAGGTGTAGTAAGTGCGGACCGCGACGCCCATCGGCCGGTCGTCCCGCTTGCGGAGGCCCATCGCGACCGACAGGCGGGACGAGTTACCGTCCGCGGCGACCACCACGCGAGCGCGGTACGTCTCGCTGGGACCATGCGCTCGTTCCGCGTTACCAGATCTTGACCCTGGCTTTTCCTCGGCTTCAGCCTGCGTCTCAACGCCCACGACCCGGCCGTCGGAATCGAGCAGCGGGCCGGTGACCGTGGTCCCCTCGAGGAGCTTCGCGCCTGCGGCCTGCGCGCGGCGGGCCAGCTGCTCATCGAGCGAGGCGCGGGTACGCACTAGGCCGTAGCCCGGGTAGCTGCTCAGTTCCGGCCAGTCAAGCTCGAGGCGCATACCGCCGGCGATCACCCGCAGGCCCTTGTTGCGCAGCCAGCCGGCTTCCTCGCTGACGTCAACGCCGAGCGCGATGAGGGCCTTGACCGCGCGCGGGGTGAGGCCGTCGCCGCACACCTTCTCCCGCGGGAACCGGGACTTCTCGATCAGCAGCACGTTAAGACCGGCCTGCGCCAGATAGTAGGCGGCTGTGGAGCCGGAGGGACCGGCACCGACGACTATCACGTCGGCGTCGTCATCCCTGACGGTTACGTGCTCGGTCACTTGATCAGATCCTGGGTTTCTTGTGAACTGCTTCACAAAATCTTTGCCGTTAGTTTAATCCTCGCCCCGCACAGGACGATTCGCCGCCCCTACCGTACTGCCCCCGGGGGGCGACCCCCCCGGTGACCCCCCTGCGCATGGGGGAGTCCCTCCCCCATATCCCCCTCGCCGGGGCCAAGCCCCGGGACGGCGCCTTTGGCGCCGGGTACGTATCCGGTGGTTGGGGGCCACCAGTCCGCTTAGTTGGTGGTTGCTGTTCGCTAGAGGTTGCGGGCGACGTGGACGGCCACGACACCGAGAGTGAGATCGCGCCACCGGACCGACGACCAGCCGGCCGCACGGATCACGTCGGCAAGCTCCCGCTGCGCGGGCCAGTCGCCGATCGACTCGGCGAGGTACTCGTAGGCCGCGGGGTTGCGCGCCGCGCGCCGGGCGATCGCGGGGAGGGCACCGGTCAGGTAACGCCGGTAAAGCATATCGAGCGGCGGAAACGTGATCTCACTAAACTCGCACACCACCAGTCGCCCGCCTGGCCTGGTTACCCGGCGCATCTCGGCGAGCGCGTCCCTGGTCCCGTGCACGTTCCGCAGCCCGAACGAGATCGTCACCGCGTCGAAGGCGCCGTCCTTGAACGGCAACCGGAGCGCGTCGCCGGCCGCGAAGGCCACCCGGCCGCGGGTGTTGGTGCCGTAGGGATCGGCCTTAGCCTGCCTCGCCTGGCCTGCCTTGAGCATACCGAGTGAGAAATCGCAGGCCACGACGTCCGCCCCGGCCGCGGCGAAGCTGACCGAGGACGTCCCGGTGCCGGCCGCCAGGTCGAGCACCCGGTCGCCAGGGCTCGCCTGCAGGATGCGCTGCACGCGCTTGCGCCACAGGCGGACCTGGCCCATCGACAGGATGTCGTTCATCAGGTCGTAACGCCCGGCCAGGGCGTCGAACATCGCCGCCACCTCGGCCGGCTGCTTGTTAAGGTCTGCGCGCGTCATGGGTAATACCGTATTTCCCCCGGGGGAATGATCCCCCCGGTGACCCCCTGTAGGTGGTCCGCTTAGCGCGCGTCGGTGATCATCACCGTGCCGACCGTCGTGTTGGTGGCCTCGTCGATGAGGATCAGGCCGCCGGTCAGCCGGTTGCGGGAGTAGGGGTCGACGAACAGCGGCTGGGTCACCCGCATCCTGATCCGGCCGATCTCGTTCAGCCCAAGCTGCGTGGCGGACTCGTCCCTGTGCAAGGTGTTCACGTCGATCCGGTAGAGCAGCTCGCCGACGATGCCCTTGACGGTCCGCGTCGTGTGCTTGACGATCAGCCGCGACCGCGCGGCAAGCGGCCGTTCCCCGCTCATCCAGCAGACCAGGCCCTCGATGTCCTGCACCGCCTTGGGCCGGTTGTTGGGCCGGCAGATCATGTCGCCGCGGGAAATGTCCACGTCGTCGTCGAGCAGCAGCGTGACCGACATGGGCGGGAACGCCTCCGGCACCTCGGCGCCCGCCAGCTCGATGCGGCTGATCCGCGTGCTGAACCCGGATGGCAGGTGCAGCACCTCGTCGCCCGGCTTGAGCACGCCGCCGGCGACCTGGCCCGCGTATCCGCGGTAGTCGTGCAGCTCCGGGTCGCTGCTCGCGTGCGGCCGTATCACGTACTGCACGGGGAACCTGACGTCGATGAGGTTCCGGTCCGATGCGATGTGCACGTGCTCCAGGTGGTGCAGCAGCGACGGGCCGTCATACCAGGGCATGTTGCCCGACCGCTCGACGACGTTGTCGCCGTTCAGCGCGGAGATCGGGATGAACGTGAGGTCCTGGATCTCCAGCTTGGTCGCGAACCGCGAGAACTCCTGGCAGATCTCTTCGAAGACCTCCTGGTCGTAGCCGACCAGGTCCATCTTGTTCACGGCGAGCACCAGGTGCGGCACCCGGAGCAGCGTGGTGAGGAAGGCGTGCCGGCGTGACTGCTCGTTCAGGCCGTTGCGCGCGTCCACCAGGATGATGGCGAGGTCGGCCGTGGAGGCGCCGGTCACCATGTTCCTCGTGTACTGGATGTGGCCCGGGGTGTCGGCGATGATGAACTTCCTGCGGGGCGTCGCGAAGTAGCGGTACGCGACGTCGATCGTGATGCCCTGCTCCCGCTCGGCGCGCAGGCCGTCGGTGAGCAGCGCGAGGTTGGTGGTCTCCTCGCCCCGGTCTCGTGAGGTGCGCTCCACGGCCGCGAGTTGGTCCTCGAAGATGGCCTTAGAGTCGAAAAGCAGCCGCCCGATCAGCGTGGACTTGCCGTCATCGACCGAGCCGGCGGTGGCGAACCGCAAGATGTCCATCGTTTAGAAGTAACCTTCCCGCTTGCGGTCTTCCATCGCCGCCTCGCTCGTCCGGTCGTCGGCCCGCGTCGCGCCGCGCTCGGTCACCCGGGTGGCGGCGACCTCGGCGATCACCTCGCCGACCGTCGTCGCGGTGGACAGCACCGCCCCGGTGATGGTCATGTCGCCGACCGTGCGGTACCGGACCGTGGCGGTGAACGCCTCCTCGTCGCCCGACCGCGTCAGGTACTGGTTGTCGGCGAGCAGGATGCCGTCCCGCTCGAACACCACCCGCTCGTGCGCGTAGTAGATGCTCGGGATCTCCAGGTTCTCCCGCTCGATGTACGACCAGACGTCAAGCTCCGTCCAGTTCGACAGCGGGAAGACCCGGATGTGCTCGCCGCGCCTGATCCGCGTGTTGTAGAGGTTCCACAGCTCCGGGCGCTGGTTCTTGGGGTCCCACTGCCCGAACTCGTCGCGGAACGAGAAGACCCGCTCCTTGGCGCGCGCCTTCTCCTCGTCCCGCCGCGCGCCGCCGAACAGCGCATCGAAGCGGTGCTCCTCGATCGCGTCGAGCAAGGTCACCGTCTGCAGCCGGTTCCTGCTGACCCAGCGGCCGGTCTCCTCGATGGCGCGGCCTTGGTCGATCGACTCCTGCACGCTGGCGACCACCAGCCGGACGTTTAGCTCCGCCGCCCGCCGGTCGCGGTACTCAAGTACCTCGGGGAAATTGTGCCCGGTGTCCACGTGCATGACGGGGAACGGGATGTGCGCCGGGGCGAACGCCTTCGCGGCGAGTGCGAGCATGACGATCGAGTCCTTGCCGCCGGAGAAGAGCAGCGCGGGGCGCTCAAACTCGGCCGCGACCTCGCGCATGACGTGGATCGACTCCGCCTCAAGCACGTCGAGCTGGGACAACAGGTAATCAGATCGCATGCGTGACTTCCCTGACGGCGTTGAGCAGCAGGTCGGCGATTGCCGGCCGGCAAACCAGGATATCTGGCAGCCAGGGGTCCTCCTGGTTGTAGGCGACCTGGCTGCCGTCGATGCGGGACACGTGGAAGCCGTTCGGCCTGGCCACCGCGACCGGGGCGGCGGTGTCCCACTCGTAGAAGCCGCCCGAGTGGAGGTACACGTCGTTCTCGCCGGTGATGACCGTGGCGACCTTGGCGCCTACTGAGCCGCAGGGGACGAGGTCGGCGCCGATTAGCGCTGCTACGTCCTTGACTAGCTGGCTTGCTCGGCTGCGGCTGACCACCATACGGAGGGGGCGCTGCGCGACCTGGTCCGCCGAGTCGGTGGCTGGGGTTGTCTTGAGGACTAGGCCTTGCGCGGGCAGGGCGACCGCGCCGGCGATCAGGTCTCCCGTGCTCGCTGACGCGTCGCGGGACCAGAGGGCTACGTGGACGGCCCAGTCTGTTCGGCCTGGCTCGCCGAACTCGCGGGTGCCGTCGAGAGGGTCGACGATCCAGACGCGGTCGGCGGTCAGTCTTGCCTTGTCGTCTAGGCCTTCCTCGGAGAGGACGGCGTCGGCGGGCCTCTCCCTGGCTAGCTCGGCCATCAGGAACTCGTGGGACTGGCGGTCGCCAGCCTTCCGCAGGGCGTCGGGGTTTCCACCGCCGGCGCGCAGGACGAGGAGGAGTCGGCCGGCGCGCTGCGCCAGGTCCGCTGCCAGGGCGTGGTCGTCAGGGGCGGCCAAGTACTTTCCTCCGGGTCGAGGGCTCTGGAAGCATAACCATGCCGCGGGGTGCTATCTTCCGCAGCCCGGCGGGCGGCCAGGATCATGTCAGCGTACGACCACTTCCTTCGCGGTCGCCGAAGGAAGCCCGCAATCCGCCATGACGCTGGCCGACAAGCGGCACCGCGACGACCTGACCGCTAAGGTGCGCGTATGGAAGAAGCGGCCGGTGACGCCGACGAGGCGCACGCGTCGTTGGCCGGCATGGCAATCTCCTGGGAGCACACCGGCGACGGCGAGCTGCCCTACCGGGCCACGGTGAACGGCGCCGAGCTCCTCCTGCGGGTGAACGACTTCCCCGCCGAACCGCTCTACAGCCTGCTCGTCAACGGCCGCCTCGCGTATGACCTGGAGGACTGGCCCGGGCGGTGGGTACGGCCGGGCATCCCCCCCGACCTGCTGCGCCGGGCCGCCGTCGTCCAGGCGCGGCGCGGCCGGGTCGACGCCATCGTCGCCAACGGGTGGGCGAGCGCGCTGTGCGCGCTGCCGCGCGGGCGGGCCGGGGACGTCGTGTCGGCGCTTAACCTGGACGGCGCGCTCGCCGCGGGCATCGGCCATCAGGTACTTGACCCGCCCCCGCCGGGCACGAGCCGGCTTGAGATCGCCGAGGACCACCAGGACGTGTTCACCATCCGGGTGCGGCTCACCGCTCCCGGGCCAAGCCGGTCCGACCTGGACGCGATGCTCGGGCGCGGCGACGAAGTCCCCCGCGTCCACTTCGACCAGCCTTACCCCGTCTGCTACCGGGTCACCGTCGACGGCGCCCCCTACCGCTGCGACGTGTTCGCCTACTTCACTGACCCGCCGAACGCCCAGGCGACGGCGGAGAGCCTGATGTTCCGCCGGCAGGCCAGCTGACGACCTCCAGCCGTGACCGGGCGGCTGCCGCCAGGTCCTCGGCCCACGCCAGGCGCTGGTCGCCGACGCCCTCGGCGGTGACGGCGCGCAGCGTGGCCAGGGTCTCCCGCGCGGCCGCGGGCGCCAGGCCGCAGGTCCGCAGCAGCGCGTACCCGAACATGCCGGTCCGGTGGATGCCGGCCGAGCAGTGGATGGCGGCGCGGGCGCCCGCGCCGACCAGCGTCGCCATCGTCGCCAGCGCGGCCGCGATCTCGTCGCGGGCCTCCGGCGGCGGCTGCTGGCCGTCCGGCAGCTCGACCCAGGCCCACTCAAGCCCGGCGGCCCGGGCCGCCTCTCCCAAGGCCGGCGCGCCCTCACGCCTGGACAGCAGCGTTACCAGGTGGGTCACGCCAGCGGCGCGCATCGCGGGCAGCGCCTTCACCTTCGGGCGGTGGGTCAGGGCGATCGCGCCAGCGCCGACGTTAACCAGACGGACATCCGCCGCTTCCCGGGACATGGGGATACGGTACGAACCCCAGGCAGGCCCGGCCAACCGGTTTTCCGCCGGCGACGGCGCCGGCGGAGTCAGGCCGGGTCGGTGTGGTACACGTTCTGGGTCTCTACCAGTCCCACGGTGATCAAGGCTTCCGCCGCATCGGCGGCCCGGTCGAGGGCGAAGGGGAGTTCCTTGCGCTCTACCGAGGAGAAGTCCTTAAGCACGAACGCGGCTGGGTCCATGCGGCCCGGCGGGCGGCCGATGCCGACGCGGACGCGGTAGTAGTCGCGGGTGCCGAGTGACGCGGTGATGGAGCGCAGGCCGTTGTGCCCGTTATCGCCGCCGCCGAGCTTGAGGCGCACCCCGCCGAAGGGGACATCGAGCTCGTCGTGGATAACCACCACTCGTTCGGGAGAAAGTTTGTAAAAAGCAGCGAGCGCGGCCACCGGACCGCCGGACAGGTTCATGTACGAGTGCGGCCGGGCCAGGGTGACCGGCTGGCCGGACAGTCGTCCCTCGGCGATGTCGTTGCGGGTGCGGTGCGCCTTGAAGCGCGCGCCTATCCGCTCCGCGAGCAACGCGAGGACCATGGCCCCTGCGTTGTGGCGGGTGCCCGCGTACTCCGGGCCCGGATTGCCGAGGCCCGCGATGATCCAGCGTTCGTCAGCCATGCAGGGGGCTCCAAGCGTGCTGGCCGGGCGCGGGGTTCGCCGCGTCCGGCCAGTCGTCGCGTGGTCTTACTCGGCCTCGGCGGCCTCGGCGGGCTCGGCCTCGTCGGCCGTGGCCTCAGCCTCGGCCTCAGTCTCGCCGAGGTCGGCGGCCTGCTGGGCGGTGACATGCAGCACCAGCGCATCGGGGTCGGTCACGAGCGTGGTGCCAGACGGGAGCGCGATGTCCTTGGCGTGGACGGCCGTGCCGATCTCCATGCCCTCGACGTCCACGTCCACGCCGTCGGGGAGGTGCGTCGCCTCGGCCTCGACGGAGATCTGCACAAGCTGCTGGTCGAGCAGGCCGCCGGAGAACACGGTGCCGTGCACCCGGACCGGGATCTCGACGGTGACCTTCTCGCCGCGGCGGACCTCGATCAGGTCCACGTGCTCGATCGCGCCCTTGATGGGGTGGCGCTGCACGGCCTTGGGCAGCGCGAGCGCGGACTTGCCGACGCCCTCGATCCTGATCAGCGCGTTCGGCGTCTTGAGCGCGATCATGAGCTCGTGCTCCGGCAGCGTGAAGTGCCGGTTCTCTGCGCCCTGGCCGTACATCACGGCGGGCACACGACCCGCCCGGCGGGTACGACGGGACGCCCCCTTGCCGAACTCGGTGCGCGGCTCGGCGTCGATACGGACCTCAGGCACGGTCTGTCACTCCTCATTGGGTATTCGATGCGCCAGCGAAGTCTAGCCGGCAAACGGCATGCGCGCGGATGGGAGCGTTCCGCATCCGCGTCGCAGGCGCGGCCTTTCCAAGCCGTCGCCATCCCTAACTCTGCTGGGCTGACTCGCTTTTAAGTGACGCGAGCAGCGAGGCACGGCGGCCGTCAGGTTGGCGCTCATCGTCGTACCAGGCCAGCGCCTCCTCCACGCCGCCGAAGTCGAGTGCACCCGTGCCTTCCGCCGCCGGCTCCCGAGCGACCCGGTAGCGGTACGGCGAGACGGTGTCGGCGGCGGCTTCAGCGGTGCGCAGGTACCACCGCAGGAGCCTGCCGACCGCCTCGGACTGCGCCTCCTCCGCCTCCTCCGCCTGGGCGCGCTCGGTGGCGTACACCCGCAGCAGGTCGTGAAAGCGGTACCAGTCCGGGGCCGGTGACTCAAGCAGGTTGGCGTCCACCAGTGTCTCGAGCGCGTCGGCGATATCGACTTCCGGTGCGCCGACAAGGGCCGCCGCGGCCGCCTGGCTGATCCACAGCCCCTGCCACAGGCCAAGGAGCCGGAAGACCCGGGCCGGATCCACCCTGCCCGCGGACGACCTGAGGCTGCCGTAGCTGACCTGGAACGACGCCCGGACCGCGAGATCGCCGATGCTCAGCTCGTCGAGGCGACGCTGCTCGTTGCGCAGCCGGCCTGCCAGCGTGGCGATGCGCCACTGGCTGCGCGCCGCGAGCCGCGCCGCGCAGATACGGATGGCAAGCGGTAGCCCGGCGCAGGCGACGAGCACCTCGGCCGTGGCGTCCGGCTCGGCCACCGCCCGCTCCTCGCCCACGACCCTTGAGAACAGCGCCAGCGCCTCGGTGTCCTCAAGCACGTTCAGGTCGACGAAGCGGGTACTCACCAGGTCTGGAGTTCGGTTGCGGGTGGTCACAAGCACCGCGCACGACGAGCTGCCCGGCAGCAGCGACCGCACCTGAGCCGCGTCCTGAGCGTTGTCAAGCAGGATCAGCACGCGGCGTCCGGTCAGCCGCGTGCGGAACAGCGCGGCACGCTCGTCATCCCTGGCCGGCACCTTGTCGCCCGCCACCCCAAGGTCCCGTAGGAACCTGGCGAGCACCTCGCCCGGCTCGGCCGGCTGCGCGCTCGCCCCGAGCAGGTCGACGTAAAGCTGCCCGTCGGGGAACTCCTCCCGTACCCGGTGCGCGGCATGCACCGCCAGCGTGGTCTTGCCGAGTCCGCCCGCCCCGTTCACCACCGCGATCCGCACCGCGCCGGTACTGCCCGCCGCCTCTTGGCCGACAAGCAGCGCGCACAGGTGAGCGACATGCGTCTCGCGCCCGGTGAAGTCCCCGATGTCCGCGGGAAGCTGCGCGGGACGTGGAATGCCCGGCGAAGCCTTCCCGTCGGCATCGGCCGCCCCGGCCTCTCCCCCCGGCCCAGCCAGCGAAGATTCGGTGAGGGTACCGATCGCGATGGTGCCCGGCGGCTCGGCCCGCGGCCCCGTGGCGGCCGCCCGGCCCGGTGTCGCCGTAGCGTCGGCGGGCCAGTCCGCCCCGCCGTTGTCCGCGTATCCGTCACGCCACACCGGAGCCACCGGATCAGGCACCGCGGCGACGACTGGTGACCGGCTCGGGCGGTGCGTGGTCGAAGCAGCGGACGCGTCGGCCGCGAGCAGCTCCCTGTACAGCCGCTGCAACTCGCTGCCCGGGTCAACACCGAGCTCATCCGAGATCACCTGCCGCGCCTGCGAGTAGGCCTCAAGGGCTGTCCACCCGTCGGCGGACAGCACCTCAAGCGGTCCAAGGATGCGAAAACGCATCAGGTCAACCCGTCCGAACGCACGCTCTCCTCCGCTTCCGGTAAAAGGCAACGTCTAGTTAGGCAGGAACTGCCAGGCGGGGTCCTGGGCCACGGATGGAGCATCCGGGGCTAGTGCAAACCCCACTTAATCATGACTTAAGCACACCGTAAATCGGGGCCGGGCATAGTCGGCGCAACCGCGTGAGGTGCGACGTCAACGACGGCGACCCGGGCCGCTCGGCTTAATCAGAACGCAAGTGCCGCCCGTCAGTCTTGTTTACAGGTTCCCGACCGGGACCGCCGCAGACAGACCCCGAGGAGCCTCAGATGCGCACCAGCGCCACCCCCGAGTAGACCCCCAGCGCCCCCAGCGACAACCGCCCACGGACCAGGAGCATCAAATGCGCACCAGCGCCACCCTGCAGAAAGGAGCACTCCAATGTGGACCATGGTTCCGGATTGATCAGCCTAATCGGTAATTCTTGGTAGCCAACTTAATAACGTATCTCCGGAGGGGTGCGCGGCACAAGCCGTGCACCCCTCGGCGAATTAAGAGGCAATTCGCGGCACCAGGGCAGGTGCCCGCCAACCAGATTATCTATTTGGAGGCTCCGTGACAGCCGAACAGCAGTCGGCATCCGGCATCGAAGTGCCAGGGTCACGGCAAGGACGCCTGCTGCGTGTCGCCGGGACGCTTGGCAAGAGAAATTTCAGGCTTTTTTGGATCGGTGAGACTACCAGCCAGGTCGGCAGTGCCATATCTTCGGTTGTCATTCCCCTTGTTGGTGTCCGCGTTCTTCGCGCTGACACGTTCGAGATAGCCCTGCTCACCTCGGCAGTATGGCTGCCCTGGCTTGTATTCGGACTGCCGGCCGGGGCGTGGGTCGACCGGTACCGTAAGCGCACGCTCATGATCACTTGCGACCTGGTATCCCTAATACTGCTCGCGAGCATAGCGGTAAGCGAGTTGCTCGGGATCCTCACAGTTGCGCAGTTGCTGCTGGTGGCCCTGCTCGCCGGACTTGTCAGCGTATTCTTTAAGGCGGCATTCCAGGCATATATTCCGCAGGTACTCCAAAGAGACGAGTTGATCGACGGAAACGCCAAGCTGCAGTCAAGCGCGGCGTTCGCGATGGTGAGCGGACCTGGAATCGGCGGCGCCGTGGCCCAGTTCCTCGGTATCGCGACCGGTGTCCTTCTCGACGCCGCTAGCTTCGCGGTATCGGCGGTGTGCCTGCTTGCCACGCCTTCGGCGGAACCGGCGTCGAGGACGGCGAGTCCCGGGCGGCGCATCGGCCAAGAGATCAGGGACGGGGTGAAGTTCCTCTTGCACGACCCTTACCTGCTCCCACTGGCCGCATTCACCTCCACGCTGAGCCTCGGGGTCTCAAGCTCTGACTCCCTGATGATCATCTTCTTCGTACGCACCCTTGGGGTTAGCTCAACCGTAACCGGCATCGCACTGGGCCTGATGGGCGTCGGCGGGCTGTCCGGCGCCTTTATCTCGGCACGCCTGGTCCGGAGATACGGCAGTGCTCGCGCGATGATCATATGCCGGGTGCTGCTGTCCTCCGCGCTCCTGCTTCCGCTCACTACCCGCGGCGTAGGCCTGCTATTCAGCGCCGGATGGCTAACGGTGAATGCCGGCATCGCCTCAGGTAATATAATTTCAGCGTCTTTCAGGCAGGCCAGGTGCCCCGTCGAGATGCGCGGCAGGATTAGCGCCACCTACTACACGATGACGTATTCGGGTATGGCCATAGGCGGGGTATTCGGCGGAGCGCTTGGAACATTCCTCGGAGTCAGAGCCGCCCTGTGGGTTACGTGCGGAATCGTGGCCGCCGCCAGCGCCATACTTTTCTTCTCCCCAATACGCAAGCTGCGCGAACTTCCAGAGACGGCCGCACTCGATGGCGCGTGAGCCTACGTTCCGCGGCAGACGGAGGCATGTGCGTGCGGATGGAAAATCGGGGATCCGCACGCACATGACCAAGGAAGTCCAGGGAAAACCGGCCTACTTCTCCGTCGACTCCGGCCCGATCGTGCTCTCCGGACCGATCGTCGACTCCGGACCGATGGTGCTCTCCGGAC
>CAZORE010000062.1:37704-41768 GCA_964581815.1 uncultured Streptosporangiaceae bacterium | reverse complement strand
GCGTGTCGGTCGCGCGGGTCTCCCAGATCGAGAGCGGAGACGTCTCCACCCAGGAGGTGCTCAGCCGGTTCGTCGCCGCGCTCGGCGGTACCCTCAAGCTCATCGCCGACTTCGGCGACGAGCAGCTCAAACTCGCGTAGCAAGCGCATGCCCGGGGCAAGCCCGCGCAGACGCGGGGCTACAGTGCGCAGGGCTGGTTCCAGTTTTGTTTCATGAATTTCGCCGCCAGCCGGCCTCGTCAGGATGCCAGGTCATGCGGCCAGCGCCGGGCGGGCTTCGACATGTTGCGCCAAGGCGCTGCAGGCACGCGGGAAGCTTCCCACGGCACGCTATCTTCATTGTGTAGACGGAGTTTCTACCGACGAGAGAGGAACGGGCGTGGCCAGCTATCAACCCATGACCGTTGCCGACCTGGCGGTGCACCTGTCGCGGACGACCGATGAGAAGACCCGCTGGAAGACGTTCTGGGAGTTCCTCGAAGAGTATCGGTGGGAGCCACAGCACATCCAGACGGCGTTGCTCGTGGACGAGCCGCCTTCTGTGGGTGACGAGCGATGGGATGCTTTGCTGGCGGCCCTGGCCGAGCACCTTGCCGCAAAGCATGATCTCGCCCCGCCGGGCTGGGCTGAGCTGAGGGTTCTCGGACGGCCGTAGTTCCCGGCCGAGCTTCGGGTTCAGCGGGCCGATGCGCTCGTGCACGCGCCGGCCGCCTTCCGCAAGCACGGCGTGTACCTAGCGGCCGCGGATCTGGAAGCAGCGTGACCGATCCGGGCAATGTCCTGCTCGACCGGGCGCAACTCGAAAGAGCGTTCACTGCCCTCGGGAACCGCCTGGTAGCCGGGGCGTGGTCGCCGACGTGTTTATCGTGGGCGGAGCAGCGATGGCCCTCGCCTATGACGCCACCCGCGTGACTCGCGATGTCGACTCGCTTTTCGTGCCCCACGGTGTCGTCCTGGAAGAAGCAAGAAACGTTGCGCAGGAACTCGGGCTGCCACCGTGGTGGCTGAACGAGCAGGCGAGCGTCTATATCTCGGGAAAGGACGACCCTGGCAAGCGCCGCGTGTTCGACCACCCTGGCCTGCGTGTTACCGCGGCCTCGCCGCGGCACATCTTCGCGATGAAGGCGCTAGCGGCCAGGACCCGCGACATCGACGACCTGCGCTTGCTGGCCGAGATGATCGGCGTGGACTCAGCGGCAACCGCAGTTCAGATATGTGCGGAGTTCTTCCCCGAAGAGGACATCCCTGCGAGGTCTGCCGCTGTCCTCAAGAGCTCTTCGGCTGACCTGCGAACGTTGGAACCATATCCAGCAGGCCGCCCGGTCCAGGAGCAGGCAGACGCGGGGCAGCGCTGCCCAGGGTTGATTCCACCTTTGCATCGTGGGAGCCTCATGCCGGGTGTTCCCCCGGTGTTTCAGCCTGGGTTCACGCCGCTGGTGGCGGGTTCTGCGCTGCACTGCGCCTTGCCGTCGTTGGTCGGCGAGGGCTGGCAGTGCGGGACGAACCAGTTGCTCGCCCAGGTTGCCCAGGGACTGGCCACCGGGGCCGTAACCGCGAAGGCTCTGGTGTCCGCTGGCGCCTTTGGCCGGGGTGCCGGGGCAACGGGTCGCGCACTGGCCGGGGATGTGCCGGTGACTGCTGATACGGCGGCGGCCGGTGCCTTGGCCTCTTCGGGCCCTGACATAGCCGCAATCCAGATGCGGGCGGGCCGGCCGCAGTAATAAGGGACAACGGGCATGGCTTTTCCTCCCCTGCGAGGCGTCGCGGGAGCAGGCACCGGAATCCGGCTCACGCTGTCCCGCACCCTGCAGACGCTTGCCATGCCGCCAACGTGAGGTACCCCGCGGCTGTTTGTGGGCTGGCCGCGGCGAGGCGCCCGGCGCGGCGAAGGGCCCGGATGGCTTGCGGCCAAGTTCGTTCGAGTGTCGCCGCCGCCCGGCACGGGGCACCGACGCGGGGCAGCTGCGCGCAGGGGTGATTTCACTTTTGCATCGTGAATTCAGCCACTCCTGCGTGGGCCCGGCGCGCTCTCAGGCCGTCATTGCGAGTCCGTCCATGATGGCCTTCGCCCGGCGTCCTGGCGAACAACGAACCACGACCGCCATCCCGCTCGAATGCTTTTGCCTGGCTCGGCAGTAGCATCCGGGTGTGGAACAGTTCGATCGAGTCGAGCCCGTGCTCATGGTGCGAGACGTGAGCCGAGCCTTGGCCTTCTACGCGCGGCTCGGGTTCGAGGAGGTCTTTCGCGACGACGACCACGCACCGAGGTTTGCGATGGTCGCGCGCGATTCGGCGTGTCTTGCGATGCAGTGGCACGACTACGAAGGCGTCGCCGGCGACCGACCTGTCCTGCGGTTTCCGACGCAAGACGTTGACGCCCTGTCGGAGGAGTTCGCGGGGGTTGTCGATCGCACCGAGGTCACCGACACCAGCTGGGGCACACGTGAGTTCCACGTGCGCGATCCGGACGGCAACGGCCTGCAGTTCTACGCCGACCTGTAACTCCCCGTTGACATGGACGCGCTTCCCGCAGGATGCCGACGTGGCCGTAGAGTCGGTCGAAAGGTCAGTACCGTCCATCAGATGACGGACCCTCGCACAACAACTGGGCGGCACCGCCCAGTCCAAGAGCAGCAGACGCGGGACAGCAGCACGCGGGGTGGCTTCACTTTTGCATCGTGACTTAGTTCGCATTGCGACGACGCGGAGCTGCCTTCTGGGCGGGCACCATTACGCCGTGACGCACGATAGCCAGCAGCCGGTCGATCTGCTCATCATCGGCTGCGGCGTAGCCGATCCCGCTTGCCGACGCGAGGAGGTCGCTGATGGCAAGGTCCCTCCGGATGACGTCCGCGTCCTGCGCTTGGCCAAGTAGCTCGGATGCTGTGGCGCGCATGGTGTCGTGCCATTGCCGGTATAGCGCCGAGCGCTGCCCAGCATCGTCGTCCGGTATGGCCAGTGGCAGCTCACGCTTCGTTGCCACATGGGCGGTAAAGGCGCGGAGCCAGCGAAACAGCGCGTCGCCGGGCGACTGGTCGGCGGCCAGTGATCTCCCAAGTTCGCGCAGCGCGGTGACTTCACCGGCATAAACAGCGATGACCAGCTCGCGGCGGGTCGGGAAATGTCGGTACATCGTCGCGTTGCCCACCCCTGCGCGACGGGCAATCTCATCCAGCGGTGCGGTGACGCCTAGCTCACCGAACACCTCCCCTGCAGCTGCCAGCACGCGCTCGTAGTTGCGGCGCGCGTCGGCCCGTTGCGGGCGGTCACCCATGCCACTCCTTGCGAATCGGGGTAGTCCCCACTTATTCTACTGTCATCAAACGGGGAGTTCCCCACTTACAGATGGAGGCTTCGGATGCTGGGCATCACCGCCGAGGACCGGCTTGCGATCCATGATGTGGTCGCTCTGCACGGGCACGTGGCAGACGATCGTGACTGGGACCGGCTCGGTGAGCTGTTCACCGACGATGCCGTCCTGGACCTGGAGGACTTCGGCTACGGCACGCTGCACGGGCTACAGGCGATCAAGGACTTGTCGCACGGAAGCCAAGACGACAAGGGCCAGCCGCTGGGGCATCACGCCACCAACATCATCGTTGTCGGCCCAGACGGCGAAGGCGTGCGGGTGCGCTCAAAGGCACTGGCGGTCATGGCCGACGGGACAAGCGGGACCGCCGTCTACGAGGACACACTCCGTCGCGGGGACCACGGGTGGCGGATCAGCCGGCGGAAGGTGGTTGCCCGGACGGCGCGCTGACACGCGACCGCGCACATCCGGCCAGGCGAGGAGCAGTTCATCTCGCTGCCTGGCGCGTTCCCCGGGCTCGTCACCGCGATCCAGGCGGTGAACGACGCGCCCCGCTATCACCTCGATATCGAGACCGACAACGTAGCGGCCGAGACCGCCCGACTGGTCGCCCTGGGGCCGTCGAACTCCGCCAGTGGCTCGGCTGCCGGATCCTCCGGGTGCCTAGCGGCCACCTGCTGCGTCATCCCCATGCACAGTGACCCTGGCGACGTCCAGCGCCTCGCGCGCGCCTGGGACTAGCACCGCCGGGGCAG
>CAZORE010000062.1:33268-37604 GCA_964581815.1 uncultured Streptosporangiaceae bacterium | reverse complement strand
GATCCGGTCGGTCTCCTCACGCATCTGGCCGGGGAGCTTGCGGGTCCAGTCCGCGATGGTGAAGGCGGGGGCGTCGGTGATGCCCCGGCGGCCAGCGTCTCGCCGAGCAGCGGGCGCTCACGCAGTTGGCGCATCTGGCGAACCGCGGCCCGGGCGGCCTTCTTCGGCAGCCCGGCCTTCGCGGCCAGCCAGGCGGACGACGACCCGTACCCTTCCGCGTCGTGGGCGTCGGCGGCGTCGAACCGGTGCAGCAGGGCAGCGTGCGCGGCGGTCAGCTTCGCCTGCACCTCGCCGAGGGCGATCAGCAGGTCCCCGCAGGCGGCCCCGTCCAGGCCGGCGACCGCCGCGTTCAGGTAGTCCATGGCCGCGCTGGCCATCGCCAGCGCCTGCGGCGCGCTGCCGAAGCTACGGCCAGCAGCAGGGCTGCCCGCGCAGGTTACTGGGTGGTGGCGCGGCCGATCATGAGCACGGCCGCCGACGTGCTCGCCGCGCGGATCTCACCGCTGGCGATCATCGCGGGCATGTCGCCAAGCGGGAACCACTCCATGCGGACGGTCTCGAAGCCCGGCTCGCCCCGCTGGGTGGCCCGGAAGGAGCGGTAGACGTGGTGGACCGAGTCGGTCAGTCCCGCCGAGACTTCCAGCCGCAGCAGCGGCTCCGGGCCTTCCGGTTCCCAGCCCGTTTCCTTGAACGCCTCGCGCGCCGCGGCGGCCGCGAGGTCCTCCGCCGGGTCAGCCAGCCCGGAGGGCAGTTCCCAGCCCCAGGTGCCGGGGATGAACCGGTATCGCAGGATCAGCAGGACCTGGTCCCGGTCGTCTTGCATCGCGGTGAGCACGACCGGCGGCAGCCGGAACAGGTAGTGGTCAATGCGGCGCCCGTCGGGAAGCTCGACGTCGGCCCGGCCCACCTGGAACCACGGCGTCCGCACGACCGGCTCTTCGCCCAGCGTCTTCCACTCCAGGCGAGGGTCATGGCTGGCCATCGTCAGGTCCCATGTCTTGCCCTCCCGGCCGACTTCTATGGCGGGCAGGCTAGCAGCGGTCAGGGCAGGACCGGCGGTAGCCGGCGGAGGGGCTCCGGCATCGGTGAACGGGGATACGGCACGATGGGGGCATGACGACTGACCTGCGGGCGCGGCTGGGCACCGCGCGGCTTTACCTGTGCACCGGCGCGCGCCGCGAGCAGGGCGACCTTGAGCCGTTCCTCGACGCGGTGCTGAGCAACGGGGTGGACATCGTCCAGTTGCGGGAGAAGGGGCTCGAGGCGGGCGAGGAACTCGCGCTGCTCGAGGTGTTCGGCGCCGCGTGCCGCAGGCACGGGGCGCTGCTCGCGGTGAACGACCGGGCGGACGTCGCCTTGGCGTCCGGAGCGGACGTGCTGCACCTCGGGCAGGACGACCTGCCCGTCCCGGTGGCCAGGCGGATACTCGGGCCGGGGCCGGTGATCGGGCGGTCGAGCCACAGCCAGGAGCAGGCGGCGGCGGTGGCGATCGAGGAGGGCACCGACTACTTCTGCGCCGGGCCGTTGTGGGAGACGCCGACCAAGCAGGGACGGCCGGGCACCGGGCTCGGGCTGCTGACGCAGGTGGCGCT
This sequence comes from uncultured Streptosporangiaceae bacterium, assembly GCA_964581815.1. Taxonomy (GTDB): domain Bacteria; phylum Actinomycetota; class Actinomycetes; order Streptosporangiales; family Streptosporangiaceae; genus Trebonia. Next base: position 36,012 of record CAZORE010000062.1, on the reverse strand, counting down.
GCTCGGCGCGTCCCGGCCGTGGTTCGCGATCGGCGGGATCAGTTACGGCCGGCTGGATGCCGTGCTTGAGTCGGGCGCGACCCGGGTGGTGGTGGTCCGGGCGATCACCGAGGCGGACGACCCGGGGGCGGCGGCGGCGGCGTTCGCGAAGCGGCTTCGCGCCGCGTAACTCCCGCGCGCCCGCCAGCGGACGACATGGATGTGACTTTGGTGCTGCTATAGCTACACCAAAGTCACATCCATGCACCTCGGGCGCGGCCCGGTCAGGCATCGCGGAGGCGGAACACGGCCGCGCCGAGGATCAGCGCGCCAGCGGCCCAGAGCGCGGTGACGCCGAGGCCCTGCCATGGGGTGAGCGGCAGGGCGTCCAGGCCGACGGTGGCCTGGACGTACAGGCCCGCCGTCATGGGCGCGATCTGCTCCAGGTGGCGGGCCAGCACGTGGTCGGGGATGACGGCGGACATGATCGGGAACAGCAGCAGCGTGCCGAGCACGAGGCCGATCCCGGCGGCCGCGTCGCGGACGGCGGCGGTGACGCCGTAGGCGAGCAGGGCGATCAGCGTGAGGTAGAAGACGCTGCCGCAGGCCGCGCGCAGGTCCGATCCGTAGCGGAGGGAGAGGGGCAGGTAGCCGTTGGCGGCCGACAGGCCCTGGCCCGGCAGGATCAGCCAGCCGGCGAGCATCGAGCCGCCCACCGCGAGTACCGCCGCCGCGAGGGCGGCGGCTGCCGTCACCAGGGCCTTGGCGGTGAACGCGGTGAGCCGCCGTGGCAGCGCCGTCAGGGTGAGCCGGATCATGCCGGTGCCGTACTCACCGCCGATCGCGAGCACGGCGAGCAGGGCGATGACCACCTGGCCGAGGTAGACGCCGGCGAGGCCGAGCCGCGCCGGGTCGGCGCCGGTCAGCTGCGGTGTGCAGCCGCCCGGCGGGCAGTGGAAGTCGGCGGCCGTGGCCGCGCTCACCGCCACGGTGAGCGCGGCCACGGCGAGCAGCAGCCACCAGGTGCCCGCCAGGGTGCGGAACTTGGTCCACTCCGCGTGCAGGGCCGGGATCATCACGGGGCTCATCAGGCGTCCCGGCGCCGCAGCAGGTAGGCGGCCAGGGCGAGCGCGGCCGCGGTCCAGGCGGCGAGCACCGCCAGGCCGCCCCACGCCGTCAGCGGGAAGTAACCGGAGAACGGCGCGTAGAACATGCTGACCTGGCCGTAGGCCGGATACGGCTGCTGCAGCGCGAACCCGGCGGCCGGCATGATCCGCAGCAGCCAGTCCCCCGCGTTCAGCGGCACGGCCGCGAACACCGCGAGGAAGTACGGGACCACGATCACCAGGACCGCCACCGCGACCGTGGCCGCGCCGCGGCGCACGATGACGCCAATGGCCATGGCGAGGACCGCGAAGAACGCCGCCAGGACTCCAGTGCCGATGATCACCCTGGCCTCGGCCATTCCGGAGATCGGGAACGCGTAGGAACCCCTGGCCCGGGTGATCGCCTCGCCCGCGAGCACCGCCGCGGCCGCGCCGGCCAGCCCGACGGCGAAGCCGACCACGGCGACCACGACCGCCTTCGCCGCGAGCACCCGGCCGCGCGCCGGGGTGGCCGCGAAGGTCAGCCTGATCAGCCCGCGCCGGTACTCGGCGGTGACGAACAGGGCGGCGAGGACCGTGAGCGCGATCAGGCCGGCGAACGTCCCGACCAGGTAGTCGCTGACCGTTACGGCGGGGTCCGCCTCGCCGCCGTGCCCGGAGGGAATCGGCGCGATGTCGCCCTGTCCGGTCACGGTGAACTGGCCGCCCGACTGGTGATATCCCCCGATGCCGGGCATTTCCGGCGGGCCGACGTACCCGCCGGCCCACGGGGCGCGGGATCCGGGAGCGGGCGTCCAGCCGCCCGACGTGGCGAGGCGGTCGAACACCGCCGTGTCCTGGCTGGGGCCGCTGAAGTTGCTGGTGCCGCCGCCGAAGCCCTCGCCGACATGCTCCGTGTAGTCGGGGGACGCGGTGACCAGGCCGACCTGCGCGGCCGACGGGAGGCCGGCCAGGGTGACGGCGGCGACCTGGGTCCAGTGCGTGCCGTCGGCCGAGTCGTAGCCGGTGATCACGTCGCCGGACCGGGTCAGCCGCAGCCAACGGGGGGTCGCCGTACTGACCGTGCCCGCCAGGCCGGCTGTGTCGCCCGTGTAATTCCATTGCATGCGGACCCCGTGGCCGGCCGTGACCACGATGGCCGCGTACGCGGAGCCCTGGGTGAGGTTCGCCTTGATGATGAGGCCGGCCTTGGCCCAGGCGACGACGCCGGGGACCGTGGCGTTGCTGCCACCGGAGTTCGGTGTCTGGACGCGCTCGGTCAGCGAGGTCACCCGGACGGTGACGCCGCCGTCGCCGGCGAGGGGCTGGTGGACGAAGTAGAAGCTGTCGTTCACCGGCTCGCCGTTCGGGCCGAGGATGAAGGAGATGCCGCCGCCGCAGCTGCCGCTGCTGCCCTGCCCCTGGGCGCCGACCGCCTGGCAGGAGCTCTGGCCCCCGGCCGAGGCGAGCAGCCCGAGGCCGGCCATCGCCAGGACGCCGATGAGCGTGCCGATGACCCAGCCGCGCACCGTGCGGAACTTGGTCCACTCCGCGCGCACCGTCTGCGCGAAGCCGTCCCGGCTTGGGCTGGCCGGGTCGGGGCTGGCTGGGGAGCGGTAGGGTGCGGTCGCGGTCATGACGACGCCCCCGCCCGGCCGGCGGCACTGTGGTCGGCGGCAC
>CAZORE010000062.1:30668-33168 GCA_964581815.1 uncultured Streptosporangiaceae bacterium | reverse complement strand
GTGGTCGGCGGCACTGTGGTCGGCGGCACTGTGGAACTCGACCGCGTCCCTGGTGAGCTCCATATACGCCTCCTCAAGGGTTGCCCGGTGGGCGCTTACCTCGCTGAACGGGATACGGCGCGCGGTCAGGATCGCCACCACTCGTTCTGATGACAAGGCGGTCACCGTCAGCACGTCCGGCGCGGTCGCGGCAACCTCGGCCCCGGCATTGGCGAGGACCGTCATCGCCTCGGTCAGCGCGCTGGTGTGGAGCTCCACGCGGTCGCCGGAGGCGGCGGCGATGAGGTCCGCGACCGGGCGGTCGGCGATGACCTTGCCGCGGCCGACGACGACCAGGTGGTCGGCGGTGTCCTGCAGCTCGCTCATCAGGTGGCTGGACACCAGGACGGCGCGGCCCTCGCGGGCCAGGCCGCGCAGGAACCCGCGCATCCAGGCGATGCCCTCGGGGTCCATGCCGTTGAACGGCTCGTCCATCATCAAGACGGGTGGGTCGCCGAGCAGCGCGGCGGCGATGCCGAGGCGCTGGCGCATGCCAAGGGAGTAGCCGCCCGCCTTGCGCTTCTTGACGTCGTTCAGCCCGGTCAGCGCGAGCACCTCATCGACCCGGCGCGCGCTCAGGCCCTGGGAGTGGGCCAGCCAGAGCAGGTGGTTGCGGGCGGAGCGGCTCGGCTGCAGCGCGCCCGCGTCAAGCAGCGCGCCGATGTGCCGCAGCGGGCGGTGCAGCGCGGGGTAGGGCCGGCCGCCGATGGTCGCGGTGCCCGCGTCAGCCGCGTCGAGGCCGAGGATCACGCGCATGGTGGTGGACTTGCCGGCCCCGTTCGGGCCGACGAAGCCGGTGACCTGGCCAGGTTCCACGGTGAACGTCATGCCGTCGAGGGCGGTCGCCTGGCCGTACCGCTTGCGCAGCCCGGTGACTTCGATGGTTGCTTCCATGGTGGATCACGGTACGGCCGGCCGGCGGCCGGGGTCGTCACGCTGCAGAGCGGTCTTCCCTGGTGCCGTTTCCGCTGGACCGAACGGGGGCGTGGTCCCCCGGGAGAGCTACCCGGCTCCTCCCGGACGGGGGTGACGCGCTCACGGGGCGCTGCCGCGACAATGGGACGGACATGGGAAACGGCACGCAGATGTGGCGGGCGCGGCTGACGCGCCTCGCGGGCGCCCGGTACGCGCGGGCGGCCGGCGTCGGGCTGCTCGCCGTCGCGGCGGTGGGCCAGGTGGCCGCCGTGACGCTGACCAGGTCCGGTGCTCCGGCCACGGGCGCGGCCGCCACGGTACCGAGTAGCCTCCCTGAGGCGCCCATCCTGGAGCACCTGCTGCCGCTCAGCCTGCTCGCGCTGGCCGCCACGGTGCCGCTCGCGTTCTACCGGCCGGCGATGGCGGCTCTCGTGGTCACCTTCGGCAACGCGGTGGCGCTCGCGTCCTTCGGTCAGGTGACGGCGGCCGGCGTGGCCGCGGAGCTGATCGCGGTCTGGTGGCTTGGCCTGGCCGGCGCCGCCGGCGGCCTGCGCGCGGCGCGCTGGCCCGGGCGGAGGACCGGGCGGACCGGGCGCGGCGGGCCCGGCGGGCCTGGCGGCGGCGGTCACCGCGGCCTCGCGGACACGCCGGGGCGGTACCTGGCCGTCGGGCTTGTCCTGCCGTTCCTGGCCATCGCGCTGGCGAGGGACGGCTGGGTGGCCGTGTTCCTCGCCGCCGCGGTGCCCGTCGCGGCCGGACTCGGCATCCTGGCCTGGGCGGGCCGGCTGGCGCGGACCAGGACCGCGGCCGGCGAGGCGCTCGCGGACACGCTGCTCGCGCACACCGCGCGCGGTGAGCGGGCGCGGATCGCGCGCGAGCTGCACGATGTGGTCGCCCACCACATCTCGATGATCGCGGTGCTCTCCGAGACCGGGCGGCTCACCACGCCGGGGCTGCCGGAGGCGGGCGCGCGGCGGTTCACCGAGATCGGCGACACCGCGCGGGCCGGGCTGACCGAGATGCGGCGGCTGCTCGGCGTGCTGCGGGAAGACGCCGCGGCGGCCGAAGAAGCGGCGGATGCCGTGGACGCCGGCCGGGAAGGGCAGGGCTCAGCGAGCCGTCAGCCACAGCCGAGGCTCGCGCAGCTCACTGAGCTGATCGACACGGCGCGGGACGCGTCGCTCGCGGGGACGCGGCTGATCATCTCCGGGCCGGTCACGCCGCTTGACCCGGGGGTCGAGCTCGCCGCGTACCGGATCGTGCAGGAAGCGCTGACCAACGCAAGGCGGCATGCGCCGGGGGCGGCGGTCGACGTCGAGCTGCGCTACTCCGCCGAGTGGCTGCGGCTGCGGGTCAGGGACAACGGGCCGGGCTCGGGCGGCCAGCTAACGCGCGGGCACGGGCTGGCCGGGATGCGGGAGCGGGCGTTCTCGGTGGGCGGCTCGCTGTACGTGGGGCTGGCGCCGGGCGGCGGGTTCCTCGTCGAGGCCGTGCTGCCTGCGGACCGGAACCAGGCCGGGGTATCCCGGGCCGCGGACGGGGCGGG
>CAZORE010000062.1:3293-30568 GCA_964581815.1 uncultured Streptosporangiaceae bacterium | reverse complement strand
GGCCTAGTGGGCGGAGGGAGCCGATGAGCGGGCAGCCGATTGGGATCGTGGTCGCCGATGACCATGAGGTGGTGCGGGCCGGGTTCGCCGCCCTGCTCGCCACCCAGCCCGACTTCACCGTGCTCGGCACGGCGGCGGACGGCGCCGAGGCGGTCCGGGCATGCCGGGAACTGCGCCCCGACGTCGTGCTGATGGACGTGCGGATGCCGGGCACCGACGGGATAGAGGCGACCCGGCGGCTCATCGGGGAGCCGAGCGCCCCGGCCGACGGCGGAGGCTGGGCGCCCAAGGTGCTGATCCTGACCACCTTCGACCTGGACGAGTACGTCTTCGACGCGCTGCGCGCGGGCGCGAGCGGGTTCCTGCTCAAGGACGCGACCGCGGAGCGGCTGTTCGACGCGGTCCGGGTGGTCGCCGCCGGAGAGGCGCTGCTCGCTCCCGGGGTGACCCGGCGGCTGATCAGCGAGTTCGCGCGGCTGAAGCCGCAAGCCGTTGCGGGGCCGACGGCCGGCGGCCGTCCGGGAGCGCTCACGGCGCTCACCCCGCGGGAGACCGAGGTGCTGTGCCTGGTCGCCGAGGGGCTGTCCAACACGGAGATCGCCGGGCGGCTCGTCGTCACCGAGGAGACGGTGAAGACCCACGTCAGCCGGATCCTGGCCAAGCTCGGACTGCGCGACCGGACCCAGGCGGTGGTGGTCGCCTACGAGTCCGGCCTCGTCGTCCCTGGCCGCTAGCTCCAGTGCTCGGGACGTTCCAGGGTGATGCCGTCCGCCGTCACGATCTTGGCCGGAAGCTGGGCGTTACGGATCTTGTCTGAGCCAATGCGGGTGTAAGCATTCACTCCATTCGCCAGGCGAGCGGAGAACCGCTGAGGCGGGAACGCCACCAAAACGCGCTTGCGCGGCCTCAGGCGAATAGCCGAAGCGACAGCCGGGCGCAGGTCAGTGTCACCGGAAACGAGAAGGGCGGTGTCATACAGGTCCTGCACAGCGTCTTCGATCAGCGCGACAGAGATATTTTACTTCCGGCCACGATCGGCCTTGAGCCCGAAGTAGAGGTTGAATCCGTCGATGTAGGCAACTACGCGGTCCATCGTGTATATGCCTTTGCTTTGGGGGGAGGGGAGTGGTATCGTGTGGATACCCGGTCGGGGTGAGTAGCCCTGACCCGACGGCCCTGCGTACACGCGGGGCCGTCTATTTTTGTGCCCACGGTCGAATTGGCTCGTAATTGCCAGTGAAAATGGCAACGCGTTGCCAAAATGGCCTAGGGCCCCTAAGAGTTAAGCCGCGCCCCATTTTGGGCGTTGTTCAACTTTACCGGGGCACTATGACATTTGACGCGGTAAAGGACGGGTGGCCAGCGCTTGCGGATATTTGCGCGGTGGGGACGGAGTCAGCTGCTCTCGTTCGGTATGGCTACCTTGATGCCCTGGGCGGCGAGGACCTTGGCACTGATGGCGCCGAGCTGCTTGAATTCCTCCTCGCTGAGGGCGGCGAGTAGCAGCTCGCGGACGGCGGTGACGTGGCCGGGGGAAGTTGCGAGGACCTTCTGCCAGCCGTCGTCGGTGAGGACGGCGTTGATGAAGCGGCCGTCGCCCGGGCACGGCTCGCGGCGGACCCAGCCCCTGGCCTCGAGGCGGCTGACCACGTGGCTCAGCCGGGACAGCGAGCTGTTCGCGATCGCCGCGAGTTCGCTCATCCGGAGCGTCCGATTCGGGGACTCCGACAGGCCGGAGAGTACGAGGTAGTCGAAGTTGGTGATGCCCGCGTCCCGCTGGAGCTGGGCGTCGAGGGCCGCCGGCAGGCGCAGCAGCAGGGCGATGAAGGGGCGCCAGGCCGCCTGCTGTTCGTCGGTGAGCCACTCCATGGCTTCTATTCTAAGGCTTTTGGTTGATGCTTCAATGACGTCTGTCGATGATGTATAGTTGAAGCATCAAGTTTGCACTTCAAGAGTGGAGGCGGTCATGGCCGGGCGCTCGATCTTCGACCCGCTGGTGCCGGCGGGCGCGTACGACTCGTTCGTCACCGAGGCGGGGCCGCGGTCGGCGGCGCAGCGCCGCTGGGAGGCGTCGGACGGGGCGCTGCCCGCGCTCTACATCGGCCACGGGGCGCCGCCGCTGCTCGATGACTCGACGTGGATGGGGCAGCTGGCCGCGTGGACGCACCGCATGCCGAAGCCGCGGGCGGTGCTGATCGTATCCGCGCACTGGGAGGCGGCGCCGCTGATGCTGTCCGCGCCCGCCGCGGGCACGCCGCTCGTGTACGACTTCGGCGGGTTCCAGCAGCGGTACTACACGCTGACCTACCGGACACCGGACGCGTCCGCGCTCGCGGCCGAGGTGGCCGCGCTGATGCCTGATTCCGCGCCGGCGCATCAGCACCCGAGCCGCGGGCTTGACCACGGGGCGTGGGTGCCGCTCAAGGTGATGTACCCGCTCGCCGACGTGCCCGTGCTGCAGCTGTCGATCCCGACCTCGGACCCGTTCGGGCTGCTTGCCCTCGGGGCGCGGCTGAGGCCGCTGCGGGAGAGCGGTGTGCTGGTCATCGGGTCTGGGTTCCTCACCCACGGGCTGCCGTTCCTGACGCCGTCGATGATCACGCAGAACGCGGTGCCTGGCTGGTCGGCGGACTTCGACCAGTGGGCGGACGAGGCGCTGTCCCGGGGGGACGTGGAGACGCTGGCCAACTTCCGGCGGGCGCCGGGGATGCCCTACGCGCACCCGACGGCGGACCATTTCCTGCCGCTGTTCGTCACGCTTGGCACGGCCACCGACCCGTCGGCGCCGGTGCCGACGGTGATCGACGGGTACTGGATGGGGCTGGCGAAGCGCTCCTTCCAGGTCAGCTGAGCCGGGGAAGTGGGCGCGCTCCGCGCTTCTTGCTGTTATCCGCCGTCTGGGGCGGGGGCCGGCGTTGGTCAGTCGCCGGCGAGGAAGTCACGGACGCGGGTGACGTAGGGGGACTTGTCATAGCTGGCCGCGTAGGCGATCGCGGTGCGCACCGGGTCGCCGAAGAAGTAGTACTCGTACAGCGCCTGGCGGCTGGCGAACGCCGATGAGCAGGTGTCCCAGACCAGGCGGAACAGCTTTACCCTGTCCGCGCCCGACAGGGCGGCCGCCTGCAGGTAGGTGCCGATGTCGGCGGCGGCGTTCCCCGTGACGTCCGCCTCGGTCGGTATCGCCATCAGCCCGGAGGCGGCGAGCTTGCGGAGGATGTCGGGGAACCGCTGGTAGAGCTTCGGGTAGAGGTTGCGGGCGGTGTTGAGCGGCGGCCAGGCGGGCGTGAGGACGCCGTAGGAGTTGACCGACGCGTCGGCCTCGGCGGACCGGCCGAGCGCGCGCAGCGTCTCCAGGGTGGTGATGACCTCCGCCAGGTCGGCCTGGACGTGCTGGAACTGGCCGATGCCGATCGACTCGATGAGCAGGGTGGTCAGCCCCAGCATGTACTCGGTCTTGGCCGTGGTGCGGGTGACGACCTGGTGGGTCATGTGCGGCAGCGCGTCGGTCTTGGTGTAGAAGCCGTTGCACAGCTCGGGGTCGCCGAGGGTGAAGCAGCGCTCGTACGGCACGTGCACGTCGTCGAAGACCACCACCGCGTCGGACTCGTCGAACCGGGAGCCGAGCGGGTGGTCGTAGTGCGAGCGGCCGTAATCGAACGGCTCGCGGGCGATGAACCGCAGGCCGGGTGCGTCCGTGGGGACGGCGAACGCGAACGAGTACGGCTTGTCCTCCGGCGTGCCGCGCAGCACGGTCGACGGGAACACGAGCAGCTCGTCGGCGAACGGGCCGATGGTGGCGAGCATCCGGGCGCCGCGCACCACGATCCCGTTGTCGTCCTCCCGGACCACGTGCGCCATCAGGGCGCCGCCGCCCTGCTGGCTGCCGGCCACGGCCCGGTTCGCCTGCGGCGGTATGAGGGTGTGCGTGCACAGCAGGTCCTGCTCGCGGACCTTCTCGCAGTAGGCGGCGACATTGCGGGAGAAGGCGGCATCGGCCTGCCCGAACCAGTCGGCGGCCGACGCCAGCGCCATCAGCGCGCTGTTCAGGTAGTCACCGGTCCGCCCGAGCATGCCGAACGACGCGTCCGCCCACAGCTTGAACGCCTGACGGCGCTTGACCAGGTCCGCGGCGCTCCGCGGCACGAGGAACGCGGTCGCCACGGGCTCGCCGGTCAGCGGCGAGGGGTAGGTCATGATGTCGCGGTGCTCCGGCGCGTGCTGCATGTCGAACAGCGCCGCGTAGGTCCGCACCACGCGTCCGAACGCCGGGTGTGACGCGATGTCGCCGGTCAGCGTCTCGCCCTGGATCTCCACGTGCCTGCGGGTACTGGCCAGCCGTTGCAGGAATTCCGCGCCGGTCCGTGCGGGCATGCGCGCACCTCTTCCCTGTTGGGTCCTCCCGGACGGTAACGCGCCGTGCGGCTCGCTCACAACCCGGACCGCGGGCAACGAGGCATACTGGCACCGTGAAGAACGGCAGGTCGCCGGCCGGGTGGGTCTCCTACCTGCTCGAGCCCAAGAACTGGATCATCGCCACCACCCTCGCCGTCGGCTGGCACGCCGCCGGCACGGCCGGGCTCGCCTGGGGCGCGGTGGCCGCGCTGTTCGCCGGGGTGCTGCCCATGGTGTTCATCAGCCGGGGGGTGCGGCGCGGCCGGTGGGACGACCGGTACGTCAGCGACAAGCGGCCCCGGCTGATCGTGCTCGCGTTCATCATCGCGTCGGTCGCCGCCGGGCTGGCGCTGCTCGCCGGCTTCGGCGCGCCGCGCGAGCTGTCCGGCTACATCGGGTGCATGCTCGCCAGCGTCGCGGTGCTCGCCGCGATCACCACGGTGTGGAAGGTCTCCATCCACTGCGCGGTCGCCGCGGGCTCCGTGACGATCATGGCGCTGCTGTTCGGCCCCTGGCTAGTGCCCGCGTACCTGCTCGTCGCGCTCACCGCCTGGTCCCGGGTGGCGCTCAAGGACCACTCGACCGCCCAGGTGATCGCGGGCTCACTGCTGGGCGTCGCGGCCGCCTGCGCCACGTACGCGGTCATCCCGCATTAGCTATAGAGCCCAGATGCGGGCGGTCTCGTCCGTGCTCGCGGTGGCCAGCTGCCGGGTGGCGGGGCTGAACGCGACGGCGCTCACCGCGCCGGAGTGGCCCTCCAGGGTGCGGGTGCACTTGCCGGTCCCCGACTCCCACAAGCGGACGGTGGTGTCCGAGCTCGCGGTGGCGATCAGCTTGCCGTCCGGGCTGTAGGCGACCACGAACGCGGAGTCGGTGTGGCCCTCGAGGGTGCGGAGCACGGTGCCAGAGGCGGCGTCCCAGATCCGGGCGGTGGCGTCCTCGCTCGCCGTGGCGAGCACCCGTTCGGCCGGGCTGAACGCGACGGACCACACGGTGTCGGTGTGGCCGTTCAGTATGCGCAGGCAGTTGCCGCTCGCGACTTCCCACAGCCGCGCGGTGCCGTCGAAGCTCGCGGTGGCGATGAGCGCGCCGTCGGGGCTGCACGCCACGGCGGACACGATGCCGGTGTGGCCGGTGAACACGCGCACGCACGCGCCCGTGGCCACGTTCCACAGCCGGGTGGTGCTGTCGCCGCTCGCGGTGGCGAGCAGCCTCCCGTCCCGGCTGAACGCCGCGCCGTAGACGATGTCGCTGTGACCCCGCAGTACGTGCTGGCAGCTGCCCGTCGCCACGTCCCACAGCCGGATGGTCTCGTCGGAGCTGGTGGTGGCCAGGACCTGGCCGGTCGGGCTGAACGCGACGCCGAAGGCGGCGACCGTGTGCCCGGCGAACTCGCGCGTGCAGGTACCAGTGCCCGCGTCCCACAGCCGTGGGATCAGGTCGGCGCTGACCGTCGCGATCAGGGTGCCGTCGGGGCTGAACGGCGCGGCGAACACCGCGTCCTCGTGCCCGGCGAGGGTGTGCAGCAGCTCGCCGGTGCCGGAGTTCCACACCCGGGCCGTCTTGTCCTCGCTGGCCGTGGTGAGCCGGGCACCGTCCGGGCTGAACGCCACCGAGTTGACGGCGCCCGTGTGGCCGGCGAGTACCCGCGTGCCCGCCGTTTCGATAACAGTCAATGTAACCGCCTCTAGGGTCCCGCCCGCCGTGACCCAATGAGTGGTGCCGGTCAGCCGCGGGCAGGCATCTGTCGTTAATGCGCGCCTCATTGTCTACTCTTCAGTCCCGCAAGTGGCGGCTTTTAGCGCGTTTGCCGCCTGTGTTGCACCATTTCGTGACATAGGGGCAACTCGGGAATCGGGGGCCGGGCCAGCGGACCGATCCCCATTACCGCCGCCGCTCGCTACGCTGTGCGTGGAGGTGGCCGATGCGGGCTGACATGCGGGGTGACATGCGGCTTGTCGCGGTCGGCAAGCGCTATGGTATCCGCCGGCCCTGGGTCGTCCGTGGCTTTTCCGCCGGCCTGCCGCCCGGTCGGCTTGTCCGGGTCACCGGGCCGAACGGATCGGGCAAATCCACCCTGCTCCGGGTCGTGGCCGGCGTGTCGCGGCCGTCGGCCGGCCAGGTCACCGGCCGGCCGCACTGCGGGTACGTGCCGGAGCGGTTCCCGGGCGGGCTGCCGTTCTCTGGCCGGGAGTACCTGCTGCACCTGGCGCGGGTGCACGGGCTGCGCGGCGACGCCAGCGCGGCGGCCGTCGATGAGTGGCTCGGCCGCCTTGGCGCCGCGAGCTACGCGGACCAGCCGGTCCGGTCCATGTCCAAGGGCATGGGCCAGAAAATGGCCCTGGCCCAGGCGCTGCTCCCCTCCCCCGGGCTGCTGGTGCTCGACGAGGCGTGGACGGGGCTGGACAGCGCGGCGCGCGGCGCGCTCGACGCCGCCGTGACGGAGCGGGTGGCGGCGGGCGGCACCGTGCTGTTCGTCGATCACGACCCGGCGCGGCTGGCGGGGCTTGAGGATGAGCGGTGGGACTTCGGCTCGCCTGGGCAGGTCACCGTGCTGGCCGGGCCGGCGCCGGTCGCAGCGGTTTCTGTGGTACCGGCAGCACCGCGGCCCACGCGGGTCACCATACGGCTTGAGGCGGCGGACGCGGCGGCGGCCGTCGAGCGGGTGCGGGCCATCGACGGGGTTCGGGTGATCTCGGTGGACGTGACTCCGCAGGCTGACATTGGCGGGCCGGCTGACGCCGGCGACCCGCGGGGAGCGTGAGGCCGGTGACCGCGCTGCTGCGCTACCAGGCGGCGATCCTGCTGCGGTCGCATCGCTGGATCTTCCCGCTGATCGCCTACGGGCTGCTCATCGCGGTCGGCGCGGCCGGCTCGTCGTCGCTGGCCGAGACGCTCGACTGGAGCGGCGCGATGCTCGTCCCGATTACCGCCTTCCTGACCAGGGCGATGCTCACCGCCGAGCCGGACGCGGCCCGCGCCTGCGTCGCCGCCGCGGCCGGCGGCCCGGCCCGCGTCCAGCTCGCCACGCTCATCATCCCGCTCGGCGGCGGCGCGCTGCTCGGCCTGGCCGGCGTGATCTTCGACGTGCTGACCGCGGAGGCCGCCACCGCGCCGGGGTCCGGTGGCCTGGCGGCCAAGGTGACGGCGGTCGCGCGGCACCCGGGCATCGCGGCCGGCGGCCTGCTCATCGCCCTGGTGTGCCTGCTGGTCGGCTCGGCGGCCGGCGCGCTGTGCAATCCCCCCCTGCTCCGCCACCCCGCCGCGGCCATGCTCAGCACCCTGGCCGCGATCATCCTCGGCCTGGCGGCGGACGTCTCCCCCGCCAGCGCGGCGATCGGCCACGCCGGCGCCCAGGCCACCGGCCCGCTGGCCGCGCACTGGCCGGGCGCCGGCGCGCTGCTCGGGGCCGTCGGCGTGGTTGCCGTGACCTGGGGAATCTCCGTCGCCGCGGCGACCCGGCGCGACAGCTGGTCGGCCAGCTCGGGCTGACCGGCCCATTGTCAGTGCGGCGGCCAGGAGTGACCGGTCCCGGGCTTTCGATAAGGTGGATATCAGGTCTTGCGATGCTTCATGACGCTTTGTGATCTCAGATGGGTGTTTAACGGTTGCCCAACGGCGTAAGGTAACGAGCCGGGCGATCGCTCCAGTCATGTGATCGCACCGGCAGAGTCGGCTTACAGCGGTACTGGTCAAGAGCGGCAAGGGACGGATTAGATGCGTTTGAGGCGCACGCGGCGCACGACGGTCGCCCTGTCGGCGACTGGCGTCATGCTGGCCGGCGTTTCCTGGGGCGTCTTCTCCGTCTCGGCGGGCAGCGCGAGAGCCGCCGCGGCTACCTCGGCCGCCGCGACGGCCGGGAGCGAGTCCTGCGAGCCGGTCACGGCCGCCGCCGCGTCGCCGAGCCCGACCGTCTCCGCGTCACCGTCGCCGACGACCAGCCCCTCGCCGACGCCCACCGTGAGCGCCACGACGGCGGCGCCAACGACGCCGGCGCCGACGACCCCGACCGTCACCGTCACCCAGACCGTCACGGTGCCGCCGCCGCCGGCGACCACCACCGCCACAACGACAGCCACCGTCACGGAAACAGCGACAGCCACGTCCAGCGCGACGACGACGGCGAGCGCCGCGGCCGTTCACGCCGCCGTCTTGACCGCGAACCTCGTCGCGGCCCGCGGTCAGGCCGCGGGGGCCAAGGCGCAGGGCGCCGCCCAGGCGGCGACGGTGGCAGTGGACCTGTGCATCCAGGTCGCGGCCGCCCAGCCGAGCAGCGAGCTCGGCCAGCCAGCCCAGTGGTCGGTGACGGCCTGGGCGACCGGCGGGACCGTGACGAATGCCGCGATCGCCTTGCAGGCAAGCCCGGCGGGCGTCGGGACGGCGCAGTTCAGCTTCGGCTGCGGGTCCGGCAACGGCGCGTCAACGTGCAACCTGGGCACGCTGGACGCGGGCTCCACCCACCTGCAGCTCCAGGCGCAGCTCACCGTTCCCCTCACCGCGACCGTCACGTCGGTCAGCCTTACCGCTACGGGCAGCGCGACTGGCCTGGCCGCCGCCCCGACGGCGTCAGCGCCGGTCACCGTCGTCGGGTCCGCGGCGCCGGCCGGCGCCGTGACCCTGCCGGCTGGCGTGACCCTGCCGCCTGGCGCGACCGGGCCGGGCGCCGCGGTGTCGCCAGCCGACACCGCCTCCCTGTTCCCCACCCTGGACCCGACCGCGCCGACGGCGTCCATCGCGGGCGGCACCAGGCCGGTCGATAACACGTCCGCGCTGCCGACCGGCAACAACCACGCCGGCGTGGAACTGGTCGGGCTGCTCGCGCTCGCGGTGGCCTTCGTCCTGGCGGTCACCCGGGTATCGGTCCGGCGCCCGGCCGGGAGAGGGCAGGGCGGGAGAGGGCAGGGCGGCGCTAACGGCACGGCTCCGCCGCCGCCCACGGCGGGCGGGCCGCCGCCGAGGGGAACGGACGGGACGGAGTAAGCGCCTCCCGTTCTGGGGCATGAGGTTAGCTCAATGGCGCCTCCGCGAACTGCGCGGACCGGGCCGCGGCCACCGCCTCTTGGGTTCGATGGCAGGGGCCGTCCCCCGGGATGAGCCGGCTTTGCATAGCCGGTAACCACTCATTAACGCCTTTGCATAGCCGGGGGTTGGACATTTGCGGCAAATTGAATGCGGTCATGGGCGCCCGCTATGCAAACAAGGCTGGCCGCGGTCACCGGCTATGCAAACAAGACCAGAAGGTGGGCCTAACGGTGACGCTAACCATCTCCGCACCTCGTTCTTCACGGGCAGGCTGGTGGCCCGCAAAGGCAAGTCGGGACTGTTCCCATAATCTTCGACCGGATGAATCGCGAAGCCCGTCCAGAAGTACGTAGATGGCACGGCGCCCGTGGCGGTACGGTGTGGCACGGGCGAAGGGATGGGGTGATGACGGAGCCGTTGTTCATCGCCGTCGATGTCCACTACCTGGACGAAGGGGTTGCCAGGGCGGCGGCCGTCGCCGCGTGCGAGCCGGCTTTCTCCCGGGTCGCGTGGACCCGCGCCGCTGTGGTTCCGGCCGGCGCGTCGTACGTGCCGGGCGAGTTCTACCTGCGTGAACTGCCGCCGCTCCGGGCGGTGATCCCGGCCGACGGCGGGCTCTGCCTGATCATGGTCGACGGGTATGTCGACCTGGACCCCGACGGGCGGCCCGGCCTGGGGGCACATGTCCACGCCGAATTCGGCGTTCCCGTCATCGGCGTGGCCAAGACGGCATTCAGGGACGCCTCGCATGCGGCCAGGGTGTTTCGTGGCCGTTCTTCCCGGCCGCTCTATGTCACCGCGGCGGGAATGGCCGTCACCGAGGCGGCGGCGGTGGTGAGTGAGATGGCCGGGCAGTTCCGCATTCCCGATGCGCTCAAGCTCACCGACCGGCTCGCCCGCGGACTTGAGCTGCCCGCCCAGCCGCCGTCCGCTTCGGAACGTTTATTAATTCGGCGGGTCGGCCGGTGACTTTCCGGGCTTTGAGTGATGCGCGACGATGAGCTTGAGTATGCGGATGAGTTCTGCCCGGTCGGCCGGTGACAGGGGCGCGAGGAACTCTGCCTCGCCGTCGGCGATCAGCGCGTCGAGGCGTTTCAGGTGGCGCCGGCCCTCGTCGGTGAGGGTGATGGCGTTGCGGCGACGGTCGGCCGGGTCGTGGGCGCGCACGACCAGGCCCCGCGCGGTGAGGTCGTTGATGGTCGCCACCAGGTCGCTGCGGTAGATGCCGGTCCGGTCGCTGAGTCCCGACTGGCTGTCCGGGCCGAACTCCTCCAGCGCCGCGAGAGCGGCGTAATGCCACTTGCGCGCGTCCAGGGTCGCCAGCCGGTCCCCCACCAGCCGCTGCGCGTAGCCGGCGGCCAGGTTGAGCAGGCGGCTTGGCAGTCCCCGCAGCCGTCCGGGCACCTGCGCCTCGTCGTGGCCGTGCCAGCTTTCCATACGCCAGATCTTACCGCTTGCGTTAGTCGGACTAACAATATAACTTCGTTAGTGCGACTAACGTTAGATTCACTAACGTTTGTAAATGAGGAGGTACCGCATGTCCGCCATCACGCCCTTCCGCGTCGAGATCCCGCAGGCCGACCTGGACGACCTGCACGAGCGGCTGGACCGCGTCCGCTGGACCGACGAGTTGCCCGGCGTCGGCTGGGACCTCGGCATCCCGCTGGACCGGGTCCGCGAGCTGGCCGCCTACTGGCGCGAGAAGTTCGACTGGCGCGCCCAGGAGGCCGCGCTCAACGCCTACCCGCAGTACACCACCGAGATCGACGGCCAGAACGTGCACTTCCTGCACGTCAGGTCGGCCAACCCGGACGCGCTGCCGCTGGTGCTCACCCACGGCTGGCCCGGTTCCGTCCTGGAGTTCCTCGACGTGATCGAGCCCCTGTCGGCCGACTTCCACCTGGTCATCCCGTCCATTCCTGGCTTCGGGTTCTCCGGCCCCACCCGGTCGAAGGGCTGGGATATCCACCGGATCGCCCGCGCCTGGGCCGTCCTGATGGAGCGGCTCGGTTACCAGCGCTACGGTGCGCACGGCGGCGACTGGGGCTCCGGCATCTCCCGGGCCCTGGGCGCCGTCGCGCCCGAGCGCGTCGTCGGGGTGCACCTCACCTACCTGGTCACCCCGCCGCCCACCGCGGCCGAACACGGTGGCGGCGAGCCCGCGCTGTCCCCCTCCGACCAGGCCCGCCTAGCCAAGGTCAAGCAGCTCCAGGCGCGCCAGCCGGCCTACCAGGCGCTGCACGCCACCCGGCCGCAGACGATCTCGTACGCCCTGACCGACTCGCCGGTCGGGCTGCTCGCCTGGATCGGCGAGAAGTTCACCGAGTGGGCCGATCCCCGCTCGGCGATCACCCTCGACCAGATCCTGGCGGACGTCTCGATCTACTGGTTCACCACCACCGCCGGCTCCTCGGCCCGGCTGGCGAATGAGTCCCCGCGCGGTAAGGTGCCCTGCCCGGTGCCGGTCGGGGTCGTGGTCCTGCCGTACGACATCCTCCAGTCTGTGCGGCCGCTGGCCGAACAGGACTACGACATCGCGCGCTGGACCGAGTTCGACCGCGGTGGGCACTTCTCCGGACTCGAGGTCCCCGACCTGCTGGCCGCCGACATCCGTGCCTTCTTCCTCGAGCTCAGGTTTTCTGGTAAGCCGCAGCGCTCCGAGGGCAGCTCCTGCCGCTAGCCTGCGTGAGCATGAGCTTCGAGATGTTCGTGCAAGGCTTCGCGGACGGCGACGCTGCCCCGATGCCTTCATCGGCATTCGACGTGTTCCGTGCGCATGTCGACCGGACGTCGCCCGAGCACCACTTCTGGCACCTGCGCACACCCGACGGCGGCGAGGCTGATATCTACGCCGACGTGACGCCAGGAAGCGTCGACAGCCTCATGATCACCCGGTTCTCCGCTGGCGACCCGGTCGACCTGCTCGCCGAGTTCACCATCCTGGCCGGTGCGGTCATCCTCGCTCCGGGCGGCCCGGCCATGCTGACGGCCGAGGCCCAGCGCCAGCACCTGCCGGACGACTTTCAGTCCGATGCCATCGTCGTGCGCAACGGCGACGACATCCGGCGAGCCATCGAGAACTTCTGAGACGGCGAAACCCGCGCGCCCGCTCGGTGGGTCGGGCGCGCGGGTTCGTCTGCGAGCCGCGGATGACGGCTACCGGCCGGCGGGCTGGCCGGTAGCGCGGGGCTCGCCGTCGCAGTGGTCCATGTAGTCCATGACGGCGGTGTAGATGCCGGGGGCATACCAGGCGAGCCAGGTCAGCGCGTCGGCGAGGTCATCCCTGGTGCGGCCGAGCAGCCGCTCGGCGCCGGGGATCTCGCCGGGCAGGTGCGCCGGGCGGCCAGGGTGGGTCAGACTTGCGTTCACGATCGTCCTCCGTGCGTTCGGATGGATGGTCCAGGGTCGCGGCGGTGTTCGTGCACCGTCGCGGCCCGCCCGGGTTTCGGTAGCCGAGCTGATGAGGTTAGTGTATCGAATTTAGGTGCGAGGTAAACGTCGACACACGGTAGCACTTTGCCGAGTCGGGTATGAACAGCCACCGTTCGGCTTGGACAGTATTATTTTTCTTGACAAGAAAACTTGTCGGTGACAGCCTGGACTTATGCAGGACGTCGCCGTGATCGAGGACGCCGCCGCCGCGGAGGCCTCGCTCGATCCCATCCGGGCCCGGATTCTCGCGGAGCTGGCCGAGCCGCACACCGCGAGCACGCTCGCGACGCGCCTCGGGCTCGCCCGGCAGAAGGTCAACTACCACGTGAAGACGCTGGAGCAGCACGGACTCGTGGAGCTGGTGGAGGAGCGGCGCAAGGGCAACATGACCGAGCGCGTGGTGCGGGCGTCGGCCGCGGCCTACGTGATCTCGCCGGCGGCGCTGTCCGCGGTCGCGCCCGATCCGGCGCGGTCGCCCGACCGGCTGTCGGCGCGGTGGCTGCTCGCGCTCGCCGCGCGGCTGGTCCGGGAGACCGGCGCGCTCATCAACGGCGCGGCGCGGGCCGGCAAGCCGCTGGCCACGTTCGGGCTCGATGCCGAGGTGCGGTTCGCCCGGCCGGCCGACCGCGCCGCGTTCATCGGCGAGCTGACCGACGCGCTCGCCGTCATTGTCAGCAGGTACCACTCGGAAACCGGAAGGCCGCACCGCGTCATCGTCGCGGTGCACCCGGGCATCACCGACGATGCCGACCTGCCAGCAGAAGGAGACAAGTCATGACACACCCGTTCGAGGTCAGCGGCGAGATCACCGTGGACGCCACGCCCGCCCAGGTCTGGGAGGCGATCACTACGGGGCCGGGGGTCGACTCCTGGCTCATGGGGCGCACCGAGATCGACAGTGAGAACAAGACAAGCACGTTCGACATGTTCGGCAACACGTCGACCTCGGCCATCACGGTGTGGGAGCCGGGGCACCGGTACGCGACGCAGGAAGAGAAGAACCCGGACGGCACGTTCATGGCGTTCGAGTGGCTGATCGAGGCACGCGACGGCGGCGGCACGGTGGTGCGGTTCGTGCACAGCGGCCTGCTCGGCGAGGACTGGGAAGCGGAATACAACGGGCTGTCGGTGGGCGACCAGGCCTACCTGACCAAGCTCGCGGTTTACGTCGAGCACTTCGCGCCGCGCACGGCGAAGCTCTCGACGTTCCTGCCCGGGCCGGTCGCCAAGGACTCGTGGGCGGCGATGACCGCGGCCGTCGGGGCCGGGCCCGACGCGGCGGACGGGCAGCCGGCCCGGCTCACCGTGCCCGGCATCGAGCCAGCCGAGGGCGTCGTGGAGTTCGTCGCCCGGCCGAGTTTCGTCGGCATGCGCACCGGCGACGCGATCTACACGCTGATCCACGGCTACAACGACATGGTGTTCGCGTCCGCGCACTACTTCGACGACCGTGACCGGTCGGCCGAGACCGAGGCGTGGCAGGCCTGGCTGGGCACCCTCGCCTAAGGCCCGGGCGGAACTGTCCGCCAGCCCGGCCTTCGTCGAGTCCTTCCTCGGCGGCACGGTAGCGCGCTTACGGCCCGCAGTGCGCGGACCCAGCGGCGGCCCGGGCCAGGTCAGCCCCCAGCCGGGTGCGGGCGTACCGGATCTCGTGGCCGTGCCGGGTGCCAGTGATCAGGCCGGCGTCGCGCAGGGCGATCAGGTGCCCGGAGGTGCCGCTGGCCGACAGGCCGTGCCGCGTGGCCAGCGCGGACGTGGACGCGGGCCGGTCAAGGCCGGCCAGCAGCTGGGCACGGGTCCGGCCAAGCAGCCGGGCCAGCGCGTCCGGCGGGGCGCCTGCCGGCTGCCAGAGACGGCCGATGCCGCGGGCCGGGTACACGATCGTCGGCTGCCAGGGCTCGTCAGTGACCGCCACCACGGCCGGCCATATGTACGCGCTCGGCATCAGCACCAGCCCCCGGCCGCGCAACTCGACGAGCTGGTCGACGCCGTCGCCGACGGTCACGGTGCCGTCCTCGCCCCAGGTGATCCTGGCGTCGAGAGCCTCGAGGACTTGCCGCAGCCCGGCGTCGGCGAGCTGGCGTGACCGGTAGGCCAGGTCCGCGTCGAGCACGTCCCGGATCCGCGGCCAGAACGGCGCGACCAGCCTGTCCCACACCGCTTGCAGCTGGTCGGCGAGCAGGTCGCGGGCGCCGGCGGGGTCGGCGAGCATCGCGTCGACCGCCTCGGCGGCCGCCTTGCCGGTGAGGGTGGCGCGGCACCGCGCCAGTTCTTCCGCGACCTGGCCGGGCGGCGTCGCCCGGATCCGCGCCAGCTGGTCGGCGAACCGCGGCGCGGGCACGTCCGGCGGCGGCGTCAGGAAGTCGGGGACGTTCCCGCGCACGGGGTTGACGGCGAGCAGCGGCGTCAGGTTCAGCCTGGCGGCCTCGGCGGCCACCGCGGCGTGCCAGGACCGGTGGTAAGGGCGGCTGCGCGGGTTGATGAACATCCGGGCCGCGTGCGTCGTCTCCCAGGCCGGGGAGTAGGCGAACCGGATGCTGCCGAGATCCTGGCGCCGCGCCGCGAACGTGGTCATCGAGCCCGATGATACGCGCAGGAGCGAATCTTTTGCGTCTGCGCGCGGCCGGAAGCACAGTCGGTCTCGTGCCCGAAGCCAGCTACCGCGCGGCGCTCGCCGTGCCGGAGTTCCGCGCGCTGTTCGCCGCGGCCGCGACGGCGATCACCGCGCAGGTGGTCTCATCGGTCGTGCTGACGGTCCTGGTCTTCGACCGGACCCGGTCGCCCCTGCTTTCCGCCGCCACCTTCACGCTCGGGTTCTTGCCGTTCCTGGTCACCGGCACGGTGCTGTCCGGGGTGGTGGACCGGGTGCCGCCCCGGCGGCTGCTCGCGTCCTGCGCCTTCGGCGCGGCCGGCCTCACGGCGGTGATGGCTCTGCCGGGGATACCCGTCGCGGGGCTGTTCGCCCTGCTCGTGGGCACCGGCACGCTCAGCGGCTTCGGGAACGCGGCGCAGGCCGCGCTGGTCCGCTCGGTCGTGCCGGAGGCCGCCTACGTGCCGGCCCGGTCGCTGGTGCGGATCGCCGCGCAGGGCGCCCAGCTTGGCGGCAACCCGGTCGGCGGGCTGCTGTTCGTCACCCTCTCCGCCAGCGGCTCGTTCCTGGCCAGCGCCGCCTTGCTGGCCGTCGCCGCCGCGCTGGCGCGGTTCGGCATCCGCAGCCACCCGGCGGCCGGCCCGGCGCCCGGGGCAGCGCTGCTGCGGGACTCCCTGCACGGCGTGCGGAACGTGTTCGCGCACGCCCGGCTGCGGCGGCTGATGCTGCTCGGCTGGCTGGTGCCTGCGTTCTCGGTGGCCCCGGAGGCCCTGGCGGCACCGTACATCGCCGGCCGCGGCGGGTCGCCGGTGCTCGTCGGCTGGTGGCTGGCCGCGCTTCCGATCGGGATCATCACCGGCGACCTGATCGGCGTCACGTTCCTGTCCGCACGGCGACAGCGCCTCCTGGTGGGAGCCGCGGCGGCGGCCTCGTTCGTGCCTTACCTAGGGTTCGCCGCCACGCCCCCGATCGCCGTGGCACTGCCGCTGCTCGCGGTCTCCGGCACGGGCAGCCTGTACTCGCTTGGCCTGGACGGAATGGTGCGGCAGGTCGCGCCTGAGCACCTGTTCGCGCGGGCGATGGCGGTCAACTCGGCGGGCCTGCTCACGCTGCAGGCGCTCGGCTTCGCGTTCGCTGGAGCGCTCGGCGCCGTGGCCGGGCCGGGCGCGGCGATCGCCATCGCGGGGGTGTGCGGGATCGTCGCCGTCGCCTGCCTGCGCCCGCGCCGGGCAGGACGAAATACGTCGACTCGCCGGTCATGATCACGTTAACCTGCGGGGGTGCCTGACCTGCGTACCGATCGCCTTACCCTTCGCTCGTGGCAGGATTCCGACATCGTGCCCTGGGCGGAGATGAACGCCGATCCCGAGGTCAGGGAATTCCTCGGGGACTTGCTGACTCGTGAGCAGAGCACAGCCTCGGCGGCCCGCTTCCAGGCCCAGCTCGACGAGCGGGGCTTCGGGTTCTGGGCCGTCGAAGTGCGCGGCACCGGGGAGTTCATCGGCTTCACCGGCCTGGACCAGGTGGATGAAGGCATGCCGTTCACCGGGATTGAGATCGGCTGGCGGCTGGCCCGCTCAGCGTGGGGACACGGCTACGCCACGGAGGCCGCCCTGGCCGGCCTTGCCTTCGGCTTCCAGGTCCTCGCGCTACCCGAGATCCTGGCGGTGACGACCGCCGGGAACCTTCGCTCCCAGGCGGTGATGCGACGGATCGGCATGATCCGCGACCCCGCCGAGGACTTCGACGACCCCACTGAGCCCGAGGGGCCGCTACGCCGTAACGTGCTGTACCGGATCCGCCCGTAGACCGTCTTGGTGACCTTATCCCCAGGCGCCGGCCGGCTGGCGGGTGACGCGGTTGAGCCGGTTGAAGACGTTGGTCACGGCGATCTTGAGTACCAGGGCGGCCAGGCCCTGCTCGTCGTAGTGCCTGGCCGCCTCGTCCCAGATCTCGTCCGGGACCGGGTCGGGGCTGTCGGCCAGGCGGGTGGCGGCCTCGGCGAGGGCGAGGGCGGCGCGCTCGGCGTCGGTGAAGTAGGGGGACTCGCGCCAGGCGGCGACGGTGGCCATGCGCTCAGGGGACTGGGCGCTTTTGGCGGCGCTCGCCACGCAGGCGCTGCAGGCGTTGACCTGGCTGACCCGCAGGTGGACGATCTCCATCGTGTCGGCCGGGACGCCGCCGGAGTCGCTGGCCTTGTTCAGGGCGACGACGGCCTGCCAGGCGCCGGGGAGGACGGCCGCCGGGTTCTTCATGCGTGCTTCCACGTCACTTGCTCGCTTTCCTCGTTGGGTATCCTCGGCGGTGGGTCCGCTGCCATACGGGTGCCGCCATCGATGGAGACCGTTCCCGTGAAAGGAATGTGACGAGATGGCTGACTCCGATTCGCTTGCCCTTGAGTTCGAGGCGCTCCGGCCGCACCTGCGCGGCGTCGCCTACCGGGTGCTCGGCTCGTCCAGCGACGCCGACGACGCGGTGCAGGAGGCCTGGCTGCGGCTGAGCCGCACGGACGTGTCCGACGTGGCGAGCCTGCGCGCGTGGCTGACCACCGTCACTAGCCGGGTGGCGCTGAACATGCTCGAGTCGCGCGGCAGCCGGCGGGAGGACGTGCGCGCCGAGGCGCCGGAGACGGCGGCCGGCGGCGTTCTCGGCGGCGGGGCGGGGCCGCTTGGTCCCGAGGACGAGGCGCTGCTCGGTGACGAGGTGGGCGCCGCGCTGCAGATGGTGCTCGATGAGCTCGAGCCGCGCGAGCGGCTGGCGTTCGTGCTGCACGACTTGTTCGCGGTGCCGTTCGATGACATCGCGCCGGTGGTGGACACCACGAGCACCGCGGCGCGGCAGCTGGCGAGCCGGGCGCGGCGGCGGCTGCGCTCGACGTCGCCGCAGGCGGTGGCCGCGTCGCTGGCGGCCCGGGCGGAGCAGCAGCGCGCGGTGGTGGACGCGTTCTTCGCGGCGGCGCGGAAGGCTCAGTTCGCGACCCTGCTGCAGATACTCGACCCGGACGTGGTGATGCGCGCCGACGCGGTCGCCGCGCGGATGGGCGCGGATGGGTCGGTGACCGGCGCGGACGCGGTGGCCAGGTGGATCAACGGCCGGGCGGCGGGCGCCGTCCCGGCGACCGTCGGCGGCGAGCCCGGGGCGGCGTGGGCGGTTCACGGTAAGGTCCGCGTGGCGTTCGGCTTCACGATCGGCGGGGACGGGCGGATCACGGCGATCAACCTGATCGGGGACCCGGACGGGCTGACGGGGCTGGAGATCGAGCTGGCCCGCTAGGCGTTACCGGTCAGACGGCAGCGTCGGGTGGCTTCTCAGCTCGCTATCGACCGCTCTCATGTCAGATCCCTGCTCACAGCGTACTCGGGATTGGGCTGGACCTCGCTGCACACGCCGCACAGCCCGGCGGCGGAGACGGCTGGGACGTTGCCGGGCTGATGCTGTCCCGTCGCCTACTGTTCAGGCGGGAATGGCGCTAGCGAAACCGGGCGGGCGTGAGGATACCTACTGAGTTACCTTGTGTCCGTTCTGATGACAGTGATGGTGATCCGTGCGCGTTCGTTCCCTTGTTCTTTGCATGGCCCTCCTCCTCGGCGCGGTACTTGGCGCTGCGGGCTGCTCGTCATCCAGCGGCAAGCCGTCCATCGCACCGCCGACGGGAAAGGTGACGGTTAAGTCAGGCACCAAGGTCGTCTGCGTGATCACGCTCACCAAGAACGGCACCGGGACGTGCAAAGTGAGCACCGCGGGCTACACGCCAGGCGAGGTCACCTACACCGGCACCTACAACGGCGGGGCCAGGTACACGTCGGGGACCGCTGGCGTGAAGCTAAGGATCGTGCCACCGAAGCCGGCGGGACCGGTCGCGTCGTCGGCCGGGCCGGCCTCGACGTGAGACGGGCCTGGTGCGTCAGGCCCCGCGGGCCCGTGTCTGCCGCCGGGGCTGCGCCTGCCGTGACCCGGCCTGCCGTCGCCGGGCCGGGACCTCGCGGTCAGCGGTGTCCAGGGCGCTGCCGGCAGCCCCGTCGGGCAGTTCGACGGCGGGGGGCAGTTCGATGAGGCGCTGCCCGGCGCGGGCCTCGGCGGCCTCGACGCATTCAAGCTCGGCGTTCGTCCGCAGGATCGCGACCTCGATGGTGAATGACGCGCCCGGGTCGCCCTCGCGCTCGCGGCGCAGCGTCTGCAGGGCCTTCGCCTCTGACAGCAGCACCCGGCGCTGCACCCGGCACACCTGCCGTACCGTGTCGGGGCCGCGCAGGCTAGCGGCCAGCACCTTCTGCACGAACTCGTCGCGAAAGCCGGCGCTGCGCCGCACCGGCTCATCCAGCCACTCGGTCAGCTGGTCAAGACCGGTGTCGGTGACCTCGAGCACGCTGCGGTCAGGGCGCATGCCTTCCTGCGGTTCCACCCGTGAGGTGACGAGTCCGTCGCGCTCCATCTTGTGGATTACCTCGTAGATGTACCCTTTGTTCAGCCCGCCGTACTCTGGCCCCAGGGCAGCCTCGATCTGCCCCTTCATCTGCCAGCCGTGGCTCGGCCCGGTCTCAAGCAGGGCCAGGATCACATGCTGAAACGCCATTCCCCCACGCTACCTCACCAGTCGGTGGCCAAACCTTGCGACTCGTGGTCTTTATGCTGAACACTCAGGTTCCAGACTACCCCGGTATTACCTGGTCAGGCATGATTGGACTCGTGAGGGTATGCGGGTCGCCCGTGACTGAGCCGCCGGCCGCGACCAGCGCCGGACGCACGCCGGGTGTGGCGATCGAGCTAACTAACGTCGTCTGGCGGGCCAGCGCGGCAGGCCCTGGTGATTCCGGCGGCGCGGGCGTCAGCCTTCTGGTGCCACCCGGGCAGAGCCTGGCGTTGCGCGGACAGCCGCACGGCAGCGCGACCGACCTGCTTGACGTGATCGCCGGCCTACGGCGGCCGCGCGCCGGGGAGGTCCGGGTGGAGGGCGTCGCGGTGCACCAGCTCAGCGGGCGGGAAGCCAGCCGTTACCGGGCGGGACGCGGGCTGGTCTCGCCGCGGTTCCCGCTGCTCGCGTCGCTTCCGGTCACCGGCAACGTGCTGGCCGCGCCGTCGACCGGCCAGCCCGGCAGGCCGACGGCCGAGCGGGCACTAGAACTGCTCGAGTTCGCCGGCGTCACCCGGCTGACCGTTCCCGTGGAGCAGCTGACGGCCGAGGAACGGTGGCGGGTGATGATCGCCCGTGCGCTCATGCCGTGCCCTCGCCTGGTGCTCGCCGAGGACCCCGCGACGGAGGTCGACTCGCGAGCCGCCGACCGGGTGCTTGACGTGCTCATGGACGCGCACGCGAGGTTCGGGTTCACCCTCGTGCTCACGGCCGAGCGGCTGGCCGCGGCGGTCCGCTGCGAGCGACGGGTTTCCCTGGTGGACGGCGCCGTGGCCGAGGACGAGATCACCGGCGACGATGACGGCTGGACGCGGAGCCGCGTCGACAGAATCGGGTGACCCAGGGTGCGGCTGATGACGGGCTACCACCGCTCGGTCTGGTGGTGGATGAGCGCGACGTGCGGGGCGCTGGCCGTCGGCGTCGCCATCGCGGTCCTGGTCGTCGGCACCTCCGCCCCCGCATCGGTACAGCTCACCGGCAGCCTGCCGGGAACGGGCGCGGCGCGCTCCTACGACATCATCGTCAGCGCGGCGAATTCGGGCCGTGCGGGCGACACCGGCGGGTGGACGGCTAACCCGGCCGCACTTGACGGCCTCTCCGGCGGCATCACGCTCGCCCAGTACGAGGCCATCAGCAAGCTTCCCGGGGTGGCGGTCGCCGCCCCGCTCACCATGGTGGGCTACGTCCCGTTCACCGTGAGCGCCCCCATGACCATCCCGGCCCAGGTACGCGCCGCCACACCGACCGGGGTCACCCTCACCGTACGGCTGCGCTCGGACAACGGCCTGTCCACCGTCACCTGGGACGACGTCACCCTCGCCTACCCCACCGTCAAGCCGTCCACGCTGACGGTCAAGCTCAGCTGGACCTTCCAGCTGCCGCTTGTCGCCATCGACCCCGCCGCCGAGGCGCGGCTGCTGAACCTCAGCGGCGCCGTCAGCAGCGGGAGTTACCTCCCCGAGGCGGCCGGGCCGGGAACCGGGCCCGTGCCCATGCTCATGGCCGGCTCTCTCGCGAGTAACGAGACAGCCCAGGTCACCATCGACTCGCCGGCCGGCGCGACCGCGACCCTGACCACGGCCAGTGCCTACCAGCAGCTCGTGGGAGAGGTCACGAGCACGCCAGGAACCATTTCCGGGTACTGGACGACCGGGCCGGTGACCTACGCGCCCGCGACTGACGGCGTGCTCACGCCAGAGCCCGTCGCCGCTAACCTGGCCACCGCATGGAACGGTGCCTACCTGTGGGCCGGCCAGCCGGCCCAGGCAAGCGCGCTTGACGTCCCGTTCCGCACCCTGACCCAGCACACCGCGCTCGCGGCCGGCGCCACGGTGCGGGCCATCGGCGTCTTCGACCCGGCCAAGGTCGCCAGCGCGCCCGCCACCCCCTCCCCGTACAGCCCGGAGCTGCTGACCGGCGCGGACGAGCGGTCAAGGCAGCTGCTCGACTGGCAGCCGCTCGCGCCGGATGACGACCCGGCCGACTACGCTGGCTCGGCCGCCTCGCTCGTCGTGCCGCTGGCCGATATCGGCGCCTTCACCAGCGGCTACTCCGGGACGGCGAGCACTGGGCGGACAAGAACGGGGCCGATCGGCGTGATCCGCGTCCAGGTGGCCGGGGCGGCAGGCGACACCGCCGCGAGCGAGGACAAGATCAGCGCCGTCGCCCAGGAGATCGTCCGCGCGACCGGCCTGCGCGTCCAGCCGGTCCTCGGCACGACGGTGACCACCAGGGAGGTCGCCCTGCCGGCCGGCCTGCACGGCCGCCCGCCGCTGCTCGTCGACGAGGTCTGGTACCGCAGCGACGTCCGCACCACCGTATGGACGGGTCTCGGCGTGGACAGCATCGTGCTTGTCGAGCTGCAACTGCTCGCCGGGGAAGTGGGCATCGGCTGGGGCACCTGGCGGCTACTGCGCTCGCGTCGGCGGGAGCTCGCGACGCTCCGCGCGCTCGGCTGGCAGCGACGACAGCTAGCCGGGCGGCTGCTTGCCGAGTTCGCGCCGACCGCGGTCATCGCGGTCGCCGCGGCGGCGCTCGCGGGCTATGCCATCGGCGCGGCGCTAGCCGGCCGGCTGGAGTGGGCATGGCTGCTGCTGTGCGTTCCCGTGGTGATCGCCGCGGTCACCCCCCGGGCGCGCTGGCTGGGGCGTTGGCCGGGCGGGCGGGCGGCGCGGCCGGGACGGGACGGCCCGCCCGCGTTCCTCATCAGGAGGCAGCTGCGGCTGCGGGCCGGCTCGCGCAGGCTGTTGCGCACGCTCGTGATCGCCGGCGCGTCGCTGGCGCTCAGCCTCCAGGTAGCCGCGCGCTGGGCCTTCGCAGGTGCGGCCACCGCCTGGGCCCAGCGCCCGCTCACCGGGCTTGGCGTGCTCGTGGACGGCGCGGCGGTCCTCATCGTCGTGCTGATGGCGACGTTCACCGTCGCCGACCTGGACCTGGTGGCCCTGCGCGAACGAGCGGTCGAGGTGCGGACGCTGCGCGCGATCGGCTGGCCGGCCCTGGATCTGGCCAGGATCACCTTGCGGAACGCGGTGTGGCCCGGCCTGTCCGGTGGCCTTATCGCGGGCGGGGCCGACCTCCTGGCGGGCCTGCCCGCGTCCGGCGCCGCGCCGCTGCGGCTGACCGCACTCGTCGTCACAGCGGCCGCCTCCGGCATCGCGCTGAGCCTGCTGGCGAATGGTCTGTCCACGTATTCACTGCTTCGAGCGGAAGCCTCGAAAAATTAACTGTTCACCCGAGGTTTCTTTTGCCCCTCGTCCCAGATCGGTAATGATTGAAGCGCCTCGTTAGTCAGGTCCCTAGGTATCTGGCAACGAGGTACCAATCTGGCCTAAGAGGGGGGCCCTTTACGTGGTCAGCGAGGACCCGACTGCCCATGGGCAGTCAGCGGGCGACTCCGGGCTAGGCAGCGGAGCGCGGTCCCCGCAGTACCCTGGGGGCGCCGCGCGCCGGCCGGCCGCGCGCAGCCTCAAGTCCCGGGTGAGCGGTTCCGACCTGCTGTTCCGTTCGGTTCTGCGGTCGGGTGGCTCGGTCGCGCTTGTGCTCATGATCGGCGTGGGCTCCTTCCTCACCTTCAACGCGTGGGATGCGCTGCACAAGGCTGGCTTGTCGTTCCTGACCACCCAGGCGTGGAACGCCAACGGCGGCCAGTTCGGCATCGCCGCGGTCATCGTCGGGACCGCCCTGATCGCGCTGGTCGCGGTCGCGGTCGCGATGGTGCTCGCGACCGGCACCGCGCTGTACATCTCCGAGTACGCGCCCCGGTCACTCAAGCGCCTGCTAGTCGCGGCACTCGACCTGATGGCGGCGGTGCCGAGCGTGGTCTTCGGGCTGTGGGGCGAGCGGTTTCTGCAGGGGCAGATCCTCCCGGTGTCCCGGTGGCTCAACGACTGGTTCTACTGGTTCCCGCCCTTCCAGGTGAGCAACGTCGACCGCAGCAACCCGCTGACCTCCCTGGATACCTACTCCTCGTCGACGTTCATCGCGGGCATCGTGGTGGGGCTGATGATCACGCCGATCGCTGGCTCGGTAATGCGCGAGGCGTTCGGCCAGGCGCCGGTCGGCGAGCGCGAGGGCGCGCTCGCCCTCGGCGGCACCCGGTGGGGGATGATCAGGTCCGTCGTCCTGCCGTTCGGCCGGGGCGCCATGATCGGCGGCTTGATGCTCGGCCTCGGCCGGGCGCTCGGCGAGACGATGGCCGTGCTACTGATCATCTCGCCGGTCTACGTCATACAGCCGCACATCCTGCAGCACGGCACCAGCTCGGTCTCCAGCCTCATCGCCTCGCAGTACTCCGAGGCATCGAGCCATTTTTCGATCAGCGCCCTGATGGCGGCCGGCCTCGCGCTGTTCGTGATCACCATGCTGGTGAACTTCATCGCCGCCCAGATCGTGTCCAGGTCCCGTTCCGGCGCGCTGAGCGAGGCGTGAGCCGATGACCGCACTGGATTCCTCCTACGGGGCCGGGGCGCCGGCCGGGCCGGGTGGCACGGGCGGGCCGGGCGGGCCGGGTGGGACTGGCACAGCACCGCCGCGGACGACGGTGCCGGTGCGCAAGCCGCGGCGCCCCCCTCAGCCCCGCCCGCTGTCCCTGATCCGGCTGCCTGACGTGGTGTCGATCCTCGGCGCGTTGCTGGCCGCGGTGGCATGCACCGGGCTGCTCTGGTTTGAGCTCTCTCCGTTCTCCGGGATCATCGGCGCCGTCGTTGTCTGCTGGATCCTGTTCGTGCTCTACTACGCGGTTCTCATCTCCTTCGATGAGAACCGGATGACGGTGCGCGACCGCCTGTCGGCGGTCGTGGTGCAGTCGCTCGCGATTCTGGTCTTCGCGGCACTGGTGTTCGTGATCGTCTACACGTTCATCCAAGGCTGGTCGGCCCTGGTCCACCTCAACTTCTACACGCAGGACGGGCGGTTCGGCGGCCCGCTGAGCCCGCTGACCGAGAGCGGCGCGCTGCACGCGGTCGTCGGCACGCTGATCGAGCTGAGCATCGCGCTGGGCATTGCCCTTCCCTTCGGCCTGCTCGCCGCCGTCTTCATGAACGAGGTGCCTGGCCGCTACTCCCGGTTCATCCGGATCGTCATCGACGCGATGACCGCCATGCCGGACATCCTGGCGGGGCTGTTCGTCTACTCCGTCCTGGTACTCACCCACACCTCGGGGTCCGGGTTCGCCGCCGCGTGCGCGCTCGGCATCACCGCGCTGCCGATCATCTGCCGGGCGAGTGACGTGGTGCTGCGGCTGATGCCGGGCGGGCTGACCGAGGCCTCCTACGCCCTCGGGGCCGGCCAGTGGCGGACGGTACGGCTGGTGACGCTGCCGACGGTCCGGTCGGGGCTGGCCACCGCGGTGATCCTCGGCGCGGCGCGGGCGATCGGCGAGACCGCCCCCGTGCTGCTGACCTCCGTGGCCAGCGAGTACCTGAACTTCAGCCCCTTCGGGAAGCTGAACTCGCTGCCGCTGATGGCCTACACCTCGGTGCAGGAGCCGGAATCGGTCGAGATCGCGCGCGGCTTCGGTGCCGCCTCGCTGCTGCTCGTCCTGGTCATCCTGCTGTTCTCGCTGGCCAGGTGGATCGGCGGCCGCGGGCCCGGCCAGCTGAGCCGCGGGCAGCAGCGCAGGAGGGCGGCCGCCTCCCGGCGGGACGCCGACCGCTATATCCGTCGCGAGCGGGCGGCCATGGCAGTTACCCAGTCACAGGAGTTGCGATGAAAGCCAGGACCATCCTCAGTCACGGCCGCAGGGCCTGGCCGGGGCGGCTCCAAGTACAAGGGGGCGCGCTGCGCCGGCTGCGGTTGATCGCTCTGTGCCTGGGCCTGGCCTTCACGTTCGGCGCCGTCGAGCTCGGCGCCGTCCCGTTCGCGACGGTGCCGCCGCCGCCCGCGGCGGCGGCCACGTACGCGCCGATCACCGGGGCCGGGTCGACCTGGGCCTACCCGGCGATCCACGCCTGGATCGACAACATGAACCAGTTCGGGATCTCGGTCAACTACCAGCCGAACGGATCGAGCTCCGGCCGGACCTTTTTCGCCGGCGGCCAGGCCGACTGGGCCGCGTCCGAGATCCCCTACGGTGTCGTCGACGGGGCCAACTCCGACTCGCCGCCGTCGCGCGGCTTCGTGTACATGCCCGACGTGGCCGGCGGCACGACGCTCATGTACAACCTGCAGATCAACGGCCAGCGGGTGACGAACCTGCGGCTGTCGGGCAAGACCGTCGCCGACATCTTCACCAACAAGGTCACCTTCTGGGACGACCCGGAGATCAAGGCCGACAACCCCCAGCTGACCCTGCCGCACCAGGGGATCGTCCCGGTGGTCCGCTCGGACGGCTCGGGCGCCACCGCGGACTTCACCCAGTGGATGCTCGCCACCAACCCCTCGGAGTGGCAGGCGTACTGCGCGGCGGTTGGCCGGAGCCCGTGCACCCAGACCTCGACGTACCCGGTTCAGGGCGGAACGGCCATGATCGGCCAGCCCGGCGACCCAGGCGTCGCCACCTACGTGGCGCAGGCCTCGTCGAACGGGGCGATCGGCTACGTGGAGTACTCCTGGGCGCTGCAGGAGGGCTTCCCGGTCGCGAAGCTGCTCAACGCGGCCGGCTACTACACCCTGCCGTCCCCCGGCCACGTCGCTGTCTCGCTCCTCCAGGACCAGGTCAACACCGACGCGAGCAATCCGTCCACGTACCTGACGCAGAACCTGTCGGGCGTCTACACCAACCCCGACCCGCGCAACTACGAGCTGTCCGCGTACTCGTACTTCATTCTGCCGACCGACCTGACCGATGGCATGACGACCACCAAGGGAAACACGATCGGCACGTTCGGTCAGTACGCGCTCTGCCTCGGCCAGTCGCAGGTGGACGTGCTCGGCTACTCCGCGCTGCCGATCAACCTGGTCCAAGACGGCTTCAACCAGCTGGCGAAGATTCCCGGGTACACGGCGAGCTCCACCCCCATCTCCACGTGCAACAACCCGACGTTCTCCACCAACGGCACCAACACCCTCGCCGATAACGACCCGCAGCCGCTGGCCTGCGACAAGCAGGGCACCACCCAGTGCGCGGAAGGGGTAGCGGAGCCCACGGAAGCCGGTGCGCAGACCGGCTCAAGCGGAGCGGGCAGCGGGACGACCGGCGGTACCACCACCTCCACGGGCACCACCGGCTCGACGGGCACCACCGGCTCGACGGGCACCACCGGCTCGACG
>CAZORE010000062.1:0-3193 GCA_964581815.1 uncultured Streptosporangiaceae bacterium | reverse complement strand
CCACCGGCTCGACGAGTTCCACCGGCTCGACCGGCAGCACCGGCTCGACCGGCACGACCGGGAGCAGTGCCACGCACGGAGCGACGTCCGGCGCTACCGGGACCACTGGCACCGGGGCGAACTGTGACGCGAACACCGGAATCTGCTCCACGCCCAGCGGGTCGACGGCCGGCACTTCCGGTACCACCGGCACTCCCGGTGCTTCTGGCACTTCTGCCACTTCTGGTAGCACCGGCAGCACCGGTACCTCGGGCGGCGGCGAGATCGCCGCTGGAGTTACGGGCTCGCAAGGTTCCGGCCAGTCGGCGAACGACACCCCGATCACGCTCGCGGGGAGCAATGACAGCGGCCTCGAGGTGACGCTGATGGCCCTCGCGGCCGGCATGATGTTCCTGCTCAGCGTGGTGCCGCCGCTGCTCGCACAGGCGGGCAAGCGCAGTCGGCAGCGGCGCGGGATCGACGAGTTCTACGACGACAACGACTGGCCGGGGGACCGCCGATGATCGCGTACCGGCGCCGCCGCCACCGGAGCCTGCTGACCGCCACGTCGTGGGGCAGCGCGCTCACCGCCGCCTTGGCGCTCATCGGCCTCGTGGTGATCACCGGCGCGCCCGGCTCGCCTCGGGTTGCGTTGCGAGCCGACAGCTACAACCAGATGACCGGGATCGGCTCGACGGCCTCCGCCGTCACCGTGAACTGGACCAGCGGGCTGCTTGACTCGACCAACACCCCGATTACCAGCACGACGGCGGGCACGGACGGCGGCCCTGAGCTGAACCCGAACTCGGCCCGGGCGGCGGGCAGCGGATCGTTGTCCTTCTACGACAACGACTTCAAGAGCCTGCAGGTGACGGTCAGCCAGACGCAGAACATCACGCAGCAGGGCATCACCGTCAGCTGGACCGGTGCGCCGGCCTCGGTCCCCGCCGACCCATTCGGCGACTTCATGCAGATGATGGAGTGCTACGGCGACTCCGCCTCCGGCCCGAGCCCGGAGGGCTGCGAGTACGGCAGCCCGGGCATGCTGGGTACCCAAATCCAGAACCTGTCGATCACTAGCCGCGTCGGCTCCCTGTGCGTAGCTGGTTCGGCCCCGAACGCCGGCTCGCCTCCGTTCGCTTTGAATGGAGGAGGACCGGCGCAAGGCTGTGACCCCAATGAGCCGACCGCCGACACACTGACGCACTGCGACCCCAGCACCGGATCCCCTGATACGTGCGCGGCTGGAGACTACACCGTGCCCTTTGTGCCGGCCGACGACACGACGCATCCGCTCTGGGGAACAGGATCGACGGGCACGGGGACGGGCACGCTGTTCAACCAGTTTGACACCAACGAGGTGCAGGCGGCGTACAGCGATGGCAACGGGAACGGCACTCGCCAGTTCGAGACGCTGACGGCGACCCAGGCACCCGGCCTCGGGTGCGGTGAGGCGGAGAGCAACGGCCAGACCCGCAGCTGCTGGCTCGTCATCGTGCCCCGTGGCAGTTATGAGCCGAACGGCTTCAAGTCGAGCACCTCGGTGCCGCTCTTCTCTTCGCCGCTGAGCGCGGACAACTGGGCGCAGCGGATCCAGATCCATCTCGGCTACGCGCCGCTGGCCGCCAACTGCCCGCCGACCGTCCTGCCCAACGCGATGGTCGGCACCCAGGTGGCCTTCCGGGCCGTGACCTCCTGGCAGTCGGCTCTCAACCAGGCCGCCAGCTGCGCCAAGGTTTATTCCTACACGGCGACGACGGAGAACGAGGCCACGACCGACCTCATCGGCGCGAGCGGCGGCGGGTCGGCGGGGCTAGCGTTCACCACGGTCCCCATCGGCAGCGAGGCCACCAGAGACGGCCTGACGACCCCCACCTTGCCGACGATCTTGTACGCGCCGGTGGCGGTCACGGCCCTTGGCTTCGGCTTCAACATCAACCTGGTCAACGGCGGCCAGGTAACCACTCCGGTGAATATCACTCCCTCGCTGCTCGCCAAGGCACTCACCCAGGTGTACAAGCCTGACCTGCCCGACAACTCTCCGGGCCCGGCGTGGGTACAGGGGAACCCGACGGGCTGGGTGAAGGACCCGACGTTCCAGGCGCTCAATTCGGAAATTTCTGATCCAAATAACGGAGCTCCGGACTTCCCGCTGATCACCGGCGACCACTCGGGTGTCAACCAGCAGCTCTGGCAGTGGGTCCAGTCAGACTCGGCCACCGCCACCTGGCTCGACGGCGGGACAGATCCCAACAACCCGGTGACTCCCGATCCCGGCTACGTCGCACTCAACCTGGGCAAGTCGCCCGCGTCCGACAATTTCGACGAGGCCTACGCCGGCACGCTCACCTGCGCCGTGGCCGTGGGCATCACCGCGACCTCGCAGCCAACCCCAGACAACTGCAACGGCCCCCTAGACCCCAATCCCGTACCACCGAACACGCTGCAACCACAGTCGTGCACTGTTCCCCAAGGGGACACGCCTAATCCAAAGTCAAAAGCGTGTGACGTCCTGAACAGCGAGGACCTGCTGCCGGTCGAGAACAACTTCGACCAGGCCGCCGCGGTGGTCCTGTCGGGGGTTGACCCGTCAAACACCAGGCAGTGGGTTGGCCAAAACAAGGGACCGGACGGCACCGACGGATGGTGGAACTCGGTCGGCACCGAGTTGCCCGGTCACACGTTCATGTGGGCCGTGAACGACATGCCCGACCTGGCGGCCTACGGGCTGATCTCAGCCGCACTGTGCCTCCCCGCGGCCACGGCTGCCACGACCAGTACGGCCTGCGTTCAGCCGAGCACCGCCAGCGTGACCACGGCGCTTAACTCAGCCACCGCCGACAGCGCCGGCCTGCTCGAGGTCAACCCGGCCACGGTGCCGGCCGGCGGGTACCCGCTGACCGATGTCGTCTACGCGGCCGTGCCGACCAACCAGTCGGCCTCCCTGCTCACCGACTACGCGAACTTTATCTCCTACGCCGCCGGGCAGGGCCAGACCGCCGGGACCGCCCCCGGTGACCTGCCGCCCGGCTACCTGCCGCTCCCGGCCAGCCTGCAGACCCAGGCCCAGTCCGTCGTCACGCAACTGAAGGCCCTCGCGGCGGCGAGCGCCTCGCCCACCGCGAGTCCGACCGCCTCCGCGACCTCGAGCGCGACGACCACCCAGACCACCTCGACCGGCGGAAGCACCACCACCGGCGGAAGCACCACCACC
>CAZORE010000061.1:34408-42736 GCA_964581815.1 uncultured Streptosporangiaceae bacterium | reverse complement strand
GCAGCTGGGCGGAAGCCGCCCACTGACAGCTGTCTCCCGGGGGGACGACCCCCCGGACGAGTGCTCCAATCTTGCCGTTCCCCGACAGTTTGGTCCGTGTGGCGGGCCAAGATTGGAGTACTCGACCCCCCGATGCGCGCCCGATGGCTCCGCCATCGTATCGGGCGCGCTGTCGCCTCGGCCGCCATGCCACGCGGCCGCGTCGGCGGCGCCTGGAACAGTGGCCAAACTCTCAGTGTTCTAGGATATTGAGTTCAAGGTTCTTTCAGCTGTTCTCAGCTGTGGCCGAGTTGTAGCCATGTTCAATTGACCAAGCAACGAGAACTACATACCCTGAACTCTGCGCTGTGTCCTCGTGCGGTCTTGTTGCCGTCACCCGGCCCGCACTGAGCGGGCCGACTGGCTGTGAGGCCGCCGGGGCGTGTTGTGGCCGCGACCCGGCCCGGCAAGTCCCGCGCGTTCACTGCATTCAGCCGCTGCGCACCATACTCATCCCTGTCCGCATCCGGAGCCAACCCACTCATGACGAGCAGCACGCAAGCCACCCAGACCCCTAAGGTAGCGGTCAACGACATCGGGTCTGAGGAGGCATTCCTCGCCGCGATCGACCAGACCATCAAGTACTTCAACGACGGCGACATTGTTGAGGGCACCGTCGTCAAGGTCGATCGAGACGAGGTTTTGCTCGATATCGGCTACAAGACCGAGGGCGTCATACCGTCCCGCGAACTGTCGATCAAGCACGACGTCGACCCGCACGATGTCGTGAAGACCGGCGAGCAGATCGAGGCCCTGGTTCTCCAGAAGGAGGACAAGGAAGGCCGCCTCATCCTGTCCAAGAAGCGGGCGCAGTATGAGCGCGCGTGGGGCACCATCGAGCGGATCAAGGAGGAGGACGGCGTCGTCACCGGCACCGTCATCGAGGTCGTCAAGGGCGGCCTCATCCTCGACATTGGCCTGCGCGGCTTCCTGCCAGCCTCCCTCGTGGAGATGCGCCGGGTCCGTGACCTGCAGCCGTACGTCGGCAAGGAGATCGAAGCCAAGATCATCGAGCTGGACAAGAACCGCAACAACGTGGTCCTGTCCCGCCGTGCCTGGCTCGAGCAGACCCAGTCCGAGGTGCGTCACACCTTCCTCAACACCCTGCGCAAGGGCCAGATCCGCAAGGGCGTCGTCTCGTCGATCGTCAACTTCGGCGCGTTCGTCGACCTCGGCGGCGTGGACGGCCTGGTGCACGTGTCCGAGCTGTCCTGGAAGCACATCGACCACCCGGGCGAGGTCGTCGAGGTGGGCCAGGAGGTCACGGTCGAGGTCCTCGACGTGGACATGGACCGCGAGCGCGTCTCGCTGTCGCTGAAGTCCACGCAGGAAGACCCGTGGCAGCAGTTCGCCCGCACCCACCAGATCGGTCAGGTCGTCCCCGGCCGGGTCACCAAGCTGGTGCCGTTCGGCGCGTTCGTCCGCGTCGAGGAGGGCATCGAGGGCCTGGTCCACATCTCCGAGCTCGCCGACCGGCACGTGGAGATCCCGGAGCAGGTCGTCCAGGTGGGCGAGGAGATCTTCGTCAAGATCATCGACATCGACCTGGACCGGCGCCGGATCAGCCTGTCGCTCAAGCAGGCCAACGAGGGCACCGTCGGCGAGGCCGTCGGCGAGGAGTTCGACCCGACGCTCTACGGCATGCCCGCGACCTACGACGACCAGGGCAACTACATGTACCCCGAGGGCTTCGACCCGGAGAGCGGCGACTGGCTCGCCGGCTACGACGCCCAGCGCGAGGAGTGGGAGCGGCAGTACGCCGAGGCCCGCGCCCGCTTCGAGGCACACCGGCAGCAGGTCGAGGCGTCCCGCGCCAAGGCCGAGGAAGAGACCGGCGAGACCGACGGCGAAGCCACCGCCGCGACCTCGCAGTCGGCCCCCCGCGCCCCGCGCGGCGCCAGCCGTCCGGCCGCACCGGAAAGCAACGCCCCGTCCGGCACGCTCGCCTCGGACGAGGCCCTGGCCGCCCTCCGCGACAAGCTCTCCGGCCAGAGCTGAGGGTTATCCAGGCACGTCGTCGCTGCCCCGCCGTCCCCGTTTATCTCGGGACGGCGGGGCAGCGCCGTTCACGGGGCTAGCCGCCCGGACGGGCAAAATGGTGCCATGGAGATCTCGGACACGCTCGGCTTCCTGCTCGGCGCCTGGGAGGTGAGCCGGTCGTACACCGACCACCGGGCCGGGACGGCCGCCTCATTCGAGGGCCGGGCCGTCCTGACGATGGACGCCGCCGGCCTGGCCACGGAGGCCACGGGCCTGGAGCGGGCGCGGTACGAGGAGACGGGTCAGCTGTGCCTCGGCGCTCACCAGGGTGCGGCGCACCGCAGCCTGGAATACGAACGGCGCCCCGATGGCACCGTCATGCTCTACCGTCCCGGCCGGCAGCCGTACGTCGACCTTGATCTCACCAGCGGCGCCTGGGAAGCCGTCCACCCGTGCGGTGCCGACCGTTACGAGATCTCCACCATCGTCCTGCTCCCCGACGTCGTGCAGGAGTACTGGCGGGTCCAGGGACCGGAAAAGGACTACACCGCCGTCACGACGCTGCGCCGCGTGACCCGCGGGCGCAGTGCCCAGCCAGGCGCCGCGTGAC
Organism: uncultured Streptosporangiaceae bacterium; assembly: GCA_964581815.1. GTDB lineage: Bacteria > Actinomycetota > Actinomycetes > Streptosporangiales > Streptosporangiaceae > Trebonia. Next base: position 40,107 of record CAZORE010000061.1, on the reverse strand, counting down.
CGCCTGCGAAATGAGCCTGCGGCAGCGTCAGTGCTTCGCGCGGGCGCGCAGCTCGGCCCAGACCTCGGCGACGCGGCGGTCGAGGTCTTCCGGGGTGCCTGAGTTGTCGATGACGATGTCGGCGATGGCCAGCCGCTGCTCGCGGGTCGCCTGGGCGGCCATCCGCGCGCGGGCCTGGTCTTCCGGCATCCCGCGCCCGGCGAGCCTGGCGACCTGCACCTCGGGCGGCACGTCGACGACGATGACCACGGCGAAGTCCGCCGCGCGCTGGCCCTCGGCGAGCAGCGGGATGTCGTGCACGACGATGGCGCCCGGGCCGCCCGCCGCGACCGCGGCTTGCTCGGCCGCCTGGATGTGCTTGTGGATCAGCGGATGGGTGATCGCGTTGAGCTTCGCCCGTGCGGCCTCGTCGGAGAAGATGATCCCGGCCAGCTTCGCCCGGTCAAGCGACCCGTCCGCCCGCACCACCGCCGGGCCGAAGGTCTCGGCGATCTTCGCGAGCCCCGGGGTGCCGGGCTCGACGACCGCGCGGGCCGCCTGGTCCCCGTCAAGCACGACGGCGCCGAGGGCGGCCAGCCGCCCGGACACCGCGCTCTTACCCGACCCGATCCCGCCAGTCAGCCCGACCCGCAGCATGGCGCTCCCTTCGCATCCGGGCTGTACGTTACACCGCCTGGATTCGTCGGCCCTAGTCAGTAGGGTCTCCTCATGCGAGCCAACGGAACGTTCAGCGTCAAGGCATTCAACCCGACGAGCATCGCGCCCGAGCCGGCCATCGAGACCGCGCTCCCCGTCGGCGTCGCGCTGATGGAGAAGCATTACGAGGGTGCCATCGCGGGCCGCTCCGCGACCGTGTTCACCGCCGCGTTCGACCAGGCGACGGGCGTGGGCACCTACGTCGCCATGGAGTCATTCGCGGGCACGGTCGACGGCGCCGACGGCGCGTTCAACTTCGTGCACTCGGCGTCGACCACGGGCGCCGACCGCACGGCCGGGTACTTCGCGATCGTTCCGTCCAGCGGCACCGGCCAGCTGGCGGGCATCTCCGGCACCGGCGACTTGGTCATCGACCCGGACGGGACGCACCGAATCTGGCTGGACTATGAGATCGACGGCTGACCGTCAATTCGACCTGCGGCGAATCAGGCACCCGCTACATCACGATCGCGGCGTCGCCCGCGTCGGCTAGGGGGTCCCGCCGGGCTCGTCGAGCGCGACCTGGAACAGGTAGGCGGTCGCCATGCTGCGGTACGGCCGCCAGGGCTCGGCGATCTGCCGGACCTCCTGCTGGCTGGGCAGGTGGTCGAGCCCGTAACTGCGCCTGATGGCCTTGCGCAGCGCCAGGTCGCCCGGCAGCACGACGTCGGCGCGGTCAAGCGCGATGATCAGCATGCCGTGCACTGTCCACGGCCCGATGCCGCTGATGGCGGTGAGCCGGTCCAGGATCTCGTCATCCGGCAGCCGCCGCAGCGCGTCGTCGCTCAGCGACCCGTCGGCGAACTGGCCGGCCACCGCGCGCAGCGTCGCGACCTTCCGCCGGGACAGCCCGGTGCCGAGCAGCCCGCCGGGGTCGGCCGCGAGCAACTCGGCGGGTGACGGCAGCCGCCCGCCGAACCGGTCCTTGATCCGGCCGAGGATGCGGGCGGCGGACCGCACCGACAGCTGCTGCCCGGTCACCATGAAGATCAGCGCGCCGAAGGAGTCCATCGCCGGCCGCGCACGCAGCCAGCCGCGCGGGTCGAAGCCGGCGTGCGCGTCGATCACCCCGGCGAGCACCGGGTCCGCGCCGCGCAGGTGGGCGAGCGCCCGCGCGTCCGCGCTTGCCGCGGCGGGATCGGTTACGGCGCTCATGCCGCAATTATCAGCCCTGCCCGGCCGGAACCGCCTCGCCGAGGCTCGCTTCCGCGCAGACGGCGCCGTCCGGCTCGCCCGCGTCCGCCGTCACCAGGTCAGGCAGCGCCAGGTCGACGGTCGCGCGGCGCGCCCGGCGCGCCTCCTCCCCGTCCGCCAGGACCGCCCACGCGTACAGGCTGACCGGGTAGATGAAGTAACCGAAGCGCGTCGCCGGTGACAGCAGGAACAGCGCGGTCAGCGCGATGGCCAGCCGCCGCGCGGCGGCGGCGGGGGTGGCCGGAGGCCAGAGCGCCAGCGACGCCACGGTGGCCAGCCCGGCGGCCGCGAGCAGGGCGAGCGCGGCGGCGTGCCCGGCGGGCCCGAGCGTCGCGAGCAGGTGACCGGGCAGCGGGCTCTGCGCGGGGGACTTCGCCGCGGTGAGCCCGAGCGGGTAGGCGACGGTGTTCTCCAGGATCGACGCCGGGTGGGCAAGCGCGGCCGGCGCGAGCGCCGCGACCAGTCCGGCGGCGGCCGCGAGCACGCCGGCGGCGAACCTGACGGCGGGGCGCACGCCGTCCCGTGCGGCGACCATGACCGCGACGATGGCGAACGCCGGCCACGCGGTGTACTTCATCGCGCACGCGACGCCAAGGGCCAGCGCGGCCAGGACGACGTCGCGCCCGGGCGCGGGCGAGCCCGCGTGCCGGGCCCGGGCGAGCAGCGCGAGCGACAGGCAGGTCAGCGCGATCACCGGCGGGTCGGTGATCCCCATCGTCAAGGGGAACGCCATGACCGGGCAGGACAGCCAGAACGCGGCGTGGCCGAGCGCGGCGCGCCGTGGCCCCTGTGCCCGCGGACCGAGCGTGACGCGGAACGTCGCGTACAGCAGCAGGAACGTCGCCGCGATCAGCCAGGGCCACGTCTTGCCCGGCAGGCCGAGCGCACCCGGCAGCCCGAAGAGCGCCATCACCGGGAGGTACGGGTTGTAGGCCAGCCAGCCGCCCGCGGACAGCGAAGCGAGCGGCAGGTAGGGCGTGCCGTGATGCAGCAGCAGCGCGCCGGCCCGGGCCACCACGGCGACGTCCGGGGGAGTCGGCTCCTTAGTCATCAGCCACAGGGCCGGCGCCACGAGGGCGCCCGCGACGGCGGCCGCGACCGCGAGCCGCGCGCCCCACGCCCGTCCTGGTTTGATGACCGTGATCACCGCGGCGACGGCGTACCCGCCCGCCGCCCACGCGCCCCACCAGTGGTCAAGACTGGGACCGCTGAACAAGGCGACCCCGGCGGCGTAGACCGCGAACCCCGCGTACCACATCGCCCGGCCCCGGCCAGGCGTCGTCACGACCCCGTTTCTCATGGAAAAGAGCCTGCCGGGTGCCACGGAAGGAAACGATAGGGCTAATCCCCCAATAAACCCGGAACCCAGCCACCCCGCCCAAGGGGTACCTAGGTCCACCTCGGACCGCTGGACTGGTCAGGAAACGGGCGGCTGTGCCCGCATTCGTCCGGCAGCGCCAGCTTCTGGTGCGATAGTGTCCGCTGACCGGGAAGGCGGTGGCGTGGTGTCTGAGGGCATCGGCGAGGCTCGTCCGGAAGCCGAGGGAGAGCTCGCGCTGGCCCGGCTCGCGCTCGATGACGGCGAGCTGCCGCACGCCGCCGAGCACGTCGCGAACGCGATCGGGCGCGACCCAACGCTGCGGGCCGCCTACGCGACCCTGGACGAGCTCGCGGACGCCGCGCAGGACGCGCTGGCGCTCGTCCCCGTGGACGGCACGCCGCACGCCGGGGCGGTCGCGGCCCGCTCCTACCTGATGGCCCGCGCCGGCCAGCTGGACGGGGCGTTCCACCTGCTCTGCCGGGTCGCCGAGGTGCGGCCGGACACGCCATGGGCGGCCGGCTGGCTGGCCGCCCCCGGTGCCGACAGCCGCGACCTGGGCCGCCAGCTGAACCCCGTGCACGCGGGCACGTCGGTCATGCGGCTGGCGCTCGGGCTGCCGACCCCGGTGCCCGGGGACACGGTCCACGCGCTCACCCCGTTCCTCGAGGCCGCCCGCGGCGTCGCGGACCGCGGCCCGGCCTCGGTGACGGCGCTGCCTTCCCTGTCCGGCCTGGCTCGCCGGATGGGCGCGCTCGATGAGGCGATCGACTGGTGCGAGCGCGCCGAGCGGGCCGACGGCAGCGCCTTCGCCGCCATCATGCTCGGCTACGCGCTCCGCGGCGCGGGCCGCAAGCAGGCCGCGCACGACGCCTGGCAGCGGGCGCTTGGGCGCGAGCCGGGCAACGTCAACCTGCGGGTCGACATCGCGGAGCTGCTCGCCGACCGCGGCGAGCTCGCGGACGGCATCGGCGTGCTCGACGAGGCGCTCGCGATGGCGCCCGATCACCCCAAGGCGTTCCCGTCCTCCTGCCAGATGCGATACGCGCTGACGTCCGACGTCGCCCACCTGGTGCGGCTCACCGACTGGTGGCGGGAGCACCCGGAGCACGATTACGCCGGGACGATGCTCGGCCTGGCCAGCCAGGGCAAGTACTGGCTGTCCCTGGTCCCGGCGCCCGCCGAGGCCATCTGCAACCTGGCGGTGGCCTTCGAGGAAAAGCACGGTGGCACCGGCGAGATCCGCACCGCGACCAGGACCTGCACGCTGTCGGCCCTCGAGGTGCCGAGCGCGATCGCCGCGGTCCGCGCGGTGCTCCCCGGCCTCGCCCTCGCGTCGCCGGTACCCGTGCCCGCGCCGGACATCCGGGTGCCGCTGGCCAAGGGCCGCTACCGGCTCTGGACGTACCACGGCACCGACGCGGCCCCCGCGGTCGCTGAGCCGTCAGCGGAGGCCGTCAGGGCGCTGCAGGCGGTCGCGGCCCAGGGCGTGTGGCTCCACCCGGTCGCGGCCTACGACTGCGCGGTGGGGTTGTCCGGGCTGAGCCTCGACGACCTGCTCGGCCTGATGGCTCACGGGGTCCCGGTGCCGGACGACAACTCGCTGTGGCAGCGGATGCGGGCGTACAACCCGGTCTACTGGCCGCGCTTCACCCAGGCGTGGGCGTGCCTCGGCGTGCTGCACCACAAGCCGGATGAGCCGTGGCCGGGCTCGGCCCGTCGCACCGCGCTGGTCGACCTGGTCAACGGGGTGGAGGACTGGGCAACGGACGCGGCCGCCAACGCGCTCGTGATCGCGGCGTGGACGGACCCTGCCTGCCGGGCCGACGTGGCGGAGATCGTCGGCGCCCGGTTCGCCGCCGCCGGGCAGGCGCGGATCGAGCGCCAGGTGACCATCGCCGAGTCGCTCGCCCACCTGGTCCTGGCCACCCCCGAGATGCCGCAAAACGCCGTCCGCGCGGCCGCGGCACTGATCAAGAACGAGACGGCGACTGCGGTCACGCACGCGTCGCCGTCGCCCGGCCAGCCCGGCGACGGCGGCCGCCGTGGGCGCCGCTTCTTCCGCCCGCGGTCCTGACCGCCGGGCCGCCGGCGCCTTGAACGCCGTTGGCGCGGGCGCCGGCCTGAGTCATCAGGGACAGTTCGGGGGTTTACTGCAGGGATAAATCGGGGGCTTCCCGCATGGCCGGATCCCGGCTTGCCGGGCAGCCTGGACGTGGACAGCCGGCCGACGCCGGCCGCGGCGCGCGAGGTGCCCGCACCCGACTGCGCGTCAGGTGCGGCCCTGGGCCAGCCAGGTTGTCCGCCGATAGCCGAACTCCATCCCACGAGAAAGACGGCATAGCCATGGACGACGATGACGAGACCCGCATTGACCGGGCCGAGCGGCTGGCCAAGCACAACCCCCAGGCCGCGGCCGAGGCCTGCTCGGCGATCGCCTGCGACGTAGCGGTCGGCGACGAGGTGCGCCTGTCCGCGGCCGAGCTGATCG
>CAZORE010000061.1:29413-34308 GCA_964581815.1 uncultured Streptosporangiaceae bacterium | reverse complement strand
CGGCGGTCGACCCGCGCTCGGCCGCTCCGGCCTGCCTGGCCATCGCCCGCGACGAAGCGGTCGGCGATGAGGTGCGCTTGTCCGCGGCCGAGCTGATCGCGGCGGTCGACCCGCGCTCGGCCGCTCCGGCCTGCCTGGCCATCGCCCGCGACGACGCGGTCGGCGACGAGGTGCGCCGCTCGGCCGCCGAGCAGCTCGCGGCCCTCAGCACCCGCGCTTAGCGAAGCGGGCGCGGCCGCGGCAAGCACGCAAGCACCGCACGGCACCGGAATGTCAGCCCCCCGCCGTAGAGTTGAAAACATGAGTAGTCGTGGTGGCTGCTGCATGTGCAAAGTCGAGCTGCCCGTCCAGGGGGTCGTCCCCCGGAAGATAGGAGCGTTGTGCGTCCGGTAACCGACCTGCAGCGGAAGGTGGCGCCGTTCGAGGTCGTCACCGAGATGATCCCCGCCGGAGACCAGCCGGCCGCGATCGCCCAGATCGCCGAGCGGATCACCGACGGGGAGAAGGACACCGTGCTGCTCGGCGCGACCGGCACCGGCAAGACGGCCACCGTCGCCTGGGTGGCGGAGAAGCTGCAGCGCCCCGTGCTCGTCATGCTGCCGAACAAGACGCTCGCCGCGCAGTTCGCCAACGAGCTGCGCGAGATGATGCCGCACAACGCGGTGGAGTACTTCGTCTCCTACTACGACTACTACCAGCCAGAGGCGTACATCCCGCAGACCGACACCTACATCGAGAAGGACTCCTCGATCAACGACGAGGTGGAGCGGCTGCGCCACTCGACCACCAACTCGCTGCTCACCAGGCGGGACACGATCGTCGTCGCCTCGGTCTCCTGCATCTACGGACTCGGCACCCCGCAGGAGTACGTCGACCGCATGCTCCGGGTCAAGCTCGGCGACACCATGGAGCGCGACCAGTTGCTCCGCAAGCTGGTCGGCATGCAGTACAGCCGCAACGACATCTCGTTCACCCGCGGCACGTTCCGGGTCCGCGGCGACACCATCGAGGTCATACCGCAGTACGAGGAGCTCGCGGTGCGGATCGAGATGTTCGGCGACGAGATCGAGCGGCTGTCCACGCTGCACCCGCTGACCGGCGAGGTGATGAGCGAGGACACCGAGCTGTACGTCTTCCCTGCGACGCACTACGTGGCGGGCGACGAGCGGATGGAGCGGGCCATCGCCGGCATCGAGGTGGAGCTGGCCGAGCGGCTCGCCGAGTTCGAACGCCAGGGCAAGCTCCTTGAGGCGCAGCGGCTGCGGATGCGCACCACCTACGACATCGAGATGATGCGCCAGGTGGGCAGCTGCTCGGGCATCGAGAACTACTCGCGGCACATCGACGGCCGCGAGGCAGGCTCACCGCCGAACACACTGCTCGACTACTTCCCCGAGGACTTCGTGCTCGTCATCGACGAGTCGCACCAGACAGTGCCGCAGATCGGCGCGATGTACGAGGGCGACGCCTCGCGCAAGCGGATGCTGGTGGACCACGGCTTCCGGCTGCCGAGCGCGGCCGACAACCGCCCGCTCACCTGGGACGAGTTCGTCGAGCGGATCGGCCAGACGATCTACCTGTCGGCTACGCCCGGCCGCTACGAGCTGCAGCGCGTCGCCGGCGACGTCGTGGAGCAGGTGATCAGGCCGACGGGCCTGGTCGACCCGCAGGTCATCATCAAGCCGACGAAGGGCCAGATCGATGACCTCCTCGAGGAGATCCGCATCAGGACCGAGCGCCAGGAGCGCGTCCTGGTCACCACGCTGACCAAGAAGATGTCCGAGGACCTCACCGACTACCTGCTCGAGAACGGCGTCCGCGCGCGGTACCTGCACAGCGAGGTCGACACGCTGCGCAGGATCGAGCTGCTGCGCGAGCTGCGGCTCGGCGAGTTCGACGTGCTCGTCGGCATCAACCTGCTCCGTGAGGGCCTTGACCTGCCCGAGGTGTCCCTGGTGGCGATCCTCGACGCGGACAAGGAGGGCTTCCTCCGCTCGCCCACCAGCCTGATCCAGACGATCGGCCGCGCCGCCAGGAACATCAACGGCGAGGTGCACATGTACGCGGACAAGGTCACCAACGCGATGCAGCACGCGATCGACGAGACCAACCGGCGCCGCGAGAAGCAGGTCGCCTACAACACCGCCAACGGCATCGACCCGCAGCCGCTGCGCAAGAAGATCGCCGACATCCTCGACGCGATCATCCGCGAGGACGCCGACACCCAGGAGCTGATCGGCGGCGGCGGCCGCCAGCAGTCCCGCGGCAAGGCCCCGGTCCCCGGCCTGTCCTCCCGCGCCCGCGCTGGGTCTATAGGTTCAGGCGCCGCGGGGGCGGGCGAGCCGCCGCTGGCCCGCGGTGGCGAGGCCCGCGGCGACCTGGTCGCGCTGATCGGCCAGCTCACCGAGCAGATGCACGCGGCCGCCGCGGAGCTGCAGTTCGAGGCGGCCGCCCGCATCCGCGACGAGATCAAGGAGCTCAAGCGCGAGCTGCGCGGCATGGAAGCGGCCGGAGTCTGAAGGATTTCGGTTTCATAAAAGCGGCGCTGGTGCCTTTGGGGCGGAGGTGTTCAGGGTGTTTCGCTCAGCGTCGCTTCCTGGCGCTCTGGGAACCCGAACAGCCCGACAAGCCGCGGGTCGCCGAACGAGGAGACGCGGCTGATGCCCGCGGCGCAGACAGTGAGTACCACCACCCCGTAAGGCCGGTAGTCCCCCTGGGGGTCCCTGAGGTACTCCACCGCCGCGGGCTGCCCGTTGGCGCTGACGGGCAGCATTCGCCAGGTCCCGGCCGGCCCGAGGACGCGGTCGCGGAGGAACGGCACGCAGCCGGCCCGGCCGGCGAACCAGGTCCGCAGCGGCGTCGCCTCAAGGATGACGTCCCGCACGAGCAGCCGCTCGAGCGCCGCCACGTCGGCGCGCTCGAACGCCGCGATGTACTCCTCGAGCAGGGCGCGCGCCTGCGGCGCGGCGGGCTCGGTGATCTGGTCGGCGGCCGGTGACAGCTCCGCGATCCGGGCCCGCGCGCGCTGCAGCGCGCTCTTGACCGACGCTGTCGTGCCGCCGAGCATGGCCGCGACCTCGGCGGCGCTGAAGTCGAGCACGTCGCGCAGCACGAGGACCGCCCGCTGCCTGGGCGGCAGGTACTGCAGGCTGGCGATGAGCGCCAGCCGCAGTCCCGCGCGGGCCGCCACGATGGCCGCGGGGTCGGCCGTCTCCGGCAGCGCGAGCGCGTCGGGCACTGGCTCAAGCCAGGCGACGTCCGCGCCCGCCTCCACTGGGAACGTCCCCGGGTCCGTCTCCGCGTCATAGAAACTGGACGGCAGCCCGCGTCGCTTGCGCCGCTCCAGTGCCGTCAGGCAGGCGTTGGTGGCGATCTGGTACATCCAGGTGCGCACCGACGACCGGCCCGCGAAGCCGTCATAGGAGCGCCAGGCGCGCAGGTAGGTCTCCTGGACCACGTCCTCGGCGTCGGCCACCGAGCCGAGCATGCGGTAGCAGTGCGCGACGAGCTCGCACCGGTACGGCTCGGTCGCCGCGCTGAATCCCGCGCTATCGGCCAAGGGTCACACCGGCCTGCCAAGGAAGGCGGCGAGCTGGTCAGCCGGCCCCGCCCCGGCGGGCGCCTGCACGGCGGGCCCGAACGGCGCCACCCCGTCCGGCCCGCGGAAGCCGTCGGTGATCGCCACCCGGGCGTGGGTGAGCAGGTCCGCGGCGATCCCGGGGTCGAGCTCGGCCGGGTACCCGATGGCGCGGGCCAGGTCCCAGCCGTGGGTGAACTGGTCAAGCGCCGCCATGGCGATGACCGCAGGCCCGGGGAACTCCCCGAACGGCAGCCGGATCATCCGGCCGGGCACATCCGGCGCGCCGAGCGCCGCGACCGCGATCTTTCCGGCTTCCTGATAGGCCGCGACGTAGTCGCCGGCGGCGTAATCCGCCGCGGTGTCGTCGGCTCGAGCGCCGCCGTCCTGGCCGTCGACGACGCCCGCCCACCACCTGGCCGTGCCGATGAAGTGGTTGATCAGCGCGGATGCGTCCCAGGACGCGCAGGGCGTCGGCGCGTCAAGCTGGCCCGGCTGCACGCTGGCCAAGATAGCCAGGGTGGAGCCGAGCGCCCGGTCAAGTTCCGTCACGTCCACTTCGTCGTGTCCTTCCCTCGGTGAGTTGCCTTCACCAAGGAAGACCCGGCGGGACGCGGAAAGGAATCGCTCGGACCACAACCATCGCCCTTCCCCGTCCTGACAGTTGCCGCAACCATCGCCGTCCCTGCCTTGACAGACGATAGACAATCTGGTTGTCTAAAACGGACAACCAGATTGTCTATCTAGGAGGATTGTCATGGCCCTGGTCACCAGCGGCGACGCCGACGTCTTCGAGACGCACGGCGTGCGGTTCAGCTCCTACGTCCGTCCGTCGCGCGGCAGCGACCAGCTGTGCGCCTGGCGGGTCGACGTGCCGGCCGGCCCGGGCGGCACACCGCACCGGCCGTCCCGCGAGGAGGTCATCTGCTGCATCGACGGCGAGCTCACGATCACCATGGACGGAACGGACCACCTGCTGCGCCCGGGGGACGTCGCCTACGTCCCCGCGGATAGCGAGCTTCGGCTGGACGGCGGCCCGGCGGGCGGCGCGGCGTGGGTAACCTCGCTGGCCGGCCTCGAGGCGACGATGAGCGACGGAACCCAGTTCCGCCCCCCATGGACGATGTAACCCGGGGGACGACGTGACCCGGCGGTGACCGGCACAGCCCGCCCCCGTTCGGTAGATTCCATATCGTTCCTACCGAACGGGGGCGGCTGACTCCGTCGCCCGGCTCAGGCCTGCGGCCCAGCCTTGGGGCGGCCCAGCCTTGGGGCGGCTCAGCCTTGGGGCGGCAGATTTGCCAGGGCCGCGTCGATC
>CAZORE010000061.1:0-29313 GCA_964581815.1 uncultured Streptosporangiaceae bacterium | reverse complement strand
CAGCCTTGGGGCGGCTCAGCCTTGGGGCGGCAGATTTGCCAGGGCCGCGTCGATCTGCTCCTGCGGCAGCTCGTAGTCGACCATCTCGCCGGACAGGTACCGCTCGTAGGCGACCATGTCGAAGTGGCCGTGACCGCACAGGGCGGTCAGGATGACCTTCTCCTCGCCGCTCTCCGCGCACCGCTTGGCCTCCTCGACCACGGCGGCGATGGCGTGCGACGGCTCGGGCGCCGGGATGATCCCCTCCGCCTTCGCGAAGGTGAGCGCCGCCGCGAAGCACTCCCGCTGCGGCTTGGCGACCGCCTCGAACAGGCCGAGCTCGTACATGTGCGAAAGCAGCGGCGACATGCCGTGGTATCGGAGCCCGCCCGCGTGCACCGGGGCGGGGATGAACCCGTGCCCGAGCGTGTGCATCTTGAGCAGCGGCGTGAAGCCGGCCGTGTCGCCGAAGTCGTAGGCGTAGATGCCGCGGGTGAACGACGGGCACGCGGACGGCTCGACGGCCCGGAACACCGGGTTCATCCGCCCGGCCAGCTTCTCCCGCAGGAACGGGAAGACCAGGCCGGCGAAGTTCGAACCGCCGCCGGTGCACCCCACGATCAGGTCGGGGCCCGCCTCGCCGGCCATCTCGAACTGCGCCACGGCCTCCTGCCCGATCACCGTCTGGTGCATGAGCACGTGGTTGAGCACCGAACCGAGCGCGTAGCGCGTCTCCGCTGACCCGGCGGCGGCCTCGACCGCCTCCGAGATCGCGATGCCGAGCGAGCCGGGCGAGTCCGGGTCCTCGGCGAGCACGGACAGCCCGGCCTGGGTGGCCCGCGACGGCGACGGGTGCACGGTGGCGCCCCAGGTCTGCATCATCGTGCGGCGGTGCGGCTTCTGGTCGTAGGACGCGCGGACCATCCAGATCTCACAGTCGATCCCGTACTGCGCGCAGGCAAACGACAGCGCGCTGCCCCACTGGCCCGCGCCCGTCTCGGTGGTGAGCCGCTTGGTTCCCTCGACCGAGTTGTAGTACGCCTGCGGCACGGCGGTGTTCGGCTTGTGTGACCCGGCGGGGGACACGCCCTCGTACTTGTAGTAGATCCGGGCGGGCGTGTTGAGCAGCTTCTCCAGGCGGCGGGCCCGGAACAGCGGCGTCGGCCGCCACAGCTTGTAGACGTCGAGGACCGCGCCGGGGACGTCGACGTACGGGTCGCCGGTGACCTCCTGGCGGATCAGCTCCATCGGGAACAGCGGCGCGAGGTCGTCCGGCCCGACCGGCTGGCCGGTGCCCGGGTGCAGCGGCGGCGGCGGAGGCGCCGGCAGGTCGGGGATGACGTTGTACCACTGGGCCGGGATCTGCGACTCATCAAGGATGAACTTGGTCCGCTCGCTCACGGGCTACTCCATCTGTCTTCTGCGGGTACCGCGCCTTATGTGAGCACTGATGCCGTTGGCGGGCATCGGTGAAGTCTGCGCCGCACGTGTTCACCCGCACCATACGCCAGCCGCGTCTCATGCCATAGACCCCGGAGTTGACGCAACCAATTGGTTGCTATAATATCGCAACTAGCCAGTTGCTATATGAGGAGGCGGCGGTGGCATTTCCGGATCGCATCGAGCGGACGATCGAGATCGCGCACCCGCCGGCCGCGGTGTGGGCGGCGCTTACCACGGCCGAGGGGCTGAGCGCCTGGTTCGGCCAGCAGGCGGCGATCGACCTTCGCCCGGGCGGCTCGGCGTCGATGAAGTGGGACAGCGGCCACACGGCCGACATGCGGGTGGAGCGGGTGGAGGAGCCGAGGGTGTTCGGCTTCACCTGGCACATCTTCGGGCTGCCCGAGGACGACCCGCGGCGCACCTACGTCGAGTTCACCCTTGAGCCGGCTGGCGCGGGCACCCGGCTGACCGTGACCGAGTCCGGCTTCGCGCAGCTTTCCGACGACGCCTGGCGCACCGCCTACGACGGCAACACCCAGGGATGGGCGAGCGAGCTCGGCGAGCTGGCCAGCTACCTCGATGCCGCCGCCTGACGGCGCGGCAGCCGGCGCCTTGGCCTGGGGCACGGGGGCACCGGGCACCGGGGCGGGCCACATTGAGGCAGTCGCCGAGCAGGTCTTCATCGCCCTGGCCGACCCGAGCCGGCGCGCCATCTTGGCCGCGCTGGCCGGGGCCGGGCCGGCTACCGCCACGGACCTGGCCGGCGCACTGCCCATCACCCGTCAGGCGATCGCCAAGCACCTGGCGCTGCTCACTGAGGCAGGGCTGGTGACCGCCGAGCCCGGCGAGCGGCGCCGGGTCAGGTACCGGCTCCACTCCGCGCCGATGCGGGTGGCGCAGCAGTTCCTTGCCGCCCTGGCCCGCGACTGGGACGGGCCGCTCGGCGCGCTCAAGGATCACCTCGACAAGCAGGCCGGCGCGCCCGCGTGACGCGGGCCCCCCGTAACAGCAGACAGTGCAAGCGGACCGCAGAAGGGATGGACCGATGGTGAACGTGGCAGCACCGCGCGCGCCTGTGCCGAGGATGGTGCCGGCGATCGCGCTCGCGGTGACGCTCGGGCTGGCCGCCGCCTGCTGGGCGGCGGCGGCCTGGCTGATGGACGGGATGGACATGGGGGTCGCCACCCGGCCGGGGGCCTTCGGGTTCTTCGCCGCGATGTGGGTGACGATGATGGCGGCGATGATGCTGCCCGGTGCGGCCCCGGCGGTCGCCCGGCGCGCCGCGGTGCGCGGCACGGTGCGCGCCGCGCTGCTGTTCACCGGGTGCTACCTGGGCGTCTGGGGGCTGGCTGGCGTCGCGGCCTACGCGCTTGACCGGCCGCACGGTGCGCTCGCCGCCGGGGTGGTGGTGATCGCGGCGGGCGGCTACGAGCTCACCGCGGTCAAGCGGCACTTCCGGCGCCGCTGCCGCGCGGCGGCGGGCTCCCGACCTGACTCCGGACCCGGCTCCGGTCTCGGCTACGGGCTGTGCTGCCTGGGCTCGGGCATCGGGCTGATGGCGGTGCTCGTGGCGCTCGGCGTGATGAGCCTGGTGTGGATGTCGGTGGTGGCCGTCGTCGGCTGCGCGCAGAAGCTGCTGCCGCCGAGGGCCGCGATCGACGTCCCGCTGGCGCTGGCCCTCATCGGGCTCGGGCTGGTGATCGTCATCGCGCCCGCACAGGTCCCCGGGCTCATGCCGCCGGCCATGTAAGCGCCGGCCACGTTCGAAATGCAACGACAAGAGACAGGGAAACGGAGACAAGACCATGACCAGTCACAAGACGGGGACGCGCGAGGAGTGGCTCGCCGCGCGCCTTGACCTGCTCGAGGCGGAGAAGGAGCTGACCAGGCGCAGCGACGAGGTGGCCAGGCAGCGGCAGGAACTGCCCTGGATCCGGGTGGACAAGGAGTACCAGTTCGAGTCCGACGCTGGCACGACGTCGCTGGCCGGCCTGTTCCAAGGGCGCTCGCAGCTGCTCATCTATCACTTCATGTTCGGTCCCGACTACGCCGCGGGATGCCCGTCCTGCTCGGCGATCGCCGACGGCTTCAACGGCTCCGCGGTCCACCTCGCCAACCACGACGTCACGCTCTGCGCGGTATCGCGGGCGCCGCTTGACAAGATCGCGGCCTACAAGCGGCGGATGGGCTGGACCTTCCCGTGGGCGTCCGCCTACGGCAGCGACTTCAACTTCGACTTCGGCGTGGCGCACACCAAGGAGGAGTGGGAGGCGGGGACCACCAGGGAGAACTTCCGCCCGGCGGACCTGCGGCCGGCCGGCCCGGAGCAGGCGAGCTCGCTGGACGCCTTCTCGCAGTCGATCGTTGGCACTGACTGGCAGACTTACCGGCGCGAGGGGCCGGGAATGAGCGCGTTCGCCCTCCAAGACGGCGCCGTCTACCACGCGTACTCGGCCTACGCGCGCGGCCTCGACGGGCTGTGGGGCATGTACCAGTGGCTCGACCGGGCACCGCGGGGCCGTAACGAGGAGGGCGGCGGCTTCTGGTGGCGCCGCCACGACGAGTACGACGCCCAGTGAGGGCCGCCAGCGGCGGGCTTGGCGGCGATGCCTGTCAAACAGGACTTACCGGACGGTAGAGTGCACCGCGAAGGCTCTGCGCCAGCGGCGCCTTGCGGGAGGTAGTCGATGCCCTGGGTGGTCCGCGAGGCGGTCCGTGACATCAACCGCGCCGTCGGGCGGCGCTGGAACGCCATCGACCCGCTGCTGCCCGACCCCGCGTCGCTGCCCGCGGGCTGCGGCGAGCCGCTGGTGGTTTCCTCCGACAACGGCCGGACGGGGGGCCTCGGCGTCTGCGTGCACCAGCACATACCGCCGCAGTCGCTGAACCAGACGTGGGGCGCGGCCGAGCGCTTCACCCTGGTTCCGCGGCTGCCCGGGCAGGACGTCGCGGCGGGCGCCGACCAGCTGCTCACCCTGTGGCGCGACCACCTGGCCGCGACCGGCGCCGCCCGGGGCCCCGACACGTCCGCGAGCGTGGTGTGGCCGAGCATGGACATCACCGGCGTGCCCGCGCTCCTGCGGCACGGCCTGCAGCCGCTCACCGTCATCGCCGCCCGCGCCCGGCCGACCGGGCCGCTGCCGCCGCCGCGCCCCGCCTACGGCGCGACGATCCGCGCCGCGGGCCCGGCCGACGAGGAACAGGTGCTCGACCTTGAGCTGCGGCTCATCCGCTACGACATGCACTTCGGCGGTCCGGTCTGGCGGCCGGACACCGCGCGGCTCGTCCGCGAGGAGATCCGGGGCAGCCTCGCCCGCCCCGCCACCTGGACCTGGCTGGCCGAGCGTAACGGCCGCCCGGTCGGCCTGCTCGTCGCCCAGCCGCCGCAGGACGCCGGCTGGATCGCCGGCATGACCAACCGCTCACCCGCCGCCTACCTGCAGACGATGTTCATCGACGCGCAAGAGCGCGGCACCGGCATCGGCGCCGCGCTGGTCAGGAACCTGCACGCCAAGCTCGACGCCATGGGCATCGCCGTCACGCTGCTGCACCACAGCCAGGTCAACCCGCTGTCCGCGCCGTTCTGGTACCGGATGGGCTACCGCCCGCTGTGGACCAGTTGGGAGGCCCGCCCGGCGAGCGGGCTCAGGTTACCCTGCGGGGGGACCACCCCCCTGCCTGTGGGCAGGCTGAGGACGCGCTGAGTGCCTGGCTCGCGCGGAGTAGGCTTGAGTTGTGCTGGTCAGCCTGATTGCTGCCGTTCTCGCGGCGCTGTGCTACGGGGTCGCCTCGGTCATGCAGGCGGTCGCCGTGCGCGAGGCGAGCAACCGGTCGCCTGCCCAGGCCGGCGACGGGGGCGGCATCGACGCCGGCCTGGTGCCGCGCATGCTGCACCAATGGCGGTTCGTCGCGAGCATGGGCATCGACCTGCTCGGCTTCATCGCGCAGCTGGTGGCGCTGCAGCGGCTGCCGCTGTTCGCGGTCCAGGCGATGGTGGCGGCCAACCTCGCGGTGATCGCGGTCCTCGCCACCGTCGTCATCGGGGCCACGCTGTCGCTGCGGGAATGGCTCGCGGTCGGCGGCGTGGTGGCCGGCGTCGGGCTGCTCGGATCGTCCGCCGGGGCGGAGGGGGCGACCACCGCGGGCGGCGCCTTCAAGATCGCGCTGATCATCGCGACCGCCGCGCTCGGGGTGGCCGGCCTGATCGCCGCGCGGGTGCTGCGCGACCCGGCCCGCACGCTGGTGCTCGGCACGGTCGCGGGCTTCGGCTTCGGCGCGGTCGGCATCGCGGCCCGGGTGCTCAACGGCTTCGCGCCGCTCACCCTGCTGCGCGACCCGGCGGCGTACGCGGTCGTGGCGGCGGGCATCGTGTCGTTCGTCTTCTACGCCACCGCGCTGGAGGGCGGCAGCGTGACGGTCGCGACCTCGGCGGTGGTCCTCGCCGAGACGCTGCCGCCCGCCCTGGTCGGCGTGCTGTTCCTCGGCGACACGACTCGCCCCGGCCTCACCCCGGTGGCGGCGGCAGGCTTCCTGCTCGCGGTGGCGAGCGCGGTCACGCTGGCCCGGTTCGGCGAGGCCGAGAACCCGCATGAGCACCCGCCGGGACACGCGGAGCCGGGCAATCTCCCCCGGCAAGGGCTAGCCTGAACAGCGTGTTATCCTGGTGGCCCGTGGACCTGCGGATTTACACCGCATCATCGTCGACCACGGGAGTTCAACTTGGCCGCTGCAGTGACTCAGTCCAGGCTAGCCTCACAAAGGCTCACTAACACCAAGCATCTCTTTGTCACCGGTGGCGTGGCCTCAAGCCTCGGCAAGGGCCTCACCGCGTCCAGCCTCGGCCGCCTGCTCAAGATGCGGGGCCTGCGCGTCAAGATGCAAAAGCTCGACCCGTACCTCAACGTCGACCCGGGGACGATGAACCCGTTCCAGCACGGCGAGGTGTTCGTGACGGACGACGGCACGGAGACCGACCTGGACGTCGGTCACTACGAGCGGTTCCTCGACATCAGGCTGGGCGGCGAGGCGAACGTCACGACCGGCCAGATCTACTCGAGCGTGATCGCCAAGGAGCGGCGCGGCGAGTACCTCGGCGACACGGTCCAGGTCATCCCGCACATCACCAACGAGATCAAGTCGCGCATCATGGGGATGGCCGGGCCTGACGTGGACGTGGTCATCACCGAGGTCGGCGGCACCGTGGGCGACATCGAGTCCCTGCCGTTCCTTGAGGCGATCCGGCAGATCCGGCACGAGATCGGCCGCGACCGCTGCTTCTTCATCCACGTCTCGCTGCTGCCGTACATCGGCCCGAGCGGCGAGCTCAAGACCAAGCCGACCCAGCACTCGGTCGCCGCGCTGCGCTCCATCGGCATCCAGCCCGACGCGATCGTGGCCCGCTCCGACCGGCCGATCAGCGACGGGCTCAAGCGGAAGATCAGCCTGATGTGCGACGTGGACGAGGAGGCGGTGGTCGCCACCCCGGACGCCCCGTCCATCTACGACATCCCCAAGGTGCTGCACGGCGAGGGCCTGGACGCCTACGTGGTCCGCAAGCTGCAGCTGCCCTTTCACGACGTCGACTGGTCCGCCTGGGACGACCTGCTGCGGCGCGTGCACCGCCCGGCCCGCTCGATCACCATCGCGCTGGTCGGCAAGTACGTGGACCTGCCCGACGCGTACCTGTCCCCGGCCGAGGCGCTGCGGGCGGGCGGCTTCGGCAACGACGCCAAGGTCACCATCCGCTGGGTGACGAGCGATGACTGCGAGAACCCGGACGACGCGGCGTCACAGCTGGACGGCGTGGACGGCATCCTCATCCCCGGCGGCTTCGGCGTCCGCGGCATCGAGGGCAAGATCGGTGCGATCAGGTACGCCCGCGAGCACAAGATCCCCGTCCTCGGTCTCTGCCTCGGCCTGCAGTGCATGGTCATCGAGGTCGCCCGCGACCTGGCGGGAATCGAGGGCGCGAACAGCGCCGAGTTCGACCCGGACACGCCGGACCCGGTGGTCGCCACCATGGCCGACCAGGAGGACGTCGTCGCGGGCGACCGGGACATGGGCGGCACCATGCGCCTGGGCCTTTACCCGGCGAACCTCAAGCCGGGCACGATCGTCAGCGGGCTGTACGGCGGCACCCCGGTGGTCGAGGAGCGGCACCGGCACCGCTACGAGGTCAACAACGCCTACCGGGAGCGCCTTGAGCAGGCCGGGCTCGTCTTCTCCGGCCTGTCGCCCGACAGCCGCCTGGTGGAGTTCATCGAGCTCCCCCGGGAGGCGCACCCGTTCTTCGTCGCCACCCAGGCGCACCCGGAGTTCCTGTCCCGGCCGACCCGTCCGCACCCGTTGTTCTCCGGCCTCATCGCCGCTGCCCTTGCCCGGTCCCGGTCCGGGCAGGCCGACACCCGCGCGGTGGCGAGCGCGTAACGGGCCGTAGGCTGCGGTTTATGGCCGAGGACCTTCCCCCCGAGAGCTGGCCGGTGGCCGGCACCGAAACCCAGTTCAGCAACTGGCTGATCACCGTCCGGACCGACAAGGTTCAGATGCCAGATGGCCATCACGCGGAACGTACCGTCGTGACACACATCGGTGCCGTGGGCGTCCTCGCCCTCGACGAGGCGAACCGGGTGCTGATGATCCGCCAGTACCGGCACCCGGTCGCGAGGCAGCTGTGGGAGATCCCGGCTGGCCTGCGTGACGTCCACGGCGAACCCCTAGTCGACACCGCGCGCCGCGAACTGCTGGAGGAGACCGGCTACGCCGCCAGCGAGTGGCACGCGCTGATCGACTCCTACGCCTCGCCCGGCATCACCGACGAGAAAATCCGCATCTTCCTGGCCCGCGGCCTCACCGAAGCCGACACCGACTACGAGCGGCACGACGAGGAGAAGTTCCTGCGCACCGAGTGGTTCCCGCTCACCGACGCGGTGTCGGCCGCGCTGGCGGGAAAGCTGCACAACGGCGCGACGATCCAGGGCGTCCTGGCCGCCTACGTCGCCAGGCTGAATGACTACGCCGGACTTCGCCCGGCTGGCGCTCCCGAAGAGTAAACACCCTCGGCCGGCCCCACTCGCAAAGAAGTCAGCCGCCGGGGCTTCGGTGCGCGGCTGCGGGGAAGCTATCAGCGGGCTGCTCGCTGGGTACATCGCCAGCTTGGAAGGATTTTCTGGGCTACGCCCCAGGGGATGCGCCGCAGCCCTAGCCAGGCACCAGGGACCGGGCCGGCTGTCGCCGGGAGACGGAATCGGAGAGCTCATGAAGATCGCGGTTCCCGCGGAGATCAAGAACAACGAGTTCCGGGTGGCGATCACCCCGGCGGGCGTTCACGAGCTCACCCGGGCGGGGCACGAGGTCTTCGTCGAGGCGGGCGCCGGCGAGGGCTCCTCACAGCCCGACGAGGCTTTTTCCGCGGCCGGGGCGACGATCTTGCGTTCGGCTGACGACGTCTGGGCGACGGGCGACCTGGTGCTCAAGGTCAAGGAGCCGGTTCCCGAGGAGTACCACCGGATGCGGCCGGGCCAGGTGCTGTTCACCTACCTGCACCTCGCCGCGTCGAAGGAGTGCACCGAGGCGCTGCTCGAGCGGCGGGTCACCGCCATCGCGTACGAGACCGTGCAGCTCAGGGACGGCTCGCTGCCGCTGCTCGCGCCGATGTCCGAGGTCGCCGGGCGGATGGCGCCGCAGGTGGGCGCGCACCACCTGCAGCGAGACGGCGGCGGGCGCGGGGTCCTGATGGGCGGCGTGTCCGGCGTGTACGCGGCGAAGGTCGTGGTGATCGGCGCGGGCGTCTCCGGGATGAACGCCGCGGCCATCGCGCTCGGCATGCAGGCCGAGGTGCTGCTGCTCGACCGGAACGTCGCCCGGCTGCGCAGCGCGGACGCCATCTACCAGGGACACCTGCAGACGGTGACGTCCAACGCCTACGAGGTCGAGCGCGCCGTGATCGATGCGGACCTGGTGATCGGTGCGGTCCTCGTCCCCGGCGCGAAGGCCCCGACCCTGGTGAGCAACGAGCTGGTGTCCCGGATGCTGCCGGGCTCGGTCCTCGTCGACATCTCGATCGACCAGGGCGGCTGCTTCGAGGACTCTCATCCGACCACGCATGCCGACCCGACTTACCGGGTGCACGGCTCGGTCTTCTACTGCGTGGCGAACATGCCCGGCGCCGTCCCGCACACCTCCACCTACGCGCTGACCAACGTGACCCTGCCGTACGCGCTCGAGATCGCGGGGCGGGGCTGGCGCGAGGCCCTCCGCAATGACGACGCCCTGGCCCAGGGGCTGAACACGCACGATGGGAGCATCACCTGCGCCCCGGTCGCCGAGGCGCACCACCTGCCGTCCACCCCGGTGTCGGCCGTGCTCTAGACGGGCGCCGCGCGGCGGGCTTGCCCGGCCATCGTCGGCTCGGATAACAGCAACAGGCCGCGGCGCCGCGGCGCAAACCTCAGGCGACCCTGGCCCGCTGAGCGGACTGTCCGCTTGACGGCGCTAGCAGCAGACCTCTACTCGTTAACGCATGAACCGGGACAAGCCTGGCATGGTGCTGGTCACCGGGGCCACGGGCTTTGCTGCAGGGCACTGCATCAGCGACCTCCTCGCGCACGGGTACGACGTGCGCGGGACCGTCAGGAACCGGCAACGGGCCGACCTGGCTCACCTGCGCCCGGCGATCGACGCGGCGCGCGGCGAGTTCGAACTGACGCAGGCCACGCTGGACGCGGATGAGGGCTGGGCCGAGGCGGTGCGCGGCTGCGACTACGTGCTGCACGTCGCCTCGCCGATCCCGTTCAAGGCCCCCAGGCATGAGGACGTGCTCATCCGCCCGGCCGTCGACGGCACCACGCGCGTGCTCACGGCGGCGGCCAAGGCAGGAGTGAAGCGCATCGTCTGCACCTCGTCCCTGGACGTGATCACCCGCAACACCGCGACCGCGGCGCGGCAGCGGACCGAAGCGGACTGGTCGGACCTGTCCCAGTGCAACGCCTACGCCACGAGCAAGCTGCTGGCGGAGAAGCGGGCCTGGGACCTCGCCGCCGGCCACGGCCTGGAACTGGCGGTCATTCATCCCGGCGCGATCATCGGCCCGCCGCAGCAGGTCAAGCGGGAGAGTTCCACCGACATGGTGCGCCGCATGCTGGCGGGCGAGATGCCCGCGGTACCGCCGCTGCACCTGGCGTTCACCGACGTCCGCGACCTCGCCACCGTGCACCGCCTGGCCCTGGAGGTCTCCGCGGCGAAGGGAAACCGTTACATCTGCGCCAACGGGCAGCTGCCGATGACGGGCATCGCCGCGATACTCAAGGAGGAGTACGGCCCGCGCGGCTACAAGGTCTCCACCCGGCCGCTCCCGGCCTGGGCCCTGCGGGTCGCGGCCCCGTTTAGCGGCGAGGCGAGGCTCGCCGTGGACATGCTCGGCATTCAGCACGACGTCACCGCCGAGAAGGCCATGCGCGAGCTCGGCTGGGCTCCGCGCACGCTTCGCGAGTCGGTCATCGACACCGCCGAGTCCCTGATCAGCGCGGGCGTCGTCCAGCCGAGACGCTGACCAGGGCTCGCCGTGCCGCCCGCTGCGGCGGCCGCCATCGGCGACTACGATCGCGGACGTGGTGAGCGTCGACCGCGCGGTGCGCGATTACCTGCAGTACCTCACGGTGGAGCGCGGGCTCGCGGGCAACACCGTGCAGTCCTACCGGCGTGACCTGGACCGGTACCTGGGCTTTCTTGATGGCCGGGGCCGGCGGCGGCTCGCGGACGTCACCGCGCTCGACGTCGCGGAGTTCCGCGGCGCGCTTCATGCCGGGGACGACGAGCACCCGCCGCTCGCGTCCGGCTCGGTCGGCCGGGCGGTCGTCGCCGTCCGCGGCCTGCACGCGTTCGCCGTCAAGCAGGGCCTTACCGCCCACGACGCGGCGCGCGAGGTGGCGCCGCCGGCCGCCGCCACGCGGCTGCCCAAGGCCATCGACGTGGCGGAGGTCGAGCGCATCCTCGACGCCGCGGGATCCACCGAGGACCCAGAACCGCGGGTGCTGCGGGACCGCGCGCTGCTCGAGCTCCTGTACGGCACCGGCGCGCGCATCTCGGAGGCGACCGGGCTCGACGTGGACGACCTTGACCATCTGACGACGGACCCCGCCGTGCTGCTGACCGGCAAGGGGGGCAAGCAGCGTTACGTCCCGGTCGGCCGCTACGCCGTCCGGGCACTTGACGCTTACCTGGTCAGAGGGCGCCCGGCGCTCGCGGGGAAGGCGGGGGCGGGCAGGGCGGGGGCCGGCCAGGCGGGTCGAACAGCGAGCCCCGCGGTCTTCCTCAACGCCCGCGGCGGCCGGCTCACCCGGCAGGGCGCGTGGGGGATCCTGCGGGAGGCGGCGGCCCGCGCCGGCCAGCCCGACGTTTCCCCCCATACCCTGCGGCATTCTTTCGCCACGCACCTGCTCGACGGCGGCGCGGACATCCGCGTCGTCCAGGAATTGCTCGGACACGCCTCGGTGACCACCACGCAGGTCTACACTCTGGTGACGGTGGACAAACTGCGCGAGGTTTACGCGGAATCCCACCCGCGCGCCCTCGGCTGACGCGGTGCTTTCGGCGAGACGCACTGCTCTGCGCTGACGGCGCGTGACGGCGGGCGGCACTGCGCGCCGGCCGGCATCGATGACCAGGTGGCCGAAAGTACGTAAAGTCCGGCCACCAGCGGCGCGCCTGCTTGAAAGCGCCGGACAACGGGCCTAGTGTCCCGAACAGTTCGCGACCTCTAGCCCCGGGAGGATCTGACTGGTGGCCGCATCGCGCGTAACGGAGCTTCTGCCGGGAGACATCGGGCCCACGGGTCGGCCGCTCCCCGCATTCCCCGAGCCCAAGCCGCTGACCGAGCACGGCCCGGCGCGGATCGTGGCGGTCTGCAACCAGAAGGGCGGCGTCGGTAAGACGACCACGACCATCAACCTGGGCGCGGCGATCGCCGAGCGGGGCAGGAAGGTGCTGCTCGTCGACTTCGACCCGCAGGGCGCGCTCTCGGTCGGCCTCGGCATCCAGCCGCACGACATCGACCTGACGGTCTACAACCTGCTGATGGAGCGCGGCGTCAAGGCGCGCGACGTCATCTTCGAGACCGGCGTGCCGAACCTGGACCTGCTGCCGTCCAACATCGACCTGTCCGGCGCGGAGGTGCAGCTGGTCCACGAGGTCGGCCGGGAGTTCATCCTGGGCGGCACGCTCAAGGAGGTCGTGCCCGACTACGACTTCATCATGATCGACTGCCAGCCGTCGCTCGGCCTGCTCACCATCAACGCCCTCGCTTGCGCGGACAGCGTGCTGATCCCGCTTGAGTGCGAGTACTTCGCCATGCGCGGCGTGGCACTGCTGATGGAGACCATCGCCAAGGTGCAGCACAGGCTCAACCCGGACCTGTACATCGACGGACTGCTCGGCACGATGTACGACTCGCGCACCCTGCACACCAGGGAAGTGCTCGGCTCCATCGTGAACGGCTTCGGCGACAAGGTGTTTCATACGGTGATTAACCGCACCGTGCGCTTCCCAGACGCTACCGTTGCCGGTGAGCCCATCACGACGTTCGATACGTCGTCGATGGGGGCTAGTTCCTACCGTGAACTCGCCAAGGAGGTCCTCGAGCGGTGGCGGCAGACAGGGGACGGACACGGTCACGCCGGGTAAACGTTCCCGGCGTGGCGGAGCTATTCCGCCCGGTAGCCCCCCCGCCAGACACCGCAGATGAACGCCAGGCGACCGGCAGGGAAAGGCACGACCAGAAGATCACCGTCTACCTGTCCGCCGACGAGCTGCTCGATCTAGAGCACGCGCGCCTGCAACTGCGCCGATTCGGTTTCGTCCTTGACCGCGGGCGGCTGGTGCGAGAGGCGATCGCCATCCTGCTCGCCGACCTGGACGCGCGGGGCCGGGACAGCCTGATCGCCCGCCGCATGCGGCTCAGCCGCGAGGCCGAGAGCGATCAGGATCAGGATAAGGATGAGGACGCGGTACCTTCGTTAACGTGGGCACTATGACGGGCGGCGCAGTGACAGGCGGTACCGGGCCGCTGGGCGAGACGGGGGACGCGCCGCGCTCGTCCAGCGCCTTCGAGGTGCACCTCGACGTCTTCGAGGGGCCGTTCGACCTGCTGCTCGGGCTGATCTCCAGGCACAAGCTGGATATCACCGAGGTGGCGCTTTCGAAGGTCACCGACGAGTTCATCGCTTACATCAGGCAGCGTTCCGGCGGCTGGGACCTGGACCAGGTCAGCTACTTCCTTGTTGTCGCCGCCACCCTGCTCGACCTCAAGGCGGCGCGGCTGCTGCCGAGCGGCGAGGTCGAGGACGAGGAGGACCTGGCGCTGCTCGAGGCCCGCGACCTGCTGTTCGCCCGGCTGCTTCAGTACCGCGCGTACAAGGAGGTCGCCGCCGTCTTCGCCGGGCGGATGGCGGCCGCGGCACGGCGGTTCCCGCGCCGGGTCCCGCTCGAGCCCCGGTTCGCCGAGCTGCTCCCCGAGGTGCTGTTCGCCATTGGCCCGCAGGAGTTCGCCGCGCTGGCCGCCCGGGCGCTTGCCCCCAAGGCCCCGCCCGTCGTGTCGGTCGAGCACATCCACGCACCGTTCATCTCGATCAGGGAGCAGGCCGTGCTCATCGCGGGGCGGCTGCGCGGCCTCGGGCGGGCGTCGTTCCGGCAGCTGTCCTCCGGCGCCGTCGGCAACTATGAGATCGTCGCGTCGTTCCTCGCGCTGCTTGAGCTGTACCGCGAGGACGCGGTGGCGTTCGAGCAGGTGCTGCCGCTCGGCGAGCTGTACGTGACCTGGACGGGCGGCGACCGGGATTTCCTGCTCGCCCCGTCCGGCGCGGGCGGCGATGCCGCGCAGGCCACCGACAACCAGGAAGAAGACTATCGATGAGCAGCGACGTCACCGGGGACGGCGGCACCGCGGGCCTGCCGGACAATCAGGACGGCACGGACCGCCGGGACGGCACTGGCGGCCAGGACGACCACGATGTCTCGGACGCCCGCAATGGCACCGGAGGCCAGGAAGTCCCGCGAGACCCGGAGGCGGCCGGCCAGGAGCCGGCCGGCGACGGCGCGCATGCCGACGACGCCCCGGGGCTGCGCGCCTCCCTTGAGGCCATCCTGCTCGTCGCCGACGAGCCCGTACCCGAGGTGCTCCTCGCCCAGGTGCTCGAGCGCCCGCGGCACGAGGTCGCCGCGTCATTGCGCGCCCTTTCCGCCGAGTACACGAGCGACGGCCGCGGGTTCGACCTGCGGGAGATAGCTGGCGGCTGGCGCTTCTATACTCGTGAGGACTGCGCTCCGCTCGTGGAGCGGTTCGTCAGGGACGGACAGGAGGTCCGGCTTACTCAGGCGGCGCTTGAGACCCTGGCGGTCATCGCCTACCGGCAGCCGGTCAGCCGGGCACGGGTATCGGCGGTGCGCGGCGTCAACTGCGATGGCGTGATCAGGACGCTCGTGCTGCGCGGGCTCGTCGAGGACTCGGGGACCGACCCGGAGACCGGTGCGATCCTCTACCGCACCACCGGGTACTTCCTTGAGCGGCTGGGCATGGCGTCCCTGGACGAGCTGCCCGACCTGGCGCCGTTCCTTCCGGAGAACATCGAGGATATCGAGGACAATGAACGCACGCGGGCGTAGCGGTCCAGGCAATGACCGGCCCCCGCTGGACGCGGCACTGCCGCCGGCCCAGGCGGTGCAGCTGTCGCCAGAGGCGAGGGCCCGGCTCCGGGCACTGCGCAGCATGGGCTTGGACGACAACGATGACTTCGGCGCCGGCGAGGGCGAGCGGGACGACCTCACCGACGTCCCCGGCGGCGTCCGGCTGCAGAAGGTGCTCGCGGCGGCCGGCGTCGGCAGCAGGCGGCACTGCGAGGAGCTGATCGGCGCGGGCCGGGTCGAGGTGGACGGGCAGGTGGTCCGCCGGTTCGGTGCCCGGGTTGACCCAGAGCACCAGGTCATCCGGGTCGACGGCAAGCGCATTCCGTCCCGCCAGGACACTGTGTACCTGGCGTTCAACAAGCCGCGCGGCGTGCTGACCGCGATGTCGGACGACCGCGGCCGCAAGACGATCGTCGACTTCCTCGGGATGAGGGCCGAGCGACTGTTCCACGTGGGACGGCTCGACTACGACACCGAGGGCCTGATGCTGCTCACCAACGACGGCGAGCTGGCGCACCGGCTCGCCCACCCGAGCTACGAGGTGGCGAAGACCTACTGGGCCGAGGTGCCCGGCCCGGTCCCGCGCGACCTGGGCCGTCGCCTGCAGGCCGGCGTGGAGCTCGACGATGGCGTCGCGATTGCCGACAAGTTCCGGGTGCTCGAGCAGTCCGGCGGCCGCGCGATGGTGGAGATCACGCTGCACGAGGGCCGCAAGCACATCGTGCGCCGGATGCTCGCTGAGGTCGGCCACCCGGTGAGCCGGCTGCTGCGCACCACCGTCGGCCCGATCCGCCTCGGCGCCCTGCGCCCAGGCGCCACCCGGGACCTCAGCGTGAAAGAGATCGGCGAGTTGTACGCCGCCGTGGGCCTTTAACCGCTGGCGGGCGGCAGTAGCCTTTGAGTTGCGCAAGATCGTTAGGAGTTGGACACGTGGCAGTACGGGCTATTCGCGGCGCGATCCAGGTCGACGCCGATGACCGGGACGCGATCCTCGAGGGGACGGCTGAGCTGGTCACCGCGGTGATGACCCGCAACGACCTCGCCCCCGACGACGTGATCAGCGTCCTGTTCACGGTGACCCCGGACCTGACCGCCGAGTTCCCCGCCCTCGCCGCCCGCAAGCTCGGCTTCCACGCCGTCCCGCTGATGTGCGCGACGGAGATCCCCGTCGCCCGCGCGATGCCCCGCGTGGTCCGGCTGATGGCGCACGTGGACACCGACCGCCCCCGCGCGGAGATCCAGCACGTCTACCTGCGCGGCGCCGCGGCGCTCCGCCTGGACATCGCCCAGTAGCGATCAGATGAGCCAACACGTGAGCGTGCCTACGCCTACCAGCGCCGTCATGGCTGCTGGCAGCGGAGCCGCGTCCGCCTTGGGTACCTCTCATGGCCGAGACCTTGCTACATTTCTCGTGGCCGACCGGGGAGGGGCGATGACTGTGCCAGGCAGGGTGCTTGTCTCGGGGACCGGGCTGATCGGCACGTCGATCGCGCTCGCGCTGCGCGAGAACGGCACCGAGGTCTTCCTCACTGATGCCGACCCGGCTACCGCTAGGCTCGCCGCCGATCTCGGGGCGGGCACAGTGGTCCCGGATCTCCGCGATGCCAAGGGGATCGCTGACGCTGCCGTCCTCGCGATGCCGCCCGCCCTGGTCGGCCGGGAGCTTGCCTTCATCCAGGAGTGCGCCGTCGCGGACGTCTACACCGATGTCGCCAGCGTGAAGGTGCTGCCCGCCCGGCAGGCGCGTGAGCTCGGCTGTGACCTGGAGTCCTACGTGCCCGGGCACCCCCTTGCCGGGCGCGAGAAGCATGGGCCGGGCGCCGCGCAGTCGGATCTCTTCCTCGGCCGCACCTGGGCGCTGTGCCCGCTGCCGGAGACCTCAAGCGACGCGGTCGCCGCGGTGACCGCGCTCGCCGTGGCGTGCGGCGCCGACCCGGTGGTGACCGACCCGGAGACGCATGACCGCTGGGTGGCGCTGGTCTCGCACGCCCCGCACCTGGTGGCGGCGGCGATGGCCGCCCGGCTCGCACCGTCGGGCGTGCCCGCTGACGCGCTCAGGTTGGCCGGCGGCGGCCTGCGCGATGTCACCAGGATCGCGGCGGGCGACAGCGCGCTGTGGACCCAGATCCTGTCCGCGAACGCCGGGCCGGTCGCCGAGGTCGTGGCGGCGGTCGCCGAGGACCTGGCAGCGGTCGCGCGCCTGCTCGCGCGCCAGCCGCAGGGGGCGCAAGGCGACGGCGCCGGGGTCGCCGCGGTCACCGGCCTGCTCGAGCGCGGCCGGGCGGGCACCAGCCGCATCCCCGGCAAGCACGGCGGCCAGCCGCGGAACTTCACGATCGTCCAGGTCGTCATCGCCGACCAGCCGGGCGAGTTGTCCCGGCTCTTCGCCGCGGCCGGCGCGGCCGGGGTGAACATCGAGGACATCCGCCTTGAGCACTCACCGGGCCTGCCGGTGGGCGTCGCCGAGCTGTCGGTCCGCCCCGACCAGGCGGGCCCGCTGCTCGACGCGATGGAGGCCGGCGGCTGGCCCGTCCGCCGCTAGGCCCTCGCCAACGGGCACGCGAGGTGCCAGCGCTGGCCTGCGCCACGGTTAATGGGTCGCGCGAACCCGTCCGCGGTGTGCGAAGCTAGACGCCATGACGAAGAGCGCGAGGCAGCACACCAGCAAGGCGGCCCAGTCAGCCGGGACAGAGGCAGCCGAGACGGAGTCCGCTGCGACCCCAGGGGAAGCCGCGCCAGAGCCGGACGAGACCGCCGAGCCCGCGGCCGACGCCACCGCGGAAGCGACCGCAGGCAACGCGGACGCCGCCAAGCCGGATCTCGACGAGACGAAGCGTAAGTTCCGCGAGGCACTCGAGCGCAAGCACCAGTCTCATGGCGAGGGCCAGGGCAAGGGCGGCCGCGAGGACGGCAAGATCCACGGCGCACACGGCCCGGCCGGGAGCCGCCGCAACTTCCGCCGCAAGAGCGGTTAAGTAGGGCTTTCCCTGAGCAGCAGGGCGACCGAGGCGACGACGATCGCGCCGCCGACGAGGGCGGTGACGGTGAGCCGCTCGCCGAGCAACAGGCTGCCGAGCGCGACCGCCACCACCGGGTTGACGTAGGCGTAGGTGGACACCACCGCCGTCGGCAGCCGCCGCAGCGCGATCACGTAGCAGGTCAGCGCCAGCAGCGAGCCGGGGCCGACCAGGTAGGCGAGCGCGAGCAGCGACTCACCGCTGGCGTGGCCGGACCAGGCCTCGCCGGTGGCCGCCGCGAGCCCGACGAGCACCGCACCGCCGGCCAGCATCTCCATCGCGCTGCCGAGCAGCGGGCTGGCGGGGGCAGGCAGCCGGCCCGCGAGCACGGAGCCGATGCCCCAGCTCACGCTGGCGCCGAGGACGACAAGGACGGGAAGCACCGCGCCGGTCCCGTGCGGCTGCGCGACAACGGCGATCCCCGCCAGCCCAAGTGCCAGCGCGACCCAGCCGCGCGGCCGCAGT
Organism: uncultured Streptosporangiaceae bacterium; assembly: GCA_964581815.1. Taxonomy (GTDB): domain Bacteria; phylum Actinomycetota; class Actinomycetes; order Streptosporangiales; family Streptosporangiaceae; genus Trebonia. The sequence goes on along the minus strand of CAZORE010000061.1, from coordinate 10,735 downwards.
CGGCGGCCGTTGATCACACGATCGCCCAGCGCCATCCAGAGCGGGACGCTCGCCACGAGCAGCGCGGCGAGCCCGGACGGCAGCGTCCGCTCCGCGTAGGAGACGCCGCCGTTGCCGAAGGCGAGCAGCATGGTGCCCACCACGGCCATCCCCGCCCACTGCGCGAGCGGGCTCCGCGCCCGCGCCCCCGGCAGTGCCTCCGGCTGTACCTGCGTCCCCGCCTGGCGCCCGGCCGCGCCGGCCGCCGGATGTGCCTGCCGCTGCGCACCCCGGCGGCCCGCGAGCCACGCCGCCGGGTAGAGCAGCAGGCCGGCGGTGAGGTACCGCGCGGCGGCCATCGGGAACGGCGGGATGGTCCGGTCGGCCACCCGGATCGCGAGGTAGGTCGAGCCCCAGACCACCCAGACGACCATCAGCGCGGCCCAGGCCGCGAGCCGCGGCCGCCGTGGTTCCGGCTGTCGCGGCGGGTCGGGGAGCAGGCCGGGCGCGGGCTGATTCACCCTCCAAGGCTAGATGCGTATTCCCAGGGGCTCGATGGCGCTTGGCCGGGGTACCCGGTGGTGGTGGGTTCTGGCGTGCTGACCGCCCGGCCTCGCGCGCCCGGTACCATTTCTAGGTGGGAGTCTCCTCGCCACGCGGTCTGGTCGTCGCCATTGACGGGCCGTCTGGTTCCGGTAAGTCGAGCGCGTCCAGGGGCGTCGCCCGTGAGCTCGGCCTCCGCTACCTGGATACCGGGGCGATGTACCGGGCGCTGACCTGGTGGTTTATTGCGGAAGCCGCGGATACCGGCGACGCGGCGCTGGTCGCCGCCCGCGCGGCGGAGCCGTCGATCGAGGTTTCAACCGACCCGGACGACCCGTGGACGCGGGTCAACGGCCGGGACGTATCGCCGGACATTCGGACAAAAGAGGTTTCCGGGCAGGTCAGCGTCGTGGCCCGGGTACCCGCGGTGCGCGAGCACCTTATTCGCCAGCAGCGCGAGATCATCGCGGCGGCCGACCAGGGCATCGTGGCCGAGGGCCGCGACATCGGCACGGTCGTCGCGCCCGCCGCCCAGCTCAAGGTCTTCCTGACCGCCGACCCTGGCGCGCGAGCCAGCCGCCGGGCCGCCGAGCTGCGCGCCGACGCCGGCGAGACCGAGGCGGCTCAGGCCCGCAGGGACCGGCTCGACGCCGCGCAGTCGGAGAAGGCAGCCGACGCGCTGCTGCTCGACGCGACCGACATGACCCTGGACGAGGTCATCGGGGAGATCGCCCGGCTGGCGCGACAACGCAGCCAGCTGGTGTGCGCGGGGGACAAGAGCAGTTGACGCAGAACGGGGCGAGTTGAATTGACAGATTATGACGCCGGCGATGACGGCTGGGTAGACGTCGGTGACGACCTCAGTGACATCACCGCGGCCGACGCGGCGGCGGACGGCGGCGCCGGGCTCGGCACCGCGGGGCAGCCGGTGCTCGCCGTGGTCGGCCGCCCCAACGTCGGCAAGTCCACGCTGGTCAACCGGATCCTCGGCTCGCGCCAGGCGGTGGTGCAGGACGTGCCGGGTGTTACCAGGGACCGGGTGGCCTACGACGCCAACTGGCGCGGCAGGCAGTTCACCCTGGTGGACACCGGCGGCTGGCTGGCCAAAGCGCAGGGCCTGGCCGCCCAGGTGGCCGAGCAGGCGGAGATCGCCGTCGGCCTGGCTGACGCGGTCCTCTTCGTGGTAGACGCCCGGGTCGGCGCCACCGACGAGGACGAGGCGGTGGCCCGGGTGCTGCGCCGGGCCGGCAAGCCGGTCGTGCTCGTCGCCAACAAGGTGGATGACGCCAAGAGCGAGGCCGACGCGCTGTCGCTGTGGTCGCTCGGGCTCGGCGAGCCGGTCATGGTCTCCGCCATGCACGGCCGGGGCAGCGGCGACCTGCTCGACCTGGCGCTCAACGCGCTGCCCGAGGCGCCGCGCGAGGGGCAGGCCGAGGCCGGCCCGCGTCGTGTCGCGCTCATCGGCCGGCCTAATGTCGGCAAGTCATCCCTGCTTAACAAGCTGGCGGGCGAGCAGCGCGCCGTGGTCGACTCCGTCGCGGGCACCACCCGTGACCCGGTGGACGAGCTGATCGAGCTCGGCGGCACGACCTGGCGGTTCGTGGACACCGCCGGCATCAGGCGCCGGTTCAGGGAAAGCCAGGGCGCCGACTACTACGCCACGCTGCGCACCCAGTCCGCCCTTGACCGGGCCGAGGTCGCGGTCGTGCTCATCGACGCGAGCGAGCCGCTCACCGAGCAGGACCTGCGCATCCTCACCATGGTCACCGACGCGGGCCGCGCGCTCGTCATCGCCTACAACAAGTGGGACCTCACGGACCCCGAGCGCCGCGACTACCTGGAGCGGGAGATCGAGCGCCAGCTCTACCACGTCCGCTGGGCGCCCCGGGTGAACATCTCCGCCGCGACCGGCCGCCACACCGACCGCCTCGTCCCCGCGATCGAGCAGGCCCTCGATGGCTGGGAGCAGCGGATCTCCACCGGCCAGCTCAACTCCTGGCTCAACGCCCTGGTCGCCGCCACCCCGCCGCCGATGCGCGGCGGGAAGCAGCCGCGCGTGCTATTCGCCACCCAGGCGGGCACTAAGCCCCCCCACTTCGTGCTGTTCACCACCGGCTTCCTTGAGGAGACCTACCGCCGGTTCATCGAGCGCCGCCTCCGTGAGGACTTCGGCTTCGCTGGCACCCCGGTCAAGCTCACCATGCGGCTGCGCGAGAAGCGCGGCAAGAACACGGGCCGCCCCACTGTGCGCCGGTAGCACTGTGCGCCGGTAACTGGGCTGGGCCGGCGGCGAGGTGAAACCAGACCGTGGTGCCGGCCGGGTCGCGCAGGTAGCCCCATTGCGCCGTCAGCTGCTGCACCAGGTACAGCCCATGCCCGTCGGTCGCCAGTAGGTCGCACCGGACAACGGGCATGTCGGCCGACCCCTCGTCGATCACCTCGACGAGCACGCCGTCCGCCACGTCCATGACGACGATCTTGACGGTCCCGCCGTCCGCGCCCGACGCGGTGTGCTGGATGGCGTTCGTGACAAGCTCCGAGGTGAGTAAGGTCGCCGCGTCTGAGTCAATGGTCCGGCCCTTGCCGGTGGCCGCCATGGTCCGGGTGACGAATGCGCGCGCCGCGGAGACCTCCGCTGGCCGGCCCGGGATCGTCAGCGAGCCGAGGACCGTGGGCCGCTGCCTCGGCTCCAAGGCTGCTACCGGCCCATGTGTGGGTCGGGTCCTCAGGGGGGTGTCCATCTGCGCCTGCCTCCCGTTGTCGCGCATTCGGCACTTCCGTATCGGGTTTACCGCACATAAACTCGCTCAAAACCCATAAATAATCATATTTGCTATAGGCGACATTTGTCCGTTTCGGGACATTTGTCAAATAGATCACGACCTGCGGTAAACACCCCTCGGCGCAGCGTGACTAGGACGATCATGCACGTGCAAGCCCACGCCACGCAAGTGCGTCAGGCAAATTTGAACCATGAAATCGCGGATGGGATTTCAACCAAGGAAGTTTCCCGGTATGGTGCTGTTGTCGCCCCGCACCGGTCATGATCAGCTGAGCGCTGCGCCCAATAGCGCGTCAGCACTATTACGGTGTCCGCCGAGGAGGGGGGATCGTTGATGACAACGGGGCCGACTGTCCGGCGGCGTCGCCTCGGTACCGAGTTGCGCAAGCTCCGCGAGTCTAACGGGTACAAGCTGGAAGAGGTGGCCGCCCAGCTCGGCGTGGCACCCTCGACCCTGTCCCGCATCGAGACCGGCAAGGCGCCGACCAAGTCGGCGTACCTGAGCCAGATGCTCGAGAAGTACGGCGTTGTCGACCCGGCGCAGCGTCAGGTGCTCATCGACATGGCGCGGGAGGGCCACCGCAAGGGATGGTGGGCCGCCTACGACGACGTTCTTCCCAGCGGGTTCGACATCTACGTGGGGCTGGAGGCCGAGACGGCGTCGGTCCGCGGCTACGAGGTCTCCGTGGTGCACGGGCTGCTGCAGACGCCCGACTATGCCAGGGCGGTGCTCGGCGAGATGTTTCCCAGGCACGGCGCCGAGCAGATCGACCGTATGGTCGCACTGCGGATGGAGCGGCAGCGGCGGCTCGACGACGATCCGCCGCTCGAACTGTGGGCCATCTTGGACGAGGCGGTCATCCGGCGGCCGGTCGGCGGGAACGCGGTGATGCGGACCCAGCTTGAGCACCTGCTCGGCATGGCGGCGAGGCCCGGGCTCACGCTGCAGGTGCTGCCGTTCTCCTGCGGTGCCCACGCCGGGCACGCCGGGGCGTTCTCCATCCTCGAGTTCCCGAACCGGTCCGATTCCGAGGTCGCCTACGTGGAGTCCGTGGCCGGGACCACGTACCTGGAGAAGGACAAGGAAGTACGGGTCCAGGTGGAGGCCTTCGACCGGCTGCGGGCCGCGGCACTGGCACCGGGCGCGTCCACTGACCTGATCGCACAGGTCGCACAAGTCACACAAGTCACACAAGAGCATTAACGGAGCCGTGGCGACTGGGGTGATCGCCACGGGCCACCACAAATGGGGAATCCAATAAGGAAGGAAAAACGATGGCAGCAAAGATGGATGAGCTGCTCTGGTTCAAGAGCAGCTTCAGCGCGGCCGGCAACTGCGTCGAAGTGGCGCACCTGTCCGGCGGCGGTGTCGCGGTCCGCGACTCGAAGGACCGTGCCAAGGCACCGCATCTCTACAATCGCGCCGAGTGGGAGGCATTCCTGGCCGGCGCAAAGAACGGCGAGTTCGACTCGCCTGTCGCATAACTGGGTCCCTCATCGAGCGACCGCCGGCCGGGCAGCGAGAGCGGGCGGGCCAGGCCGGCCGGCGGGCCGGGGAAACTCGGCGGCGGCGGAACACCAAGCCCAAGGGGGAGAGAGAACGGCGGGCCCCCGCGTCACGCGGGGGCCCGCCATCCCGTCGCGCTGGGTCGGGCCGGGCGTCACTCGTCGTCCGCGGCCTCAAGCTGCTTGGTGATCTCGTCAAGGATCCGCGGCGTCTCGTGCGGCTCGTACGCGACGAGGGACATGCGCTCCATGGCGAGCAGGTAACGGTCCACGTCGGCCTGCTTGTCGAGGTAGAGCGCGCTGGTCAGGTTCTCGACGTAGACCACGTCGGGCAGGTCCCGCTCGACGAACCGCAGGATGCTGAACCCGGTCGGCGCCGCGTGCCCGCCCGCGCCGTACGGGATGACCTGGAGGGTGAGCGCCGGGCTCGCGCACGCCTCGCGCAGGTAGCGCAGCTGCGCGAGCTGGACCTGCGCCCCGGCGACCGGGCGGCGCAGCGCCGCCTCGTCGAGGATGACCCAGAGCTTTAGCTTGCCGGTGCGGAACCGGCGCTGCCGTTCCTTCCGCAGTACGACGAGCCGCTCGGCCTGCTCAAGCGGGAAGTCACCGAGTGAGATCACCGCGGTCGCGTACTCCTCCGTCTGCAGCAGCCCGGGGATGAACTGCGCCTCGTAGACCCGGATCGACCGCGCCGCCTCCTCCATCCCGACGTAGGCCTGGAACCAGTCGGGCAGGATGTCGTTGTAGCGGTGCCACCAGCCGGGCCGGTTCGACTGCTCGGCCAGCGCGAGCAGCTGCTCGCGCTCGCGGGCGTCGACCCCGTACAGCGTGAGCAGGTCGAGCACGTCGATCTCGCGGATCGCGTTCCTGCCCAGCTCGATCCGGCTGATCTTGGACTCCGACGCGCGGATCTTTCCCGCCGCCTCACGCGCGGTGATGCCCCTGGACTCGCGGAGCCGCCGCAGGTGGGAGCCGAGCAGGATGCGCAGCACGGTAGGCCCGTCCGAAGATTCAGGCACGCCGCCGACCTCCTAGTCAATTCCCGCCGCCGCGCGGCACAACGCAGTCTGCGGCTAGTCGTACGCGCACGATATCCATGGGTAGTACGCGCAATTGCGTTGCGGGTCCGCACTCTCGCCGCTGGTCAAGCATATCCCCTGGCATTCTATGTCGGCTATCCGACCTTCACCGGACGAGCCATTCCCCGCGGCACGGTGCTCCTGCCCCCGGCGGCCCGCCGGGGGCAGGAGCACCGCCGCCCGCGACAAGGAATTGTGCATGCACGGCACGAGGATCAGGCGGTGCGCCGGGACGCGGCGGGCCGCCGGGGCCTCGCCCTGAGGCACCGGGAAGCGCCCGCCGCAAAGGCGAAGTAGCAGGGGGAAATAATTACCGCGCCGATAACTGTCAATTAGCTGGCCAGTGATCCAGCGGCCGTCACGGCAATCGGCCGATTGCAATTGCCGGGTGATTTCGCCGACGGACGAAGGGACAATGCCCGGCCGTCCGGTCCGGCCAAGGCCGGCGCTTCCCGTCCGCCGAGTGCCCCGTGCCCGCGCGAAACGCCCTCCGTATGATCCAGGTATGCACTATCGAACCCTGGGTGATTCCGGCTTGGTTGTCTCCGTGGTCGGCCTCGGCTGCAACAACTTCGGCGGCCGGCTCGACGCCGCGCAGGCGAACGCGGTGGTCAGCGCGGCGATCGACGAGGGCATCACGCTGCTCGACACCTCCGACACCTACGGCAAGGACGGCGGTTCTGAGCGCGCGCTCGGCGAGGCGCTCAAGGGCCGCCGCGACAAGGTGGTGCTCGCCACCAAGTGGGGGCACCCCGACGCGGACATGGGCTACGGGCCGGCGGCCGGCGCGAAGGGCGGCCGCGGCTACATCAAGATCGCCGTGGAAAAGTCCCTCGCCCGGCTCAAGACCGACCACATCGACCTGTACCAGCTGCACCGCCCGGACCTGGTAACCCCGATCGACGAGACCCTCGCCGCCCTGGACGACCTGGTCGCGGCCGGAAAGGTCCGCTACATCGGCCACTCCAACTTCACCGGCTGGATGATCGCCGACGCCGCGCATACCGCGCTCAGCGCCGGGCGCACGCCGTTCATCTCCGCGCAGAACCACTGGTCGCTCCTTGAGCGTGACGTGGAGCGCGAGGTGGTCCCGGCCGCCCGCCACTTCGGCGTGGGCGTGCTCCCGTTCTTCCCGCTGGCCAACGGGCTGCTCACCGGCAAGGTGCGCCGGGACCAGGCAATACCGGCGAACTCCCGGCTCGCCGAGCCGCGCCGGGCGGGCTACGTGACCGACGCCAAGCTCGACAAGGTCGAGGCGCTCATCGACTGGGGCAGGCAGCAGGGCGTGTCACTGCTCGAGATCGCGATCGGCGGGCTGGCCGCCCAGCCGGGCTGCTCCTCGGTCATCGCGGGCGCGACCTCACCGGAGCAGGTCAAGGCCAACGCCGCGGCCGGCCGCTGGGAACCGACGGCGGAGCAGCTCGCGGCGATCGACGGGCTCGTCCCGCCGCCCGCCGCCTGACCGGGCCACATTCAGCAAGCTGCTAGCGTCGGCGCCCGCGCGGCGGGCCGTCGCCGGGCACCGGTTCGCGAGTCGCCTGGGGCGCGGGCCCGGCGCCCGACTGGACGGCCCGCGCCCAGCGCCGCCCGAGCAGCAGCGTCCTGGCCGCGAGCCAGCAGCCGAGCGCGGCCCACACGCCGGGCAGCCCGATCCAGTGGAACCGCAGGACGAGCACGGCGGCGGGCACGAAGGCGCCGATGGCGATGATCATCGCGCGGCGCATCGCGCTGTAGTCGCCAAGGCCCAGGATCACGCCGTCGTAGACGTACGCCAGCGCCGCCAGCGGCTGGGTAAGCGCGGAGCACAGCAGCGCGGTGACCGCGGCGGCGCGCACCGCGGGATCGGCGGTGAATGCCTGCGGCGCGCCAAACGCGAGCGCGGCGGTCGCCACGCCGAGCCCGCAGCCGGCCGCGAGCCCGAGCACGAGCGTGCGCCGCGCCGCGACCTCGGCCGCGGCGCGGTCGCCGCGGCCGAGGGCCGCGCTGACGTAGACCTGCGCGGGCACCGCGAGCGCGTCGGTGGACAGCGAGAGCAGGCCCCACAGCCGGTACGCCACCTGCCATCCGGCGAGCGGGACCGCGCCGAGCCGCGCCGCGACCGCCGTCGCCGCGAGGGGCACGACGCCGAGCGCGATCGTCCGCACCGACAGCCGGTGCCCGTCGCGCAGCACGGCGGCGATGTCCCGCCGGGCCGGCCGGGCCGGCGGGCACGCCGAGCGGCGCGATGCCCTGGCGTACGCTGCGGCGGCGAGCACCTGCGCCGCGACCGTACCCCACGCCGAGCCGAGGAGCCCCGCGTGCAGCCCGAACACCAGCCAGGCCTCAAGCGCTACGTTCACCACGTTGGCGCCGACCGCGATGCGCAACGGCGTCTTCGTGTTCTCCAGGCCGGTGAGCTGGCCGTTGCCCGCGTAGGACAGGTACAGGAAGGGCAGCCCGAGCGCCGAGATCCTGATGTAACCCGTCGCCGCCGGCCCGATGCCCCCCTTGGCGCCGAGCAGCGTCACCAGGACCGGCGCGACGGCGGCGACGAGGCCCGCGGTCACCGCGCCCCAGCCGGCGGCGACCGCGTAGGCGGCGCCCACGGCGCGTCCCGCCGCGAGGGTCTCGCCGCGCGCCGCCCGGCGCGCCACCTCGGTCGTGGTAGCGGTGGACAGGAAGATGGCGAGCCAGGCGACGATCGACAGCGTGGAGCTGGCGATCGCCAGCGCGTCGAGCGCACTGCGGCCGAGGTGGCCGACGATCGCGGTGTCGGCGAGGTTGTACAGCGGCTCCGCGGCGACCGCGCCGAGAGCCGGGACCGCCAGCCGCGCGATCCTCCGGTCGAGATCGCGTCGGTCCTGGCTCACGCATGTCAGGATATAAGTCGCGATGTAACCGATTTCGCCCCGTGAGGTACGGTTAGTTTCTCGTGAGCCGAACCCAGTCGCCGCCGGCCGCCGCCGGCCAGCAGAAGGTCCGGCTGGAGCGGACCCTGCTCATGGTCGGCGTGCTCGCGCTCGGCTTTAACCTGCGCGGCGCGATCACCAGCTTGCCCCCGGTCTTCCCCGAGCTGCAAAGCAGCCTCGGCCTGTCAAGCGCGACGGTCTCCCTGCTCGCGGCCACCCCGGTCATCTGCTTCGGCGTGGTCTCCGGTTTCGCCGCCGCCCTGGCCAGGCGCGCGGGGGAGGAACGGGTGCTGCTCGGCGCGATGATCGCGCTGACGGCCGGCCTCGTCGCCCGCGGCGCCGCGCCGCGGGCGCTGCTCTTCCCCGGTACGATCCTGCTCAGCGGCGCCATCGCGATCATGAACGTCCTGCTGTCGAGCCTTATCAAGCGGCGCTGGCCGGAGCGGGCCGGCTTCCTCATCGGCATGTACATCACCGCGCTGTCCGCTGGCGCGATCGTCGCGTCGCTGGTGAGCGTCCCGCTCTGGCAGGGCAGCGGCGGCTCGGTCGCGCTGACCCTCGGCTGGCTCGCCATCCCGGCGACGTTCGGCGCCCTGCTGTGGCTGCCGCAGACGGCCGCCTTCCGTGCCTCCCGCGCCTCCCGTGCCTCCCGGGCGGGCGGTGCTGCCTTCCCCGCCCTCCCCGCCCAGCCGGGGCGCTCAAGCCCCCGGGTGGCGGTGCACCGGTACGCGCTCGCCTGGCACGTGACGCTCTTCATGGGCATGCAGTCACTGCTCTACTACGCCGCGCTGTCCTGGTTGCCGACCATGCTGCGCGACCGCGGGGTGAGCGCGGCGGGCGCCGGCGACCTGCTCGCCCTGATGGGCGTCGGCAACCTGGCCGTGTCGATGCTCATCCCGGTGATAGCGCAGCGGATGCGCTCGCAGCTGCTGCTCGTCGTGCCGACCGTGGCCGCGCTGGCAGGCGGCCTGGCCGGCCTGCTGTACGCGCCGCTCGGCGGCGCGGTCGCCTGGGCGCTGATCCTCGGCGCCGGCCAGAACGCGGCCCTCGGCCTCGCGGTTTTCTTCACCGCGCACCGCGCGCCGGACGCGGCGACGGCCGCGTCGCTGTCCGCGCTCGCCCAGTCGGTCGGCTACCTGCTCGCCAGCGCGGGACCGCTCGAGGTCGGGCTGCTGCACTCGGCGACGGGCAGCTGGACCCTGCCGGTCATGGTGCTCTTCGCGTTCAACGCCGTGCTGCTCGTCGCCGGGATCCTCGCCGCACGGCCCCGGACGCTGCCCGCCGCCAAGGTGGCGCCGGTGCCTCCGGCTCCTCCTGCGGCCGGGGAGGCGGCATGATCCCGCCCCCGGTCGGGTTCGACCTGGACATGACGCTGATCGACTCGCGCCGCGCGATCATGGCGTCGTTCGCCGGCGTAGCGGCCGACACCGGGGTCGCGATCGATCCGGCCGGGGTGGACAGCCGTCTCGGTATCAAGCTGCAGGACGAGCTTGCGCACTGGTTCGCGCCCGCCGAGATCGAGCACGCCGTGCGGCTCTACCGCGTGCACTACCTGGAACTCCTGGCGCCGCTCACCACCCGGCTGCCCGGCGCGGCCGAGGCGATCGCCGCGGTGCGGGCGGCGGGCGCGCGGGCCGTCGTGATCACCGCCAAGCCCGAGCTGACGGCGCGGCTGAGCCTTGACAGCGTGGGGCTGGACCCCGACGAGCTTTTCGGGGACGCGCACGGGCCAGAGAAAGCGACGGTGCTCACGGGCCTTGGCGCCGCCGTCTACGTCGGCGACACCCCCGCCGACATGCTCGCGGCGGCCGCCGCGAACGTGCGCGGCGTGGGCGTCGCCACCGGCTCGTTCAGCGCGAGCGAGCTGCGCGCCGCCGGCGCCGCGCACGTGCTGCACTCGCTTGACGGCTTCCCTGCCCTGTACGCAAGCCTCACCGCACGGGGCTTACCGCACGGGC
>CAZORE010000060.1:3162-43406 GCA_964581815.1 uncultured Streptosporangiaceae bacterium | reverse complement strand
ATCGTCGGGCGCGTGAATAACACGTACCGCTCGCTCGTGCCGGACGGCATGCTCATGAAGTCGGAGCCGTACGCCTCGACGCTCGCCTCGCCCGACGGCAAGTACACGCTGGAGGCGTTCAGCGCGGCACACGGCCTGGACTACGTCGACCGTATCGGGCCGGTGACCGCTGACCGGTTCGTTGAATACGTCGACTGGTACGCCGAGCGCCTGGTGCCAGGCGTCCAGGATGAGACCGTGACCGAGGTGACCCCGGTGGACGGGGGCTTCCGCGTGTCGTTCGCGGACGCGGCGCCGGTCACCGCCGGGCAGGTGGTCGTCGCGACCGGGGTGATCCCGTACCACTACCTGCCTGCTCAGCTGGCTGGGCTGCCGGACGGCCTCCTCACCCACACGTCCAAGCACATCGCGGTTGGTGACTTCAAGGGCCGCAAGGTCGCGGTGGTGGGAGCGGGCCAGTCGGCGCTTGAGACGGCCGCGCTGCTGCACGAGAACGGGGCCGACGTTCAGATCATCGCCCGGACCCCGCAGCTTAGCTGGAACGAGAAGAACCCAGACCACGTGAGCATCCTGGGGCACGTCAAGTGGCCGGTGGTGCCGCTGTGCGAGGGCTGGCGGTGCGTTTTCTGGAACACGCCGGCCGCCTTCCGGCTGCTGCCGGAAGGCTACCGGATAGAGAAGGCGCGAACGGTCCTGGGCCCCGCGGGGGCGTGGTGGCTGAAGGACCGGATCGACGGCGTCATCGAGGTGCTGACCGGGCACGGCGTCAAGGAGGCGGTCGCGAAGGGCAGCGGCGTGCGGCTCATACTCGACGGTCCCGGTCAGCTGGAAGTCGACGCCGACCACGTGATCGCCGGCACCGGGTTCCGTATTGGCCTTGACCGGCTGCCGTTCCTGCCGGAGCACCTCCGCGCGGTCATCAAGACCGTCAACAACCATCCGGTGGTGAGCCGGTCCGGGGAGACATCGGTGCCGGGCCTGTACTTCGCCGGCGCCCCCACCGTGGTCTCCATCGGCCCGTCGGCCCGGTTCGTCGCCGGCACGTTCACGCTGGCGGCGCAGCTCGCCAAGTCGGTGGCCCGGCGGGCGCAGGTCGGCACGAAAGACAAGCAGGGGCAGCAAGCGCCAGCGCACGTTTCCTGATAGGAGCGTCAAATTGAATACGAAGACGTTGATCCGCGAGATGGTTCCCATCCTTGGCGAGTTCGCGGTCCGTCCCGTTCAGGTGGTCAGGGCTCTGCCAGACGAATGGAGGCAACGGCGCGGGAAGGCGCCATGGCAGGAATCGGACTTTGACGACGACTGGTTTGAGCGCCTGCATGGCCTGCTCGGTGCACCCTGGCCATGCCCGGATGCTCAGCAGGTCCAGGAGCTGCTGGCGGAGATCGGCGCGCTGCTGGCCGCGAAGGGGCTTGGCACCGGCCGTCATACGTACGGCTGGTACAGCGATGCCGACGTCGAGCTGTGCAGCGCGATATGGTGCGCCGTGCTGCACCGTCGGCCTGACGCCGTGATCGAGACCGGCGTGGCGCACGGGATCAGCAGCCGGATCGCGCTTGAGGCGCTCCGCCGGAACGACCGCGGGCACCTCTGGAGCATCGACCTGCCGCATCCGCTCAACCACAAGCTGCACGGGCAGACCGGTGTCGCGGTCACCGACGCGTGCCGCCCTCGCTGGACGTACCTCGAAGGCGAGAGTCGGCGGCTGCTGCCACCGCTGGCCGGGAAGGTCGGCCAGGCCGAATTGTTCATCCACGACAGCCTTCACACGGCCAAGAACACGCTGTTCGAAATGGAGCAGGCGGCGTCCATCATGCCGTCGGGCGGGCTCATGCTGGTGGACGACATCAGGGGTCACGATGGCTTCGCGACCTTCGCCCGGCGTCACCCTGAGTTCGAAACCGTGCTCTGCTCCACGGCAGACCGTGCGGCCGGGTTCGGCATCGCCTTTCGCACCTCGGCCAGCTGAAGCCTGCGCCATTGGTGCCGGTGCCGATCGCGCCGCCCGGCGTGTCCGGGCAGGAATGGCGGGCACTGCGGCGTGCCAGTTACGCCGGCCTGGCACCACTCCGTTAGGCTCCATACCGGAGACTGACGATAAAGCGCGTTCATGAACGAGGAGCCGAGACGTGGCGTCCATTGAAGCTGTACATGCCAGGCAGATCCTAGACTCCCGGGGCAACCCGACCGTGGAGGTTGAAGTCGTACTCGACGACGGGTCCGTCGGCCGGGCCGGCGTGCCGAGCGGTGCGTCAACCGGCGCGTTCGAGGCCGTCGAACTCCGCGACGGCGGCGCCGAGTACGGCGGCAAGGCGGTCACCAAGGCCGTCGACGCGGTGACCGAGGAGATACAGGACGAACTGCTCGGCCACGAGGCGGACGATCAGCGGCTCGTCGACCAGGCGCTGATCGACCTTGACCGCACGCCTGGCAAGTCCCGGCTCGGCGCGAACGCGATCATCGGCGTGTCCATGGCGGTGGCTCGCGCCGCGGCCGACTCCGCCGGTCTGCAGCTGTTCAGGTACCTGGGCGGGCCCAACGCGCACGTGCTGCCGGTGCCGATGATGAACATCATGAACGGCGGGGCGCACGCCGACTCCAACGTGGACGTCCAGGAGTTCATGATCGCGCCGATCGGCGCGCCGACCTTCACCGAGGCGCTGCGCTGGGGCGCCGAGACGTACCACGCGCTCAAGTCGGTGCTCAAGCAGCACGGGCTGTCCACCGGCGTGGGCGACGAGGGCGGCTTCGCCCCGAACCTGGAGCACAACCGGGCCGCGCTCGACCTGATCATCGAGGCCATCGGCAAGGCGGGCTACGTCCCCGGCCGGGACATCGCGCTCGCCATCGACGCGGCGGCGACCGAGTTCTACCACGACGGCGCGTACCGCTTCGAGGGCAAGCCGCAGACGTCGGCGGAGATGTCCGCCATTTACGCCGACTGGCTGCGCAACTACCCGATCGTGAGCGTCGAGGACCCGCTTGCCGAGGAGGACTGGGCCGGCTGGCAGGCGTTCACCGCCGCGGTCGGCGACCGCGTCCAGGTGGTCGGCGACGACATCTTCGTCACTAACCCCGAGCGGCTGCGCCGCGGCATCGCGGAAAAGTCGGCGAACGCCCTGCTCGTCAAGGTGAATCAGATCGGCACCGTCAGCGAGACGTTCGACGCGGTCAACCTCGCGCACCGCGCGGGGATGGCCTGCATGATCAGCCACCGCTCCGGCGAGACCGACGACACGTTCATCGCCGACCTCGCCGTCGCCACCAACGCCGGCCAGATCAAGACCGGCGCCCCGGCGCGCGGCGAGCGGGTGGCCAAGTACAACCAGCTGCTGCGTATCGAGGAGCACCTCGCCGACGCGGCCAGCTACGCGGGCGCCGCCGCGTTCCCGAGGTTCACCTCGGCCTGAGGAAACTACCTGACCATGCCTACTCAGGGTCAGCCCTCCCCGGAGCAGTCCACGACGGCAGGTACGCCGTCAGCCGCGCAGGCCGCCGCGGTGGCGGCGGCCGCACGGTCTACCAGGCTGACCGGGCGGGCGGCGCTGCTTGCCGTGGTGATCTGCGCGATCGCGCTCAGCCTCGCCTACCCGGTGCGCGAGTACATCGCGCAGCGACAGCAGATCGATCAGCTGCTCGCCGAACAGCAGACCATCGCCGCCCAGGTGAAGGCGCTGACCGAAGAGCGCACCCAGCTGTCACAGGCCTGGTACATCGAGCGGCAGGCGCGGGACGAGCTGCACATGTGCTTCCCGCAGGAGCAGTGCTACGAGGTGATCTCGGGCCAGCCGGCCAAGACGTCCGCCGGACCGCAGGTCGTCGCCGACCCCTGGTACGCGAAGCTGTGGCAGTCGGTGCAGCGGGCGGACGCGCCAGCTCCCCGATGAGCGGGGCCCTCCGATGATCACGCAGGCGGACGAGGCGGTCGTCGCCGCGCAGCTCGGCCGTGCGCCGCGTGGCCTGCGGGCGGTCGCCCACCGTTGCCCGTGCGGGCAGCCGGATGTGGTGGAGACGGCGCCCCGGCTGCCGGACGGCACCCCGTTCCCGACGCTGTACTACCTGACCTGCCCGCGTGCCGCGGCCGCGATCAGCGGGCTCGAGGCGGACGGCGCGATGCGCGAGATGACCGCGCGCCTCGCGGGTAACCAGGTGCGAGCGGCGTACCAGGCCGCGCATGCGGACTACCTGGCTCGCCGGGACGCCGCCGCGGTGGACGCCGGCCTTGAGCCGCTGCCGCCGGGAACCCAGTCGGCGGGCGGCATGCCGGACCGCGTTAAGTGCCTGCACGCGCTGGTGGCGCATGAGCTCGCCGCCCCGGGAACTAACCCGTTCGGCCGTGAGGCGCTCGCCGCGGTTGGCCCGTGGTGGTCGCGCGGCCCGTGCGTCACCGTCCCCGAGGAGAATGAGTGACTCACCGCGTGGCCGCGATCGACTGCGGCACGAACTCGATCCGCTTGCTGATCGCGGACATCAGTGGCTCCGCCGGCCCCGGGCAAGTTCCTCTCGCGCTGACCGACCTTGCCCGTACGATGAGGATCGTACGGCTTGGCGAGGGCGTGGACCGGACTGGCCGGCTGTCGGCGGGCGCGCTTGACCGGACGATGACCGCGCTGCGCGAGTACGCGGGCCTCATCGCCGAGGCCAGGCCGGACGCTATCCGGATGGTGGCGACGAGCGCGACGCGGGACGCGGTGAACTCCGCGGAGTTCACCGAGCGCGTTGTCAGCGTGCTCGGCGTCCCCCCGGAGGTCATCTCCGGCGAGGAGGAGGCCCAACTCTCCTTCGCCGGCGCGACCAGAGAGCTAGCGGGCACCCCGCTCGCCGTCGAGTGCGCGCCACCGTACCTGGTCACCGACATCGGCGGCGGGTCAACCGAGTTCGTACTCGGCGGGGCCGACGCGCATAGCCCGCTCCCAAGCCGCTCGGTGAATATCGGCTGCGTGCGGCTGACCGAGCGGCATCTGCACGGCGACCCGCCACTTGCCACGCAGACCAAGGCCACCATCGAGGACATCGACGCGGCGCTGAACCAGGTCGCAGCCGCGGTGCCGGTGGACCGGGCAAGAACGCTGGCCGGCCTGGCCGGATCGGTCACCACGGTCGCGGCGATCGCGCTCGGCCTCGCCGAGTACGACTCGACGCTCACCCATCACTCGCGGATCTCCGCCGCCCAGGTCCACGAGATAGCCGCCAGCCTGCTCGCGATGACCCGGGCCGAGCGCGCGGCCATCCCGGTCATGCACCCGGGCCGCGTCGATGTCATCGGCGCGGGCGCCCTCATCCTTGACCGCATCATGACGAATTTCGGCTTCACTGAGGTGCTCGTCAGCGAGCATGACATCCTCGACGGCATCGCCTGGTCCTTGACGTGAAGCCCCAAATCTGAACGTAAGTCCGGTATTTCCTGCAAGCCAGCCGATGTCATAATGATGAACGGTCTGGCTTGGTGACCCGACCTGCAAGTCTTTGAAGAGATGGGACTAGACCGGGATCGTGCGAGTGTCTGTGATCCGCCCTGGCGAGCTGGGACCAGCCGAGATCGCCGCATGGCGGTCCATGCAGCAGGACACGCCGTCGCTGGCCAATCCGTTCCTTTCACCTGAGTTCGTCATAGCCGTCGGCCGCTTCCGCCCCGACGCTCGAGTTGCCGTTCTAACCGAAGGCCAGTCGATCACCGGGTTCTTCCCTTTCGAAAGGCGGCGGCTCAATTTGGGCGTGCCGGTCTGCGGCTGGGTGACCCCTATCCAGGGCCTCATCCACGCGCCGGGGACGGAATGGGATCCGCGGGCGCTCCTACGCGGATGCCGGCTGGCGGCCTGGCAGTTCGACGGCCTGATCACCGACCAGCGGCCCTTTCAGCCTTATCACGCGGTTATCGTGCCCTCGCCGATCATCGATCTTACTGACGGCTTCGACGCTTACTATGAGAAAGTCCGGGTCAAGTCGCCGCGCTTTTGCAGAGAACTCGCCCGCCGAGGCCGCAAGCTCGGGCGGGAACTAGGTGAGCTCCGCATTGTGGCGGATTCACGCGATACGAGCACGCTTCGCACGCTCATGGCCTGGAAGGCAGGCCAGTACCGTCAGACCAGCCACGTTGACCGCTTCGAACAGCCCTGGTTCGTCGAACTCCTCCATACCCTCCTGGCGACCCGCGGCGACGACTGCAGCGGGCTGCTCTCGGTCTTGTACGCGGGCGACAAGCCCGTCGCCGCCCAATTCGGCCTGCGCAACAGGAGCCTTTTCGTCGGCTGGTTCACCGCGTACGACACAAGCCTCCGCAAGTACTCTCCCGGGCTGATTCACCTGAAGCAGCTGATCGAGGAACTGGCCGCCGACGGTATAAGCGTGATCGACATGGGCGGTGGCGCCACGAATTACTACAAGGAGACCCTGAAAAGCAGTGACATGTTCTTCGCCGAGGGAATCGTGACCAGCCGGTCCGTGCTCGGCACCGCGCACCGCGTCCGCAGCAGTCTAACCTTGTCCGCCCGCCGCACTATCCGCCAGCGCCCAAGCCTGCACCATGCCGCCGATCAGATTCTCCGCCGCAGCGGCGTCGCCAGCCGGATTTACGGCCGGGTTTAATCACGGGAATTTTAGCTAAGCCGAATCCGGTCAGGCACAGTGATTCGCCTCCCGGCCATGAGCAGCAGGTAACTGAACCGGGGCGGCAGCACCTGGATCAGCGGTGACCACCGTCGCTGCAGCAGGGCCGCGAACTGGCCGGGTTTCAGGCGGCTGTAGCGCGGCAGGTTCTCGAACCACTCGGCGCTGCACCTAGCTTCGCTCAGCGGTCGCACAAGTTCCGCCTTGCGACGCGCCTCGTACGCGGTGAGGGCAGCGTCAAGTCCTGCGTGCTGCTGGAGGCTGTCGGCGAGGGCGATCGCATCCTCGAGCGCCATGCGTGTTCCCTGCCCCAGGGTGTAGTGCGCGGTGTGGGCGCTGTCTCCCGCCAGCACCAGGTTGCCGACATGCCACCGCTGGTTGGTGACGATACGGAAGTTCAGCCACTTCGCCAGGGTGCCATCCGGAAGCTTCGCGGTGAGCGGATGACCGCCCAGGTGTTCTTTGAAGACATCGCTCAGGAAAGCAGCCGCCTCGTCCGTTGGCAGGACGTCAAGGCCAAGCCCGGTCCATGTCTGGGGCGAGCATTCAACGATGAACGTGCTGGCCCGTGTGTTGAACTGATACTCGTATGCCCACACCCAGCCGCAGTGCGTGGACGCGAAGATGTAGTTGAACGTCCCGTCGAAGGGGACGCCGCTGCCGAGCCAGATGTACTTGTTGCCGCTTAGCCGGGTGCTCGTGCCGAACTCGGCAACGGCCGACCTTAGCTGGCTGCCCGCACCATCGGCGGCAACGACGAGGTCGCACGGTGGCACGTCGGCAAGGCTCGTTACCTCGCGTCCGTAGTCAATGCGGACACCCGCATCGCTGGCCCGGCGCGCCAGGATGTCCACGAGGGACTGCCGGGCGATGTTGTACATGCTGAAGCCGCCCTGTACCTCCCGGCGGCCGCCGATGTGAACAGCTTGATGGGTCCAGCGAAGAGCGGCTCGCTCAAGCTCTTGCGCGGATACGGGATCGTGGCCGCGGAGCGCTTCCAAGACGTCTTGTCCCAGTGTCACGCCCCAGCCATGCGTCGCGTTGGTCACGTTCCGTTCGAGGAGCCGGATGTCATGCTCTGGATGGCGGAGCTTCATCAGCAGTGAGAAATACAGGCCCGCCGGCCCGCCGCCGACGCACGTTATCCTCACTAAGGCCCCTCCCCTGCGAAAATCCGGTCAATCACCGCGTTGTCGGTACTATACCGACTCGGACCCGCTGTACCTTGTCTTCGTGGAAGAGGCAGTGCGCGATGGACCGATCGCACCGGGGACCGGATGGCCGGATGATCCCGCGACCCCGTCGACGCCGGTCGCCCGCGATGCCGCGGAGGTTCGCGAGCTCGCGGCCGCCGCTGGCACCCTGGCCGAGCTCACCGCGCGGCAGTCGGTGTGCCGTGCCTGCCCGCGCCTGGTCGCCTGGCGGGAGGACGTCGCCGCCGTGCGGCGCAAGTCCTTCAGGGACGAGCCGTACTGGGGGCGTCCGATCGCGGGCTGGGGCGACCCGGCGCCGTCCATCGTCATCCTGGGCCTCGCTCCGGCCGCGCACGGCGGTAACCGGACCGGACGGGTCTTCACCGGCGACCGGAGCGGCGACTTCCTGTTCGCCTCGTTGTACCGCTGCGGGCTGGCAAGCCAGCCGACGAGCGTGTCGGCGGGCGACGGGCAGCGGCTCATCGGCGCGCGGATCGTCGCCGCGGTTCGCTGTGCGCCGCCGGAGAACAAGCCGACACCGGAGGAGCGTGACCGTTGCGCTCCCTGGCTCGCCGCCGAACTCCGCATGGTCGCGCCTACTATGCGGACGGTCGTCGCGCTCGGCGGCTTCGCCTGGCAGGCGCTGTGGCCGGTGCTATCCCAGGCCGGGTACCAGGTCCCACGGCCCCGGCCGGCGTTCGCCCATGGTGCCGAGGTGGCAACCCGGTCAGCCGACGGAACCGGCCTCCTTGTCCTCGGCTGCTACCACCCAAGCCAGCAGAACACGTTCACCGGCCGGGTAACCCCAGGGATGCTTGACGCGATCTTCAGCCGGGCGCGCGACGGCACGTTAGCGGGCCGGCCACGTCGGCAAGCGGCGGCTGCAGGAGCACGCTACTTGCCCGGCGAATCGTCGTCATTCGTGTTGCGCGGCTCTCCCGCCATTCCGGCTGAAATGGGGGCGAAATACGGCAATCTAAGGATTAAACCTATATTTATCGAACTTAACGACAATGGTCACATGTCGTATAGGTGCCCTGGCTGGGTTACGCTGAATGCGCCCCCGTAGCCCAAGGGTAGAGGCCGGCCTCCTAAAAGGGTCCGCGGTGTCGGTTCGAGTCCGACCGGGGGTACTTGCACGTGCATCTGCACTTTGCAATCTTATTCGTCCCCAGGGCGATTCAGCCCGCCGCGATTACTCACGCCGACGGCCAGGGGGGGCGGAACGTACGGATGCGCCGGGGTTAGGCGCCGAAAAGCCGGAGTTTGCGGCGGACCTCGTACTCGTGGACGATGGCGGCCGCGTAGCGGTCGCAGATGCCGTGCTCGTCGGCGAGCCAGTTGGCGCGCTCCTCACGGCGGAAGAAGGCAGGACCGGATTCTAGGTGGGTGAACCACTCGGCTAGCTCGCGCCCCGTTTGCGAGGGAATGCGAGCGATGAGGCTCTTGTGCGTGCCGGGGGAGTGCATCAGCGACATAGGCACCTCCGAGTCGGAAGCCGCTTTCAGTTGAGCCTGCCTCACCGGTGAGCTGCTGGCAAGACCCAACCGCAACCTTCCTGCAATGTCCTGTTTGTCGTACCGTGATGATCCCTATACCACCCCGGGGGCGCAACGGCGCCCCCGGGGCAAGCTTCAACCTAGCCGAGCCGTTCGAAGATCATCGCCATGCCCTGGCCGCCGCCCACGCACATGGTTTCCAGGCCGGTCGTCTTGTCGTGGAACTGCAGGCTGTTGATCAGCGTGGTGGCGATCCGCGCCCCGGTCATGCCGAACGGGTGACCCACGGCGATGGCCCCGCCGTTGACGTTCAGCCGCGCCTGGTCGATCCCCAGGTCCCGGTAGGAGGGGATGACCTGGGCGGCGAAGGCCTCGTTGATCTCGACCAGGTCGATGTCGCTGATCGCCATCCCGGCCCGGCGCAGCGCCTGCCGTGACGCCTCCACCGGCCCGAGCCCCATGATCTCCGGGGAGAGCGCGCTGACCCCGGTGGCAACGATCCGCGCGAGCGGCGTGATGCCAAGTTCCGCCGCCTTCACGTCGCTCATCACCACCAATGCGGCCGCGCCGTCGTTCAGCGGGCAGCAGTTCCCCGCCGTCACCGTGCCGTGCTCGCGGAACACCGGCTTGAGCCCGGCGACCTTGTCCAGCGTGGTACCGGGCCGCGGCCCGTCGTCCGCCGACACGACCGAGCCGTCGGGCAGCGTCACCGGGGTGATCTCGCGCTGCCAGAACCCGTTGGCGAGCGCCTTCTCGGCCAGGTTCTGCGAGCGGACGCCGAACTCGTCCTGCTCGGCCCGGGTGATGCCGCGCAGCGCGGCCACGTTCTCCGCGGTCTGGCCCATGGCGATGTAGATGTCGGGCAGCTCGCCGTCCGCGCGCGGGTCATGCCAGGGCGTCTCGGCCGCCGCCGCTGCGTCGGTCCGCTCTTTCGGCTGATCGAACAGCGGGTTGCGCGTGTCGGGCAGGCTGTCGCTCGAGCCCTTGGCGAACCGCGAGACGGTCTCCACGCCGGCGGCGATGAACACGTCGCCCTCGCCCGCCTTGATCGCGTGGTAGGCCATACGCGCGGCCTGCAGCGACGACGAGCAGTAGCGGTTGACCGTGGTGCCCGGCACGCCGTCCAGGCCAAGCAGCACGGCGGTCACCCGGGCGATGTTGAACCCCTGCTCGCCGCCCGGCAGGCCGCACCCGACGATCAGGTCCTCCACGGCGCCCGGCTCCAGCTGCGGAACCTTGGCCAGCGCGGCGGTGACGATCTGGGCGAGCAGGTCGTCTGGCCGGATCGAGCTCAGCGATCCCTTGAACGCCCGGCCGATGGGCGAGCGAGCGGTCGCGACGATTACTGCCTCAGGCATGACTGTGCCCTCCTCGGAAAAGCTGCGTGTCCACGCCACGGTAACAGCCATCATCGCACCGCAGCGGATAGCGTCTAGGCGTGGAGGTATACGACTCCTTGACCGACGCGATGGGCAACACGCCCCTGCTTCGGCTCAAGTCGGTGACAAAGGGCGTGGCCGGCCCGGGTGACGTGCTCGCCAAGATCGAGTACCTGAATCCCGGCGGCTCGGTCAAGGACCGCATCGCCCTGCGGATGATCGAGACCGCGGAACGGGAGGGCCGGCTCCGGCCCGGCGGCGTGATCGTCGAGCCGACTTCGGGCAACACGGGCGTCGGCCTGGCGATCATCGCGCAGGCCCGCGGCTACCGCTGCCTGTTCACCTGCCCGGACAAGGTGGCCGCCGACAAGATCGCGGTGCTCCGCGCGTACGGGGCCGAGGTGGTGGTGTGTCCCACCAGCGTGCCGCCCGACCACCCGGAGTCCTACTACAGCGTCGCCCGCCGCCTGGCGCGGGAGACGCCGGACGGCTGGCAGCCCGACCAGTACGCGAATCCGGACAACCCCGCCGCGCACTACCACTGGACCGGCCCGGAGATCTGGCGGCAGACCGAGGGACGGATCACTCACTTCGTAGCGGGCATCGGCACCGGCGGGACGATCTCCGGCACCGGCCGCTACCTCAAGGAGGCGTCAGGCAACCGGGTCAAGGTCATCGGCGCGGACCCCGAGGGCAGCGTCTACTCAGGCGGGACCGGCCGTCCCTACCTGGTGGAGGGCGTCGGCGAGGACATCTGGCCCGCCACTTACGACGGATCGGTCGTCGATGAGGTGATCGCGGTCAGCGACGCGGACTCGTTCGGCATGACGCGGCGGCTCGCCAGGGAGGAAGCCCTCCTCGTCGGCGGCTCGTCCGGTCTCGCGGTCGTGGCCGCGCTGCGGGTCGCGGCCACGGCGGCGCCCGATGACGTCATCGTGGTCATGCTGCCCGATGGCGGCCGCGGCTACCTGTCCAAGATCTTCAACGACGCCTGGATGTCCGACTACGGGTTCCTGCGCGAGCACGCCGCGGGCCCGACCGTCGCCGACCTGCTCGCCGCCAGGCATCCCGGCCTGCCCGCGCTCGTCCACGTGCACCCCGACGAGACCGTCGCGCAGGCCATCGCCCTGCTGCGCGAGTACGACGTCTCCCAGCTCCCCGTGGTCCAGGAGGAGCCCCCGCTGATGGCCGCCGAGGTCGCCGGGTCGGTCGCCGAGCGGGACCTGCTCGATGCCCTGGTCAGCGGCCGGGCGAGCCCGCAGGACCCGGTAAGCAAGCACATGTCGCCACCGCTGCCCGTGCTCGGCCAGGGCGAGCCGGTCAGCCGCGCCGCGGCGGTCCTCGAGAAGGCCGGCGCGGCACTCGTTCACCTCGAGGGAAAGCCCGCCGCCGTGCTCACCCGGGCCGACCTGCTCGGTTACTACGCGACAGGAGGGGCCCAGTGATCCCCCGGGGGGACGACCCCCCGTACCCCCCGACTGCGCGCCCGATGGCAGAAGGCGCCGGCATGATATCGGGCGCGCGGAACGGCGAGCAGACGGGCATCGAGAAGTTGGGCTTCGAGACACAGGCCATCCACGCGGGGCAGGAACCGGACCCGGTCACCGGCGCCGTGGTTCCGCCGATTTACCAGACCTCGACGTACAAGCAGGACGGCATCGGCGGGACCCGGGGCGGCTACGAGTACTCGCGCACCGCGAACCCCACCCGGACCGCCCTGGAGACCTGCCTCGCCGCACTGGAGAACGGGGCGGCCGCGTTCGCCTTCGCGTCCGGCATGGCCGCCGAGGACTGCCTGATCCGCACCCTGTGCCGGCCGGGGGACCGCGTGCTCATCCCCGGTGACGCGTACGGCGGCACGTTCCGCCTGTTCGACAAGGTGCTGAAGGCATGGGGGGTAGCACACGCCCCCGTTATGCAGACCGACCTCGAAGCCGTCGCCGCGGCGGCCGCGGCCCAGCGACCCCGCCTCGTCTGGGCGGAGACCCCCACCAACCCGCTGCTGTCCATCGTGGACATCCGGGCGCTCGCCGAGCTCGCGCACCGCCACGGCGCGCTGCTCGTGGTCGATAACACGTTCGCCTCGCCCTACCTGCAGCGCCCGCTCGACCTCGGCGCGGACATCGTGGTGCACTCCACCACCAAGTACCTTGGCGGTCACTCTGATGTGGTGGGCGGCGCCATCGTGATCAAGGACCCCGGCCACGCCGCGGACCTCGCGTTCACCCAGAACGCCACCGGGGCGGTGGCCGGCCCGTTCGATGCCTGGCTCACGCTGCGCGGCGTCAAGACCCTCGCCGTGCGGATGGACCGGCACTGCGCCAACGCCGCCCGCGTGGCGCGGGCACTCGCGGACCACCCGGCGGTGGCGTCCGTGCTGTACCCGGGACTGCCGGGCCACCCCGGCCACGAGATCGCCAGGTCGCAGATGCGGGACTTCGGCGGGATGGTCTCCTTCCGGCTGGCCGGCGGCGAGCGGCAGGCCGTCGAGGTCTGCGCCCGCACCACGCTGTTCACGCTCGGCGAGTCGCTCGGCGGCGTGGAGTCGCTGATCGAGCACCCGGCGCGGATGACGCACGCCTCGGTCGCCGGATCACCACTCGAGGTACCGCCGGACCTGGTCCGGCTGTCCGTCGGCATCGAGGACCCGGACGACCTGCTCGCTGACCTGTCCCAGGCTCTCGCTTAGCACCCGCGCGGCTAGTGCCACACCATGTACCGCGGGCCTAGTGCCACGCCATCAGCACCAGGATCACCAGCCAGATAAGCGCGGTTACCCCGCCGAGGGAGACAATGCGGCCGCGCTCGACCGCGGCCGTCAGGCGGTCCGCCGCGGCCCCGGTGGGCCGCGCCGCGCCGGCCGCCGGCTCAGCTCCGCCGATGGCTGGCCGGTCGCCTTCGGTCACGGGCGGCTGAGCGCCATCCGCCGCCCCGGCCTCCGCCGCCGCCCCGGAGTCGGCAGAACGGGTGCTTGCTTCGACCCCGTCCGCGACCGCTGCGCCCGCCGCGCGGTCAAGCGCGCTCAGTGCCTTGCGCTGATCGCGCATAATCAGCAATAGCAGGACGAAAGCGACCACGAAGAGGGTCAGTGAGACGGAAATCCACCATTGGCTGAATTTGTGCGTCATTGCGGTGAGAATGATGCCGAACGCCAAGGTGAGCAGAGTTCCGAGGGAATAAATCCGTGTAGTTCGGAGCAGGTAACCGACGATTACCGGATTCCGCTTGCGAATAAATCTAGGCGTCGACATAATCGCCGCGGTGCCCGGTCCTATCGTGAAGACCGCGGCGGTAACGTGCAGCCACAAGATTGCGTGGTCAGCGAATGACATGTAGTGATCCTAGAGGATCACTGAAGTACCTACTTGTCCGCGTGCTCATCTGCCTGGCCATCGTGGTCGCGCTCATGGTGTTCGTCTGCCCGGCGACCTCGAGAAAGACAGGTAGGCTCGGCCCCCTGACCAGCCCGTTCGTGACCAGGTCCGGAGTAATGCTCGCGCTTAACGGCAAGCTTTTCCGGTTCTCGGGCGCGAACATCTACTGGGGCGGGCTCGACAACAACGCGAGAACCGGGACTAACTACCCGACCTCATTCCGCGTGGACTCGGCCCTGCAGACCATGGCCGACATGGGCGAGACGGTGGTCCGCTGCCAGACCTGCGGCATCTCCACGGGCAATGCGCTCAGCGTGGAGCCCCACCTCGGCGGCTTCAGCCAGACGGCGCTGCGGCACATCGACTACTTCATCGCGCAGGCGCAAAGGTACGGCCTCAAGGTGGTCATACCGTTCACCGACAGCTACCGCTACTACGTGGGCAGCTACTGCGACTACACGAACTGGCTCCGGCTGTCGTCGCCCGCGAACTGCCCGTCGCCGCTCGCCGTGTCGGCCTTCTACGACGACCCGGAGGCGGTCGCCACCTTCGAGAAATACATCAGCGTGCTGCTCAACCACGTGAACTACTACACGGGGGTGCCCAACAAGGACAACCCCGCCATCATGGCCTGGGAGACCGGCAACGAACTGCAGTACGGAGCCGGCGGCCCGGCGGAACTCAGCCGGTGGACGGCCAAGGTCTCGGCCTTCATCAGGTCGATGGACAAGAACCACCTCATCATGGACGGGTCCTTCTATCTAGACGCCGGCGATCTCAAGCTGCCCGACGTGGACATCATCGACCGGCACTACTACCCGCTTCACGTCCGGAGCTTGAGCCAGGACGCCGACCAGGCGGCCGACGCGGGCAAGCCGATGGTGGCCGGCGAGTACGCGTGGAACGACGCGCCCCAGCTCGAGGCGTTCCTCACCGACATCCAGGAGACGCCGGCCATCGTCGGCGACCTGTACTGGGACCTCCAGCCGCAGAACGACTTCTTCGGCTACGTCGAGCATTACGACGGCTACCAGTTGCACTACCCGGGCGACAACTCCGACGTGAACGACAAAACCGGCGATCCGCTGCTAGCGAGCTCCAGCGACGTGTCCGCGGTCACGTTGCTGCGCCTCCACGCCTACGCCATGTCAGGCCAGGCCATGCCTGCCTACCCGGTCCCGCCGCCGCCGGTCATGACCAACGTGGAGCGCGTGGCGAGCAGCACCGCGGGCGCGGGCAACCTGCTGGAATGGCGGGGTTCTCCCGGTGCTGCCTGGTACATCGTGCAGCGCGCAGTGCAGAGCGCGAGCGGCCCCTGGACGACGGCGGCCACGGTGAACGCCGGCACGCTCGAGCTGCCCTACCTGGACGGCAGGGGCGGCACCGGGCCCGGCCTGTGGTACCGCGTTACCGCCGTCAACGCGGGCGGAGTGCCGGGGGCGGCGTCCGCGCCATTCCATGTCACCGACAAGACGCTCGACGACAACCTGGACAGCTTCTCGGTCTCGGAGAGCCACAGCCAGGGAGTGGGCATCGACCGGAGCAACGCACGGCAGTTCGGCGGCGACCCGTCCCGGGCCGCGTTCCCGCCGCAGCGCGAGACGACGGCCACCTGGGGGGTGCCCGGCGGCATCGGCACTTTCGAGACCATCGCCTACTACGGCAGCATCAACGACATGCACTTCACGTTTCAGGTGTCGAACAATAACAGGACATGGCAAGGGGTGCCGACATCAAATGTCCAGGCGATCCAGATAGGAGGATCCGAGCTGGGCGACCGTATAGCCTTCATTTACACGGTAGACAATGTGCAGCGGGTACTTCAAGGCGCCAACTACGTGCGTATAGTCCGCCATGCGGGGGGCGGGCAGGCAGCCGAGGTCGGAGAGGTCCGAATTACGTACCCGTAGGACTCTTGAATACCAGTCAATGGGCTGCTCGTGAGCGGGGGAATTTGATGAGGCTGCGAGAACTCACCGATGAGCGCGCATACGAGGCCGAGCTCGCGGAGTGCGCCGGTGTCACCGGGTACCATCGCTGGTTCTTCCTCACCCCGTTCGCCGCGGCCCTTGGGCTGCGGTTGCGCGCCTTCGCCGTCGACTCGGAGGCCGGGCCGCTCGGGGTCGTACCGCTCTTGTTCCGCCGTCGCGGGCCAGTATCGACGGTCAACTACCTGCCGGTCTCCCAGATCGGCCCGGTGCTGCGGTGGGAGGCGCTGCGGTCGGGGCGAGTGGATGAGACGCTGCGTGCGGTCGAGCCCTTGCTGCGAGCCGAGCGGACCGTCGTGACCAGGTGGGCGTTCGGTCCCGGGCTTGACGCGGACGCGGGCTCGCTGGCCGCGCGCGGCTTCACGGTCAGCCGGCCGGAGAGCTTCGTGGTGCCTGGAACCATGTCGGTTGAGGACTACCTCAAGCAACTCGCGCCCAAGCAGCGCGCCGCGGTACGCCGTGGCGGGCTTCGCGGGCTGACGGTCGGCGTCTCCACCAGGGACGAGATCACCCGCTGGTTCCCCGGCCAGCTGAGCGCCGGGCCGGGACGCGGCGGCGCGCCCGGGTACGGCCTCGCCGCGGCGCGGATCCTCGCCGAGCGGCTCGCCGGCCACCCGCGGATGTACTGGCGGTCGGTCCGCGCGGCGGACGGGCGCACGCTGGTGATGAACGCGAGCATCGCGGACACCGAGCGGCTCTGGGGGTGGCTGCTTGTCGGCGAGCCGGTTCCCGGGCCGAGCCCGCACGTCGCCGCCTACTGGGACGCGGTCCAGTGGTCGCTTGGCCGGGGCCTCGCCTGCGACTTCGGCGGCGTGCCGAGCAGCGGCATCCGGGACTTCAAGGTTGCGATGGGCGCCCAGGCCGAGCTGAGCACGGTGGCGGAGCGGGTCAGGCCGCGGGCGTACCGCCTGGTGCGGGAGCTGCACGAGCGGCTGGGCAGCTACCGTGCCGCAAGGAGCCGCTGACCGGTTCAGGGGAATTCGCCCGCTCCCGGCATCGATATTGATTTTCACTGACGGCGCTAAGGGAGGTACCGCGAACTCCCCAAGTAGAAGAATGTCAAAATCACTATGTGTAGTGGAAAGATAGCGTAGAGTATCGCGTGGCGTGGGCCGGAGGAGACGACCGTCGGGGGGGCGATCGCGGACTTTTCGCGGAATGCGTGGGGGATGGTGGGTGCCATATCGCCTGCTGCGGGGGAAACTCCGGGCATGGGTGAGGCTTGCCGTCCGTTAGGCGCAAGGTCCGTTATGCACAGTCCATGCGTTCCAGTGACTCTTTTCATCCTGATGACCATGCCCGTCCGCTCTTGCGGACAAGAGGCGGGATGAAAAGAGCTTGCGCTGGTGCGCTGCCTTCGTCGGGGACGAATTGGGCCGCGCTTGACATGTTTGATGGGAATTGAGGTGCCAGTCATGAGGGGGATTCATGCTGTTTTCTTCAGTGTCCGTAGTCATTCCTGCGCTCAATGAAGAACGAAATATCAGACATGTCTTGGCTCGCATTCCCAGGGACGCGCATCAGGTTATCCTGGTTGACGGAAACTCCGCAGACAATACTGTGGAAGTCGCCAGGAAAGTGCGTCCCGATGTATGCGTGGTAAATCAGACAAGAAGCGGCAAAGGGAATGCGCTTGCCTGCGGTTTCGAGGCCGCTACCGGCGACGTCATCGCCATGATCGACGCGGACGGCTCGGCCGATCCGGGCGAGATCCCGAGGTTCGTGGACGCGCTCCTGGCCGGCGCTGACTTTGCGAAGGGGACGCGGTTCGCGCCCGGCGGCGGGTCAAGCGACATCACCAAGCTCCGGCGCCTTGGCAACGACTGCCTGACCGGCGTATTCAACCTCGCGTACCGACAGCGCTACTCCGACCTCTGCTACGGCTACAACGTCTTCTGGCGAAGCTGCCTGCCGGTGCTCCGCCTTGACACGGCCACGCCCAGGCGGTCCGACGGCGCGAAGCTGTGGGGCGACGGCTTCGAGATCGAGACGCTCATCCACGTGCGGGTCGCCCTGGCGGGCCTGCGCGTCGCGGAGGTTCCGAGCTATGAGTACCCGCGGCTGCACGGCCTGAGCAACCTCAAAACGACGCGGGACGGCATGCGCATCGTCCGCACCATGGCCGCCGAATGGCGCGGGCAGCGGCGTCCCGCCGCGCCGCAGTTGATGCCGGTGCCACGGCAGGGCGGCGCCATCGACGCTCCCGGGCGGTATGCCGCCCCTGCCCCTCGGGGGGAGTCTGTCCGATGACGGCTCAGCCGCACCAAGGTACCCGGGTCATGGTGGTCGGCCCCGGCTGGCACATGACCTCGGGCATCAGTCATTACACGTACCGGCTCAGCACGGCCCTCGCCGAGCGGCACCAGGTGAGCACCCTGCTGATGCGGCGGCTTATCCCGAGGCGCGCCTATCCAGGCGCCGCGCGCGTGGGCGCCGACGTCACCGATGCGGCGTACCCGGAGCACGTGCCCGTGTACGACGGGGTGGACTGGTACTGGGGCCGGTCGATGCGCAGCGCCATCGAGTTCATGGACCGCGAGCGGCCCGAGGTCGTCATCCTGCAGTGGTGGACCGGGGCCGTGCTCCACTCCTATCTGCGGCTTGCCAGTCACGCCGCGCGCCACGGTGCGCGGGTCATCATGGAGTGGCACGAGAGCCAGGACGTCGGCGAGGCGGGACTGCCGGGTACGCGCAGGTACGTCGGCAGTCTCATGCCCTGGCTGCTCGCCTGGTCGGCCGCGCACGTCGTGCACTCCGATTTCGACCTGGGCGCGATCACCTCCGCCTATCCCCTTGGCATGGCCCCGGTACGGGTCATCAGGCACGGCCCTTATGACCACCTGGCGCCGCCGGTGCGTGCGACTGGCGCCGCCGGGCGGGACGGCGGCCCGATGCGCCTGCTCTACCTGGGCCTCGTCCGCCCGTTCAAGGGCGTCGAGGACCTAGTCGAGGCGTTCAGCGGGCTTGACCGCGGCGATGCGGAGCGGTTCCGGCTGACGATCGTGGGGGAAACCTGGGAGGGCTGGAACGCGCCTGACGAGGCGATCGGGCGCAGCCCGCACGCCGACCTGATCGAGCGCGTGGACCGGTACGTGACCGACGCGGAGCTGGCGGAGTACTTCACCAATGCCGATGCCGTCGTGCTGCCCTACCACCGTTCGTCGGCGTCCGGGCCGCTGCAGATCGCGATGAGCGCTGGCCTGCCAGTGGTGGTGACCTCGGTCGGTGGCCTGGTGGAGGCGGTCCGCGACTACCCGGGCGCCCGGCTGGTTTCGCCGCGCGACGCGGCCGGGCTGCGCGGCGCGCTGCTCGGGCTGCCCGCGCAGCGCGGCCGGCGCTACGCCGACCCGCACTCCTGGGAACTGGTGACGGACGAGTTCACCACGCTGATCGCGTCGATCCGCGGCGCGTCCGCTCACCGGGCGGACGCCGTCCGCCTGGTGCCCGCGCAGGCGGGACGGACCGCGAGGGCAGTGACGGGGGCGGAGGCGTCATGAGGGTCGCGCACGTTGTCGCGTCGTACCACCCGAGGATCGGCGGGGTCGAGACCCATGTCCGGCGAATCGCCGAGGCCTGCGCCGCCGCCGGGGACGACGTGACCGTCCTGACCCACGCGACCGGCACCGCGCTCGCGACGGAGTACACCGGGGCCGTCCGGGTCCTGCGGTTCCCGGAAACCGTGCGCTCGGCCCGCTACCCGCTGTCGCTGCCGCTGTTCCGCTACCTGGCGAGGCACGCCGGTGACTTCGAGGTGGCGCACGCGCACAGCTACCACACCCTGGCCGGCCAGGGTGTGGTCGGCCGCGGCCTGCCGTTCGTGTTCACGCCGCATTACCACGGCACGGGCCACACGGTGGCGGCCTCGCTCCTGCACCGCGTCTACCGGCCGGCCGGCGCCCGGGTGCTGAGCGGTGCCGATGCCATCATCTGCGTGTCGCAGGCCGAGCGCGACCTCATGGTCGGCGACTTTCCCGTCATCGCGCGGAAGGTCCGGGTGATTCCCAACGGCACCGACCCCAGGCCAGCCGCGACGCGAGGGCCGGACCGGCCGTCCGGGCCGCGGATAGTGCTGACGGTGGGCCGGGTGGAGCGGTACAAGAACGTGGACCTCATCATCAGGGCGTTCAGCGGCGTGCGGACCGAGGCCACCCTGGTCGTGGTCGGCGACGGGCCGGACCGGCCGCGCCTGGAACGGCTCGCCGCCGGCGCCGGGCGCGTCCGCTTCACCGGGCGGATCAGCGACGCGGAGCTCGGGGCCCTGATTTCCGCCGCCGACGTGGTGACCTCAGCGAGCGATCACGAGGCGTTCGGCCTTGCGGTGGCGGACGGCCTGACCGCCGGCGCCCGGGTGGTCGCGTCGGGGATCCCCGCGCACCGCGAGATCGGCCGGCTGGCGGGCCCCGCCGCGCCGATCAGCTACGTGAACCCGAGGAACACGGCGGACTTCACCGCCGCGCTCGACGCCGCGCTCGCCACGGGCAGGGCCTCGGCGGGACAGGCGTGGCTGCCCTCGTGGAGCGAGATCGCCGACAAGACGCGCGACCTCTACGCGGCCGTGGCCCGGAAGGCGGGCACCCGCAGCCGGCGGCTCCGCCACGAGGAGCCCGCGTGATCGTCGAACCGCGCTCTGAGGCGCTTGACGCGACCGGCTGGACCCCGCGGCACGCCGCGACGCCGGAGCGGCGGTGGCGGTTCACCCTCACGGTCGCCGCCTGCGCGGTGGCGGGCATGGCGGCCATCGTGAAGTCCTACCTCATCGCCCAGACCACAGTGAGCGACGAGGCCGAGTTCATCTGGTTCTGGGCCGGCATGAGCCTCATGGAGCTCCCGCTGATCGCGGTGATCGCCCGGCGCCGGACTGGCGCCGCCGCGCGGTCCGCGCTGCTGCTGATCATCGGGTTCACCTCGTACGCGCCCAAGCTGCTGCGCGACCCGGGCGCGCCGCTTTACCACGACGAGTACGCGCACTGGCGCGCCACCTACGACATCATCGCGAACGGCCGGCTCTTCGAGCCGGCCCAGATCGTCCCGGTCATCGCCCGCTACCCGGGGCTGCACGCGGCGACGGCCGTGATCGTCGACGTGACCGGCCTGAGCATCTGGCAGGCCGGGACGATCCTGGTGCTGCTCTGCCATGTCGCGCTGCTCGCCGGCATCGTGACGCTGGCCCGCGCGATCGGCCTCGACTCGCGAGCCGCCACGCTCGCGGCCGTCGCCTACGGCTTCAACGCCTCGTTCCTCTACTTCGACACGCAGTTCTCCTACGAGTCGATGTCGATCACCCTCGTCGTCTGGTCGCTCGCCGCCTTCGCGCAGGCGATCAGGGTGCCGTCAGGGCCGCACCGCAGCGCCTGGTGCTGCCTCACCGTGATGCTCTCCTTCGGCTGCGCCATCACGCACCACCTGACAACGATCGAGCTGGCCGCCGTGATGCTGATCGTGTCCGTGGCGCTGTCACTGCCGCGGGCCGCCAGGTCCGACGGCTGGCGGGGCACCGCGGTCACCGCGTGGCTGCTGAGCGCGTTTACCTTGGCGGCCATCGTCGGCTGGATCACGTTCATGGCGCCGGCCACGGTGGCCTACCTGTCGCCTTACCTGGGCACCGCGCTGCACCAGCTGACGCAGATGGTGTCCGGCTCATCCTCCGGCCGCCAGTTGTTCAGCGCGTCGCTTTCCCCTTGGTGGGAACACGTGGCCGCGTTCGGTGTGACCGTGGTCGCGCTCGCCTTCGCGGCGGCCGGCCTGCTGCGGCGGCGGCGGCCCGGCGGCCGGCCGGCCGCCGGGCGGGAGCGGGCGCTGCTGCTCGGCTTCGCCGCGGTCGGCCTGGCGTACTTTCCGTCCACGGTCTTCATCTTCTCGCAGGCCGGCGCGGAGGGATCGCGCCGCTCCTGGGCGATCAGCTGGATCGGCCTGTCGGTCCTCACGGCCCTGTCCGGCGCCTGGCTGGTCGACTGGGCCAGCCTGCGCCGCCGGGCGGTCGCCCGCGCGGCGGCCATGGGCGTGCTGACCGCGATGACGGCCACCGCGCTGGTCGGCGGCACCGCGGCGGGTCTCGACGCGTCCTACCGGTTTCCCGGCCCGTACCTGTACGGGTCGGACGCACGCTCGGACACGCCGGAGCTGAACGCCATGGCGCAGTGGTTCCTCGCGAGGTTCGGCCCGGGCCACCGGATGGTCACCGACCGGTACACCGGGCTGGAGGTCGCCTCGTTCGGACTGCAGGACACCGCGATGCCGTCCGCGGCATTCCCTATCTGGGACCTGTACACGGCCGAGCCCGGCCAGCCGCTCGGGCCGCCGCTCCTCTTCACGGTGCTGGCGGAGGGCCACTACCGCTACCTGGTCGTGGACAAGCGCATAGCCACCGACGTGCCGCTGCTCGGCATCTACTTCGAGGGGAACGAGCCAGGCGACTTCGTGCGGCCCGACGGGCAGCCGATCTTCAGCGGGCGGCTCGCCAAATTCAACGGGGTGCCCTGGATGAGCGAGATATTCGAGTCGGACAACTACGCCGTGTACCGGATGTACCTGCCGGCCGGCCGCCAGCGGTACCAGGTCTTGCCGGTGCCGCTGCACGGGAAGCTGACGGTGGGCGAGTGAGCGATCCGCCGTACCGGCGCCACCAGGGGAGCCGCCTCCGTTACCGCTGGCCGGATGCCTGGCCCTGCTACCTGCTCGCGGCCTTCGCGGCACTC
This sequence comes from uncultured Streptosporangiaceae bacterium, assembly GCA_964581815.1. Lineage (GTDB taxonomy): Bacteria > Actinomycetota > Actinomycetes > Streptosporangiales > Streptosporangiaceae > Trebonia. The sequence goes on along the minus strand of CAZORE010000060.1, from coordinate 20,672 downwards.
GCGCTTACCGCGCTCGTGCCCGGCGGGCCCGCGCGTGCCGTCCTCGCGGTGCCCGTCCTGCTCGGCGTTCCCGGTGCGCTAACCCTGGGCGCGGCGCAGGCGAGGCGCAGCGTGGACGCGACCGCGTTCGGCGCCCTGGCCGTGATGCTCAGCGCGCTGTGGCTCGCCTTCGCGACGCTGATCCTCACCGTGGGCAAGGTGCGGATCAGCGGCGCCAGCGTCTACGTCTGCCTGCTGCTCGTCTGCTGCGCGCTTACGGCGGCGGCCCAGCGGCAGCTGCGCCGCCGCCCGCCGGCCGAGCCCGCGGTGCTTCCCGCCGACGTGCTCAGCGTCCCCGACGAGACCGGCGCCGCGCCGAAGCGCGGCGCCTGGTATGCCGTCGGCGGCGTACTGGCCGGGACCGCCCTGCTCGCCGGCGGCGCCCTCGCCTACGCGAGCGCGCCGCACCCGGCGCCGGCCGGGTACGCCTGGCTGGCCTGGTCGGGCGCCAAGGCCAACGGGGTCATCGCGGTGGGCGCGCAGGGCATCACGCTGCCCTTCGAGATCACCCACCGGGAGCCGGGCCCGACCGAGTACCGGCTGGCCGCCACCTGGACGGGCGACGGCCAGGCGCACGCGCTGGCGGCGCCGCGGACGCTGCGGGTCAGCGGCGACAAGACCGTCAGGGCCACGCTGAGCATCCCGCAGCCACCCGGTGCCTGCGCGTACCGAATCGTGCTGACGCTGACGGAACTCGGCCCCGCCCACCCGCGGAGCTGGTCGATCAACGCCGGCGTGCGCGCCAGCCGGGGCGCCGGCGGACCGGCCGGGTGCGCGTCATGACCACGCTGCCGGTGTCCCTCCGCCGGGCCCGGACGTACGTCCAGGTTGCCCGGGGCGACAGCCTGGTGCGCAACAGCCTGTACATGATGTCCGCGACGGTCGCGACCGCGCTCCTCGGCTACATCTTCTGGATCGTCGCCGCCCGGGTGTTCAGCACGGCCCAGGTCGGCATCGCGAGCGCGGTCATCTCGCTGTGCTCCACCGTGGCGCTGCTCACCTACCTTGGCCCCGCGGCGATGCTCGTCGAGCGGCTGCATACCTACGAGCAGCCCGCGCGGTGGAACTCCTTCATCGTCCGGACGTGCGCGGCGACGGCGGCGGTCACCGCGGCCGTCGGCGCGGTGATGATCCCGCTGATCGCGCACGCCAAGGGATACGGCGCCTACTTCGGCGCGGCGGGAGCGGCGGTGCTCGCGGTGACCGGCGCTTCCGTCTGGACCGTGGTTCAGATGTACTGCTCGGCGTTCATCGCGGCTCGCCGCGCGGACGGGATGTTCGCCGTCCAGGGCCTGATCAGCCTGTTCAAGGTACTGCTCGTCGTGCCGCTGTGCGCGGCCGGGCTCGGCGCGCCGGGGATCGTCATCGCCTGGGTGGGCAGCTCGGTCATCGGCGCGGCCGCGGGCGCCTTCTGGCTGCTGCCGCGGATCGAGCCCGGTGCCGCCCCGGCCGCCCCGGCCGGTGAGCAGCCCGCACGGCGTGCGCGACACGCGCGGCGGCCAAGGAAACGGGCCGACTACGTCGCGCACCTCGTCGGTCAGCACCTCACGAGCGTCGGGGGGCAGATGACGCCGCTGCTGCTGCCGCTCCTCGTGGTGGCCCGGCTCGGCGCGGGTTGTAACGCCTATTTCTACATAACCTGGATGATTGGCAGCGTGTTCTTTATGGTGAGCCCATCGATTTCACAAGCGCTATTCGCGGAAAGCGTCCGCAATGACGTAGGCCTGCGCCCGACGGTCGTGAAGGCGTTTCGCATTGCCGCGTTCCTATTGATTCCCGCCATCGTGGTCATGGTCGCAGGCGGAAAGCTGATCCTCGCTATTTTCGGCCAGCCATATGTCAGTGCCGGTTACGGGCTGCTCGTGCTGCTCGCCATCTCCGCGATGCCCGACGCGGTGTCCAATGTCGCCGTCGCGATCTGCCGGGCGACCAACCGGCTTGGCTACTCTGCCTCGATCAACCTCGGGATCCTAGCCGTCACGGTGGTCAGCGCCTGGCTGCTGATGCCGCGGTTCGGGCTGCTCGGCGTCGGCATCGGCTGGCTAGCCGCGCAGGTGCTTAGTGCGCTTGCCTGCATCCCCGCGTTCATGAACCTGGACGGGAGGACAGCCGCGTGAACCTCATCCAGGCGACCGCGCTTCCTGACCGGCCGGCCGCGCTGGCCCGGCCGCCGGCGGACGGCGCCGGCCGGCGACGGCGGCGGCGAGACGGCACGTCGCTGACCGTGACGCACGTTCGCTCGCACGCCGGGGCGGCGGCCCTCGCCGGTGAGTGGCAGGCGCTGTACCGCGCCGCCGGGCGGGACAACCCGTTCGCCGCGCCCGACTGGCTGCTCCCCTGGGCGCGCCATTTCGTGCCCGAGCCCGACCTGGACATCTTCGCGGTCTACCGGGACCGGACGCTCGTCGGCGTCGCGCCGTGGTACTTCAAGCGCCGGGCGCCGCTGCCGCCGCGACTGCAACTGCTCGGCAGCGGCAGGCATGACGCGCTGACCGAGTTGCCTCAGGTGCTGACGACGCTGGGCGAGGCGCGGTCGGTGCTGCGCGCCGTGATCGGCGAATGCGCGCGGCAGGCGGGCGACTGGGCCTGGCTTGAGCTCCCGTTGACCGTCGACCAGGGCTGGCTCGAGCCGGAATGGCTCGCCGGCACGCCCGTGGAGCGCGGCATCGTGCAGCACAAGACGACGAGGGCCGCGGTGGTACTCGACCTGCCGTCCGACGTGCCCGCGCTTCACCTCAGCCTGAAACGGAACCTGCTCGAGTCCACGCACCGCGCCCGCAACCGGCTGGACCGGAGCGGCCAGCCGTGGGCCATCACGGCGCATGCGGACGCGAGCGGCATCGCGTCCGCCCTGCCAGTGCTCGCGCGCCTGCACGCGGCGCGCGCCGAGCTCACGGGCCGCAAGTACCATCCGGACGAGCTCGGGCTCGCCGCGCGGCGCGCGTTCCTCAACGAGGCGCTCTCCGCCATGGCGGCCAGGCGCCAGGCGCAGATCCTGACCCTCGACGTCGCGGGCACGCCGGTGGCGGCGCAGCTCGTGCTGACCGCGCCGGACGGCAGCTATCTCGGCCTGAGCGGGGTCGACCCCCAGTGGTGGCAGGTCAGCCCGGTGACGCTGTTGCAGCTGCACGCGGCGGAGCTGGCGGTGGAACACGGGCAGGCCACGTTCAACCTCTCGGTCGGCCCGAGTGTCAGCAAGCTCCGCTGGAGCGAGCAGGTCAGGCAGCACCCCGAGTTCCTCGTCTGCGGGCCGCGATGGTCCTCGCGCTTCGGCTACACCGGCTACCGGATGATAGCCGCCGCCGCGGCCGTGCACCGGGAGTCGCAGCGGCACCGGACGGCGGGCAAGCGCAAGCCGGACGGCCGGCGGCAGGAAGGGGACAGCCGGTGCACATCCTCCAGCTGACCGACCTGTACACGCCCGTGATCGGCGGTCTTGAACGGCACGTCGCCACGTTGTCCGCGGAGATGCAGCGGCGCGGACACACGGTCACGATCGTCACCATCAAGTCCTGCGGCCTGCCCGCCGAGGAGGTCATCGACGGCGTCAAGGTCATCCGCATCCAGAGCCTCAGCGAGCGGATGGCGGGCCTGTACGCGGACAGTGCTCACCCGTTCCACCCCACCGCGCCCGACCCGGAGGTGGTGATGGCGCTGCGCAGGCTGGTCAGGCGCGAGCGGCCGGACGTCGTCCACAGCCACAGCTGGCTCCAGTACTCCTTCTTCCCGCTGTACCACCCGAGGAAGGGGCCGGCGCACGTGGTGACGCTGCATGACTACGGCCTCGCCTGCCCCCGCAAGACGCTGCAGCCGTCCTCCCATGCCGACCCGTGCCCGGGGCCGCGGCTGGACCGGTGCCTGATCTGCGCGCCACGGCAGTACGGTGCGGCCAAGGGCGCGGTGATCGCCAGCTTGCACCTCGGCAGCCGGTTCCTGCACCGCCGCGCGGACCGCTACCTGGCGGTCAGCAGCTCGGTCGCCCGGCGTTCCCAGTCGGCGCTGCCCGCCGGCACCGAGATCCTGGTGATACCAAGCATGATCCCGAACGGCGTCAGCGGCCTGGCCGCGGGCGCGCCGCGGCCGGCGTTCCTGCCGGCCGACGACGGCTACCTGATGTTCATCGGAGCGCTTGGCCCGCACAAGGGCGTGGACGTCCTGCTTGAGGCGCACCGCCGAATGCGGCACCGGGTCCCGGTCGTGCTGCTCGGCACGCCACGGCCGGATACGCCGCCGCTCACCCATCCGGACGTCATCACGGCGAGGAACGTACCGCACGCGCAGGCGATGGCCGCCCTGCGGCACTCCTCCATCGCCGTCGTGCCGTCGACCTGGCATGAGCCGATGTCACAGGTCGCGGTGGAGGCCATGGTCGTCGGGCGGCCGGTGGTGGCCTCGGATGTCGGCGGTCTCAAGGACGTGGTACAGCACGGGGTCACTGGGCTGCGCGTGCCGCCGGGGGATCCCGGAGCGCTCGCGATGGCGATCGACGGCCTGCTCGACGATCCGGAGCGCCGGGCGGAGATGGGGTGCGCGGGTCGCGTGCGGGCGCGGCTGTTCGAGGCATCGGCGGTCACACCGCGCATCCTTGAGGTATTCGAGGACGCGTTGCGTGACCGCGTTGGGGCGTAGCCCACGATGCGGCTAACATGCCAGTCCTATGCATCCGGACGAATCAGGCGGCCCAGTGTGCAGGTGCGGTCACCCGCAGAACGCCCATGAGCACTACCGGGCCGGCACAGAGTGCGTGCTGTGCGCTGACTGCCCGAGGTTCCGGCCGTCCGCCGGCCTGCTGCGGCGGTTCGCCGCCAGCGTGGCGCGCCGCGCCCGCTTCTGGTCCTAAGCTGACGGCCCTGGAACGGTGGCGGACGCCGTGGAGGAGGCAGAACAGCCGCGGCGGCAGCTTCGGCAGCAGCGGCGCCCGGCGGGCGTGCAGCACGGTAGCGAACTGGCGCGCTGACAGGCCGGCATAGCGCGGTACGTTCTCGAACCACAGCGCGCTGCGCGTCGCTTCTGTCGCGTGCGGCCGCAGCTCAGCCTGACGCTGCTGCTGGTAGGCCGCCAGGGCGGCGCTGATGCTCATCGCCGAGAGCTTGCCCGCCCGGCGCAGCTGGCCGGCCAGCGCGATCACGTCCTGCAGGGCAAGGGTGGTGCCGAGGCCGACGGAGAAGTGCGCGGTGTGCGCGCTGTCGCCGGCCAGCACCAGGTTGCCGTGGTACCACCGCTCGTTGCTGACCGTGCGGAAGTTCAGCCAGCGCGCGTCCATGCCGTCAGGGAACTGCGTCCACAGCCGCCTGCCGTCCAGGTGGTCGGCGAAGATCTGCTCGAGCATGTCGCAGGTGCGGCTCGGCGAGGCCGTGTCGAAGCCGAGCGCAGCCCACGTCCGTTCGTCACATTCGGCGATGAACGTGCTGGTCATCGTCTCGTGAGGGTAGGCGTGGCCGTATATCCAGCCCGCCTCCGTCGGCACGAAGAAGAAGTTGAACGCGTCCCAGGCCTTGCCGGTGCCGAGCCAGATGTACTTGTTCCGCCCGTCGGTGACCCGCGTGCAGAACTGGGCCCGGCTGCCGCGCAGCTGGCTGCTTGCCCCGTCCGCCGCGAGGATCAGGTCCGCCTCCGGCAGCTGGGAAGTGTCGCTCACATCCTGCTCGTAGCGGATCTCGACCCCGAGCCCGCTGGCCCGGGCGGCGAGGATGTCAACCAGCCGCTGGCGGCTCACCCCGTAGACGTAGCCGTAATCGCGGTTGACCTCGCGCCTGCCGTTGATCTCGACGACCTGCTCGTTCCAGCTGACCGCGCGCGCGGAGATCTCCGCGGCCGACTCGGCGTCGAGCTCGGCCAGCCGGTCAAGGAACCGGCGCTCCATGATCACGCCCCAGCCGTGGGTGACGCCCTCCTTGTCGCGCTCAAATACCATGACCTCATTTGCCGGATTCCAGAGCTTCATCAAGATCGAGAAGTAGAGCCCGGCCGGCCCCCCGCCAACGCAAACGATTTTCACAATTCCCCCCATTGGTGACGCCCATAATGGGCAGAACACCCCTGCTGAACTGGCTGTGTAATATCGTGAACGAGCTGCGTAGAGGCAGATCTTACCGGGCTGCCGCATCATTTGTGCGGCAGCCAGTTAATTCCTCTATTTCGCGGCCTTACCGCCGATGGCCGGAATGTTAGCCAGATATTTACCGCTGGCGGCGCGCCCCCCGGGTGCGCAGGAAGTCGCTGACCACGTATTCGCCGAGGCGTTCCGGCGTGGCCCGGAGCACCCGGCCGCCGTTGCGCTTGGCCACGTTATCCACGAACGCGGCCAGCCGGTCATCGTCGGCCAGCATGAAGATGTTCAGCGCCGCGTGCCGCCTGGTCATCTTGTCTACCTCGGCCAGCGTCAGCTCGATGGTCTCCGGGGCCGGGGGCCAGTCGAACCACGGCCTGCCGTCCCGCATCAGGTGCGCGGTCGGCTCGCCGTCGGTGACGATCAGCACCACGGGCTCGTGCTCGGGGTGCTTGTCGAGGTGGCGCCCGGCGATCATCAGCGCGTGATGCAGGTTGGTGCCCTGGACCATGTCCCAGCCGAGGCCGGCCAGCTCGGTCTCGTGCAGTTCTCTCGCGTAGTTGGAGAACCCGACGACCTGGATGGCGTCCTGCGGGTACTTGGTGCGCAGCAGCGCGTGCAGCGCGAGCGCGGTCTGCTTGGCCACCGCCCAGGTGCCGCGCAGCGCCATCGAGTAGGAAAGGTCGACAAGCAGGCAGACCGCCGCCGCGGACCGCCGCTCGGTCTCTGCCACCCGGAAGTCTCCAGCGGTCAGCCGAACGGATGCGTCCCGCCCGTGTTCCGTCGCCGACCTCAGCAGGGCGGAGCGGACGGTCGCGGGGACGTCGATCGGCTGCTCGTCGCCGAACACCCAGTCCCGCGTCGACCCGGTCAGGTCACCGGCCTGCCCGGCGTCGCGGCGGTCGTGGTCGCCGCCCCGCATGCCTTCCTCTAGTCCGGCGAACACCTGGCGCAGCGCGGTGTCGCCCAGCCTGCGGACCGCCTTGGGGGTGAGCTCGAGCTTGCCGCCGTCACTGGTCAGGTACCCCTGCTGCTGGAGCTCGCGCTCAAGCCGGCGCAGCGCCTGCAGGTCATCGACCGCCTGCCTGCCGAGCGCACGGCGTACCGCTTCCTCGTCCACGTCCTCCAGGCTGGCCCCTGCGTACTCCTGGCCCAGGGCGGACTCCAGGTCGGCGAGGTCGGCGAGGTCGGCGACCGCGCTCGTCGCGTCACCGAGGCCGAGCGGCGTGCCGCCTGACATCCGTACCCCCCGCTGCGGCTGGCCGAGCTCGGGCCGCCTGGCCCGCAGCGCGTCGCCGAGCGCGGCGAGCTCGGCCGCGAGGCCGGCGTCCTCCATGGCTTGGCTCATGAGGTTGGCCAGTTCCTCGCGCTGCTCGTCGGACAGCGAGTTGAGCAGCCGCTCGGCCGCCATCATCCGGCGGACGAGCGAGTCGACGAGCTCCTCCAGGTTCTGCGGGTTGTCAGGGAACATGTCGCCGTACTGGGCCATGAAGTCGTCGAAGTCCTGCTGCGTGTGCTCGCCGCGGGTGTCGGCATCGAGCATCTGCCGTAGGTCGGCGAGCATGTCCTTGACCCGCTGCATGGCCGCGGGGTCGGGGTTCTGGAGAGCCTGCTTCATGCCGCGGAACTGGCTGTCGAGCACCTCCCTGCGCAGCAGGTCGCGCAGCTCCTCGAACCGCTGCCGCGCCTCGGGCGAGCGCCAGTCGTAGTCCGCGAGCTGGCGGATCGCCTGTGAGGTGTCGCTCGGCAGCGTGTCGAGCTCAAGCTCGCGTTCCCTGGCCTCATCGCTTGGATCGGGGAACAGGGCGCCGCGCTCGTACTCAAGGGCCTCGTCGAGCAGCTCACGCGCCTGGTCGAGCATCCCGTCGAGCCGTCCCGAGTTGCGCAGCTCACGCTGCCGCTCGCGGACGCGGCGCATCAGGTCGTCAAGGCCCCGCCGGTCCTGCCAGCCGCGCCGCAGCAGGTCGCGGAGCGCGTCCCGCGGGTTGTCGCCGCCCAGGATCCGCTCGCCCATGTCGTCGAGCGCTTCCCTGACGTCATACGGCGGCGCGAGCGGGTCCGGACCGTCGTCGTAGGCACCGTACCGGTAATTGGACATCTGCCCTACTCCTCGCCACGTCCTGGCTGCCGCTTGCCGCTTAACCTATTTATGTCCGGTATGTGGATGTTCCATCCGCGGTGTCCTTGGAAAGCCGGCGGATCAGGTAAAGGCCCTCGAGGACGAACTCGATGGCCGCCGCCGCCTCGCCGAAGGATTCCCTGCCCTCCATGCCGAGCCGGGCCATGATCCGGGCGAGGCCGGGGACCTCGCCGGTGCGGCGAAGCAGTTCCGTGGCCGAGACGAGCTCGCCCGACTCGATTGAGCCGCCCTCCTCGAACTTGGCGAGCAGCCCGGACAGGTCGGCGCCGCCGAGCCTGGCGCGGAACGTCTCCGCGATCGCGCGGCGCAGCAGGTGGTTGAGTATCTCCTCCTCGCGGCCCTCCTCGCTGACCTCGAACTCGACCTTGCCGCGCAGCGTCGGGACGATGCCAGGCAGGTCAGCCACCCGGGCGACGGGCGTCTCATCGCGCGCTTCCGCGATAAGCGCGGTGCGGCGCACCGCGGCCGCCGCCGCGGACTCCGCGGCGGCGATCGCGAACCGGGCGGAGACCCCGGAGCGGCTGTCGACGGCGGGAGACTCACGGACCAGGCGGGTGAACCGCGCGATGACCTCGATGAGGTGAACCGGCAGGTCGGCCCCGGGGTCCTGGCCGTCCCAGGAGACGGCGGCCTCCTGGTTGATCAGCTCAAGCTCGTCCTCCAGCGACAACGGGTAGTGGGTGCGGATCTCGGCGCCGAAGCGGTCCTTGAGCGGGGTGATGATCCGGCCCCGGTTCGTGTAGTCCTCGGGGTTGGCGCTGGCCACCACTACGATGTCCAGCGGCAGCCGCAGCGAGTAGCCGCGGACGCCGATGTCGCGCTCTTCGAGCACGTTGAGCAGCGCGACCTGGATCCGCTCGGCGAGGTCGGGCAGCTCGTTCAGGCAGAAGACGCCGCGGTTGGTGCGCGGCACCTGGCCGAAGTGGATGGTCTCCGGGTCGCCCAGGGTGCGGCCCTCCGCCACCTTGACCGGGTCGATGTCGCCGATCAGGTCGCCGACGCTGGTGTCTGGCGTGGCGAGCTTCTCGCCGTACCGCTCGGTCCGGTGCCGCCAGGAGACCGGCAGGTCGTCACCGAGCTCTACCGTGAGGCGGCGGCACCGCGCGCAGGCCGGCGCGTACGGATGGTCGCCGATCTCGCAGCCGTCGATGACTGGCGTCCACTCATCGAGCAGCCCGGCGATGGTGCGGATAAGGCGCGTCTTCCCCTGGCCGCGCTCGCCAAGCAGGATGACGTCGTGCCCGGCGAGCAGTGCCCGCTCCAGGTGCGGCAGCACGGTCTGGTCGAAGCCGACGATGCCAGGAAACCTGTCCTGCCCCGCGCGCATCCGCGTGAGCAGGTTCTCTCTGATCTCTTGCTTGACGGTGCGGTAGAGGTGGCCGCTCGCCTTCAGTTCGCCCAGTGCGGCTGGGCGGCCATGCGGAGCGCTTGCGTTGAGTTCCTCACTGCTGTGCACCCTTCCAAAGCTATGTCACGTCCGGGGAAGTAATGTTCGGTGGGTGATGCCCACGTCGCCTTCGCTGGTGCAGGCCGACGACGTCGTCGCGGCGCGCGAGCTGCTGCGCGACGTCATCTCGCCGACGCCGATGCTTTACTCGCGAGTGCTTTCTGACCAGGTGGGCGGGCCGGTCTACCTCAAGTGCGAGAACCTGCAGCGGACCGGGTCGTTCAAGGTGCGCGGGGCCTATACGAGGATCGCCCGGCTGTCGGGCGCCGAGCGGGCGCGCGGCGTGGTGGCGGCGAGCGCGGGCAACCACGCGCAGGGCGTGGCGTTCGCCGCGGGGCTGCTTGGCGCCTCGGCCACCGTTGTCATGCCGGAGCGGGCGGCGCTGCCCAAGGTCGAGGCAACCCGGTCCTACGGCGCGTCGGTGATCCTGCACGGGGCCACGGTGGAGGACGCGCTCGGCGAGGCACTGCGGTTCTCGGCGGAGACCGGGGCGGTGTTCATCCACCCGTTCGATCATCAGGACATCGTGGCCGGCCAGGGCACGCTCGGCTTCGAGATCATCGAGCAGTGCCCTGGAGTGCGCACCGTCGTCGCCCCGGTCGGCGGCGGCGGGCTGGCGGCGGGGATCACCGTGGCGGTGCACTCCCTCGACCCCGAGGTGCGCGTTGTCGGCGTGCAGACGGAGGCGGTGCCCGGGCTGGCCGCCTCGGTGGCGGCCGGCGGGCCGGTGCAGGTCGTCGGCAGGCCCACCATGGCCGACGGCATCGCCGTGCAGCGGCCGGGTGACATCCCCTTCAGCATCCTCGCGGCGTCGCTCGACCGTGTGGTCACGGTATCGGAGGCGGCGCTCGCCCGCGCTCTGCTGCTCTGCCTTGAGCGCGCCAAGCAGGTGGTCGAGCCGGCCGGGGCGGCCGGGGTGGCGGCAATCGTCGAAGGGCCCGGCGAATTCGAGCCGCCCGTCGTGGTGGTGCTCTCCGGCGGCAACATCGATCCGCTGCTGCTTTCCAAGCTGCTGCGCCACGGGCTGTCCGCCGCCGGGCGGTTCCTCGGCCTGCGCTGTCGCGTCCCCGACTACCCCGGCTCGCTCGCCGGGCTGCTCTCGCTGCTCGCCGGCGTCGGCGCCAACGTGCTCGAGGTGAGCCACGAGCGGCTGGCGCCGAGCCTGCGGGTGGACGAGGTGGAGGTGCTGCTCCAGGTCGAGACCAGGGGCCCGGAGCACTGCGAGCACGTCAAGGAGACGCTCAGGGGCGCGGGGTACGACCTGGTGTTCAGCTGACGCGGCCGAGCTGACCGCGCCTGCCGGTCATGTCTTGGCGGCCTGTACGGGCCGGCCCCGGTTCCTCGCCATGTTGCTGACCATGGCGCGCATGGTCTTGCGGGCCTCCCTGGCCACCCAGCCGTTGGGGTGGTAGGTACCGAGCACGTCGAGAGCGCGGGCGTTATCCGGGTGGGAGATCTGTGCCATGAGGCTAATAACCTGCCGATACCGGCCGTCGGGTACCACCTCGGCGAACAGCCTTCCGATCTCGGCCGGGTCCGGATCGTCGTAAGGGCCGCATACCGTCGCCAGCAGGTCGGTGACCAGCCACGCCATGTCCTGCGGGTCGGGCTCGAGAACGACGGGCAAGGACGACTTCGGCAGGTCGCCCGCCATCATGGACAAGGAGACGCGCGCATACCCGCGCAGCTCAGGGCGTTTCACCGCGTCCACCCACGCGCGGTAGGCGGGAACTCCGATCCGCCGGGCGATGCCAATCGCGGCCAGTCGCCCCTGTGGGTCGACCGACCCGGCGTAGATAAGCAGTTCCCGCGCCGCCTGCTCCGGGTCACGGCCGCGCATCCACTCGGTGAAGGCGGCATCGAATTCCGCCTCGCTGACGGCCTCGGAGACCGCGACCAGGTCCGCGGCGGTCATCCGCTCCGACGGCTGGCGCAGGATGGGCACGCGGATGCTGTCCAGCATGAACTGCTTGCGCAGTGCCCACAGGGCAAGCGGAGTCAGTTCGACGGTCCCGGTGCCGTCCTGCGGCAGGGTGACGGCACCGACTGCCTCAAGCTGGCCGAGCAGGCGGTGCGCCGGGTGGCCGTGCTCCTGTACCCAGGTGTTCCATGCGCGCCGCTTGGCGAATGACGGGCTCTCGCCGATCGCGCAGTCTCGCATCAAGGCCTCGATGTCGGCGGTGGTCATCCCGCTCCGCCTCGCCGTGAACAGCGTGACGACGAGGGTCACGCCCGGCCCTTCGCAGTGAAACTTGCGGCCCCTGGGCGGGTCTGCCCGGGCCAAGATGCCGAGTGCCTTGGCCGCCACGGCGGCGAACACGACCGCCCAGCTGTGCAGCAGGCTGCTGTCGTCGCTGTCGGCCAAGCGCCATGCGGTCTCCCCGATCAGCGCCCAGGTCTGCCGCCGGTCCTCGGAATACTCCAGTTTGATCCAGCGCGAGGAAAGGCCGTACTGCCACAGGGGCGGCAACTGCTCAGGCGCGATGCGCAGTTCCCGGCACACGTCCGCCGCGTCGTCATCGGTCAGGTCGCCGGCCTGGGTGACCAGGCGACCCTCCCGGCCGAGCCATACGGCCAGCGCGGCGAGCCCGGCGATGACCGGAGCGGACCGGGCCATGGCCGCGAGTTCCGGCTCCGGCAGCAGCCAGACACCGGGCAGCTTGTCCGGCAGCCGGAACACGCGCTTGAGCCTGACCCGCGGCTCACCCGCGACGCCTGTGCTGAGTGCGCGGAAGGACCCGGTCAGGGCGGGGAGGGATGCGGTCAGGGCGGGGAGGGATGCGGTCACGGCCAGGAAGGAACTCGTGTGAGCGGTGAAGGAACCAGTCGCATCGAGGCGGCCAAGCATTCCCGTACTCCACGCCTCTAGGACAGGGGTAGGTTCGGCACCCTGGTCATAGAGCTTAACCGCGTCCCGCAGGATCTCGGCTGCCAGCTCGGTAAGCTTCGCATCGAAATCGACCGGCATGAGAAGACTTTATAGCTTCAGCAGGCCTTAGTATCCCCTAAAGGTTAATGAAAGCGTAAGTGTCACAGTATGTGCGTCTATGTCGCGCGGCTGGACGCGGTCTAGCGGCCGGCCGCCGACGGCAGCGCGTTCCCGGTGAGATCGGTGGCGAACTCGAGCACGATCTCGCGCAGTTCCTCGTGGCTCGGCAGGGCGGGCAGCACCGGGTCGAGCTCGGCCTCGGGCGCGTCCTTCATGAAGAACATGCAGGACGTGCTGACGGCGAAGATGGCGGCGGCGGCCCGGATCCGGGACCGCGGCGGCGCGCCGGGACCGGTGATGATCTCCATGAGCGCGCTCAGCCTGGGCCGGAACTGGGTGAAGCGGTGCTTGCCGTCCTCCGTCCCGTGGACGGTCGCCTGGTTGCGCTCGAGGAACCTCAAGACCTCGCCGCTCTCCAGCACGATGGCGATGTAGCGGTCGATCAGTTCCCTGGAGGTCCCGGCACCCGGCGGCTGCTCCCTGCCCCAGGCAATGAGCGCGTCAAGCCGGGCGAAGTAGTCCTCGGTGAAGCTGCGGACGATGTCTTCCTTGGACTTGAAGTGGTAGTAAAGCGCGGCCTTGGTCACGCCGAGACGCTCGGCAATTTCCCGCAGGGATGTCCGCTCGTACCCCTGCTCACCGAAAAGCTCAAGCGCGACCTGCTGGATCCGCGCCCGGGTGTCACCGCGCCGCCCCACGTGCGCGTGTTCGTCCATCGTTATGCCGTGCCTCCGCTTCCGTGACCGCAAGTCCGGAATCTACTTGACGGCCGGTTAGCTAGGAATATAGCGTTTCTATAAGAGTAATTCTAGCCGGGCGGCAAGTAAGTTCCGGCGACGAGGACCGGCAGGCGGGGGCCGCGGCCGGTGACGGGCGTGAGGGAGTTCAAGTGAGTGAGGCAACGGGCGCGAACGTCCCGGGACCGGCGGACAACAGCGCGCCGGGCGGCGACGTGCCCGGAGGGGGCACGTTCCTGTCCCACAAGCAGATCATGATCTTGCTGCCTGGCCTGCTGATGGCGATGCTGCTCGCCATGCTCGACCAGCTGGTGGTCGGCACGGCGCTGCCGCGGATCGTCGGCGACCTGGGCGGCGCGACGCACCTGTCGTGGGTGGTCACCGCCTACGTGCTCGCGTCCACGATCACGACGCCGTTCTACGGCAAGCTCGGCGACATGTACGGCAGGAAGACGTTGTTCATCTTCGCGATCGTCGTCTTCCTCGTCGGGTCGGCGCTGTCCGGCCTGTCGCACTCGATGGCCGAGCTGATCACCTTCCGCGCCATCCAGGGCCTCGGCGCCGGCGGCCTGATGGTCGGCGCGATGGCCACGCTCGGCGAGATCGTGCCGCCCCGCGAGCGCGGCAAGTACATGAGCTACTTCATGGTCGTGATGATGGCGGCCACCGTCGGCGGCCCGCTTGTCGGCGGCTGGATCACCACGGCGCTCTCCTGGCGCTGGATCTTCTACATCAACCTGCCGCTCGGCGGCGCCGCGCTCGTCTACCTGATCGTCGTGATGAAGCTGCCCGCCCGCCGGGTCGAGCACAGGATCGACTACCTGGGCGGCATCCTGCTCGGCGTGGTCTCCACCTCGGTCATCCTGCTCGCGACCTGGGGCGGCACCCAGTACCAATGGGGCTCGTGGCAGGTCATCGCGCTGATCACGCTGGCCGTCGCCGGGCTTGCCTGGTTCCTGGTGACCGAGCGGCGGGCCGCGGAGCCGATGCTGCCGCTGCACTTGTTCAAGAGCAGGAACTTCTCGGTCACCATGGTGCTGACCATGTTCGTGGGCCTCGGCCTGTTCGGCGCGATGACGTTCCTGCCGTTCTACCAGCAGACCGTGCAGGGCGCCTCGCCGACGGTGAGCGGCCTGCTGATGACTCCGCTGATGGTGGGCTCCATGGTCACCTCGGTGCTTGCGGGCACGCTGACCACCAAGACCGGTAAGTACCGGCTGTTCCCGATCATCGGCGGCCTCGGCATGGCGGTCGGGATGTACCTGCTCAGCCGGATCGGCGTGACCACGTCGCGGTTGACCACTGGCATCGACTACGCGGTCCTCGGCCTCGGCATGGGCTGCCTGATGCAGATGATGTCGCTCATCGCGCAGAACAGCGTGGAGCTCAAGGACATGGGCGTGGCGACCAGCTCGCGGATGTTCTTCCAGCAGATCGGCGGCTCGCTCGGCGTGGCGGCGTTCGGCGCGATCTTCGCGCACAAGCTGACCGCGTCGATGAGCAGCCTCGCGGCGGGCGGCAAGGTGCCCGTTAGCGGCGCGTCGCTCGATCCGACGACGGTGACCAGCCTGCCGGGCCCGGTCAAGGAGGCGGTGCTTTCCGGCATCGCGCAGGCGGTGCACACCGTGTTCCTCTGGGCGATACCGTTCTCCGTCGCCGTCTTCCTGCTTGCCCTGCTGATCAAGGAAGTGCCGCTGCGCGGCCGGGCCACGCCCGGCGACGACGTTGCCGCCCCCGAGGCGGAGGCGCTCATCGGCTAGGCGATGGGGCCCAACGAAGCGGGCGCCCGGCGGCTTTCCTGCCGCCGGGCGCCCGCTCGTCGTCTTAGGCCCCGGCGTAGGGCACGGCCTCGAGGATCTCCACGGTCGTCGAGCGCCCGTTAGGCAGCGAGTACGTCGCCTGCTCGCCGACTTTCTTGCCGCTGATGGCGGCGCCGAGCGGCGACTTGGGCGAGTAAACGTCGATCGGCGAGCCGCTCTCCTCCCGCGAGGCGAGCAGGAAGGTGACTTCGTCGTCGTCACGGACGAACCGGACGGTCACCGTCATGCCGGGCCCGACGATGCCGTCGGTGCGCGGTGGCTCGCCAACCCGGGCGTTCTCCAAGATGTGCTGGAGCTGCAGGATGCGTCCCTCCTGCTTACCCTGCTCCTCCTTGGCCGCGTGGTAACCGCCGTTCTCGCGCAGGTCTCCCTCTTCGCGGGCCGCCTCGATCTTCTTGGCGATGTCGATGCGTCCCTGCCCGGAGAGGTAGTCGAACTCGGCCTTCAGCCGGTCGTACGCCTCCTGGGTAAGCCAGGTGACGCTATCGTCACGCGTCTCGGTCACGGGCACTCCTCAGTGCTGCGCAGGACTCTTCTGGCCGCTGCGGGTGCTGGCTAGGTCCAGGGCACAGGGGGTTACTCCTGCGCCCAAAAGCCAGCCGGTCTCTGGGGGTAATCTTCTGAGGCTAACAAGCGTCGGCCACTGCCGCGAACTAGTCAAGTGCGGCGAGTAGGTGGCGTGGCGTCTCGAGAGGCCTCCGGGCCAGCTTTCCCCTAGGGGAATTCGGCTAAACCGGGCCAACGTTCCGGTAAAGGTACTGAGAATAAACGGAGGACACCAGCTTGTCTGTCATCGACCGGGGGGACGAGCCCCCCTACTCCCCGGCGGCCCGCCCGGTGCCCGCCGAGGGCGCAAGCGGCACCAGATTGCGGCTTATGGCCGTGCACGCGCACCCCGACGATGAATCGAGCAAGGGCGCCGCCACGATGGCCAGGTACGCTCGTGAGGGCGTGGAGGTACTCGTCGCCACCATGACCGGCGGCGAGCGGGGCAGCATCTTGAACCCGGCGATGAACCGGCCTGAGGTGCTTGCCAGCCTGCCGGAGATCAGGCGCGAGGAGATGGCGCGGGCCAGGGAGATCCTCGGCGTTCAGCAGCGCTTTCTCGGCTTCGTCGACTCCGGCTTGCCGGAGGGCGACCCCAAGCCGCCACTGCCGGAGGGCAGCTTCGGCCTCGTACCGCGAGCCGAGGCGGCTGCGCCGCTTGTCCGCCTGGTGCGCGACTTCCGCCCGCACGTGATCCTCACCTACGACGAGACCGGCGGCTACCCGCACCCGGACCACATTAAGGCGCACCAGGTAGCCGTGGAGGCGTTCGAGGCGGCGGCGGAGCCTGACCGGTACCCGGAGGCCGGCGGGGAGCCGTGGCAGCCGCTCAAGATGTACTATTTCGTCACCTTTCACCGGGCGAAGTACGTCGCCCTGCACGAGGAACTCGTCCGGCGCGGCCTTGACTCGCCGTACTCGAAGATCTTCGCGGAGTGGGAGGAGCGCGCCCGTAAGCGCGCGGAGCGAGGTGACCAGCCCCTGGAGATCACCACCCGGGTCAAGGCGGCCGACTACTTCGCGATCCGCGACGACGCGCTGCGCGCGCACGCCACCCAGATTGACCCGGACAGTTCATGGTTCGCGTGCCCGCGCGACGTCGAGCGCAGCGCGTGGCCGACCGAGGACTATCATCTTGCTAGGTCGCTCGTCGATACCGAGCTGCCGGAAGATGACCTTTTCGCGGGTATCAGGGAGAGCGTGACCCTTTGACCTTCCTCGTCGCCGCCAGCAACTCCTCCTCGCTGAACGACGTGGAGCCTGGCCTGCTCGGCTTCCTCGTCGTGGCCGGGCTGGGGGTCGCCCTGGTCTTCTTGCTCCGCTCGATGAACAAGCAGTTCCGCAAGATCGGCCCCCCGCCAGAAGAGACGGAGCCGGAAGAGCCGGACGCGGACGAGCCGGGTGAGGGCCAGCGGCCGCTGCGGGGCCTGGCGGCGCACCGGGCGGCGATGCGGGCGGCCGAGGCCGATGCCCGACTCGCCGCAGAGCCGGACGGTGCTAAGCGCGACTAGGCGGGTGCCGCGCTTAGCGGATCCTCCGGGCGGCCCGCTATTCCGTCCAGGCGCGGCGCATGGCCTCCGGCAGCCCCCACCAGCCGAGCGGGGTGAGCCGGTCGTCGGAGTCGATCGCGCCGAGCACCGACCACATCGCGGTGACGTGCAGGAAGAGCCCCTCAACGCTCAGCTCATCGAACTCGTCGAACTCGTCGTCCTCGTACTCGGCGTCATCTTCGTACTCGGCGTC
>CAZORE010000060.1:0-3062 GCA_964581815.1 uncultured Streptosporangiaceae bacterium | reverse complement strand
CGAACTCGTCGAACTCGTCGTCCTCGTACTCGGCGTCATCTTCGTACTCGGCGTCTTCGTACTCGGCGTCATCTTCGTCATCGGCCCAGTCCGACACGACGGCAACCGGCGTAGCCATCTCGGGACCGCCGAACGGCCCCTCGTCCCCGTCCTCCAGCGCGCCGGCAATGCCCGTCGGCCCGATGAACTCGTCGGGGTCGAAGTCCCGGACGTACCTGGCCAGGTCCGCGGCCGAGGCGGGAGTTCCCGGGCCGCCGGTGACCAGCGCCGACATGACCGCGAGCCAGTCGAAGTGGTCGAGGGCGCAGACGGCGGCGATGGCGGCGGACAACTCGTCAGGCTCGCCGTCGGAGCCCGGCTCGTCGAGTTCCGCGCCGAACTTGAGGTCCTCGTCCTCGGCCCACTCCATGGCGCGGGCGAACTCCCTGTCCTCCTCCGACAGCGGGCCGCCCTCCGGCGATGCCACCGACGTGGCGAGGGTGAGCCAGAGCTCCGCGTCGTCGGCCGGCAGTGCGGCGGCGGTGCGGCCGCTGAACGAGACGAGCATCTGCCCCGGCCATCCCGGCCTGGCGATGTCCGCGCGCAACCGCCGCGCCGCGGACTTGAGCTCGGCGGAGGGCCGCGGACGGGGTCCCGCCCGGTCGAGCACCGACTGGAGCGTGTCGCGCGCCTCGGCGTCGGCCGCCGCCCAGTCCGCGAGAAAGGCCTCGTCCTGCTCATCGAGCAGCGCCGTCATCGGCACCCGGCCGTCCGGCAGCGGCGTGGTCATCCACAGCTCCTGCAGCGCCAGGTACTCCTGCCGGGCCGCCTTGTCGTAGGCGGCGAGGCTGTCCGGGTCGATCTCACCGGCGGCGAGCCGCTCCTCAAGGAAGCTGACCAGCCGGGCGTGCATCTCCTCCTGCAGCGGGCTGCGGGCGGACGGCTCCTCCCACACGTGCAGGCCGATGATCCCGGTCGGCTCGGTGCCGGTCGCCTCAAGCCAGCCGTGCACGTCGCCGAACGTCGCGTCATGCGAGCTGATCTTGTGCAGTATCGCTTCCGCGGACTCCCAGAACGGCGCGGACAGCGGATTGCCCGCGGCGAGCATCCCCCGCCTGATCACTGGCAGCGAGGCGAGCGCATCCTCGGCGGGGACGCTGAGCAGAGCGATCGCGACGTCGCGCCGCCGCAGCTCGGCGACCGGGCGATGGGCGATCTCGGCCACGCGATCCGCTTGGAGTTCCACGCCTCGCAGCGTACGACGCTCGCGTCCCACGGTGCACGGCCCTCCGGGTTTTCCTAGGTGACTTGGGCTACAACTCGGTCCGGCCACCGAGGTACGGCTGAAGCACCTGCGGGACCCGGACCTTCTGGTCGGCGGTCTGGTAGTTCTCGACGACCGCCGCGAGCAGCCGCGGCGTCGCGATCGCGGTGTTGTTGAGCGTGTAGGCGAACTTGACCACGTTGTCGGTGTCGCGGTAGCGGATGCTCGCCCGGCGCGCCTGCCAGTCGTGCAGCGAGGAGCAGCTGTGCGTTTCGCGGTACCGGCCGAGCGACGGGAACCAGGTGTTCACGTCGTTCATCCGGTACTTGCCCGCGCCCATGTCCCCGGTCGAGCACTCGACGACCTCGTAATGCAGCTCGAGGCCCTGCAGCAGGTGCTCCGCGGCGGCGAGCAGATCGGCGTGCCAGCGGTCCGATTCCTCGTTGTCGGCCGCGCAGATGACGAACTGCTCGACCTTCTCGAACTGGTGCACGCGCAGCAGGCCGCGGACATCCCGCCCGGCGCTGCCCGCCTCCCGGCGGAAGCAGGGCGAAATGCCGGCGTAGCGGATCGGCAGTGCCTTGGCGTCCAGGATCTCACCGGAATGCAGGCCGACGAGGGCGACCTCCGAGGTGCCCGCCAGGTACAGGTCGTCGGCGGGCACCGCGTAGGTCTCCTCGCGGTGCGCGGGGAACTGGCCGGTACCGATCAGCGCGTCTTCCCTGACCATCACCGGGACGGAGATCACCGTGGAGCCGAGCGCGATGAGGTGGTCGAGCGCGTAGGACAGCAGCGCGCGCTCAAGCAGCACCATGTCCCCGGTGAGCGCGTAGGCCCGCTCGCCCGCGACCTTCCGCGCCCGGGCGAACTCTGCCCAGCCGCGGTTCTCGAGCAGCTCCACGTGGTCCTTGACCTCGAAGTCGAAGGACGGCTTGGCGCCCCAGACCTTGATGGTGACGTTCGCCGAGTCGTCAGCCCCGACCGGCGTGCCCGTCCACGGGATGGTCGGGGTGAGCAGCAGCAGCGCTTCCAGCTCCTGGTTGACCTTGCCGAGTTTGTCCCTGACCTCCTTGAGGTGCAGGTCCTGGTCGTCATGCTCGGCCTTGAGCCTGGTCCGCGTCGCCTCGTCCGCCCGGGCGAACTCCTTGGCGAAGGCCTTGCGCCTGGTCTGCGCCTCGTCGAGCTCGCGCTGAAGTTCCCGGCTGGACTGGTCAAGGCTGAGCAGTTCGTCCACGTCCAGGCCGATGCCCTTGACCCGGACGGCGGCCTTTACGGCTTCCGGGTTATCCCTGATGAATCGTCTGTCCAGCATGGTGGAAACGCTACCAGGAGTGGCGCGTCGCGTGCTCAGGACGACATCAGCCTGGGTACGGTAGGCAACATGCTGGTGACCAATCACGTGCTCTCCGGTGCGGTGATCGGCGCCACCACGCGCCGCATCGTGCCCGCCTTCCTCCTCGGCGTCGCGTCTCACTTCGTCCTCGACGCGGTACCGCACTGGGCACCCGAGACCCTGACTCTCGTGCAGGTGGGCGTGCCCGACGGGCTGACCGGGCTCGCGGTAATGGGCGCCATGACGGCGATCGCGCCGCGCGGTCGGCGCGCGGCGGTCCTGGCGGGCATGGCCGGCGCGGCACTGCCCGACCTCGACAAGCCGTCCAAGGTTTTCTTCGGCCGCTCGCCCTTCCCGCGGGCGGTGGACCGCCTGCACGGGGCGATCCAGGACGAGGCGCCGCACCGCTTCAAGTACGAGCTGGCGGCGGCCGTGGTGTTCTGCGTTGCCGCCGTCGGGCTGCTGCGCCGGCCCGCCGCTTAGCCG
>CAZORE010000059.1:42414-44776 GCA_964581815.1 uncultured Streptosporangiaceae bacterium | reverse complement strand
AAGTTCGTGATGTTCGATATCAGAGTGGCGGGTCTCTACAGGGCAAGGTAATTAGTGTGCTGATCTTGACCGCGCCCGGGCAGGGCGCGCAGACCCCCGGCTTCCTGTCCCCCTGGCTGGAGCTGCCCGGGCTAGCCGACCAGCTCGGCGCCTGGTCGGAGCTGGCCGGCCGCGACCTGGTCCGGCTCGGCACGGCCGGCAGCGCGGAAGAGATCACCGACACCTCCGTCGCCCAGCCGCTGCTCGTCGCCGCCGCGCTCGCGGTCGCCGGGCTAATCGTCGAGTCCTCTTCTTTTTGCCCTGACCTTCAGGGTTTCGACGGATCGGAACCGCCAAAAAGAAGAGGACTCGCAGCCGACGTCGCCGCCGGGCACAGCGTGGGCGAGCTCGCGGCCGGCGCGATCGCGGGCGTGATGTCCGCCGAGGACGCCATCGCGCTGACCCGGGTCCGGGGCGAGGCGATGGCCGCCGCCTGCGGAGCCGAGCCCACCGGGATGAGCGCGGTGCTCGGGGGCGAGGAGTCCGTCGTGCTCGCCGCTATCGCCGACGCCGGGCTTACCCCGGCCAACGTGAACACCGCGGGGCAGATCGTGGCCGGCGGCACGCTCGAGCAACTCGCCGCGTTCGCGGCCAGCCCGCCCGCGGGGGCGCGGGTCCGGCCGCTGCGCGTGGCGGGTGCCTTCCATACCAGCCACATGGCCCCGGCGGTTGACGCGCTGGCCGCGGCGGCCGCGGGCATCACGGTCAAGGACCCGGCGATCACGCTGCTGTCCAACCGCGACGGCGCGGTGGTCACCGCGGGCGCCGACTGGCTCGACCGGATCGTCAGCCAGGTCGCGAATCCCGTGCGGTGGGACCGGTGCATGGCGACGATGGCCGCCATCGGGGTCACCGCGCTGATCGAGCTGGCGCCGGGCGGGACGCTGACCGGGATGGCGAAGCGGGCGCTGCCGGGCATCGAGCTGCTTGCCATGAAGTCCCCCGACCAGTTGGACGCCGCCCGGGCGATGGTCGCCGAGCACGCTGGAGCACCGGGGCACGCCCCGCCACCAGGTAACACGGCACCAGGTCACGTTGAGCCGAGGGAGCAGTAGGAATGAGCGAGCTGATCGGGACGAAGATCCTCGGTTTCGGCGGGTACCAGCCGGACAAGGTGGTGACCAACGACGACCTGGCCAAGCTGGTCGACACCAACGACGAGTGGATCAGGTCCCGCGTGGGCATCCAGTCGCGGCGGGTCGCGCGAGACGACGAGACCGTCGCCGACATGGCCGAGGCGGCCGGGGCCAAGGCACTCGCCGCCTCGGGGCTCGAGCCGTCGGAAGTCGACCTGGTCATCGTGGCGACCTGCTCGCCCGAGGTGCCGCTGCCCAACGTGGCGGCCACGGTCGCCTACCGGCTCGGCATCCCGGCGCCCGGCGCTTACGACCTGAACGCGGCCTGCGCGGGGTTCTGCTACGCGATCGGCGCCGCCTCCGACTCGGTGCGCGCCGGGTCCGCGCGGAACGTGCTGGTGATCGGCGCGGAGAAGATGACCTCCTGGATCGACTGGACCGACCGCTCGACCTGCATCATCTTCGCCGACGGCGCCGGGGCGGCCGTGGTCGGCCCGGCCGGGACCGGTGAGCCGCAGGGGATCGGCCCGGTGGTCTGGGGCTCGGCGGGCGACCAGGCCGACAAGATCACCATCACCGGGCGGAACGGGGCGCTGACCCAGGACGGCCAGGCGGTGTTCCGCTGGGCGACCACCGCGATCGCCCCAGTGGCGCTCGAGGCCTGCCGGCGCGCCGGGGTGACCCCCGCTGACATCTCCGCGTTCGTGCCGCACCAGGCGAACCTGCGGATCATCGAGGCGATCGCCCGGCGGCTCGGCATCCCCCGCGACCGCGTGGCCGATGACATCATCCACGCGGGCAACACGTCGTCCGCGTCGATACCCCTCGCCCTGTCGCGGATGGCCGAGCAGGGACGGCTGCAGCCGGGCACCCCCGCGCTGCTCGTCGCGTTCGGGGCCGGCCTGTCCTACGCGTCGCAGGTGATCACGGTACCCTAGCCGCGCCGTCTCAACTGACCGGCCCCGAGTCACCGGGGCGGCCGATGATGCACAACCCACCCATAAAGGAGACACAGTGACTGACCAGGAGATTCTCTCCGGGCTCGCGGAGATCATCGAGGAGATCGCGGGAACCCCGGCCGACGAGGTGACCCCCGACGCGAATTTCGTGGACGACCTCGACATCGACTCGCTGTCCATGGTCGAGATCGCCGTCGCGGCCCAGGACAAGTTCGGCGTCGAGATCCCGGACGAGCAGCTCAAGGACCTCAAGACCGTCCAGGACGTCGTCAACTTCGTCTCGAAGAA
>CAZORE010000059.1:39312-42314 GCA_964581815.1 uncultured Streptosporangiaceae bacterium | reverse complement strand
CGGGGGGTACGGGGGGTCGTCCCCCCGGGAGAGGACTGCAACAGTGGGCAGCAATGATCGAGTCAGCGTCGTCGTCACGGGGCTGGGCGCGACTACGCCGCTGGGCGGTGACGTCGCGTCGACCTGGTCGGCGATGCTCGCCGGCACCAGTGGGGTGCGCCGCCTGACCGAGTCGTGGGTCGATGACCTGCCGGTCAAGATCGCCGCGCCCGCCGCGGCCGACCCGGTGGCGGTCATCGGCAAGCCGCAGGCCAGGAAGATGGACCGGTACGAGCAGCTCGCGATGGTCGCGGCGCGTGAGGCGTGGGCCGACGCGGGATCGCCCGCGGTCGACCCGTACCGGCTCGGCGTCGCGGTCACCAGCGGAATCGGCGGCATCGGGTCGACGCTGGCCGCCTACGACACGCTGCGGGAGCGGGGCTGGACCCGCATCTCGCCCTTCACCGTGCCGATGCTGATGCCGAACGGCGCGGCCGGCTGGCTCAGCATCGAGTTCGGCGCGAAGGCCGGGGCGCACGCGGCGGTCAGCGCCTGCGCGTCCGGCGCCGAGGCGATCGGCTACGGCATCGACATGATCAGGTCCGGCCGCGCCGACGTGGTGATCGCCGGCGGCGCCGAGGCCGCGATCATGGCACTGAACGTCGGCGCCTTCGCCGTGATGCGCGCGATGTCCACCCGCAATGACGAGCCGGAGCGCGCCTCGCGCCCGTTTGACAAGGGACGCGACGGGTTCGTGCTCGGCGAGGGCGCGGGCGTGGTGATCCTCGAGTCGCTCGAGCACGCGCTTGCCCGCGACGCGCGGATCTACGCGGTGGCGGCCGGGGCGGGGTACTCCTCGGACGCGCACCACATCTCGCTCGGCGCACCGGACGGCGAGGGCGTCAAGTTCGCGATCAACGCCGCGCTGCGGGACGCCGCGGTGACGCCGGCCCAGGTGGTGCACGTCAACGCGCACGCCACCTCCACGCCTGGCGGCGACCCGCTCGAGGCCATGGCCATCCAGGCGGCCTTCGGGGCCGACGCGGACGGCGTGGTGGTCTCGGCCACCAAGTCGATGACCGGGCACCTGCTCGGCGGGGCCGGCGCGGTGGAGTCGGTCGCGGCGATCATGGCACTGGCCGACCGGATGGCCCCGCCGACGATCAACCTGGACGACCCCGACGACGACCTGGGCATCGACGTCGCCACCAAGCCGCGGCCGCTCACCCCCCGGGTGGCGGGCGCGCCGATGGCGGTGCTCAATGACGCGTTCGGCTTCGGCGGGCACAACGTGGCGCTCGCGTTCACCGAGTACCAGCCCAAGCAGGCCTGAGCGGCCTCGGGGTCGTCCCCCGGGGGATTACAGCAATGGGCTTCCGTCGCCTGGCTTGGACGGGCCGGTGGGCGGCTTGTCGGCGGGCGGTGTGGACGGCTTCTCCGTGGTCTGCGGTGCGGCCGTCTCCGCGGGCGCCTCGGCCGCGGGCGCCTCGGCCGCGGCCGTCTCGGTCGCGGCGGGGGCGCGGGACTCGCTGATGAGCTCCTCGAGGCGCGGGCCGTGCAGGCGGCGGAAGGTGCGGTGCGCGCGGGCCCGGTCGAGGATGGCGACCTCGAGGTTGGCGGCCGTCAGCTCCGGCTGCGCGCCGTTCCCGGCGGCCGGGGTTCCGGCCGCCGCCGCGGGGGCGGCGAGGGCGGCGAGGGCGGCCGTCAGGGCCTCGGTGAGCGACATGCCGTCGGAGAAGCGCTCCTTGAGCACCGCCGCCACCTGGTCGGCCTGGCCGCCGAAGGCGACGAACCCGGGTTCGTCGGATACCGAGCCGTCCCAGGAGATCCGGTAGATCTGGTCGCTGTCCGGCTTGGCGCCCACCTCGGCGACCACGATCTCCACCTCGTACGGCTTGCCCGTCGGCTCGCTGAAGTTCTGGCCGAGCGCCTGCGCGTACCAGTTCGCCAGGCCGCGCGCGGTCACGTCGCCGCGGTCGAACTGGTAGCCGGTCAGGTCCGCGTAGGTGACGCCGGCCTTGCGCAGTACCTCGTACTCGTTGTACCGGCCGACGGCGGCGAACGCGATCCTGTCGTAGATCTCGCTGATCTTGTGCAGCACGCTTGACATGTTGGGCGTCACCATCAAGATGCCGCCCGAGTACTGCACGACGACCGAGCTGCGGCTGCGCGCAACGCCCTTGCGCGCGTAGTCGGCCTTGTCGCGCATCGACTGTTCAGGTGACACGTAAAACGGCATTGACACCGCGGGCGCATCCTTTGCTGCTCGTCGTCAGGGCTATGAAGTTCGAAGTACGGAGGAACGGGGGGCAGGCCGTCCCGGCCCGCTAGCTGGCCGCCCGCAGCGGGGCGTTCGGTCCGTCAGGCAAGCGCATCCGCTCGTCGATCACCTGCTGGGCGTAGTCGGCCGACTCGGCGTCGGAGAGCCGCCGGAAGCCGTCGTCGGTGATCGTCGCGATCACCGGGAAGATCCGCCTGGTCAGGTCAGGCCCGCCGGTGGCGGAGTCGTCGTCGGCCGCGTCGTACAGCGACTGCACGCAGGCGAGGATCGCGTCGGTGACGGGCATGTCCTCGGAGTAGTACTTCTTGAGCGCGGACTTGGCGAAGATCGAGCCCGAGCCGATCGAGTGGAAGCGGTACTCCTCGTACGGGCCGCCCGCCACGTCGTAGCTGAAGATGCGGCCGGTGCCGGACTCCTCGTCGTAGCCGACGAACAGCGGGACCATCGCCAGGCCCTGCATCGCGAGCATCAGGTTGTCGCGGATCATCTTGCCGAGCCGGTTGGCCTTGCCCTCCAGGGAGAGGGTGCGGCCTTCCATCTTCTCGTAGTGCTCAAGCTCGACGCCGAACAGGCGGATGTACTCGAGCCCCACGCTCGCCACGCCCGCCATCGCGATCGCCGAGTACTCATCGGCCCGGAACACCTTCTCCACGTCCCGCTTGGAGATCATGTTCCCGGCGGTCGCGCGCCGGTCGCCGGCCATCACCACGCCGCGCTCGCAGGCGACCGCGACGATCGTCGT
>CAZORE010000059.1:31006-39212 GCA_964581815.1 uncultured Streptosporangiaceae bacterium | reverse complement strand
GTTGTCCTTGAGCAGACACTACCGTCCGTTCAGTGCCTGACTGAACTCGCAAGTAGGTCTGGTTTTTTCGCCTATAGCTAACGTGGATCGCGGGACGATCCGCTACTGGCCGCCCTTCTGGACGTACGAGCGGACGAACTCCTCGGCGTTCTCCTCAAGCACCTCGTCGATCTCGTCGAGGATCGAGTCCACGTCGTCGGAGAGCTTCTCGTGCCGCTCCTTGACCTCCTCAGTGGCCGCGGCCTGGTCCTCCTCGGTCTCCTCGGTCCGCCGCGTCGTCTGCCGCTGGCCCCCGGTGTCCTTCGTCGCCATCTGCCGTTCCTCCGTCCCTTAGGGGCTCATGCCCCCTCGACAGCTCCAACGTTATCCTCGCCAGGGATGTTGCTTTCCAATCCTCCGGATTTTTCCGGCCGGCCCGCGGGCGTTACCTCTGGCTGGCCGGGTTACCCCTGATTGGTGAGCGCCGCCACCAGGTCGGCCGCCGTCTTGCACCGGTCGAGCAGGTCGCCGACGTGCACCTTCGTGCCGCGCAGCGGCTCAAGCGTGGGGACCCGCTGCAGCGACTCGCGGCCCGGGATGTCGAAGATCACTGAGTCCCAGGACGCGGCGGCCACCGAGTCCGCGTACTGTCGCAGGCACCGGCCGCGAAAGTACGCCCTGGTGTCCTCCGGCGGGTTGTCGACCGCCCAGCCGATGGCCTTCTCATCGGTCATCCGCACCATGCGGCCCCGCTCCACCAGCCGGTTGTACAGGCCGCGCTCCTGCCGTACGTCGGCGTACTGCAGGTCGAAGAGCTGCAGCTTGGGCGCGTCCCAGGCCAGGTTGTCCCGACGGCGGTAGCCCTCGAGCAGCTCAAGCTTGGCGACCCAGTCCAGCTCGCGGGACAGCTGCATGGGATCGTCGGCCAGCCGGGTGAGCACGGACTCCCAGCGGTCGAGCACGTCGCGGGTCATCGGGTCGGCATCCGCGCCCTGCCGGTCCTCCACGTACTTGCGGGCCAGCTCCAGGTACTCGGTCTGCAGCTGTACCGCGGTCATCTTCCTGCCGTCCCGCAGCGTCACCAGGTACTTGAGCGACGGGTCGTGCGAGATCGCGCGCAGGTCGGCGACCGGCGTCTCGAGGGACAGGTCATGGCTGAAGAACTTGTCCTCGATCATCGCGAGGACGAGCGCGGTGGTGCCCATCTTCAGGTAGGTGGCCACCTCGCTCATGTTCGCGTCGCCGATGATCACGTGCAGCCGCCGGTACTTCTCCGGGTCGGCGTGCGGCTCGTCGCGGGTGTTGATGATCGGCCGCTTGAGCGTCGTCTCCAGGCCGACCTCGACCTCGAAGAAGTCGGCCCGCTGGCTGATCTGGAAGCCGCTGCCCCGGCCGTCCGCGCCGATGCCGACCCGGCCCGCCCCGCAGATGACCTGCCGGGTGACGAAAAACGGCGTCAGGTTCTTGACGATGTCCGCGAACGGCGTGGAGCGCCGCATGAGGTAGTTCTCGTGCGTGCCGTAGGAGGCGCCCTTGTTGTCCGTGTTGTTCTTGTACAGGTTGATCGGGTGCGAGCCGGGCACGGTGGCGGCCTTGGCCGCCGCCTCCGCCATGATCCGCTCGCCCGCCTTGTCCCAGGTCACCACGGACAGCGGGTTGGTGCACTCCGGCGCCGAGTACTCCGGGTGGGCGTGGTCGACGTAGAGCCGCGCCCCGTTGGTCAGGATGACGTTGGCGAGCCCCAGGTCCTCGTCGGTGAGCTGGCTGGAATCCGCCGACTCCCGCGCCAGGTCGAAGCCGCGCGCGTCGCGCAGCGGGTTCTCCTCCTCGAAGTCCCACCGGGCGCGGCGCGCCCGCGCGGCGGTGGCCGCCTGGTAGGCATTGACGATTTGCGACGAGGTCACCATCGCATTGGCACCTGGCTGGCCCGGTACGGAGATGCCGTACTCGGTCTCGGTGCTCATCACCCGCAGCACGCTCATAGCTGTTTAGCGTAATGCCGACCAACGCCATTGTCGGCCGGCATCACTCCCTCGCGTTCTGTCGTCAAAAGCCCGGACCGGATCAGAGGTACTGGCCCGTGTTAGCGACCGTGTCGATGCTGCGGCCTGCCTCGGTGCCTTGCTTGCCGGAGATCAGGGTCCTGATGTAGACGATGCGCTCGCCCTTCTTGCCGGAGATGCGCGCCCAGTCGTCGGGGTTGGTGGTGTTGGGCAGGTCCTCGTTCTCGCTGAACTCGTCCACGCAGGCGGCGAGCAGGTGCGCGACGCGGATGCCCTTCTGGCCGGTGTCGAGGAACTGCTTGATGGCCATCTTCTTGGCGCGGGCCACGATGTTCTCGATCATGGCGCCGGAGTTGAAGTCCTTGAAGTACAGGACTTCCTTGTCGCCGTTGGCGTAGGTGACCTCGAGGAAGCGGTTCTCCTCGGACTCGGAGTACATCCGCTCCACGGTCCGCTGGATCATCGCCTCCACCGTCGCCTTGACCGAGCCGCCGTGCTCCTTCACGTCGTCGGGGTGCAGCGGGAGCTCGGAGACCATGTACTTGGAGAAGATGTCCCCGGCCGCCTCGGCGTCCGGCCGCTCGATCTTGATCTTGACGTCCAGGCGGCCTGGCCGCAGGATCGCCGGGTCGATCATGTCCTCGCGGTTGGAGGCGCCGATGACGATGACGTTCTCCAGGCCCTCAACGCCGTCGATCTCCGACAGCAGCTGCGGGACGATGGTGTTCTCCACGTCGGAGGAGACGCCGGAGCCGCGGGTGCGGAAGATCGAGTCCATCTCGTCGAAGAACACGATCACCGGCATGCCTTCCGAGGCCTTCTCGCGGGCCCGCTGGAACACCAGCCGGATGTGCCGCTCGGTCTCGCCGACGTACTTGTTCAGCAGCTCGGGGCCCTTGATGTTGAGGAAGAAGGACTTGCCCTCCGCCGGCTTGGCGCTGCCGTCGCCCTCCGCCGCCGCCTTCTCCGCCACCTTCTTGGCCAGGGAGTTCGCCACCGCCTTGGCGATGAGCGTCTTGCCGCAGCCGGGCGGGCCGTAAAGCAGCACGCCCTTCGGCGGGCGCAGCTGGTGCTCGCGGAACAGGTCCGCGTGCAGGTAGGGCAGCTCGACCGCGTCGCGGATCTGCTCGATCTGCGACGAGAGGCCGCCGATGTCGTGGTAGGAGATGTCGGGGACCTCTTCGAGGATGAGCTCCTCGACCTCGGCCTTGGGTATGCGCTCGTAGACGTAGCCGGAGCGCGGCTCGAGCAGCAGGGAGTCGCCCGCCCGCAGCACCTGGTCGAGCAGCGGGTTGGCGAGCCGGACGATGCGCTCCTCGTCGGCGTGCGAGATGACCAGGGCGCGCTCGCCGTCGGCGAGCACCTCCTTGAGCATCACGACCTCGCCCACGGTCTCGTAGGACTGGGCGATGACGACGTTCAGCGCCTCGTTGAGCACGACCTCCTGGCCGGGCTTGAGCTCTTCGACGTCGACGTTGGGGCTGACGTTGACCCGCATCTTGCGTCCGCCGGTGAACACGTCGGCGGTGCCGTCCTCTTGTGCGGACAGGAAGATGCCGAAGCCGGACGGGGGCTGCGCCAGCCGGTCGACCTCTTCCTTGAGGGCGACGATCTGGTCTCTTGCCTCGCGCAGCGTCGCTGCGAGGCGCTCATTCTGTGACGTCACCGAGGTCAGTGACGCCTCTGTCTCGCGGAGCCGTTCCTCTAGAAGACGGACCTGACGCGGTGAATCGGCCAGGCGCCTACGCAACACTGCGATCTCCTCATCGAGGAAGGAGATCTGTGCGGTAAGGCTACTCACCTCATCCTCGTGCCGCGAAGCCCGTCCACTTTCGTCCCTAGCTGCCACGGCCCTCACCTCCTCCCGGGGAGTATGAAACTAACTAGACCCTACCTACCTGAAGCTCTTTCCTAACATCCCAGCGCGTGTTCGATTGCTTACGGTCGTTGTGCGTTCTTGTGAAACCGCAGGCCAGAGGCCTAATGTAAGCGCAGAGTTAT
Source organism: uncultured Streptosporangiaceae bacterium (assembly GCA_964581815.1). Taxonomy (GTDB): domain Bacteria; phylum Actinomycetota; class Actinomycetes; order Streptosporangiales; family Streptosporangiaceae; genus Trebonia. The sequence goes on along the minus strand of CAZORE010000059.1, from coordinate 35,229 downwards.
ATTTCGAACACGTAACGTGTTTTTTATCTGGCGTACGCGCCCGTGTAACCACCGCGTTACTCACCGCTCTCCTGCAGGCCCTCCTGCGCCGCTTCCTGGGGCAGGAGAGCCTCCTGGGGCAGGCCCGGAGGCGCCGCCTCCGGGTGCGCGCCCTTGGCCGGGCGGCGGCGGCGGGCTGGCGCGGTCACCCCGGCGGCGAGGCGCCTGGCGGTGACGAGGAACCCGGTGTGCGCGATCATCCGGTGGTCCGGCCGCACCGCGAGGCCGTCCACGTGCCAGCCCCGGTACAGCGTCTCCCACGCGGCGGGCTCGAAGAACCCGCCGTGCCCGCGAAGCTCCTCGACCACGCGCGACAGCTGCGTGGTGGTCGCCACGTAGCAGCAGATCAGCCCGCCGGGGATAAGCACGCGCGCCGCCGCGGCGACGTTCTCCCACGGGGCGAGCATGTCCAGGACCACCCGGTCGAACGCGGGCGCGCCCGATGGCTCCGCCATCGGGCCGGGCGCGCGGTCCCTGGCTTCTCCCGCTTCTTCCGGGTCTTCCGGCGCTTCCGGGTCTTCCGCCGCCTCGGCCTCGTCCGCCAGTTCGGCGGCGTGGCGGAGGCGGGCGTAGACCGCACTCGTTCTGGCGGCCGGGTCGAGGGCGACCGCCGCGGACAGTTCGCCGGTCACCAGCCGCCACCAGGCGGGGACCTCGCCGAAGTACTTCCTGACGTTCTCCCTGGCGATCTCGGCGAAGTCGGGGCGCGCCTCGAAGGACACCAGCTCACCGTCCGGCCCGATCGCGCGCAGGAGCCAGCAGGACAGGGCGCCTGAGCCGGCGCCCGCCTCGAGCACCCGGGCGCCAGGGAACACGTCCGCGTAGGCGAGGATCTGCGCCGCGTCCTTGGGGTAAACGATCGTGGCGCCGCGCTTCATGGCGAGGGTGTAGTCGGCGAGCAGCGGGCGCAGGGCGACGTACGCGGTGCCGCTGGACGCGGTCACCACGGAGCCTTCCGGGCGGCCGATCAGGTCGTCGTGGCTCAGCGAGCCCCGGTGCGTGTGGAACGTACCGCCGGCGCTGAGGACTATCTGGTGCATCCGGCCCTTGGGATCGGTGAGCTGCACCTGGTCACCGGCCGCGAACGGGCCCCGCTGAGTTCTCGCCTTCACGGCGCTTAGAGTACTCAGTCGCGGGCTGGCGGCGGGATTCAGACGCCGGCGAATACCTGGTCCAGGTCGCGGGCGGCGAGGACGCCGACCACCTGGCCGGACGGGTCCACCAGCAGGTACTCGGTGGCGGGCGCGCGGCGGATGGCGTCGAGCAGGGCCATGCCCTGCAGGTCGGCGCTGAGCACCATGTTCGGCTCGATGGTCCGGGCCATCGACCCGGTGTCCACCCAGGGCCTGCGCTGCGGCGGCGTGGCCATGACGGCGGCCTCGTTGACGATCCCGAGCGGTGCGTTGTCGTGGTCGACGACGACGATGGCGCGGGCGCCGGCCTCGTCCGCCTGCCTGACCGCCTCGGCGAGCGGGGTGCTCGCCGGGACGGAGACGGCCCGGCGCGCCAGGCGGCGCGCCTGCAGGGCGGGCAGTCGCTCGCGGAACCTGGTGGCCTTGATCGACTGGGTGGCGCCGGTCCACATGAACGCGGCGATCACGACCACCCACAGGGTGCTCACCAGGTCGCCGCCCGCCAGACTGCCGGAGAAGAACGGGATCGCGAGCAGCCCGACCGCCAGGACCCGGCCCACCCACGCGGCGGAGATGGTGGCCGCGTTCGGGCGGCCGGTGACCTTCCAGATGACCGCGCGCAACATCCGGCCGCCGTCAAGCGGCAGGCCGGGCAGCAGGTTGAACCCGGCCACCACGAAGTTCGCGAACATCAGCTGCCTGATCAGCGCGCCCGTCACCCCGTACGGCGCGACCTGGGCGAGGCCCCAGCCGAGGGCGCCGAGTACCAGGGAAAGCGCGGGCCCGGCGGCCGCGACGGCGAACTCGCGGCCGGGGGTCGGCGCCTCCCGTTCGATCTCGGACACGCCGCCGAGCGGATAGAGCAGGATGCGGCGCACCGGCAGGCCGAAGCTCCTGGCCACCACCGAGTGGGACAGCTCGTGCACCAAGACGGATACGTAGAGCAGCACCACGAAGGCGGCGGCCACCACGTACCGCATGTCACCGCTGAGCGAGGCGGACAGGTCGTTGGCGTAGATGATGATGAAGACGCCGGCGATGATGAACCAGTACGGCGATACGTAGACGGGTATCCCGAACAGCCGCGCCACGACGAAGCCGTGCTGTTGCGGGCCGCGCCGGTCCGACTGCTCCTCCTGGCCACTTGCCACACCACCGATGCTACGTGCATCCGGCGACAGCGCGAGTCCCCGCGGGCTGGATGCGGTTATTGGCAGCCAGTTCACAGCTTTGCCTCAGCGGCCGCCCGGGCCGAATCTGATGAAACTGTCGGCACGCTGCCCTACGGTTGCGTTGTGGACATCGAAAACGTGGTTGACGACCTGGACGCGGGCGAAGGGCCCGGTCCGGCGGGCGGCTTGCCGTCGCTGTCGCCGTCGCGGGCGTCGGACTTCATGACCTGCCCGCTGCTGTACCGGTTCCGGGTCATCGACCGCATCCCCGAGCCGCCCACCCCGGCGACGGCGCGGGGCACGCTGGTGCACGCGGTGCTTGAACGGCTGTTCGACCGGCCCGCCGCCGAGCGGGTGCCCGCCGCCGCGGCGGACATGGTGGAGCCGGAGTGGGCGCGGCTGTGCGAAGAAAACGACGGCCTAGCCGGGCTGCTCGACGGCGACGAGGAACGCATCCGGTTCATCGCGGACGCGCACGCGGCCCTGACGGGCTATTTCAAGCTCGAGGACCCGCGGCGGCTCGAGCCCGCGGAGCGCGAGTGGTACGTGGCGGCGGAGTTGCCGTCCGGGCTTCGGCTGCGCGGCTACGTCGACCGGCTCGACGTCTCGCCGGCCGGCGACATCCGGGTCGTCGACTACAAGACGGGCAAGGTGCCGCTCGAGGCATACGAGGCGAGTGCCCTGTTCCAGATGAAGTTCTACGCGCTGGTGATCTGGCGCCTGCGCGGGGTGATCCCCCGAGTGCTGCAGCTGATGTACCTGTCCGGCGACGGCGAGGTGCTGCGCTACTCACCGGACGAGGCCGACCTGCGGGCAACGGAGCGCAAGCTGGAAGCGCTATGGGCCGCGATATCCCGGGCGCGGGAAACCGGGGACTGGCGGCCACGGCCGTCACGGCTGTGCGACTGGTGCCGGCACAAGTCGCTGTGCCCGGAGTTCGGCGGGACGCTCCCGCCCCTGCCGGAGCACGCGCTGCCCGGGGCCGCCTCAGCCCCCGCCAAGGCCTCAGCCCCGGCCGACGCGTAGCGCCCAGGCAACGCATCCTCCGGCGCGCCAGAACGCGGCTCCAGCACCGCCGGTCGGGCCATCCCGCTTCTTGCTGTTATACGAAGCGCGGGTGAGACGGCTGGGCGATGAAGGGAAAATTCGTTTGACAGCATGAGATTACTCTCATGATACTAATCTCATGAATCTGACGCGGTTGATGGCGCTCGGGGTGCTGGCGCGCAGCGGGCCGTCGCACGGGCACCACATCCGGCGGGTCGCCGACGTGACCAACGTGGGCGAGTGGGGCGGGGTGTCGGTCGGCGCCCTGTACCGGGAGCTGCGCGCCATGGAGCGCGAAGGGCTCGTCGAGGCGGCACGGACCGAGAAGGTCGGCAACCGGCCGGAGCGGACCGTCTACGCGATCACCGCGGAGGGACAGCTCGAGCTGACCACGCTGCGGGAGCAGGCGATCAGACCGCTCGGGTCCGGCCCCGATCCGCTCGGCGTGGCGCTGCTGTTCGCGGCCGACGGGATGGATCCGGAGGAGCTGCGCCGAACGCTGCGGGCGCGGCGGGAGATGCTGGCGATCGGCGCCAGGGAGATAGCGGCCGACCGGAAGCAGCTCATGGCCAAGGGGTTCCTTGACATGCTCGCGGCCTCCGTCATGCGGCGTGCGATCCTGGCCGTCGAGGCGGAGATCGCGTGGCACGACGAGCTCGACGCTGAGCTGGGGCGGGCGGGCCGGGAAGGCGCAGCGTCCGGCGACCATGCCCCGGCGGCCCTTGGCACCGGGCGGGTCATGCCGCTTGGCGAGGGGTCCTTCGAGGTCGCGCCGCCGGGCCGGACGGCCTTCGAGGTCGCGGCCGGAGAACGCGGCCCGGATGCCGCGGCC
>CAZORE010000059.1:11958-30906 GCA_964581815.1 uncultured Streptosporangiaceae bacterium | reverse complement strand
GCCGCGGCCAGCGCAGGCGGGGCGGCGCCAGCGCGATGACAAGTCACGATAGTACTTGAAATAGATTGAGATATTACTCGATAATGACCAAGGGTCCGGCACGCCCTCGTGGTGACGCGGGCGGCCATTTCAGAGGGGAACCGTACTGATGGCAATCATCGAGGCCAGGGGCCTCGCGCGTGACTTCACCAGCCGAAAGCGCACCGTGCACGCGGTGCGCGGGGTCGACCTCGCCGTGGACGACGGGGAGATCGTCGGTTTCCTCGGGCCGAACGGCGCGGGCAAGACGACGACCCTGCGCATGCTGACCACGCTGCTGCGGCCGACGGCGGGCACCGCCACGGTCGCGGGCGCCGACCTGCTGCGCGACCCGCTCGGGGTGCGCAAGCGGATCGGCTTCGTGCCGCAGGCGATCGGCCAGACCCAGGGCGGGACCAGCGACAACAGCCTGGTCATCGAGGAGTTGCTCGACCAGGGCACCGCCTACCGGGTGGGCCGGGCGGAAACCAGGCGGCGGGCCGCCGCGCTCATCGAGCAGCTTGACCTCGGCGGGCTCGACCAGCGGTACGTGAAGACCCTGTCCGGCGGGCAGCGGCGACGGCTTGAGATCGCGCTCGGCCTGGTGCACCAGCCGCAGGTCGTGTTCCTCGACGAGCCCACCACCGGGCTCGACCCGCAGTCACGGTCGAACATGTGGGAGCACATCAGGCGGCTGCGTTCCGACCTCGGCACCACGGTGTTCCTCACCACGCACTACCTGGATGAGGCGGACGCGCTGTGCGACCGTCTGTTCGTCATCGACCACGGGGTGATCGTGGCCGTCGGCACGCCGGATGAGCTCAAGCGGCGCGTCTCCGGCGACGTCGTGACCCTGTCGGTCAACGGTGTTCCTAACCACGGGGCCACCCAGGCGGCGCGGTCGCTGCTCGCGGAAGCGCCGGTGGTGCGGGAGATCACGGTGGCCGACGGGACGCTGCGGCTGACCGTGGACCACGGCGAGGAGGCGCTGCCGGTGCTGCTGCGCACGCTGGACGCCGCGGGCATCACGATGAGCGCGATCAGCCTGTCCCGGCCGACGCTCGACGACGTGTTCCTCACGCTCACCGGGCGCTCGCTGCGCGACGACTCCCCCGGCGGTGCCGGGGGCGACAAGAAGGACGACGAGCCCGCGCTCGCGGGCGCGGCGGGCGGCACGGCCGGCACGGTAACCGGCACTGCGGGCAAGGGGTAAGGGCAAATGTCATTCATCAGCGACACGCTGTTCGTTTTCCGCCGTCAGCAGCGGCTGATCCTGCGGGTGCCGGCGTTCATCATCGTCGGGGTGCTGCAGCCGATCCTCTACCTGGCGCTGTTCGGCCCGCTGCTCACCAAGCTCCCGGCGGGCACGCTGTCCGGCGGGTCGGGGTCTGGCGGCACGGCCGAGGCGTACCGGTTCTTCGTGCCCGGGCTGCTGATCCAGCTGGCCCTGTTCGGCTCCACGTTCGTCGGGTTCGCGATCATTTCCGAGTGGCGGGCCGGGATCATCGAGCGGTACCGGGTGACGCCCATCTCCCGGGTAGCGCTGCTGACCGGGCGGGTGATGCGTGACGTGGTCACGCTGATCGTGCAGTCGACCGTGCTGATCCTGGCCGGGGTCGCGTTCGGGCTGCGCGCGCCGCTCCCCGCGATCTTGCTGTCCTACGTCTTCCTCGTGCTCGTCGCCGTCGGGCTGTCGTCGCTGTCCTACGCCACCGCGCTGCGGATCAAGAGCGAGGACGCGTTCGCGCCGCTGGTCAACTCGGTGGTGGTGCCGCTGATCCTGCTGTCCGGGATCATGCTGCCGATGACGCTCGGGCCGGGCTGGCTGCAGGGGGTCGCCCGGGTCAGCCCGTTCCGCTACATGATCGACGCCATGCGGGAGGCGTACGCGGGTCAGTACTGGAACGCGGTCATGGTCGAGGGGCTGTGCGTGGCGGTCGGCACCGCCGCCGTGCTGCTGTGGCTCGGCTCCCGCGTGTTCGTCGCCGAGAACTCGTAAGGCCGGGCGGTGTTAGCTGGACTTGCCGAGGACGGCGTAGTTGTACATGCCGAACGGCGCGTATGCGTACACGTTGGTCAGGTCAGAGCCCCTGTACAGCAGGCTCTTGCCGTAGACCTCGGGCAGGATGACCGCGTCGCCCATCACCAGCTTGTCGATCTGGCCGTAGTCCGCGGCCTGCTGCGCGGTCGAGGTACCCGGCTTGGCCGCGTCCGCGAACAGCGCGTTGACCTGCGGGTTGTTCTCCTCGCTCACGTTGGTGTTGCCCGCGGGAACGATGGTGTTCCCGTTGACCAGCTCATCGAGCATGCCGTAGCCGTCCGGCCATGCTGGCGACCAGCCGCCGAAGTCAATGCCGAGGTCGTGCGTGTGCACGTAGTTCGGCGACCCGGCGAAGTCGCTGTAGTAACCGCCCGACGGGTAGCCGTTCAGCTGCACCGTGATGCCCACCTTGGCGAGGGCCGCCTGCAGTGCCTGCGCCCCCCGCACCTCCTCCGGCTGGTCGCTGTGGTAGGCCACGCCGACCGTGAAGCCGTTCGGCTGGCCGCACTTGGCGAGCGCCGTCTTCGCGTCGGTGACGGCGCCGGCCGGCTGGGACAGCGCCTTGTAGTCGTCGAACGACGTGTAGCCAGGCATGCCGGGCAGCAGCATCGTGCTGGCGACCGAGCCGCCCGCGTACGGGCCGCCGAGCGCGGCCTGCAGGCCGGTCTTGTTCGCCGCGTACTCGATCGCCTGGCGGCAGTCGACGTTGGTCAGCGGGGCCACCTGAGTGTTCAGGTAGATGAACCACAGGCGGTTGCCGAGCGCGTCATCCGCCGACTTCATCAGCGTCGGGCTGGACAGGATCTTCGCCCGCGCCGCCGCCTGCATGCCAGAGCCGGCCGCGTCGACGTCGAGGTCGCCGGCCAGCAGCCGGTTGTCGATGTCATCCGCGTTCACGTTCATGGTGAGCGTGATCTTGCTGACCAGCTGCTTGGCCTGCGGGTCCTCCTGCGGCACCCAGTTCGGGTTGTCGACGAGGACGGCGCGGGTGTTCAGCGAGTAGCTCTGGAACATGTACGGGCCGCTGGAGACCGGGTCGAGCTGATAGCTGGCGCCGGTGTCCTTGTCTTGCGGCACCGGTGCGGTCTGCGGGATCGCGGCCACGTAGTTGAAGTCCGGGAACGGCGCCCTCAGGTGGAACTCAATGGTGGTCGGGTCCGGCGTGGTGACCGAGGTCAGGCCGCCCTTCGGGTCCTTGGACGGGCCGGGGTACTTCGGGTCGCCGAGCAGGACCTGGAAGTAGTTCGGGCCGTTGTCGAGCACAGACCGGTCGTAGGTGCGCTCGACCGCGTACTTCACGTCCTGGGAGGTGATCGGCTCGCCGTCGGAGAACTTCAGGCCCGGCTTGATGTGGTAGGTCCACGTCAGGCCGTTCGCGCTGGCCGTGCCCGGGGCGGTCGCCAGACCCGGCACGAGCATGTTGCCCGCGGCGCCTGGTGCCGACTGGTACGTCATCAGCGGCGTCGCGTACAGCCGGCTGAAGTCCCAGGTCCAGTTGTCGTACATGTTGCCGGGGTCAAGCGAGTCCGGCGTGCCGCTCAGCGCGAACGACAGTGTGCCGTTGGTCTTGGCACTTGACGGGTTCACCACGCCCGTGAGGCCGGCGTTGAATGCCGCGGCGCCGCCGGCGGCCGGGCTCGACGGGCTGCCGCTGCCGCTGCCGGCGCCCGTGGCGCCCGTGCCGCTGCTGGTGCTGCCGCTCGTGCAGGCCGCGAGGGTTAGCGCGGCGAGGGTGACCGCGCCTGCCGAGACGGCAAGGGTTCTGCCTCGTTTCATAAGCGGCGCGTTTCCTTTCCTGACCGCCGGGGCGGGGCAGCGGGCGCGCGGGCCTGGCGCGTCCCGCAGCCCGTCGCCGAACAGGTTAAGGCCATGTCGGTGACGAAGGTGGCCACACCCGGAATCACCAGGGATGCGAAGAACCCGACTTGTCGATGACCACGGCAGCGGGCGGCACTTCGGCGGCGGGCGTTAGCTAGGAGATCGCGATCTTGCGGGCGCGGAGCGCGTGGTAGAAGGGCTCGTGGTGTGCGCTGTACCGGGCCAGCATCGCGTTGTTGGCGGTGGTGGTCTCATAGCTGGTGGGAGACGGCGTGAACCCGGTGCTCTCGCTCACCCGTACGTGCCAGCGCGCGCTCGGCCGCCACTCATCGCGGTCACCGGGTGCCCAGTGCAAGGCCGACCTGATGAACGGGATGCCGACGGCGGCGCAGTAGGCCGCCACGGTCGCGCCCGGGTCGGCGATCAGGTCGTCCGAGTCCACGACGACCGGGTGATTGCCGTCGGCCGCAAGAATGGCCTGGTAAAGATCGTAAGCGTGCTCAAGCCCGATCTCAGGCAGGGTCAGTCTCTGGCCTTGGAGCGCGTAGCAGGACGCGGCGATCTCGGCAGGCGCGCGGATGAGGAACGTGTGCGTGACCTCGGCGAGGAACCGCCGGTCGGCAAGCACCGCATGGTGGCGGCGGTCGGTGGTTTCCTTGAAGAACACGCATCCGGTCCCGGCGAGGCCGCGCAGCGTGGTGATCAGCTCCGCGGGATCAGCTACCGGGTGCCCGTTCACCATGGTTGACCCGTGGTCGGCGATGTTGTCGAACGGCTCGTGGAGCGCGATGAGGCCGCCATGCTCCAGCATGTACCGGAAGAAGGCAGTTGAGCGCGAGCGCGGCGCCGCCCACATCGCGATGACGCGACGATCAGCTTCAGACGGCACAGGTCGACCCTAGGCTTCGGGGCGATCCTCCGGTGCCGGGGGCGCCTCGGCCAAGGCCTCTTCGGCCGCGGCCACGGCCTCCACGGCCTCCTCGGCTTGCTCGACCGAGACCTCTTTGGCCGTGACGCCGATGTCGACCGCGGCCGCGATGTCGGCCCGCACCTGCGGGAAGTGGCACGCGACGAAGTGGTCGTCCGCCTTGAGCTCGAGCAGCGGCACGGCGTCACGGCACTGCTGCTTGTCCGTCTCGCTGAGAATCTGGCGGTACTTCGGGCAGCGCGTGTGGAACACGCACCCGGTGGGCGGGTTGATCGGGCTCGGCAGGTCACCGACGAGCAGGATGCGCTCGCGACGCGACTCCTTCTCGGGATCTGGCACCGGCACGGCCGACATGAGCGCGTGCGTGTAGGGGTGCATCGGCGTCGAGTAGAGGACGTCGCGGTCGGCGAGTTCCATGATCTTGCCGAGGTACATCACGGCGACGCGGTCGGAGATGTGGCGCACCACCGACAGGTCATGCGCCACGAAGATGTAGGTGAGGTTGAAGTCGTTCTGCAGGTCTTCGAGCAGGTTGACGACCTGGGCCTGCACCGACACGTCGAGCGCGGACACCGGCTCGTCGCAGACGATCAGTTTCGGCTTGAGCGCGATGGCCCGGGCGATGCCGATCCGCTGCCGCTGCCCGCCCGAGAACTCGTGCGGATAGCGGTTGTAGTGCTCGGGGTTGAGGCCGACGCGTTCCATGAGGCCCTGCACCTCGGCCTTGACGCCGTTTTCGGTCTTGGCCTTCTGGATGCGGAACGGCGCGCCGACGATCGTGCCGATCGTGTGCCGCGGATTCAGCGACGAGTAGGGATCCTGGAAGATCATCTGGATGTCGGTGCGCAGCGCGCGCAGGCGCGAGCCCGAGTACTTGGCGATGTCCTGGCCCTCGAACATGACCGAGCCGGCCGTGGGCTCGAGCAGCTTCGCCACGACGCGGGCCGCCGTCGACTTGCCGCACCCCGATTCGCCGACGAGGCCAAGCGTCTCACCGCGGCCGACCGAGAACGAGACGCCGTCGACGGCCCGCACCGCGCCGACCTGCCGCTGGATCAAGATGCCCTGGCGGATCGGGAAGTGCTTCTTGAGGTCGTTGACCGCGAGCAGGGCATCGGGACGGGCCGCGGCGGGGTGCATGCCGTCCGCTTCGGCTTCCGTTCGCGCAGTCGTGCTCATTCGTCGGTTCTCCTAGCTAGAGGGTAGGCGCGATCTCGTCGGTGAAGATCTGGCTGCGCTGGTGCTTTTCGATGTGGCAGCGCGCGCGGTGGCCGGTGGTGTCGACTTCCTCGAGGTCGGGGTGCACCGTCGTGCACGCCTCCCCGACCCGGTCGCGGAAGCGGCAGCGCGGGTGGAACACACAGCCGCGCGGCACCTGGATCAGCGACGGCGGCGTGCCCGGGATCGGGGTGAGCCGCGCTTGCCGGGTGCGGTCCATGCGCGGCATCGAGCCGAGCAGGCCCCAGGTGTAGGGCATCTGCGGCTTGTAGAAGATGTCGTCGACCGAGCCCTGCTCGACGCACTGCCCGCCGTACATGACGACGACGCTCTCGCACGTCTCGGCCACGACGCCCAGGTCGTGCGTGATGAGGATGATCGCCGAGTTGAACTCGCCCTGCAGCTCTTTCATCAGCTCGAGGATCTGCGCCTGGACCGTCACGTCGAGCGCGGTCGTGGGCTCGTCGGCGATGAGCAGCTTCGGGTCGTTCACGAGGGCCATCGCGATCATCGCGCGCTGGCGCATGCCGCCAGAGAACTGGTGCGGGTAGTCGTCGAAGCGCTTGTCGGGGTTGGGGATGCCGACCCGGTCCAGCATCTCGACCGCGCGCTTGCGCGCGACGGCCTTGCTCACCTTGTTGTGCTCCCGGTACCCCTCGACGATCTGCCAGCCGACGGTGTAGAACGGGTGCAGCGCCGACAGCGGATCCTGGAAGATCATCGCCATCTCGCTGCCGCGCAACGGCCGCATGTCGCCTTCGCTCATGCGGACGAGTTCCCTGCCTTCGAACCAGATCTCGCCGGAGACCTCCGCCGACGAGCCCTTGTGCAGGCCGAGGATGGCCTGGCTCGTCACCGACTTGCCCGAGCCCGACTCGCCGACGATGCCGAGGATCTGGCCGCGCTCGAGGTCGAACGACAGTCCGTCGACCGCCTTGACCAGGCCGTCGCCGGTGCGGAAGTGCACGCGCAGGTCGCGCACGGACAGGAACGCCGACGGTGCCTCGGTCTCGAGGTGCACGTCGATGGCCGGTTGCGGTTGCATAACCAGTTCTCTTCTCGGTTGGTCGTCAGGTCAGGCGCACGCGCGGGTCGACGAACGCGTAGAGGATGTCGACGACCAGGTTGGAGAGGACGAGGGCCAAGGCGGCAACCAGCGTGACGCCCATGATCACCGGCAGGTCGTTCTGCCGGATCGACGTCACCGACAGCCAGCCGAGGCCACGCAGGTTGAAGACCGTCTCGGTGATGATGGTGCTGCCGATCAACTGGCCGAGGTCGATGCCGAAGATGGTGACGATCGGCGTCAGCGCGGCGCGCAGGCCGTGCCGCACGACGACGACGCGCCGCGGCAGGCCCTTCGCGCGAGCGGTGCGGATGAAGTCCTCACCCATCGTCTCGAGCATGCTCGCGCGGGTGAGCCGGGCGTAGAGGGCCGCGAAGAGGAACGCGAGCGCGATCCAGGGCAGGATCATGCTCTCGAGCCACTGCGCCGGATTGCTTGTGAGGCTCGCGTACGCGGGGTTTTTCAGCCATTTCAGCTGGTACTCGAAGATCAGCAGCAGCACGGGGCCGGTGAAGAAGATCGGCAGCGACACGCCGCCGAGCGCCAGCGTCATGCCGATGCGGTCGAGGATCGATCCGGGGTACAGGCCGGACAAGGTGCCGATGAACACGCCGCCGAACAGCCACAGCGCCCCGGCGCCGACCGCCAGGCTCAGGCTCACCGGCAATGCCTGCCAGATCAGCGAGCCGACGGCCGTGTTCTGCACGAACGAGTAGCCGAAGCACGGCGCGGAGCAGTACACGTTCGAGCTGCCGTCGGTCAGCGACTGACCGAAGAGGATGCCGTGCATCCAGTGCCAGTACTGCTGGTACCACGGCAGGTCGAAGCCGAACTTGTGCTCGAGCAACTTGAGCTGCAACGAGCCCGGCTTGAACGCGATCTTGCCGGTGTAGTAGTAGACCGGCGAGGTGTGCGACAGGAACGGCGCGAGCTGGAAGATCACGAACGTGATGAAGCTCACGACGATCAGCACCACGAGGGCGCCGAGGCTTCTGCGGATGATGAACCGGATCATGTGCTGGTGGACGCTCGTGGTGGGCCCGGAGCACCGGGCCCACCACGAAGCGCCTTACCTTCCTTTCGCCCTAGGACGTCGGCTGATTAGCTGGTGACGCCCACGTTGACGAAGTCGTAGATGCCGAATGCGAGGGCGTTGTCGCTGGTCACGTTCGTCATCTGCGGGTTGCGGTAGTACAGGGTCTTCTCGTAGAGGACCGGCAGGTACGTTCCGCTTTGCGCAATGGCGTTGTTCAGGCTCTCCCAGTCGGCCTCGGTGGCCTTGCCGGCCGGGGCCTCGTCGAGAACCTTGTTGACCGTCGGGTCGTTCAGGCTCGCGTAGTTCGAGTTACCGGTCGGCAGGATCGCGTTGCCGTTGGTGATCGACTGGAAGAAGCCGACGCCGGTCGGGAAGTCAGCACCCCAGCCGGCCAGGGCAATGCCGATGCCCTGGTTCTTGAGGTTCTGCGGCGAGCCGATGAAGGTGCTGTAGTACGACGCGCTGTCGTGGGTGTCGGCGGTAATTTGAATGCCGACCTTGGCCAGGGCCGCTTGCTCAACCGCGAACGCCGCGGCGGCACGAGTGCTCGGCGTTCCGTAGGCGAACTTGGTGCTGAAGCCGTTCGGCTGGCCGCACGCGGCGAGTTCGGCCTTGGCCTTCACGTCGTCACCGGTGTTGTCCGCGCCCGACGGGAACGGGTTGAAGCTGGCGCTGTAGCCCGAGATGCCGGGAGGCGCCATGCCGCCGGCCGGGTCGCCGGCCACCGTACCACCGTAAGCCCGGATGAAGCCGGCCTTGTCAAACGCGTAGAAGATCGCGAGGCGGCAGTGCAGGTTCGGGATCACGGACGGGATGACCGCCATGTACCTGGTGGCCGCCGCAACCGGGTCGTCGGCTTGGGCCTTGAGCGTCGGGTTGCTCAGGATCTGCGCCTGGAACTCGGCCGCCACGCCGGTGTCAGCCCTGGCGTCGGCGGTGCCCGCCGCGAGCTTCTTGTCGATGTCGACCGGGTCGGTGTCAATCGTGAGGTCGACCTCGTTCACCAGCGGGTGCCGGATCGTGTCGGTGGCCTGCGACCAGTCGGGGTTGCGGACGAAGACGATGCTCTTGTTCGGCGTGTACGACTGGATCATGAACGGGCCGGACGACACCGGGTGCTTGGTGTAGTTCGCGCCGGTGAAGCCCGCGCCACCCTCGGTCTTGTTCGGCACCGGGGCCGACGCGGCCATCGCCATCAGGTAGTCGAAGTCGGCGTTCGGGCCCGTCAGGTTGAAGGTGATGGTGGTCGCGGTCGTAGTGATCCCGACGTTGTTGTCACCGTCCTTGTACGGACCCGCGTAGTTCTTCGGTGCCTTGATGCCCGAAGTGAAGTACGATGACGGGCCACCGTTGATGACGTCGGTCGCCCACAGGCGCTCGACGCCGTACTTGACGTCCATCGGCGTGATCGGCGCGCCGTTGCTGAACTTGAGGCCCGGCTTCAGCGTGTAGGTCCACTGGCTGTAGTCGGCGTTGTGGGTGCCCATGTCGGTGGCCAGGTCGGGTGCGAGCGTGAACTTCGTCCCGTTGAGCACCGAGTAGCCGATGAGCGAACGGGTCATCAGGCGCTGCATGTTCCAGCACCAGCCGTAGTAGGTGCGCTGCGGGTCCCACGAGTCGCAGTCCGACCCCGCGAGCAGCTGGAGCGTGCCGCCGGTCTTCGTCGATGGGTTCACGATGTTGTCGGCCGCGGCGTTGTACGCAGCGGTGCCGCCGCTGGCCGCGCTGCTGCCGCCGCCGGTCGCGCTGCTGCTGCCGCCGCCTGGTGTCGAGCTCGTGGACGGGCTGCTGCTGCAGCCACTGATCACGATGGCTGCGGCGGCGAGGCCGATCGCGGCGGACACCATGGGGTGCCGTTTCATTAGCTGCACTCCACTCTTCTCCTGATTGTGTGTGGTTCCTGGCCGAGCCTTGCGGCGACGGCCATGCCGACGTGCTGCCGGACTGCTCCCGGGGCTTGCGCCGCGGCGAGATTCGTGGACGAGCCGGGGCCAGGTCGCCGGGCTCATCGGGTGGACTTCGGATCGAGGGCGTCGCGCAATCCGTCGCCGAAGAGGTTGAACGCCATGACCGCGAGGAAGATCGTGGCGCCCGGAGCGACGAGGTAGGTCGGGTCGATCTCGAAGTAGTTGCCGGCGTCGCTGAGCATCTGGCCCCAGGACGCGGTCGGGTACGACACGCCGACACCCAGGAACGACAGCCCGGCCTCACCGAGCATGTAATTGGGAATCGTCAAGGTGGTGTACACGAGGATCGGGCCGACGAGGTTGGGCATGATCTCGCGCGTCATGATGCGGAAGTTCGACGCGCCGAGGCTTCGCGCGGCGTCGACGAACTCCTTCTCGCGCAGCGCGAGCACCTGGCCGCGCACGATCCGGCCGATGTAGGGGAAGCCGAAGAACCCGAGGACGAAGATGATCACGGCGAAGCGCAGCGGGACCCCGGTCAGCCCGAGGAACGACGGCACGATCGAGAACACGCTCAGCAGCGCGATCGAGAACAGCAGCGTGGGGAACGCCAGCAGCATGTCGAACGTGCGGGCGATCAGCGAGTCGCGCCAGCCGCGGGAGTAGCCCGCGATGAGGCCAAGCGAGACGCCGAGCACCAGCGACAGCAGCGTCGCCAGCGACGAGATGATCAGCGAGGTCCGGGCGCCGAAGAGGAGTCCCGCGAAGACATCCTGGCCGAGCACCGGCGTGATACCGAGCCAGTGACTAGCGCTGGCTCCGCCGAACGGGCCGACGGGCATCGTCGTCGTTTGGTCGAGCAGGTTCGGGCTCTGCGTCTTCCAGTCGTGGCCGTACAGCGCGCTCAGCTCTGAGGCGAACACCGCGACGAGGACGAGCAGGAGGCAGATGATGCCGCCCGCCATCGAGACCTTGTCTTTCCTGAGGCGCCGCCACGCGATCTGCCACAGGGAGCGGCCCTCGATCGCCTTGACGTCGCCGAGGGGTTCAGTCGGAGCGGGCGACCCGCTGGCGACAACCTCAAGTTCTCCGCCAGACAACGACACTAGAGAAAGCCTCCTTCATGGGCAGCGGGTGCAGCTGTGATGCACGGGCTACGACATGCCTGCGTGACCCCCAGGGGTTGCCCGAGGCATCCGCGTTTCATCACCTTAGGCATGAGTCGTGCCAGGTCAACCGTCTCATCACGAAGTGTTGCGTTTTCGTGATCCCGCCGAAACGGTAGGAAACAGGAAATTCTACACCTTCGGGCCCGTGACGCTGAACATCTTGCCGGCGCTGCCGATCGTGACCGTACGCTCGGCCAGGTCGGGCAGTGTCGCAATCGGCCCGTGCCGACGCCTGCCGAAGGTGAGGTGCTCGTCGGCCTCGTCGGCGATGACGACGCCGCGGCGCGCCTCTGGGATCTTGACGTAGGCATGTGGACGTTCCTCTTGGTGTTGCGCCAACTTGACGAGCCCAGGCGGCTAGTGAGCGACCCCGCAGCGATCACCGCCTACCGAGAGATTCTGCGTTACCAACGAACGAATCCAGACCAATTACTGCGCTGTGGCTTGATTGTGATGAAAAACGTGCTTGTTTCGCGATATCGGCAACATGCCCGTGATGTGTGGGACAAATGATGTAACAGTTAACTATTTACCGATAACTAACTATTTCTTTACCAAATAAAGAAATCCGAATGTGAAGATACTCTTAATCGATCTTTTTTGAAATCTTGTTCTATAAGTGGGGTGGTCGAGACGGCGGAGGTCAAGCGGGAAAGAAACACCCGAGCAGTGCGACAGATCGGGGCGGCTAACGGAAGATGGCGGCTCCGACGTCACGCGGACGATGAGAACACCAGAGCAATGCACGGCGCCGAGCCGGGTCAACGGGGAGATCGCGGCACCGAGCTCAAAAGGAAAATAAGAACACCTGAGCCATTTAATGGCTCGGAACTGGGGTCACCGCAGGACGACGACCGCGGCGTCAGATGCCGCGCTTGCGGAGGATGTCCTCGATGTCCTTCATGTCGTCATCGACGGGCGGCGCGGCCTGGCGCGCGGCCTTGGCCGGCCGCGTCGCCGGCGCGCGGTCGGCGGGGACCGGGTCCTTGCCCGCGCGGGTTTCCCTGGTCGTGGCCAGCGCCCGCGTCGGGTCGGGCGCGGCGAGTCCGGCCCGGCCGGCCTGGCCGCCCGCCGCGGTCCGCTCCTGCGCCCGCTCCGCCTTGGCGGCCCGGCGGGCCTCCCGCGCGGCCTTGCGCCGCTGCCGGCCGCCCGCGGCCAGGAACAGCGCGATGGCGAGCCCGGTAAGGCCGATGCCCGCCCACTTCTCCGGGGAGAACACGAAGCCGGTGGCGAACTGCCCGATCGCGACGCCGACCTTCCAGAGCATCTCGATGGCCCCGGTCAGGTAGGCGGCCGTCGGCAGCAGCGACAGGGCGACCCCCATGAGCGCCGGGCGCAGGCCACGGCGCTGGAAGGTGAGGTAGCTCAGCACGAGGCCGAGGGCGGTCAGCGCCGCGGCCAGCGCGAGCCAAGGGATGCTGTCGTAGCTCATATTCACGCCTCCCTGGTGCTCCCTCCAATCGTGACATATCTCGAGTGGTGTTCGGAACGCGGGCGGCCTGTCGCGCGGGTGAACGATTGCCTTTGCGCAGGTCAGGCCGCTAGGGTCCGCAAGGTCGCCAGTGAAATGTCGCTGAGGGACGGCACTACCAGGCGGCCCGGGGCCGCCGGGATGGGCAGGAGGGAGGGAACCGCGATGACCAGGCAGCCCGCGCCGGTGGCGGAGGCTACGCCGCTGGGGGAATCCTCGAGGGCCACGCAGCGCTCTGGGGCGGCGTCCAGGAGCTTGGCGGCTAGCAGGTAGGGCTCGGGGTCCGGCTTGGGCCTGGTTACGTCGTCGCCGGTGACCGTTGCGGTGAAGCTGAGGCCGGTGCTCCCAAGTACCGCGTCGGTGAACTCGCGCTGTGATCCGGTGACCAGGGCATAGGGGAGGCCGGCCGCGGCGACTTCCGCTATGAGCTCATGGACGCCAGGGCGGACGGTGACGCGGCCGTCGCCGGCGCGGCGGAGCATGCCGTCCGTCATCCAGCGGGCGACCTCGGCCGGCGGCGCGGGCCTGGTGGCCTTGGACAGCAGGTAGCCGACCGTGTGCTCCATCGAGCCGCCGAGCAGGCGCTCCTGGTCCTCCTTGGTCCACGGGGCGCCGAGGCGCGCCATGACCTCGGTCTCGGTCTCGAACCACAGCGGCTCGGTGTCCACCAGCAGGCCGTCCATGTCGAACAGGACGGCTTCGAGCCGATCGGTCACGTCATACTCTCCCAAGCCGACTGTGGTCTGCGCGCTCGCTGCGCGGCCCCTCCATGATGGCGCACGGCGCACGCCGGATTGTCGTGCTGTCCGCGCCTCTTGCTGTTATCCTCAGTGAACGCGCGAGGCGCAGTGCGTGAATGGGACTTTGGTGCAGCTATAGCGACACCAAAGTCACTTTCACGTCGTGTTCGCGCCCGGCCCAGCGGCGATACGGGGTGATGCGCCCCGGTCCCGGCGCGTCAGACGCTGAAGTAGCGGGCGGCGGGGTGGTGGATGACGATGGCGTCGGTGGACTGCTCGGGGTGCAGCTGCATCTCCTCCGACAGCTCGACGCCGATGCGCTCGGGCTCAAGCAGCCGCGCGATCTTGGCCCGGTCGGCCAGGTCCGGGCAGGCGGGGTAGCCGATCGAGTAGCGCGCGCCCTGGTACTTGACGCTGAAGAAGCCGTCGAGGTCGGCCGGGTCCTCGCTGGCGATGCCAAGTTCCTCGCGCACCCGCGCGTGCCAGTACTCCGCGAGGGCCTCGGTGAGCTGGACCGACAGGCCGTGCAGCTCCAGGTACTCGCGGTAGGCGTTGCCCGCGAACAGCTCGGCGGTGGCACCCGACACGGCGGAGCCCATGGTGGCGAGCTGGAAGGCCACCACGTCGGTCTCGCCCGATTCGCGGGGCCGGAAGAAGTCGGCCAGGCACAGCCGCTCGTCGCGCTGCTGCCGGGGGAAGGTGAACCGCTCGAGCGGCCCGCCGTCCTCGCCGAGGACGATCAGGTCGTCGCCCTCGCTCACGCAGCGGAAGTACCCGTAGACCACGGCGGCCTGGAGCAGGCCCTCGGTCTGCGCCCGTTCCAGCCACATCCGCAGCCGCGGCCGCCCCTCCGACTCGACGAGTTCCTCGTAGCTGGGGCCGCCGGCCGCACGCGACGGCTTGAGGCCCCACTGGCCCATGAACGTGGCCCGCTCGTCCAGGTAGGCCGCGTACTCGGCGAGCGGTATCCCCTTGACGATGCGGGTGCCCCAGAACGGCGGGTCGGGGACGGGGTTGTCGGCGCTCACCGTCCGCCGGGCCGGGGCCGCGGGCACGGCCGCGCCCGGGTCGCCTGGTGAGCCTGGCGCGGTCGCGGTGGCCGCCGGCTTGACGCGGCGCTGGCGCAGGGCGGGCAGCGCGGCGCCGGGGACGCCGCGCTTGACGCCGATCGCGGCGTCCATCAGCCGCAGGCCCTCGAAGGCGTCGCGGGCGTAGCGGACCTCGCCGGCGAACAGCTCGGCCAGGTCCTGCTCGACGTAGGCGCGGGTGAGCGCGGCGCCGCCGAGCAGCACCGGCCAGCGCTCGGCCAGGCCGCGGTCGTTCAGCTCGGCCAGGTTGTCGCGCATCACGACCGTCGACTTCACCAGCAGCCCCGACATGCCGATAACGTCGGCGTTGTGCTCTTCCGCCGCGGTGATGATCGCGGAGATCGGCTGCTTGATGCCGATGTTCACCACGTCGTAGCCGTTGTTGGACAAGATGATGTCGACCAGGTTCTTGCCGATGTCGTGCACGTCGCCCCTGACCGTCGCGAGCACGATCGTGCCGCGCCCGCCGTCCGCGCTCTTCTCCATGTGCGGTTCGAGGTAGCCGACCGCGGCCTTCATGACCTCCGCTGACTGCAACACGAACGGCAGCTGCATCTGCCCGGAGCCGAACAGCTCGCCCACCGTCTTCATGCCGTCGAGCAGGAGGTCGTTGACTATTCCCAGGGCGGGCCGCTCCGTCAGGGCGGCGGCGAGGTCGTCGTCAAGTCCCTTCCGCTCGCCGTCGATGATCCGCCGCTTCAGCCGCTCCTCAAGCGGCAGCGCGGCGAGTTCGGCGGCCCGTGACGCCTTCGCGGAGACCACGTCCACGCCCTCGAACAGGTCGAGCATCCGGGACAAGGGGTCGTAGCCGGGCCGCCGCCTGTCGTAGACCAGGTCCAGGGCCACCTCGCGCTGCTCGTCGGGGATCCGCGCCAGCGGGACGATCTTCGACGGGGACACGATGGCCGAGTCGAGCCCGGCCTTCACGCACTCGGCGAGGAACACCGAGTTGAGCACCTGGCGCGCGGCCGGCTTGAGCCCGAACGAGACATTCGAGACACCGAGGGTCGTCTGCACGTCGGGGTGGCGGCGCTTGAGCTCGGCGATCGCCCCGATGGTCTCGATGGCGTCCCGCCTGGTCTCCTCCTGGCCGGTCGCGATCGGGAAGGTGAGGCAGTCGACGATGATGTCCTGCTCGTTCATCCCGTAGTTCACGGTGAGGTCGCGGATCAGCCGCTCGGCCACCTCGACCTTCCATTCGGCGGTGCGGGCCTGGCCGCGCTCGTCGATGGTCAGCGCGACCACCGCCGCGCCGTGCTCGCGGATCAGCGGCATCAGCCGGGCGATCCGCGACTGCGGGCCGTCGCCGTCCTCGTAGTTGACCGAGTTGACCACGGCACGGCCGCCGATGAGCTCAAGGCCCGCCTCGATGACCGGGGGCTCGGTCGAGTCGAGTACGAGCGGCAGCGTCGCCGCGGTGGCGAGCCGCCCCGCGATCTCGCGCATGTCCGCGACGCCGTCCCGGCCGACGTAGTCGATGCAGACGTCGAGCAGGTGCGCGCCGTCGCGCGTCTGCGAGCGGGCGATGTCGACGCAGCCGGACCAGTCGCCGGCCAGCAGCGCATCGCGGAACGCCCTCGACCCGTTGGCGTTGGTCCGCTCCCCGATCGCGAGGAACGCGGTGTCCTGCCGGAACGGCACGTGGCTGTACAGCGACGCGACGCCCGGCTCCGGCCGGGGTGACCGCGTCGCCGGGGCGAGCCCGTGCGGCCGCGCCGGGGTGACGCCAAGGCGCTCGACGAGCAGCGCGACGTGCTCGGGCGTGGTGCCGCAGCAGCCGCCGACCAGGGAGAGGCCGAACTCGGTGGTGAACCGCTCGTGGGCGTCGGCCAACTCGACGGGGGTGAGCGGGTAATAGGCGCCGTCGGCGGTGAGCTGCGGCAGCCCGGCGTTCGGCTCGCAGGAGATCGGGATCGGCGAGTTGGCGGACAGGTAACGCAGGTGCTCGCTCATCAGGTCGGGCCCGGTGGCGCAGTTGAGGCCGATCACGTCGATGCCGAGCGGCGCGAGGGCGGTGAGCGCCGCGCCGATCTCGGTGCCGACCAGCATGGTGCCGGTCGTCTCGATGGTCAGCGACGCGATGACGACCGCCGCCGGCGCGATGTCGGTCAAGGCGCGCTTGGCGCCGATGATCGCCGCCTTCGCCTGGAGCAGGTCCGGGCAGGTCTCGATAATCAGCGCGTCGGCGCCGCCGCGCAGCAGGCCCGCCGCGTTCTCATAGTAGGAGTCGCGCAGCTCGCGGAAGGTGACGTGGCCGAGGGTGGGCAGCTTGGTGCCGGGCCCGATGGAGCCGAGCACCCAGCGCGGGCGCCCATCGGCGGCGGTGAAGCCGTCCGCGACCTCGCGGGCGAGCGCCGCTCCCGCCTGCGACAGCTCGCCGATGCGCTCGGGTATGCCGTACTCGCTGAGGTTGCCGAAGTTCGCGCCGAAGGTGTTGGTGGTGACGCAGTCCGCCCCGGCCGCCAGGTAGGCGTGGTGGACGGCGCGGACCACGTCCGGCCGGGTGACGTTCAGCACCTCGTTGCAGCCATCGTGGCCGTCGAAGTCCTCGGCCGTCAGGTCGTAGGCCTGGAGCATCGTGCCCATGGCGCCGTCGGCGATCACGATACGCTCGGCCAGCGCACCCCTCAGGGCGACAGAACGCTCAGTTGCTTCATCAATTACAAGCCTGCTCATAGGTTTCCTGAGTGTAGCCCCTTTAGTGGCCTGAAGACAAAAGAGCCGGCGCGAAACTGTGCCTGCCACAGGTCACACGGCCGGTCCGCGTGGAGACGTAGGCTGTAGTCACGGGCTTAAGCCCGCGGCAATAGCGGAGGTGAAGTCATCAAGTTCAGCGACGTCGATGGCCCGCTCGTCAACCCGGTGGCAATCGCCGCGTTCGAAGGGTGGAACGACGCGGCGGAAGCCGCGAGCGGTGTCGTCAACCACCTGGGCATCGCGTGGGAGTCCACTCCGATCGCCGCGATCGACCCCGATGACTTTTACGACTTCCAGGTCAACCGGCCAGTGATCGAGGTAGTCGCGGGTAAGACCGAGCGGCTTGTCTGGCCGACCACGCGCCTGTCCCTGGCCCGCGCGGCGGACACCGGGCTCGCCCGCGACATCGTGCTGGTCCACGGCGTAGAGCCGAACATGCGCTGGCGCGGCTTCACCGACGAGCTCATCAGCGGCCTGACCGAGCTCAGCGTCGAGACGGTCATCCTGATCGGCGCGCTGCTCGCCGACTCCCCGCACACCCGGCCGGTGCCGGTCCAGGTCAGCGGGTCCGAGCCGGCCCTGCTGCGCCACGTGGGCTCGGAGCCGAACGAGTACAAGGGAGCCGCCGGCATCGTCGGGGTGCTCGCCTATATGTGCGCGACGGCCAACATCGCCACGATCTCGCTGTGGGCGTCCGTGCCGCACTACGTCGCCCAGTCGCCCTCGCCCAAGGTGACCCTGGCGCTGCTGCGGTCCGTGGAGGACGTGCTCGACGTCTCGCTGCCGCTGGCGGACCTGCCCGAAGAGGCCCGCGCGTGGGAGCGCGGCGTGGACGAGCTCGCACAGCAGGACTCCGATGTGGCCGAGTACGTGCGGACCCTCGAAGAGGCCAAGGACGCCACCGACCTGCCCGAGGCATCCGGCGACGCGATCGCCCGCGAGTTCGAGCGGTACCTCCGCCGTCGCGGCGACCAGGGCGACGGCGGCTTTTAGCCGCTAATAGGGGGGCCAGGGAACGGCGGGCCAGTCCTCAGGCGGCAGCGGGTGCACGCGGCTGGCGATCAGCAGGTCGATGCGAGTCCTCGTGGCCTTGACCTCGGCGCGCGTCAGGTGCGAGCTGAGCTCCTCGGCGAGCCAGCCGTCCGCCAGGCTTGCCGACAGCCGTCGCAGGGCCTCGACGGCGCGCTCGGGCAGCGGCTCACCGCGCCACTGCCACAGCACCGTCCGCAGCTTGTACTCCTCGGCGAAGCAGATCCCGTGGTCGCAGCCGTACAGGTGACCGTCGGCGACGGGAAGCAGGTGACCGATCTTCCGGTCGGCGTTGTTGATCACCGCGTCGAAGACCGCCATCTCCCGTAGCGGCTGGTAGTCCGTGCGGCGGGCGAGCGCGATCAGGTCGACGCTCTCGTCCAGGTCGATCCACAGCTGGCACATGCCGGGGCCGAACGGCCCGTCGCGCATGACCGTCGGCGGGACGAAGTTCCAGCCGGCCGCCCGGCTGACGACGTAGGCGGCGACCTCACGGCCGGCCAGGGTGCCGCGCGGGAAATCCCACAGCGGGCGCTCGCCCGCGACCGGCTTGTACACGCAGTTCGCCACGGTGCCGTGGGACTTGACCGTGCAGAACAGCGTCGCGTTGGAGGCGTCGACCAGGCGGCCCTCCACGGTGAGCGCGCCGCGCGTCAGCAGCTCGAGCGCCTCACGTTCCCCTTCGGGCAGGTCGTCGGCGTCACAGGCCCCTGTGTTTTCAG
>CAZORE010000059.1:0-11858 GCA_964581815.1 uncultured Streptosporangiaceae bacterium | reverse complement strand
GCCTCACGTTCCCCTTCGGGCAGGTCGTCGGCGTCACAGGCCCCTGTGTTTTCAGGCATTGGCGTTGTCAGACATTGGCGTTGTCAGGCACGGGCGGCCCGGTGACCGTTCTGCCGCGGGCAGACGTGACCGCTCGCGTCAAGCGGCAGGCCGCACAGCGGGCACGGCGGGCGGCCCGCCGCCACGAGGTTGAGCGCGCGCTGCGCGAACGCCCGGGCCGCGCTCGGGGTGATCCTGACCCGCAGTACGCCAGGGCCGTCGGCTGGGATGTCGTCCGACAGCGGCTCGACCGGGGCATCGCTCTCCTCCTGCGCCTCGATGACCACCCGGTCGCCGTCGCTGTCCCAGGCGAGCGCGATGGCGCCGACCCGGAAGTCCTCGGTCAGCGGCAGGTCGAGCGGGCCGTCGTCACGCAGCCCGGGCGGCGCGGTCTGCGGGATCTCCGTCTCGTCGCCGGTGCGCCGCAGCACCTCGTCGAGCAGCTCGTCGATGCGCTCGGCGAGCAGGCTCACCTGGAATTTCTCCAAGACCACGCTGGTCACCCGGCCGACCGAGGTCGCCTGCAGGTAGAACGTCCGGTCACCCGGCTGCCCAACGGAGCCGGCCACGAACCTGTCCGGCGGGTCATAGTAAAAGACCGGCATAGTCCTATCCTTCCGCGCCGTGGTCGTTGTCCGCGACCTGGGCCGGGCCCGCGGGGTCAGCTCTCGCGGAGGCAACCGCTCCTGTACTACCCGCGCGGCCGCCGATGACGGCATCGCTCTCGCGGCTGAGGGTGTCGCCGCCCGGCCGGCCGGTGCCCGCCTGCGCGGCCGGTTCCTGCTCCGGCTGAGTCTCGGCGGGCGGTTCCCCGGCGGGCGCGGGCGGGGGCGGCAGCAGGTCGTCGACGCCGCCGCCCGTGTCATTCAGCCGGAGCAGGAACGGCCGCAGCGGCGTGTAGCGGATCACGGTGAGCGAGCAAGGGTCGGCGACGATGCGCTGGCACTGGTCCAGGTGGAGCCCGAGGCTGTCGGCCACGATCGCCTTGATGACGTCGCCGTGCGAGCAGATCAGGTACGTCGCGGCCTTGCCGAGCCGCTCGTTCCACTCCCGGACGGCGGACACGGCCCTGTGCTGCATGTCGAGCATGCTCTCGCCCGCGGCGCCCGGGAAGCGGACGGCGCTCGGGTGCGCCTGCACCACCGGCCAGAGCGGGTCCTTGGCCAGGTCGTCAAGTCGCCGGCCGGTCCAGTCACCGTACCGGCACTCCCCGACCCGCTCCTCGACGACCGGCTCGGCCGCCTGCGCGGCCTCACCCGGCCGGACATCGTCGCCGCGCGCGGCGACGATCTCATCGACGGTCTGACGGCAGCGGTCAAGCGGGCTGGTGACGATCGCGTCGAGCGGCACCGAGGCAAGCCGCTCACCCAGCGCCTTCGCCTGGGCCCGGCCGCGCTCGTCAAGCTCGACCCCCGGCGTCCAGCCCGTCAGCAGCTGTCCCGTCGTCGCGGTCAGGCCGTGGCGGACGAGCAGAACTGTGGTCACCCTAAGACTTTAGCGAATCGCCGGGCCAGCGAACTCCCGCCGCCGACGGCCGGGCAAGCGCCTAGACAGGGGTGAGGCCGCCGCCATGGCCGGAGGGCATCGGCGGGTCGCCTCCCTGGAGCGGCACGGGATCGTCTCCCCGCCAGAAGACCGTCTCCAGGTTGCCGAAGCTCACCACGTCGCCGGCCCGGACCGGCACCTTGCCGCGCACCCGCCAGCCGTTCACCCGGGTGCCGTTGGTCGACTCCAGGTCGGTGATCAGCCAGCCGTCCTTGGTCCGTTCCAGCTGTGCGTGCCGACGGGAGACGGTCATGTCGGGGATCGCCAGGTCGCAGCTCGCGTCCCGGCCGATGCTGAACTGGTCGCCGCCGCCGCGCGGGAACTGCAGGGGGATCGGCTGCGCCCGGTCGGACGCGGCGCTGCGCATGCTCGTGGTCAGCGCCCGGCCGGGCGGGCGGGACGGGGCGCCGGTCCGGGTGCCGGCCCGGCCCCCCGGCGCGGCCCCCGCGGCCCGCGGGGCCGGCCTGAGCCCTCCGGTCATCGTGGACCAGGCACCGCGCAGCCAGCCGGCCAGGGAGCGGGGCGCCGGCTGGACGGGCAGGTCGGCAAGCACAGGCGGCAGGTCCGCCAGCCGCCTGGATTCGAGCACCACGTGCATCCGGTGCAGGAACGTCTCGTGCGACAGGCGGCCCGCGATGAACTCATCCCTGAGCCGGGACACCACCTGCTCCCGCTCGGCATCAGAGGCGCGCAGGCCGGGTACCGGCGGTTCACCGGGCGAGGCAGGCGTCTCGGCCGCAGAACCTCCCATGGAATGCAGTATCGGGACCAACCGGCCGCTTCGCAAGGAAATCGCTGATGGCGATCAGACGCCGACCGCGTGCACGCCCCCGTCGACGTGCACGATCTCCCCGGTGGTGGCGGGGAACCAGTCGGAAAGCAGCGCCGCGCAGGCCCGCGCCGCCGCGTCCGGGTTGGCGTTGTCCCAGCCGAGCGGCGCGCGCTGCGCCCATACGTCCTCGAACTTCTCGAAGCCGGGTATGGACTTGGCCGCCATCGTCTTGAGCGGGCCGGCCGCCACCAGGTTGACCCTTACCTTGTAGGGGCCGAGGTCGCGGGCCAGGTAACGGGCGCAGGACTCGAGCCCGGCCTTGGCCACGCCCATCCAGTCATAGCCGGGCCAGGCGACCGAGGCGTCGAAGTCGAGGCCGACCACGCTGCCGCCGTCCGGCATCAGCGGCAGCGCCGCCATGGCGAGGGACTTGAGGCTGAACGTCGAGACGTGCACGGCCTTCGCGACGTCCTCCCACGGGGTGGCGAGGAAGTTGCCGCCAAGCGCACTCTGCGGCGCGTTACCGATCGAGTGCACGACGCCGTCGAGGCCGTCCACGTGCTCCTTGACGCGGTCCTTGAGCGAGTCGAGTTGCTCGGTGCTCGTGACGTCGAGCTCGATCACCGGCGCCGGCCGCGGCAGCCGCTTGGCTATCCGCGCCACCAGGGTCGGCCGGGGGAACGCGGTGAGCACCACGGTCGCGCCTTGTTCCTGCGCCACGCGCGCCACGTGGAAGGCGATGGAGGCGTCGGTGAGGACGCCCGTCACCAGGATCCGCTTGCCGTCGAGTATGCCCATGATTGTCTCCCTAATGACCCATGCCGAGGCCGCCGTCGACCGGGATCACCGCGCCGGTGACGTATCCCGCGTCCGGGCCAGCGAGGAAGGCGACCGCGCCGGCCACCTCGTCCGCCGACGCGTACCGGCCGAGCGGCACCGCGCCGATGATCTGTGCCTTGCGGTCCTCCGACAGGACCGCGGTCATGTCGCTTTCCACGAACCCGGGCGCCACCACGTTGGCGGTGATCCCGCGTGAGCCGAGCTCGCGGGCCAGCGAACGGGCGAGCCCGACCATGCCGGACTTGGACGCGGCGTAGTTGGCCTGGCCACCGGAGCCGTACAGCCCGACCACCGAGGAGATAAAGATCATCCGGCCGCGGCGCATCTTCATCATGCCGCGCACGGCGCGCTTGGCCACCCGGTAGGCGCCGGTCAGGTTCGTGTCGAGGACGTCCGTGAAGGCGTCCTCCTTCATCAGCGCGAGCAACTGGTCCTGGGTGATGCCCGCGTTGGCGACGAGCACCTCCACCGGTCCCTGTTCCTGCTCGACGGCGGTGAACGCGGCATCCACCGACGCGGCGTCCCGCACGTCGCAGGTGACCACCGACAGGCCCTCGACGAGCGCGCCGGACCGCGAGGTGACGGTGACGCTGTCCCCGTCCGCGGCCAGCCGCCGCGCGATCGCCAGCCCGATCCCCCGGTTCCCCCCGGTCACCAGCACGGAACGTCCCACGCTCACCCTCCAACCAGTCCGTCAGCTCGACAGCCGAGCGTACCGTCCCGCCGCCCGCCACTCACGAGCGCCACTTCACCCTCCCGCAACCCGTCCGCCGCTTCGATGCCGCCCGGCACGAAGATCGTGGCCGGGTGTTGTAGAAAACCTCTAGAAAGCGAATGCCATGCAGCCCTTGAACCGCGTGATCGTGCGGGCGCCTTAGTGCTATCACGCCAAAAACCCTGCACGACACCACAACCCTTCCTGGCCAGGAAGGGTTCACGCCGAGCCCCGATGGAGCGCTTTAGGTATTGGGGGTACTTAGTGCCCGTTTTTGGGGGCAAAGTACCCCCAATCTTTTTCTGTTGTGTCAGGTGGGACAAGGCGAAGCGGATGAGCGGGCTGAGGATGGCGGCCTCGGGTCAGGCGATCGCTCGCTGGGATTTTGAGTTGAGGGTTACCTGGGTGACCGCGGAAAGGGGGGTGGGATAGGTTCTGGAAGCGTGGGAGATCATGACGGGCGTATTGACGCCGAGTTCGCGGCGCTGCCGCTGCGGAACCTCGCCGATGCCGCGCTTGACGCCGCGCGGACCCTCGGCGCGGACCATGCCGACTTCCGGCTCGAGCGGGTGCGCGGGCAGCGGATCGCGCTGTCCGACGGGAAGCTCGAGTCGCTGTCCGACGCCGACGACAGCGGGCTGGCCGTCCGGGTGGTCGTCGACGGGACGTGGGGGTTCGCCGCCTCGGTCGACCTGACACCGGAGGCGGCACGGGACGCGGCGCGGCACGCCTTCGAGGTCGCCAAGGTGGCCGCGGCGATGAACACCGAGCGGATCGAGCTCGCGCCCGAGCCCGCCTACGGGGATGTGACCTGGGTGTCCAGTTATGAGACCGACCCGTTCACCGTCTCGCCGCGGGAGAAGACCGAGCTGCTGGCCGGCTGGTCCGCCGGGCTGCTCGCGCACCCGGCGGTCAGCCACGCCGACGCGTCGGTGTACCAGGTCAAGGAGTGCAAGTTCTACACCGACGGGTCGACGACCACGACGCAGCAGCGGGTGCGGCTGCACCCGGAGCTGACCGCGACGGCGGTTACCGAGACCGGGTTCGACGACATGCGCACCCTCGCGCCGCCGGCCGGCCGGGGCTGGGAGTACCTCACCGGGACGGGGTGGGACTTCCCCGGCGAGCTCGCCGAGCTGCCCGAGCTGCTCGCCGCCAAGCTCACCGCGCCGTCCGTCGAGGCCGGCCGCTATGACCTGGTGATCGACCCGTCCAACCTGTGGCTGACGATCCATGAGTCGATCGGTCACGCCACCGAGCTTGACCGGGCGCTCGGCTACGAGGCCGCTTACGCCGGCACCTCGTTCGCCACCATCGACAAGCTCGGCTCGCTGCAGTACGGGTCCCCCGTGATGAACGTGACCGCCGACCGCACGGCGGTCCACGGGCTCGCCACCGTCGGCTACGACGACGAGGGGGTGGCCGGCCAGTCCTGGCGGCTGATCTCCGGCGGCGTCCTCGTCGGGTACCAGCTTGACCGGCGGATGGCGCAGCTCAAGAGCTTCGGCCGGTCCAACGGCTGCGCGTTCGCCGACTCCCCGGGGCACATGCCACTGCAGCGCATGGCCAACGTCTCGCTTGAGGCGGCGGCGGGCGGGCCGGACACCGCGGAGCTCATCGCGGGCGTGACCGACGGCATCTACATACTCGGCGACAAGTCCTGGTCGATCGACATGCAGCGGTACAACTTCCAGTTCACCGGCCAGCGGTTCTTCCGTATCAGGAACGGCCGCCTGGACGGCCAGCTGCGGGACGTCGCCTACCAGGCGACGACGACGGACTTCTGGAACTCGATGGAGGCGGTGGGCGGCCCGCAGACCTACGTGCTCGGCGGTGCCTTCAACTGCGGCAAGGGCCAGCCCGGACAGGTCGCCCCGGTGAGCCACGGCGCGCCGGCCGCGCTGTTCCGGCAGGTGCGGGTACTCAACACGGCCGAGGAAGGCAAATAAGTGAGCGCGAACCCTTGGCCCGGAACCGAGCCGGCCAGCACGACACCGCAGGACACCGTCGAGCGGGCGCTCGCGGCGGCCAGCCGGGGCAGCGAGACCATCGCGATCGCCGATGAGTCGTCAACGGCCAACCTGCGCTGGGCGGGCAACACCCTCACCACCAACGGGGTCGCCGCGTCGCGCTCCCTCACCGTGATCTCGGTCGACCGCCGGGCCGACGGCACCGCCGGCGTCGGCATGGTCGCCCGCTCCGGCGTCACCCCCGGGCAGGTGGAGGACATCGTGCGGGAAGCGGAGAAGGCGGCCGCCGAGGCGTCGGCCGCCGATGACGCGACGGACCTGGTGACGGGGACCGCCGCCTTCCGTTCGGATGAAGGGTCCTGGTCGGCGCCCGCCAGCGGCACCGACTTCAGCGTCTTCCGTTCCTTCGCCGCGCAGCTCGGTGAGACGCTGCGCGGCGCGGAGGCCGCGGGGCGCAAGCTGTACGGGTTCGCCGAGCACGGGGTGACGTCGACCTTCCTTGGCACGTCCGCGGGCGTGCGGGCGCGCTACGACCAGCCGGCCGGGCGGCTCGAGCTGAACGCCAAGTCCGCCGACCTGTCCCGCTCCGCCTGGGACGGCGCGGCGACGCGCGACTTCAGCGACGTGGACGTGGCGGCGCTCGACGCCGGGCTCGCGGAGCGGCTGGGCTGGCAGTCCCGACGGCTCGAGCTGCCCGCCGGGCGCTACGAGACGCTGCTGCCGCCGACCGCCGTCTCCGACATGCTGATCTATCTGTACTGGTCCGCGGGGGCACGGGACGCGGCCGAGGGACGGACGGTGTTCTCGAAGCAGGGCGGCGGTACGCGGGTCGGGGAACGCCTGTCCGCGATGCCGCTGGACCTGTTCAGCGACCCGGGCTACCCGGGGCTCGAGTGCGCGCCGTTCTCGGTGGCGCACGCCTCCGGCCGTGACTCCTCCGTCTTCGACAACGGCCTGCCGTCGCCGCGCGCGACGTGGCTGTCCGCGGGCGTGCTCTCCGCGCTGCACAGCAGCCGTTACTCGGCGCGCCTGGCCGGCCTGCCGGCCTCGCCGGCGGTCGACAACCTGATCCTGGCCGCGCCGGGGGCGTCGGCGTCGCTGGAGCAGATGATCGCGTCGACCAAGCGCGGCCTGCTGCTCACTTGCCTCTGGTACATCCGGCTGGTGGATCCCCAGACGCTGCTGATGACCGGCCTCACCAGGGACGGCGTGTACCTGGTCGAGGAAGGCGAGGTCACCGGCGTGGTGAACAACTTCCGGTTCAACGAGTCCCCCGTTGGCATGCTGTCGCGCGTGCTCGAGACGGGCGCCACGGAGCGAACCCTGCCGCGGGAGTGGGGCGACTACTTCAACCGCGCGGCCATGCCGCCGCTGCGCGTTGAGGCATTCAACATGTCGTCGGTGAGCCAGGCGAGTTAATCCCTCGGGGGGCGCCCCCGCCCGCCCGCGGCTGCTTACGTCGCCGGGGCTACTGTGTAGGAGGGCTTGCGGAACCGAGCTAGATTTGAAGGATGAGGATGGGCCACGCACGCGGGCATCAGGTGCACCTAGTCACCCAGGCGCGCCGGCCGATGTCCGAGGACATCAGGTACCGGCAGCAGCGGTACCTGATCATGATGGGCATCAGGACGCTGTGCTTCGCCGTGGCGGTCATCATGTTCGCCAACCACCTGGGCTGGCTGGTGCTTATCCCGGCCGTCGGCGCGATCCTCATTCCTTACATTGCTGTCATCTTCGCCAACGGCGGGCGGGAGCCGGACAACACACGGGGCTTCCTTGAGCACCGCACGAACCTTCCGGCCCGGCCCGATCCCGCCGACGACGACCGCTAGCGGCCGGCGCGCACGCCCGTCTTGACCGCCCGCCCCTGTGGGCACGCACGGCAAAACCGCCGGTCACGAGGGCCGGACTTGGTTGCGGTTGCAGTGCCGCGAGGCGGTAGGCATGTGGCAAGAATGGCGTTACGAGATTTGTTGTCATTAGGTCTTGACACATACAGGGGGTTGGCCGTGTACCATTCATATCGGTGCTCTGGTCCCCCGTCAGGGCACCACTGCCGGCGCTCCGGGCCCCCGTCGGGGCGCCGATGATAGCGACGCCGGGTGGTTTGCCCCCGTAGCCACCCGGCGTCGCCCTTTTCATCTGGTCTCATTGCGTAGATTCATGGAAACGCTGCGTATCCGTCCTTACTCAGTGCGTTGGAACTCGCGCGCATCCCATCCTGAGCATGACCGCACTCGTCAGCGACGATGCCGGGCGACGGGCCCACGGGGATCGCCAGCCCGCCCCCCGGTGAGCGCCGGGGACAGCGCCGCGTTCGCGGCCGGCGAGATATTCGGCTGACTGAAGTCCGTGTGCCGCACGGGATACACCGCGTGTGGGTGATCGGGTCGAACCGGGTGACGACGGCCAGCCAGGCGGGCCGCGCGCGGAGCGGGTAGAGCGCGCCAGACCGGAAGAACAGCGGCATTACCAGCATCTACGCAGCGCCGTGAATGCGTGTATCCGCGTAATCCGGGCCGCCACCATAACGCCGAACGCGGTCCGGGTGAGGGAAAGCAGAAGCAGCTCACCGATTACCTTGAGGATAAGGACAGGGTCGCCCGGCACATGCTCAAGCCCGGCCAGTGCCAGAATGATCATTCCCGGTAACGGGAAACCGTCGCGCCGCCGAGGCATTTCCCTGATAACGATGGCTGACCGGCGCGACCAGCGTCGCTAGCAAGAACCCGAACTCCCCGGACCCAGGCAATCGACGCCGCCGGGAAAATGGCCGTGGACGCCCGCGGTCATCGACAAGACAGCGGGATAGGTGAACCTAACCGGTCACCCTCGCGCCCCCGAGGCGGGGTTCGCGAGGGTGACCGGGCCGGTGACCTGGACAGCGGGCCCAGGCACCGGCCCTTCACTCGCCGGGCTCTTGCGTGTCCTGCGGCTCCGTGTCGGCCGGGGTTTCCGCCGGCGTGTCCGTAACGGGCTCGTCCGCGGCCAGGATCAGGTAGAGCGACTTGCGCGCCTGCGCGAGCACGGCCCGCGCCTGGGCGACCTGCTCCGCGGAGCCCGCCCGCCGTACCTCCATGACCGCCATCATGACCTGGCGGATCAGGTTCCTGAACTCGATGGCGTCGTCGTCGGTCATCCCGGCGGCGGCGTCCCAGGAGGAACGGAGCTCATCCGCGTGAGCCTCGACGTAGCCGCGGCCCTTGTCGGTGAGCGTGTAGACGCGCCGGCGGCCGGTGCCCTGCGGCGCGATCAGGCCCTCGTCCTCGAGTAGCTGCAGCGCCGGGTACACCGACCCCGCACTTGGCCGCCACGCGCCGTCCGTGCGCGCCGGGATCTCCTGGATCAGCTGGTAGCCGTTCCACGCCCGGCCCTCTTCCTCGGCGAACAGGTCGAGGATGGCCGCGCGGACGTCGCCCTTGCGTGCTCGCGTGCCCCGGCCGAAACCGTGGCGCCCGAACGGGTGGTCACCCGGGCCGAAGGGCCCGCCGGGAGGACCGAACGGGGGGATGCCCCCGCCATCCCGGCCCCAGCCGCGGCCGCCCGGGCCGCCGGGACGTCCCGGCCCGCCGGGACCCCAGCCTGGACCGCCACGCTCCCCGCGGAACTCGCCGCGCGGGCCGCGCTCGCCGCGTTCTCCGCCGGACCTGCCCGAGCCTCGCCCGGACCGCGGTCCCCACTCGGGGCCGCCCGGCCGGGGCGACGGACCCCAGCCTTCGTCTCGCATACCGCGTCGGTGCTCTTCTCGCATGACGCGTCACCTCTTTCAATGATCTTTGATCGTCTTTGACATCTCAACGATATATCGCTGAGGATCGTTACGCAAGTCCGCGGACAAAAAAGAAGAAGAACCGCTCACGAGACAGTGAGCGGTTCTCGGGTGACGACTTCGCCATGAGCCTGGTGGCCGTCAGCACCGGCTCCGACACCGGGTTCGGTGGGCGCTGGCCGCGCTTCGACCACCGGAAGTTTGCCGGGCGGCACGCAGTATTACCCCGTGGCCGAAGAGAATGATAGAAGTCCCTGTGACTACTTCCGTGAACTCCCATTCCAACGTCGCCGGCTCCCCGCGCGCCGCGGACTCGGGTACGTGGCGGCTCGGCGACCGCACGGTGCACCGCCTTGGCTTCGGCGCGATGCGCTTGACCGGCACCATGGCCTTCCACGGCGGGGTACCGCGTGACCGCGACGCCTCGATCGCGGTCGTGCGCCGCGCCATCGAGCTCGGCGTGAACCACGTAGACACCGCCGCGTTCTATTTCTCGTCGCTGCGCTCGGCCAACGAGATCATCAACGCCGCGCTCACGCCGTTCGGCGACGAGGTGCTGGTCGCCACGAAGGTCGGTCCGCGCCGGGACCGCAGCGGGGCTTGGTCCGACGCAGCGCGACCGGAGCAGCTGCGCGGCGACGTCGAGGAGAACCTGCGGCAGCTCGGCCGGGACCACCTGGACTTGGTGTACTTGCGCAACATGCGGTGGGAGTCGATCGCCGAGCACTTCGGCGCCCTGGCCAAGCTGCGGGAGGCCGGGCTGATCCGGCACCTCGGGATCTCGGATGTGACGTCGACGCAACTGGCCGAGGCACGGGCGATCGCGCCGGTGGCGGCCGTGCAGAACCGGTTCGGCCTGGGGCACCGCCGCGCCACCGAGGTACTGCGCGAATGTGGGCAGGCGGGGATCGCGTTCGTGCCCTTCTCCGCGATCGCCGGGGCCCGGGCATCAGGGGCCGCGCTGGATCCGACGATCTCGGAGGAGGGCAACGAGCTGCTGACGGTGGCCAGGGCCCACGGGGCGGCACCTGAGCAGATCCGGCTGGCATGGACCCTCGCTCAGGGAGCACACGTCCTCGCCATCCCGGGGACCGGCGATCCGGCACACCTGGAGGCGAACGTCGCGGCGGGGGCCATCCGACTCACGCGGGACGACCTGACAGTGCTGGAGCCGGCGGCCTGACGCGCAACCGGGCTCCTCGCCGCGGCTGGCAAGCTTCCAGACGACGGCGCCCGCCTGATCCAGCCAGCGAACTCATCCAGGGGCAGCAATCCGCAGCACTACAGCCAGTCAATCCACGGCGATCTGGCTCAACGACAAACCCGGACCACCGGTGCACCGCCCGCTCATCGCCTACGACCACTGACAACCCCTCGGAGTCAATCGTCTAGCGCACCGGGAGGTCGTAGACGCGGCGGACGCTTGAGCCGACCCGGGCGATGTCAGTGCCGTAGACGTGCATGGAGACCGCGACCGAGTCGCCGATGTTCCGCACCAGGTGGACGTCGCCGGGGGGCGCGAAGCCGCTCACCGTGCCGGCCGGGTTGGCGTTGCGGGCGACCACCTCGAGATGGTCACCGCGGATCGCGTAGACCTCCTCGTACTCCGTGCCCTGCAGGACGGCGGTACAGCACCAGGACAGGTGGTCGTGCACCGGGGTCGCCTGGCCGGGCAGCCAGACCATGACCACGATGGAGAACGACCCGTCGGGCTCGTCGTGCACCAGGTGCGTCTGGTAGCCGCTCGGGTCGCCGGCGAGCTGCGCTCTGCTCAGCAGGCCGCGGCTCAGCAGGCCGGGCCCGGGCAACTGGCCGCGGAGGGCGGCGACCACGCGATCCGCGGTCTGCTGCCACGAGCCCCCGGAGCGGACCGCGCGGCGGACAGCGGCGGACAGCGGCCCTGGGCAGGTGCCGGTGACGGTTGGCAGTTCGGCGACTGAGCTGGTCATGGCTGACACCTCCTGAGCGGTTTCCCTCGTTTCACGGTAACCACAGATAGTCATAAGCACTAATGCCAGTATCACCGGATTTCATAGACCAGGCCTATGGAAGCCTGGGGAGTCGCTCCGAGGCGGACGATCGCTCAGCCGCGAGGGCGCGAGGCCGCGAGGCCGCGGCGGCCAGCCTGGCGAGGTGCCCCGTGGCTTAGGCTGCGGCGACGGTGATGACGGGCCGGGGCCGGTGGTCGCGGGCCGGGGCCAACCATGA
>CAZORE010000058.1:43765-44920 GCA_964581815.1 uncultured Streptosporangiaceae bacterium | reverse complement strand
CCTCAGTAACTGAAGGTGGTCGCGCCTTCGTCTCCGATCCACTCCCACATCTGGACGGTGCCCGCCAGCTCGGCATTGGGCAGCAGCCCGGCGTCGTCGAGTCGCTTGGCGTTGAAACAGACCGGGCAGACCATGAACTGGCCGCCGGCCTTCTCGTAGCGGGCCAGCAGGTCCTGCAGCGGAGGGCAGCCATCGCAAGCGACGCCCGCCGCGACCCCGTCCAGCGCGAGCCGGACGGCCTCCTTGGTCTGGAACATCAGGGTCGGCCGCCCGGACTCGGCGGCGCCGACCGCGACGAGGAACGCCACGGTCACCTTTTCCGAATCCTCCAGGCCAGTACTGAGACTGATCACTGCCTTTCCCGTCATGACTCTTCCTTTCTCGTTCCGGTGCCGTCCCGGCCGTCCGGAGCCTGCTGACGTCCTTGCTTAGTTAGCACGACCGTTCGTACTAAGAAAGTACGATCGGTCGTGCTATATTGTCAACACGATGACCGAGACTGCCGAACAGAAAACTCGCGCTGCGCGCCGCCCGCGCGCCGACGGGGAACGCACCCGCGGTGCGATCTTGCGCGCCGCCGTGTCGCTGGCGACCGTCGACGGCCTGGAGGGCCTGTCGATCGGGAACCTGGCCGCCGCGATCGGCATGAGCAAGAGCGGCCTGTACGCTCACTTCGGCTCCAAGCAGGAACTCCAGCTGGCTACGGTGGAAGAGGCCGGGCGCATCTTCGACGACGAAGTGGTTCAGCCCGCCCTGGCCGCCCCGGCCGGCCTGCCCCAGCTCGAGGCCGTGTGCGAGGCCTTCTTCGAGCACCTGCGCCGCCGCACCTTCCCCGGCGGATGTTTCTTCTCCGGGGCGGCGCTGGAGATGGGCACCCGTCCCGGCCCGGTCAAGGATGCCGTCGCCGCCTTCCAGACCGGGTTCGCGGGCCTGATCCGCGGCTTCGCCGCCACCGCCATCGAGCAGAACCAGCTACCTCACGGCGAGGACGCCATCCTGCTCGCCTTCGAGCTGAACGGCATCATCCTGGCCGCCGACGCCAACTTCGTCCTGCACGACAATCCTGCCGTCCTGGACCTGGCTCGCCAGGTCGTGCGCCGCCGACTGGGCCTAAGCGGCCACGGCGACCCCGGCAGGCGGTAGCGGCGCGGCTGC
>CAZORE010000058.1:27117-43665 GCA_964581815.1 uncultured Streptosporangiaceae bacterium | reverse complement strand
CCGACTGGGCCTAAGCGGCCACGGCGACCCCGGCAGGCGGTAGCGGCGCGGCTGCTCCATTCCCCGGCCGCCCGCAGTTCCAGCCGGGCCCGTTCGGCGAGCTGGGTGAAGCCGAGGCTGTCGAAGGAGTCCCGGGCTTCACGCAACGGCACCCGGGCCTGCGCCGCCCGCCGAGACTGACAAGCTGACTCGGGTGTTCTCCCGGAGTTTGTGGATGCGGCTGCGCGCGGCAGTCACACTAAGCCCTAGAGCGGATGCAGTACTTGCCCGGAGGTGTTTGTGCGGAACAGACTGCTCCTGATAGTGGCCAGCATGGCCGCGGCGATCGGCACGGCGACCGGGGTGGCCCCGTCCCCGGCGGCCGCCGCTTCAGGGCCCTGCGGTACAGCGACCGCGCCCCGCGCCTACCAGCATGTCATCTGGATCTGGATGGAAAATCGCAGTTACAGCGACATCATCGGCAACCAGGCGCAGGCCCCGTACATCAACTCCCTCGCTGCCGACTGCGGGGTGGCGACCGACTACCACAACACCACGCACCCCAGCCTCCCCAACTACCTCGCCGCCACCTCCGGCCTCTCCCAGCCTGACCTGCCAGTCTTGTCGTACCTGGACTGTAACGTCTCAGTGGTCTGCGACAGCGCGGCGGCGAGCATCTTCGGGCAGGGTGAGACCTGGAAATCGTACGAGGAGTCGATGCCGTCCAACTGCTACAAGTCCAACTCCGGCGAATATGCCGTACGGCACAACCCCGCTGTCTACTACCGGTCGCTGTCCGGGTGCGCCAGCCGCGACGTTCCCTACAGCCGGCTGGCCATCGATCTGGCCGGCAATGCCCTGCCAGCGTTCTCCCTGGTCACGCCGAACCTGATTGATGACATGCACGACGGCACCATCGCGCAAGGCGACGCTTGGCTGGCCGGCCACCTGCCTGCCATCCTGAACAGCAAGGAGTACCGGGCCGGGACCACGGCCGTCTTCATCACCTGGGATGAAGGGTCAGGCGGTTACCCGATTGAAGACTGCGACGACACCAGTTCCACCGACCGCAGCTGCCGTGTGCCCACGATCGTGATCAGCCCGAGTACACCGGTCGGCGCTAAGTCGGGGACGTTCTTCAACCATTACTCGCTGCTGGCCACCACGGAGCAACTGCTCGGCCTGCCCAAGCTCCGTTCGGCAGCGTCAGCTACCACGATGACCGCCGCCTTCCGCCTCTGAACACTCAGCTGGCGGAGCTGCGCGCCAGGCCGGCGATCAGCACGGTGGCGAGCGTAAGGAACTATGGTCTGGACGATGGGTGGTCGACAGATAACCCTTTGGAGAATGGCAGCCAGCGAAAAATCGGTGGTCAGAGCGATATCGGTTGTGTACATAAGGTTCGACTCGAGCCTCGAACAGCTTCTATGTCCGGCCTGGGAAATTCGCCGGAAATTAACTTGGCCGGGCAGTCGGCCCCGTTGAATTCTTGAAAACAAGCGGGACGGCTAGCCACATATGGCTGCTGGATTCTGTTAGCCTTCTTTTGCTCATGGCGAGGCTGCGGCAATTCGAGGGGCAGAAGATCAATGCGGACACCGGGACGCGCGATGTTGGGCGTAATCTGTGTGGCGGGATCGATCGCGGCGGCAGCCGCCTGCGGCGGCAATGCCGTCGCGGCCAGCCGCGCGATCGACGCGGCCGGCACCACGAGCATGGTCAGCACAGCTGCGCCGCCGCCCACCCCGCTCTACTGGCCGCGGGTGCTCAGCGAGCGGTCCAGCCGTCCGCAGACAATCACCGGCGGCGCGCTCTGGCATACCGAGGCGTACCAGACGGCCGGCGGGGGGCAGCGGGCCCAGGTCATGAAAATCGACCTGGGCAGCCGGAACCTCCGCTTCGGGGCGGTCGAGGCCGGCGACCAGCTCATCGACCCGTCCGACGAGACGATCTCCTCCATGGCGGCCAGGACCGGCGCGGTCGCCGGCGTGAACGCGGACTTCTTCGCCATCCACGCGACCGGCCAGCCGCTCGGCATGCTCGTGCTGAACGGCACGCTCGAGGCCAGCCCGGTGCCCTCCCGGCCGTCCGACCTCGAGGTGCTGAACAACGGGCAGATCACGATGAGCACCGAGAGGTTCAGCGGCACGGTCACCGACAGGACGACCGGCACCATCCACGCGCTGGCCGCGCTCAACCGGACCGACCAGAACGGCCTCACCGAGGTGACCCCGTTCCTTGGCGCGGCCGCCATCGGAGCGTCCACGATCGCGGCCGGCACCGTCAACAACGGCGTCCTCACCATCACCAGCGTGCGGACCAGCCAGACCGCGCTGCCTCGCCTCGCCGCCGGACAGCAAGACCTGATCGCGCGGCGGGGCACCGCCGACTCTATCTGGCTGCAGCAGGTACACCCGGGCGACACCCTCACGGTGTCAACCGCGCTAGCGCCTTACGGCATCGGCCAGGTCCGTACCGCGGTCAGCGGGGGCGCCTACCTCGTGCGGAACGGGGCGATGGCCGTCGCCGTGCAGGGCGGCGGGGAGAACAACGTCCTCTATCCAGTCACCGGGATCGGCGTCAGCAAGGACGGCACGCGCGCGATCATGGTCGTCTTCGACGGCCGCGAGGGCCAGGTCCAGGCAGGCCTCACCCGGCCGCAGTTCGCCCAGTGGATGCTGTCGCAGGGCGCGTACAACGCGATTCAACTCGACTCGGGCGGTTCTACCGAGATGGTCGCCAGGCTCCCCGGGCAGGCGCACGTCAGCGT
Source organism: uncultured Streptosporangiaceae bacterium (assembly GCA_964581815.1). Lineage (GTDB taxonomy): Bacteria > Actinomycetota > Actinomycetes > Streptosporangiales > Streptosporangiaceae > Trebonia. Next base: position 40,916 of record CAZORE010000058.1, on the reverse strand, counting down.
GCTCAACCATCCCTCCGACGGGTCACAGCGGCCGGTGGCGAACGGCCTGTTCCTCTACTCCACCGAGACCAAGCCGGCCGCCGCGGTTCGCGCCGTCGTCAACAACGGCCAGCCGATGGCGGTCCTGACCGGCACGACCGAGCAGGTCAGCACATACGCCACCGACGCCGCCGGCAACCCGGCGGCCACCGGCGTCCATGTCTCGGTCGTGCCGCCTGGCCTGGCCGCCATCACCGGCAGCCCCACCGGCAACGGCACCGCTGCCAACCTCAACCTCACGGCGGGCCGCCAGGCCGGCTCCGGCTGGCTGATCGCCCAGGCGGGCCACGCGGTCACCCGGGAGCCGCTCACGGTCATCGCCAGCCCGCGGTCGCTGACCGTTTCCCCGGCGCAACCGGACCTCGACAACGGCGCCGCCCAGCAGTTCAGCGTATCCGGCAAGGCGGCGAACGGCGCCGCGCTGACGATAACCCCCCGCGACGTCACCTGGACGCTGTCCACCGGCCGGCTCGGCACGCTCAGCGCGGCGGGCCGGTTCACCGCGGCAAGGGCTGGCATGGGGCTCGTCACCGTCACCGCGACGGCGGACGGGCGCAGCGCGGCCGCCTCGGTGGCGGTCGGCCACTCGGCCGTGGTCGTCGACCCGATGACCGATGCGAGCGTGTGGGCGCTTTCGCCCCCGACCAACGGCGCGGCCGCGCAGCTGAGCGTGTCCGCCACCCAGATCGCCCAGGCCGGAGACAAGGGCTCACTGGACGTGCGCTACTCGATCCCCGCCGCAAGCGGCGTCTCGCAGCTGATCTTCCACCCGTCGCCCGGCCATGGCGTGACGATCAGCGCCGCGGCTGACGGCCGGGCGCCAGACGAGATCGGCATCTGGATCAAGGGCACCGGGGGCACCCCGGCCAGCCCGCTTGCCCCCGGCGCGCTGACCCTCGCGGAGGCGTACATCGAGGTCAACGGGGCGCTGGATACCTTCTATCCCGCGGCCGTCACCTACCACGGCTGGCGGCTTGTCGAGGCACGGGTGCCGGCTGGTGCGCGGCTGCCGCTCACCCTGAGCTTCCTCGACTTGCTGGTCACCGGGCCACAGGGCGGCCTCGCAGGCGATGTCTACCTGAGCGACCTGCAGGCCTTGTACCCGCCACGGTGAGCGACCCGCACGCCCCACCTGCCCGCTGCCTAATGTAAGCGGCACGTGCGCCTTTTCCCTAATTTCCGGTAACGCATAATAAGGCAGCCGGAAACAATTCCACCGTGCGAGCAATCTGCGCTGGCAGGGTGTCGATACGGGGGCCGGGCGTGCTCGCCTGTAATTATCGTCTCGAAGACCTTCCGAGAGGTACGGCAAAACCCGTGGAATCCTCTCGACAGGAGCCGCATCGATACGAAAGGAACGTTAATGAATGAATCTGATGCAGGCGAAAAAGAGTTCACCCGCGGGGAGCTACTGAAGGCCGCTGCCTTCGCTGCGCCAGCGCTCATCCTCGGCCGGACCGCGGCCGCCGCAGCCGGAGCGAAACCAGCCCCCTCGCGGCGCCTCGGGCGAACTCGCGGTCTCGGGGGCATGAACGTGCTTCTCTTCCTGACTGATCAGCAGCGGGCCGTCCAGCATTTCCCGCCCGGCTGGGTCGGGCGCAACATGCCGGGCCTGAACCGCCTGCTCGAGCGCGGCATGCTGTTCGAGCAGGCCTTCACGAATGCGTGCATGTGCTCACCCGCCCGGTCAACGCTGATGTCCGGCTACTTCCCGGCCCAGCACGGCGTGAAGTACACGCTGGAGACGGACATGCCCGCGCCGCAGTACCCGCAGGTCGAGCTGTCCACCTACTTCAAGAACCTGGCCAGCGTCTCGTGTGCCGCCGGCTACACGCCTGTCTACAAGGGCAAGTTTCACTGCAACAAACCCGCGAACGGCTCGGACTGGGTGCCCGAGGACGTCAACAAGTACGGCTTCACCCGGTGGGACCCGCCAGACGCTGGCGCTGACCAGAGCATCCCCGAGGAGGGGGGAGGCATCTACGACAATGACGGCCGGTTCATGAACTCGGAGGGCACGCCGGAGGCGGGCACCGAAGGCGCGGTCCAGTACCTGCGCGACACGGCCGCCAAGCACCAGCCATTCTTCATGGTCGTGTCGCTGGTCAACCCGCACGATGTTCTGCTGTATCCCAAGACGTACGAAGCCGGGGGCTATGACCCAGCCTGGCTGGAGGGCGAGATCGGCCTTCCGGCGACCGTGGACGAGGACCTGTCGACCAAGCCGACCGTTCAGTCTGAGTTCCGGCGGATATTCAACCTCAGCGGACCCATCCCGACCCCGCAGATGAAGCGCAACTACCTGAACTTCTACGGCAACCTGATGAAGGCCTCGGACCAGTACCTGGTCAAGATCCTCGACACGCTCGAGGCGCGCGGCCTGCTGGAGAACACGCTCGTCGTCGCGACGGCCGACCACGGGGAGATGGGCACCGCCCACGGCGGGCTGCGCCAGAAAAACTTCAACTTCTACGAGGAAACGATGCGGGTTCCGCTGGTCTACTCAAACCCCCGCCTGTTCCCCGGCCCCGAGCAGAACCCCTCTCTCGTCTCGCACGTCGACTTCCTGCCCACCCTCGCCAGCCTCCTCGACACGCCGCCACACGCCCGCGCCAACTGGCAGGGGGTCGATTACTCCGATCAGATCCTGAGCCGTTCTGCCCGGCCACCCCAGGCCTACACGGTGTTTACCTATGACGACTGGCAGTCCGGCCAGGCGAGCGGCCCGTACCCGAAGCCGCCAAACCACATCGTCAGCATCCGTGAGGACCGCTACAAGATCGCCCGGTACTACGACGCCAACGGGAAGGTGCCGCCCCAATGGGAGATGTATGACCTCAAGACCGACCCGCTCGAGCGCACAAACCTGGCCTACAGGCTTTACCGGCGTACTCCGGAGCAAGAGCGAGAGTTCAAGCGGCTCAAACGCGAGTTGGCCCGTGTCGAGCAGACGCGGCTGCAGCCGCTTACGGCAGCCGAACTTCCGGTTGTTATGCCCTGCGGCTGAGCGGGCCGGGCTAATGGTTTGGCCGGGCACGAGCAGCCAGCAGCCGTGGCCGTCTGCTCGGTGTAGCCTCAGGTACACTGAGAGTGGCCGAGGGTGACGCCAGCTTGCGAACCCCAGCTGCGTTGGTTCCCCGTCGGTACTCCGGACCCCGGTAGCGATACGTGCTAGACGATCGCTCACTCGGAGGTCACATGGCTCGGCCCGCTACTTCACCTGATTCCCGCGCAGCGCCACGCAGCACCGCAGGGCGAGGGGACCGGCGCTGGCTGATCCTGGTCGTGGTGGCCCTCGCCCAGCTCATGGTGGTGCTGGATGCCACCATCGTGAACATCGCGCTGCCGTCGGCGCAGCAGTCGCTGGGGTTCGCCAATAGCGACCGGCAGTGGGTGGTAACGGCTTACGCCCTGGCCTTTGGCAGCCTTCTGCTGGTGGGCGGCCGGCTTGGCGACATGTTCAGCCGCAAGTGGGTCTTCATCATCGGGCTGGTCGGATTCGCCGTCGCCTCGGCCATCGGCGGCGCCGCGGTCTCGTTCTTCATGCTGGTGTCGGCCCGGGCGCTGCAGGGCGCGTTCGGCGCCATCCTCGCGCCAGCCGCCCTCGGTACCCTGGTCAGCACCTTCCGCGACCCGCGCGAGCGAGGCCGGGCCTTCGCGGTGTTCGGGTCAGTCGCAGCCGGCGGTGGCGCGGTGGGCTTGCTCTTGGGCGGCCTGCTTACCCAGTACCTGTCCTGGCGTTACACCCTGTACGTCAACCTGGTCATCGCCGCCATCGCCGTGGCCGGCGCCCTGGCCTTCATCCGCTCTACCCGCCCGGCCACCCGGCCCCGGATGGACTGGACCGGGGCCGTGTTCGCCTGCGCCGGGCTGTTCCTTATCGTCTTCGGCTTCTCCCACGCCGAGACGGCCGGCTGGGGCGCCTCGCTGACCATCGGGTCCTTGGCCCTGGGGACGGTCCTGCTCGCCGCGTTCGTCATCGCCGAGCGACGGGTCAGCCATCCGCTGCTGCCGCTGCGCGTGATCCTCGACCGCGCCCGGGGCAGCTCCTACGCGGCCATCGGCCTCACCGGAGTCGCGATCTTCGGCGTCTTCCTGTTCCTTACCTACTACATGCAGCAGGTCAAGGGATACAGCCCGGTGACCACCGGATTGCTCTTCCTGCCGATGGTCGGCTGCATCCTGGTCTCCTCCACGATCTCCAGCGTGGTGCTGCTGCCCCGGGTCGGATCACGCGTCCTGATCGCCTCCGGCCTGCTGCTGAGCGGCGGCGGAACGGCCTACCTGGGTCAGCTCACCGTGACCTCCGGCTACCCGGGGCACATACTGCCCGCCCTGCTCGCCATGGGCCTGGGCTTCGGCATGATCTTCGCCCCGGCCACCAACACGGCCACGGCCGGCGTCCCGACCTACGACTCCGGCGTAGCATCAGCGCTGGTCAACACCATGCAACAGGTCGGCGGATCGATCGGCGTATCCATCCTCAGCACAATCGCGGCCAGCGCGACGGCCAGCTACCTGGTTGTCCACCACACCGGCACGCAGGCGGCTGCGGCCGCGGCCACCCACGGATACACCCTGGCGTTCACGATCTCTGCCGCGCTTCTCGGGCTCGGCGCACTTCTCGTGGCCCTCATGCTGCCGTCCCACCGCAGGTCCAGGGATCTAACCAACGAAGACACCATCCGCGTCTCCGCACCGCCCGCAACGGCAGCCGCCGACGCGCCGCAGCTGCGAAAGTGACGCCAGGGATGCAACAAGCTACCGGAGGACACCGTGGTTGACGACACCGCCCGAGACCGGGCCATTTACCAGGCGCTGAAGGCGACCGACGAAGTGGCGGCGGCTCTTCAGACTCACCTCATCGAGGAACACGGGGCCGACCCGGAACGCGCCGCACCGCAGAGCCCCTCGAGCAACTCATTCAAGCTGCTGCGACAGGCGCGCGAGCGCCTGGGAGAGGGACTGCGGGCCCTCGGGGCAGACCGCATCGCCGAGTCCGACAAGATCTCTCAGCGTAACTAGCGCGCCACCGGGCACCTTTCAGTGCGCGGCCTCGGCGGCGACAATACCGGGGATTGGAGTGCCTGGCCTTGGGTAGGGACATACCCACGGTCGGTACTGTGACTGTGTCTGGAGGGCCGATGCGTATCAGCGATGTGATTCGCGCCAAGGGCGCCCTGGTTGTCACGGTCACCCCGGACACGACGGTGCGGCGTCTTGTCACGGTCCTGGCGGAACACCGGATCGGCGCCGTCGTTGTCTCTCGCGATGGCACCTCGATCGACGGGATCGTCAGCGAGCGGGACATCGTCCGGGCTTTGGCCCGGCGAGGCACTGCGGTGATGTCTGAGCAGGTCACGGCTATCTACACCGCCGATGTGCACACGGTCACCCCCGCGACCGAGCTGGAGGAAGTCGCGCGCATGATGACCGAGCGCCGGATACGGCACGCGCCGGTCGCGGTGGACGGCGGCTTGCGCGGCATCGTGAGCATCGGCGACGTGGTGAAGAGCCGCATCGGCGAGCTGGAAACTGAGCGGGCCGCGTTGACCGACTACATCACAGGTACCCGCTAGCGGGAGCCGTACCCGGTCCGGCCATCTCAGTCCGCAGGGACGCGAGCCTGGCGCCGCTTCTGCCGCGAGGTGGATTTGTTACTGCGCTTCTGTTTCCAGGCCTCTCGGTGGTCAGGGTCTGCTCTCGGTGGTCAGGGTCTGGACGCGGTCGAGCATGGCGTCCAGCGTGACTTCGAGCGGCCTGGTGTCGCGCTGGAGCTGGGTCAGCAGCAAGCCTCCTTGCAGGGCGGCCAGCGTCGCGAGCGCGAGGTCATCCGGGTCCGTGCCCGGGGCCAGGTCGCCGCGCGCGTGCATGGCCTGGAATCCCTCGCGGATCCGTCCTTCCCAGCGGCGCAGCCCCCGGGCCGCGGCCAGCCGGGCCACGGCATCGGTCTCGGCCACCTCGGCGCCCAGGGCGCCGATCGGGCATCCGCCGCGGCAGCCGAGCCGGCGCTGGTGCTCGACCAGGAAATCGCGCCAGGCCCGCAGGCCCGCCATCGAGTCCAGGCGGTCCAGGTGCGCCCCCTGGGCGTCGAGCACCGCGTCTGTCTGGTAGTCGATGACGGCACGGACCAGGGCCTGCTTGTCCTCGAAGTAGTGATACACCTGCGAGCCACTCACCCCGGCGGCCGCCCGGATGTCCTCCAGCGTGGTCTCCGCCACCCCGTTGTCGAACATCAGCTCCGCCGCTGCCGCGACGATCCGCTGCCGGGTCTCGCGCCCGCGCCGGGTCAGCGGGCGCCCCGCTGGCGCTCCGGTCTCGTTCTCGCCCATGCCCGGAGCCTACCAGAACTGGATTGGACAACCCAGTTTTGCCTCGCCATAGTGGATCACACAACCCAGTTCACTGCGAAAGGGACTCACATGACTTCCACCGACCTGGCCGGCAGCACGGCCCTGATCACCGGCGCGACCAGCGGCATCGGACGCGCCACGGCCGTCCGGCTGGCTCGACGCGGCGCGCACGTCCTGGTCAGCGGGCGTGATCCCGGGCGCGGCGAGGCGGCGGTCGACGTCATCCGCGCCGCGGGCGGGAAAGCCGACTTCATCGCCGCGGACCTGGCCGACGCCGACTCGGTGCGCGCGCTCGCCCGCCGGGCCGTCGAGCTGGGCGGCGGCCACGTCGACATCCTCGTCAACAACGCCGGCGTCTTTCCCTTCGGGCCCACCCCGGGCACCAGTGACGCCGACATCGACACCGTCTACGCCGTCAACGTCAAGGCCCCCTTCATCCTGGTCGCCGAGCTCGCACCCGCCATGGCCGCCCGCGGCAAGGGAGCCGTCGTCAACGTGCTGACCATGGTCGCCCACTTCGGGATCGCCGGCATGGGCCTGTACGGGTCGAGCAAGGCCGCACTCACCCTGCTCACCAAGGCCTGGGCGGCCGAGTTCGGTCCCAGCGGCGTCCGGGTCAACGCGGTCAGCCCAGGGCCGACCCGCACCGAGGGCACGGAAGCGATGGGCAGCCAGCTCGACGTGCTCGCATCCATGGCCCCGGCCGGGCGCCCGGCCGCACCGGACGAGATCGCATCCGCCATCGGCTACCTCGCCGGCGACGAGGCCAGCTTCATCCACGGCGCCGTTCTCGACGTCGACGGCGGCCGGAACGCGGCGTAGCACCCAGGCCCGGCATCGCGTCTTCACGGCGGCAGGGCCAGGGAGGGACCTTCCCTCTCCGGCCCTGCAGCGGTCCTCCCCGGTGCGGCCGCCTCTTTACCTCGGGCGAGCACTGAGTCGGCCCCTTAGCTTTTCTACGTCCCGGCCGAACGGCCGGTCGGCGACAGTGGCGGGCAGGTCTTTGGTGAGGGCATCCAGTTCGGCCCGCAGTCCGGCGGCAAGCGGGACCGCGTCCGGATGGCCGACGACGAGGCGGCGGGCTTGATGTACCGCGAGGAGTTCGCAAGCGAGCACTTCGATGACGCCATCCAGTACGATCCGGCCCGCCTGAGCCTCTTCAAGCGGGAATGCCTGGGCGTCTTCCTGCCCACCCGACGTTTCAACCGGGCCAATGACCGCCGGGATGGCTTGACGACGAAGCTCGTGCGCCACGCCAACGGCCCGTTTATGCACCGGCGAGAGGCCGGTCTGCGGTCCCGGCTCAGCGGACAGCTGCGCGTTCAGGCCGGTGACCACTGGGTCCATCAGCCGGTGCAGCCGGGCGGTGCCCAGTTCGGCCAGCCCGATCAAGGCCACAGTCAGGGCATGCAGGTGAACCGCGAGGTCATAGCCGTAGAAGCCCGCGCTGCCGATGAACTGGCCGTCGAGAAACGCGGGCGAATCCGTCACTCCCCCGAGCGCGCGCGCGATCGCCCCGTCCAGCGCGTGGATCGCGCGGTTGAGGTGCGCGAGCACCTGGGGCGACGCTCGGAACGAGACCGGCGGCTGCAGCGGGTGCGGACGGGATTGCGGGCCACACAGGTCGCGCAGTCGCTCGGTGACCCGGGCGAGGACATCGTCGCCACGGGCAAGCCGGGCGTCGAGCACATCGCGCGCCGCGCCGGTGATCGCGAACTCGGCGGCCAGGACGGTCAGCGCGTGCCGCAGGACCTCCCGGGCGTCCGCGGCCGCGAGCACGGCAAGCGCCGTGGTCATCGGGACGCCCTCGATCAGCGCCACCCCCTCCTTGGGGCCAAGCCGCAGCGGCACGAGACCGGCCTCCGCCAGCGCTTGTCCCGCTGGGATCGTCCCAGTTCCCGGCCCGCGGGCCAGCACATCGCCCGCGCCCGTCAGCGCCGCGCCGAGATGCGCGAGGCCCACGATTTCGCCCGCCACGCCGGTCGACCGGCGCGGAACTGCGGGCAGCACGCCGAGTGCGATCGATTCCGCTAGCCGGCCGCACAGCGCGGCGGACACGGCGGCATCGCCGTTAAGGAACGTGCGCAGGCGTACGGCCAGGACCGCGCGGGTCTCAGCCGGGCTAAGCCAGGGCGGTCCGCCCGCCGCCCGTGCCGTCAGGAGCGTCTCGGAGTGCCGAGCGCGCGCGGCATCATCGAGGCCGAGCTCGCTCAACGCGCCCAGGCCAGTCGTGACGCCGTAGACCGGGCCGCCGGCGTCGAGTGCCGCCAGCATCCGGGCGCGCCGTCCATCGAGCCAGCCAATCAGGTCATCCTCCAGCTCGGGCACCAGCTCGCCGCGCGCGACCGCCAGCACCGCGCGCGCGTCCAGTCCGGCCGGGTCCGTCAGGCGCACGCTGGTGAGCACCGGAACCATCCCCTCAGTGGTACCGCAGCATGGTGCCAGTATCGGCGGCGACGGCACGTTCCAGGATCAGGTGTGCCACGGCGATATCCAGGATCGACAGCCCGCGATGCCAGAGCAGGACGCGCTCGTCGGGGAACTCCCGTCCAGGCCGCTCACCCGCAAGGATCTGGCCGAGTTCGGCGTGCAACGACCCCTCGTTCAGAATGCCGGTATCGACATGATGACGCAGCGCGCCAAGCCGGCCGGCCCGTGCCTCCCGCCAGTCATCAACGACCACCTTGTCCATGACGTCGAGGAGGTCGGACGACACCGCGCTGATCGTCCCGTAGGGCACGACAAGCGCCCCCGGCCGGACCAGGCCCGGGTGCAGCAGCGGCTGCGGAGTAGTCAGCCGGGTGGCCTCAACCAGGATGTCCGCGCCGTCGAAGGTCTCCTCGAACGAGGAGGTGACCCGGACTGGCGTCTCGGTTTCCGCCCGCAGCTGCTCGGCGAACGCCTCGCGCGACTCGGGACGTCGGCTGGTCACCCGGATCTCGGAGAAGTCGAAGATCGAGTCCAGCATGGTCACGTTCCAGAAAGCAGTGCCGCGAGCGCCCGCGTGACCGAGGACCCGCGCGTCGGACCGGGCAAGAACTCGCGCGCCTACGGCGGTCATGGCGCCCGTTCGGGCCTCGGTGATGAAAGTGGCGTCGATGATCGCCAGCGGCACGCCCGTGGACGGATCGTAGAGCGTTACCAGGGCCAGCTCACTGGGCAGGCCGTGCTGGTAGTTCGGTAGGAAGTCGCCGACGACCTTGATGCCGCTGATCCCGTGCTTCCCAAGGGCTGATACATGTCCCCGGAGCACATTGAAATGCCCGACGCCGCCGTTATCGGGAACGAGATGTACCCGCGGCTCGAAAACCGTCTGCCCGCGCCCGTGCGCCGTGACCACATCGGCTACCGCATCGATGATCTCCGCGCGGCTGATGCCAAGGCTCTCAATGTCAGGCCCGGACAGAAACCGAAGCCAGATCCCCTCCGCGCGCACCCGCTGATCATATTCGGCCACGCCCCGTCAGGCCGGCCGACCCAACCGGCCGCGGTACTTCAGTATCTGGTCCGGCCACGTGCAAGCCTGCGTGCAGGACTCGCCGAGTTGCAGCAGCGGCGTGTTCCCCGCCGTCGACCACGACCGGTCACGCACATGATGCCGGGCATCCGCGTTGTGCTTATCCCGGTGGCACCGTTCCCAGCCGCGGTCTGTCCGGGCGAACTCCGGACAGCGGAGCGCGCTGACCTCCTGGCCAGCCTGTCGGAAGGCAGTAGCGGTCGCGTCATCGGTCATCTGCGGAATCCTCTCCGCCGCTGTTGGCTGTGCGCCCGGCCTGGCGTCGTAGCGGCGGCACCGGCAGCGGAATGCGGTCGCAGGACCAGCCTACGCCCCGTAGAAGGTGTTTCCTCCCGCCTAGGGGCCCACCGCGCTCAGTCGGGGAACTCCGGCGGGAAAGCAGCCACCGTCCGTCCAGGGCCAGTCAAAGTTAGCCCGAACGGACGGCGGCGCTGCCCGGTGATCAGAGTCAGAGCGCGCGGACGTGCTCGGCCTGCGGACCCTTCTGACCCTGCGTGATGTCGAACTCGACTCGCTGGTTCTCCGCCAGGCTGCGGTAGCCATTGGAGTCGATCGCGGAGAAGTGGACGAAGACGTCCTGTCCTCCGTCATCAAGGCTGATAAACCCAAAGCCTTTGTCCGAGTTGAACCACTTCACTGTTCCCTGCGCCACGCGCTTTCTCCTTGCCTGTGGAGAGCCCCGCACCGCGCGGAAGCCCGGCAGTGAATCCGCGAGCGCGTAATGGAGCACTTACACAGAAGCTGCGTCCGCGTAGCTTACCGGAAATTCGGGGTTCGCCAGGGACCGCACGCGTAATATCCGCTTTGGTGCCATTTAGCCGGTAGAGCGGCCGGCCGAGTCGCGGGAAATACGCGCACGAGCCCGTCCGGCGGCGAGAGCCCTGACATCTCCCGCCGGCCGCCCGGGCCGCGACAGGCGGCGCAGCGCTGCCCGGTCAGAGTTTGCTCAGCTTGGCGCAGGGCGTCGCGATCCGCACCTGCTGTGTGCCGAAGTCGACAACCACGGCGGTGTCGTCCTCGACCCTGATAACCCGGCCGAGTCCGAATGTGTCGTGAGTGACCAGGTCCTGCGGGGCGAACTGCTCGGGAGGCGGGGCGGGGAGCGGCGGCTTGAAGGGACTTGTGGGCAGGAAGCGCCGGGTCGCGGCGCGGGCAGGCTTCATCTTCTCCAGTATGCGCCGACGGCGCGCCGGCGGGCCCATCACCGGCACATTGGTCAACGTGTCCTGCTCGCTACCCGGGGATGCTCCAGGCCGGCGAGAACGCTTTAGGAGACGATGTCCTTGTACCGGAAGCGGCGGAAGGCGAGCGCGAGCAGGACCACCGCGTAGGACGCCGACACGACGGCTCCCTCGATCATGGGGTCCCATGACACCTGCGGTTGCAGGGCACTCAGCCAGGAGTACTGCCAGTGGGTCGGCAGGATCTCACGAAAGCGTCCTAGCGCGGTCACGGCGTCCAGGATGTTGGAGATGATCGCCAGCCCGACCGCGCCGCCGACCGCGCCGAGCGGCGAGTCGGTCGACACCGACAGCAGGAACGCTAGTCCCGCTACGAACAGCAGCGTGATGAGGATGTACGCGAGGGTGATGCCCAGCCGCACCAGGGCCGTGCCGGGCGGGAGGTCAACCAGGCTGCCGGGCAACCGCAGCGGGTGCCACCCGTACAGGGCCGTCCCGGCGGCCAGCGACATGGCGGGGAAGACGACGACGGCGGTCAGCGAGTAGCCGAGCGCCACCGTTAGCTTCTGCCGCAGCAGCCGGGCGCGCGGCACCGGCGCGGCCAGCAGGTACCGCAGGGACGACCAGCCCGCCTCGCTCGCGACCGTGTCCCCGCAGAACAAGGCGACCACGACGACCAGCAGGAAGCCGGTCGACGCGTAAAGGCTGAACGCCGCGAAGTTGAGCCCGCCGACGGTGGCCAGGCTCGCCAGCCCGGCGGTGTTCCCCGGAGGCCCGCCGCCCAGCTCGAACGCGGCGGCGAGGATCCACGGCAGCCCCAGCATGATGCCGAACGCCAGCATCGTCCGCCGGCGCCGGAGCTGCCGGATGGCCTCCACCCGCAGCGGCAGCGTCCGGCCCGGCGAGTAGCCAGAATCCGGGCCCGCACCGTGTGTGGCCGCACTGGGGCCGGCATCCAGGGAAGTCATGACTGCCCTCCGTTCTCCACCGCGCCCGGCGCGGCACCGCCGGGTGCCGACACGAGCTCAAGGAACGCCTCTTCCAGCCTGCGGACCCGGTCCACCTTCTCCACCGGGACGCCCGCGCCCACGAGCGCGGCGACCACCTCGGAGGCGGGCATGCCGTTCGGGTGGACGAGGATCCCGTCCGGGTGGGCCTCGACGCCGTCGATCCCGGCGAGGCCCGCGAGCACCGATACCGCCAGGTCCGCCTGCGCCGTCCCGACGACGAGGCCCCCGGCCTGGCCGATGATGTCCGATACGGACCCGGCGGCGAGCCAGCGGCCCTTGCCCATGACGACCACGTGGGTGCAGGTCTGCTCGACTTCGCCGAGCAGGTGGCTGGACACGATGACGGCCCGCCGCCCGTCGCCCGCGTACCGGAGCAGGACGTCGCGCATCTCGCGGATCTGCGGCGGATCGAGCCCGTTCATCGGCTCGTCGAGGACCAGCAGGTCCGGCAGGCCGAGCATCGCCTGGGCGATCGCCAGCCGCTGGCTCATCCCCCGCGAGTAGGTGCGGACGGGCCGGTCGATCGCAGCCCCGAGGCCCGCGATCTCAAGCACCTCCGCCAGGTTCGCGGTAGCGGCCGGCCTCCCGGTGGCCCGCCAGTACAGGTCCAGGTTGGCCCGCCCGGACAGGTGCGGCAGGAACCCGGGCCCTTCCACGAACGACCCGAGCCGGGCCAGCGCGGCCGAGCCGGGCCGGACCCGCCGGCCGAAGACGGTAATGGTGCCCGCGTCGGGCCGCATCAGGCCCATCAGCATCCGCAGCGTGGTCGTCTTGCCCGCCCCGTTAGGGCCGAGCAGCCCCACGATCTGGCCGCGCTCCACCCGGATGGACACCCCGTCCACCGCCAGGTACCCGTCCTTATACCGCTTGCTCAGCTCGCTGATCACCAGCGGCACGCCAGCGAGTGCCGGGTCGGCGCCATCGCCGGCGCGGCGCCGGCGACCGGTCGCCAGCAGCAGGATCGCCGCCAGTACAGCGATGACGGGCACCGCCCAGATCCACCGCGGCAGCCCGCCCGACACCAGCGTGAGGGACGGGTCCTCAGGCACCGTGATGCCCGGCCCGTCGAGCGCGACCTGCGTCACGGAGGGGACGGGCGACGTGGCGTACCCGGAGTCGGTCGTGGCCACCACCAGCTCCAGGCGGTCACCCCCGGAGAAGTCGTAGTCCATCGCCCCCAGCCGCACGGTGACCACCTGCGCGGCCCGCGATGGCGCGACCCGCACGGGTGCCACGACCGGGGCCGGCAGGGTAGCAGTGCCGGCCTGGTCCACGTCATAGAGCTTCGCGAACAGCGTCGCGCCCTCGGGCGCGGTAACCCGCAGCCGGACCGTGGCGGACCCGGTGAGCTGGACCGGGGCGGGCAGCCGCGCGGACCTGAACGCGGCGAACTGCCCCGGCATGTCAATGCTGACCCCAGAGCCCAGGCCCAGGTCCTGGCCCACGCCCGGCAGCGAGGAGATCGCCGCCGGGACTCCGCCCGCAGGGTTGACCACCGCCTGCCGGGGGCCGGAGAGGAACACGTCCTGCTGACGGGTCCCGCCCAGGCCGGGGTACCGCGGGGCGGCGGCTACTCCGAGCGATACCGAGCCGTCCGTCGGGTCGAGCCCGAGAGTCCGGGTCACCGCGAACCCCGGCTGCCCTGTGTTGGCTGGCACCGTGTTGGCTGGCACTGAGGCGGTCCCCGTGGGCGCGGCCC
>CAZORE010000058.1:21922-27017 GCA_964581815.1 uncultured Streptosporangiaceae bacterium | reverse complement strand
GTGTTGGCTGGCACTGAGGCGGTCCCCGTGGGCGCGGCCCCGGCGTCCAGCCAGCGGTGGAACCAGGCTGCGGTCAGGGCGTCGACCCGGGCAGTCTCCTGGCTGCCGCCGTCGTGCCCGCCCGCGAACCAGACCATGTCCGCCGGGGTGCCATTGCGCCGCAACGCCTCGTAGTTGGCGTCTGCCTGGTCCAGCCCGAACAGCGAGTCCTGCTCGCCCTGGACCAGCAGCGTCGGTGCCGCCATCCGGGAGGCGACGCTCGAAGGGCTGGACGCATCCAGCATCGCGATCGCCTGCGGTGTGGCCATCCCCGTCCGGGCGGCTTGCTGGTACACGGCGCAGATGCCGGGCAGGAACCGTCCGCACAGGGACCCGCCCGCGCCCGCCCCGGCGGTGAACAGCAGGCTCGCCCACTGCCGCTTGAACACGCCGTCAGTGGGACTGCCGCCTGCTGCCGCGTCCGGGAACAGCGCTGTCGCCAGGTTGTTCCAGGTGCTCTGGGCGACGACCGCGTCGATACGGTGGTCATACGCGGCTGCCAGCAGCGCGATCCCGCCGCCGTAGGAGCCCCCGGCGATGCCGACCCGCGGGTCGCCCGGGTGGTCAAGCAGCACCTGCGGCTGCGCACCCAGCCAGCTGACCAGTCCCTCAACGTCCTTCACCTCGTAGCCGGGTGAGTCGAGGGCGATCTGCCCGGTCGACGCCCCGAAGCCCCGCGCCGACCACGTCAGAACTGCGAACCCGGCCTGGGCGAGGGATTCCGCTTCCGGCCGCACGTTGTCCTTTGTCTCGCCGAACCCGTGCGCCAGCAGGATCGAGGGCACCCGCCCGGTCCCGGACGGCGTAAAGAACGTCGCGTCCAAGACCACGTGCTGGTCATCGTGAGGCCCGTCGGTGACGCTGATACGCACGTCCCGGGCGGTGACCGGCCCCGGTCCGCTCGCCGCGGCGACTCCCCCGGCCACCGCCGCTGCCGCCACGACGACGGCGACGCCCGCGCTCACCGCGCGCGCCCGCCGCCCCCGCGGCCACAACCGGCGCATCAGCCGCCGACCTAGTCGAATCATCCATCTCCCTCGGCTGCCTTGTGCTCGATCGTATGAGACCCGGTAACCGGGCACGCAGCGCTCTCAGGCATCTCTCAGCCAGGAGAGGACCCGACTTGCAATATCGGTGCTGCTGGCAGCTCCAGATAAGCAACACGTGGTCAGGTTGATCACCCCTGAGTTGCCAGTACGCCTCGAAGCCATGTCCAGAAACAGGTGAGTCCTCAAGCACGCGGGGCCAACGGCGTGGACCGCCGCCAGCCGGCCACGAGCAGGTAGAGCGACGGCAGCACGAACAGGTTGAGCAGGGTGGAGGTCGCCAGGCCGCCGATGATGACGATGGCCATCGGGTACTCGATCTCCTGACCGGGCTGGTCGCCGTAGATGATCAGCGGCACCAGCGCCAGGGCCGTCGCCAGCGCGGTCATCAGGATGGGGGACAGCCGCTCGCTGGCACCGCGCACCACGA
Organism: uncultured Streptosporangiaceae bacterium; assembly: GCA_964581815.1. Lineage (GTDB taxonomy): Bacteria > Actinomycetota > Actinomycetes > Streptosporangiales > Streptosporangiaceae > Trebonia. The sequence continues at coordinate 25,502 of CAZORE010000058.1, read as the reverse complement.
GGACGAGCCCGAAGGGGACGCCTTCCTCCTCTTCCAGGTGCTTGAAGTGCGCGATCATCAGGATGCCGTTGCGGGCGGCGATGCCGAGCACGGTGAAGAACCCGACAAGCGCGCCGAGCGTGATCGTGCCAAGCGCGCCCCAGGCGGCGAGCACGCCGCCGACCAGGGCGATGGGCAGCGTGATCAGCAGCATGAGCGCCAGCCGCCAGGAGCGGAACGCGGCCTGGAGCAACAGCAGGATCGCGATCAGGGCGGCGAGGCCAAGCCACTCAAGGCGCTGCTGCGCCGACGCCCGTTCGACGGACTCTCCCTGGAGCGAGGCGGTGTAGCCCGCCGGCAACTTGAGTGACCTCAGCAGTGACTGCACCTCGCCCGCGGCGGAGCCGAGGTCGGTGCCTGAGATGTCCGCGTCCACTTCCTGCATCCTCGTGCCGTTCACGCGGACGATCTGGCTGGGCGTCGGCACGATGGACACCGTGGCGACCTTGCCCAGGGCCACGCGCCCGCCGCTGCGGGTGTCGATCGGCAGCTGCTCGAGCGCGGTGACGCTGTTGCGGGTGGCCGGCGTGGTCCACGCGGCCACGATGAGCAGCTGATCGTTGGTGGCGATCTCCGACATCGGCTCACTCGCCATCATGATCGCGGCCTCGCGGCGCACGTCGCCTGGCGTGAGCCCGTACCTGGCCGCGGCGATTGTGTTGACGGTGACGTTGGCCTGCGGAATGAACTCAAGCGGCGCTGGCTGCACGTCCTCAAGGCCGTGCAGCTCGGCCATCCGCACCGACAGCTTGTTGCCGAGTCTGGCGAGGGTGTTGATGTCCGGGCCCTCGATGTAGACGGCGATGTCCTCGGTGGTGCCGTTGGTGAGCACCTCGTCGATCCGCTCGTGCAGGTAGGTCTGCACGTCGCTGAACGCTCCCGGGTAGGAGTCGGCGATGTTCCGCAGGTCGTTCACGGTGGCGTCGTACTTGGTGCCCTGCTTGAGCGACAGCCACGTCTCCGAGAAGTTGACGCCGGAGACTTCCTCGCCGAGCAGGGCCTGGCCGACGTGGCTGCCGGCGGTGGTGACGCCTGGCACCTTCAGTACCTGGTCCTGCAGCGAGGTGACCATCCGGTCCTGCTCGGTGACCGACGTGCCCGGCTTGGTCACGAAGTGCATGAGGAAGTCCGGCTCCCTGAACGTCGGGAACAGGTCCTCGCCGAGGTGCGGGTAGGCGAGCCCGCCGACGAGTACCGCGATGACGACCGCGCCGAAAGCGTAGCCTGGTGCGCGCAGCGCCCCCGACAGTGCCCGCGAGTAGCCGCGCTTGGCAACCCGGACCACCGGCGGGTCGGTCCCCTTGAGCTTGGCGTCACGCAGCAGGATGTAGCCGAGAGCCGGTGTCACGGTGAGCGCGACCACCATCGAGGCGAGCACCGCCAGGCCGTAGGCAAGCGCGAGCGGCTCGAAGAACGCCCCGGTCAGGCCGCCCACGAGCATGACGGGGACGACCGCGATGATGTTGATCAGCGTCGCGTAGAAGATGGCGACCCGCACCTCGAGCGACGCGGCGAGCACGACGTGGAACGGGCTGATCATCCGCCCGGCCGCTCGCCAGCCGCGCAGCCGCCGCACGATGTTCTCCATGTCGATGATCGCGTCGTCGACGACGACACCGACCGCGACGCAGAACCCGGCGAGGATCATCGTGTTGATCGTCGTGCCCAGCGCGACGAGCACGATCTCCGCCGCCGCCAGCGACAGCGGGATGGCGAGCAGGGAGACCAGCGCCGCCCGCCACTGGAAGAGGAACATCAGCAGCACGAACACCACGAGGATGCAGCCGAGCAGCACCGACTGCGACAGGTTGTGGATGGCGATCTGGATGAAGCTGGCCTGGCGGAAGATCTGGTTGTTAACCCGCACGCCTGGCATGGCCGGCGACATGGCCGAGAGGGCCTTGTCGATCCCCTTGGTGACGTCGAGGGTGTTCGCGCCCGGGAACTTCTCGACGACGAGCATGAGGCCGGGGCCGCCGTTGATCACCGCGTCGCCGATCAGCGGCGGGTAGCCCCAGGTGACGTTGGCGACGTCACCGAGGCTGAGTACCTTGCCCTGCTGGACGGAGATCGGCACCCGGGCAAGCTGCTGCGGCGTGGCGATGGGCTGGATGTCATGCACGTCGACTTGCTGATTCCCGGTACTCAGGTAGCCGAGCGAGCCGACCGCCGCGCCGGTCGTGAACTTGACCTCGGAAGCGTCCACCGCGTTGGCCGCCGTCGAGATCAGGTCCTCGAAGGCGACGTGGTTCTCGGCCATCCTCGCCGGGTCGGCCTCGACCATGAGCTGCTTGGGCTTCTCACCCCAGATCGCGACGTTGGCGACGCCTGGCACGTCCATCAGCCGGGGTCGCAGCTGCCACTGCGCCATCATCGACAGGTCCATCAGCGAGACGGTCTTCGACGACAGGCCGATCTGCATCACCCGGCTGGTCGCCGACACGATCGGGTACATCTGCGGCACGTCGCACCAGGACGGTAGCGTGTGCGCGGTCGCCTGGATGCGCTCCTGGACCAGCTGCCTGGCGTGCATCACGTCCGTGCCCTCGCCGAAGTACAGGAAAATCGCCGACAGCTGCGGCTCGGAGTCCGACCGGATGTCGTAGACACCGGGCACGCCGTGCAGCGCCGCCTCAAGCGGCACCGTGGTCAGCGCCTCGATCTGGGACGGTGACAGCCCAAGGCAGTTCGTCTGGATCTCCACCGAGACCGGGGCGAACTCGGGGAACGCGTCGAGTTTCTGCGACCCGGCAAGCGTCACGCCGAAGTAAAGCAGCGCGACGGCAAGCCCGGCCACCAGGTACCGGAACCGCAGGCTGGTGGCGACGATCCACCGCATAGGGCCCGCCTCTCGTTAAGTCAGCTCAGCTCAGGTCGGCTTGACGGGCCGTCAGGTTTCCTCGCCGACACCGTTCTGCACGCCGAGCAGTTCCTCGGCGCCCTGGGTGACGACGGTGGCGCCCGCCGCCAGGCTGCCGGGCTTGAGGTACACGGTCTGCCCGGCGATCACCGTCACGGGCACGAGGTAGCGGGTGAAGGTGAGCGGGCCGGTGGCCACGTACACGGCGGGCTCTCCCGCTGGCTCATAGACGAGCGCGCCGTACGGCACCGCCACCGCGCCGCCCGGTGCGCCAGTGCTGCCTTTAACAACGGTGGCGTGTCCCGTGCGCAGCGCGATCCGCCGCGCCCCGAGCGGCGTCAGCACGACGCTCATGCCGTGGCTGGTCTTTTCCAGCTGCGCGGTCCGCGGCGGCGGTGCCTGGCTGCTGCTTGAGCAGCCTGCCGCGGTCGCCGCGAGTGCCATCGCGGCCACGGCGCAGGCCAGCGCCGCCCGCGCGGTCCGCCTGTTCACGGGTCCTCCCCGGGTCCGGTCGCATCCGGTGGCTGGTCGCCCGCCGGCGGGTCCGCGGTCGGGCCTGTCCCCCGGTGCGGCGGTCCGTTGTCGCGCCTGCCAAGGACATCCCGAACGGTCGCGTGCTCCGCGTCGGCCGCCTGCACTGACTCCCCGTAGCCGTCAGTCGCCTCGGCGGGCTGGCGCGTG
>CAZORE010000058.1:19943-21822 GCA_964581815.1 uncultured Streptosporangiaceae bacterium | reverse complement strand
CGGAAGCACGACCAGGCAGACGAGCGTGATGGTGACAAGCCCGCCGAGGATGACAGCGGCGGCGGTGTGCAGGAGTTCCATGCCAGGTACGTCTCCCATCACGATGAACGGCACCAGCGTGACCGCGGTAACCAGGGCGGGCACCGCGATCTGGGCCAGCGACTCGAAGCCGGCACCGGCGTCCAGGTCGGCCCGGCCGCCCAGCCGCGCGCCCGTGTTGCGAGCACTGGTGCCAATGACCAGCCGGGCGGCGAGGGCGAAGACCGCGAGCAGCCCCGCCGCGGCGGCGAGCGTCTCCTGCTGCCCGGTGGCGAACGTGACGAGCACCGCGCCGGACAGGCACGCGGGCAGGACCAGGAAGCTGATGAGCCCGAGCCGCCAGCTGCCGGTGATCGCCTGCCCGATGAGCAGGACCGCGACCAGGGCGGCGACCACGTAGCCGATGAACGCGACGCGCGACGTACCGCTGGCGTAGCTGCCGTTGGGCGACAGCTGATTGCCCGCCGCGCTGCCCGCCAGGACGTTGCCGTACTCGGTGGGGCTGACAAGCTCGGCGTGGTAGCTGGTCGGGAACGTCATCGCGGCCAGCTGCGCTGAGATGGCCGCGCGCACCGAGCCCGCCGAGTCGCCGGACACCGTCGCGGTCACGTCCGCGTACTGTGACATGGCCTCCTGCGGGATGTCGGACGGCTGTGGCCGCACGCTGACGGTGGCGACCTGGCCGAGTCTGACGTGCCCGCCGCTGGCGGTGTCGATGACCAGGTTCTCGACGGACGACAGGCAGCAACGCGTCGCGGGCAGGCCCCAGACGACGACGTCGAAGACCTCCTGGTTCTCGAAGTAGTTGCCAACGGTCAGCCCGGAAAGCAGCGTGCCTGCCTCACGGCGGACGTCGCCAGGGGAGATGCCGTAGCTGGCCGCCGCGTTCAGGTTGACGTCGATGTCAATCGTCGGCTGCGTGACCGGGGTAGTGACGGTCGTGCCGGTGACACCGGGGATGCGGGCGACGGCGCCGGACAGCCGCCCGGCCAGGGTGGCCAGCTCCCCTCCGTTGACGCCGTAGACCCGGGTCACGATCGTGTTGGATCCGCTGGCGAGCACGCCGGTCATGCTGTCGGCCTCGTACGTGCTGACCGTCCCGGTCAGGCCGGGCGTGCCGTCGGCGATCGCGCTGATCCGGGAGCTGGCCTGGCCGTAGCTCGCGTCGGGCTTCAGGGTGATCCACAGTTCCCCGGTGTTAACGTTCTCCACCTGGTCGGAGTTAGTGGCCCGGCCGAGGGTCGCGCCGACGGACTGCACCGACGGCAGGGCGCGCAGCTCGCCGGTGACCAGGCTCGTCATCCTGCTCATCTCGGTGAGCGACATGCCAGGCGGGCCGGACAGCCGCATCACCAGGGACCGGTCGGCGAACTGCGGCTGGTTCGCGTGCACGAACGGCAGCGCGGCCAGCGCCGCGATTCCCGCGGCCGCGGTGAGACCGAGGCAGACGGCCGCGAGCCGCGGTGCCCCGGCAACCCGCGCGACGCTCCGCTCGCAGGCCGCCCCGGCCCGGTCCGCCAGCCCGGCAAACCCCGCCGCGCGTGCCCCGGCGGCCGGGTGCGCCCGGCGCGGCCCCACCGACATGGCGAGGACGGCGAGTGCCGGGGTAACGGTGACCGCGACCACCATGGAGACCACGATCCCGAGTGCGAACGTCACGGCCATCGGGCGCAGGAACGTGGCGGTCAGCCCGGTGGCGATGAGCAGCGGCAGGATACAGACCAGGGCCGCGATGCCGGCCCCGGCGAGCGCGCCCCGCAGCTCACCGCACGCCGCCAAGACACCGCGCGCGACCTGGCTGGCCCTGTCTCGGCTGGCCCTGTCTCGGCTGGCCCTGTCT
>CAZORE010000058.1:0-19843 GCA_964581815.1 uncultured Streptosporangiaceae bacterium | reverse complement strand
GCGCGCGACCTGGCTGGCCCTGTCTCGGCTGGCCCTGTCTCGGCTGGCCCTGTCTTGGCTGGCCCTGGCCTCATCGGCGGCGTCCGCGCGGAGCCGGGACACGATCGCCTGCGCGGAGCCCGCCGCGTCGGTGACGACGAAGCCGAGCGCGAGCAGCAGGCCGAGCGTGACGATCGAGTTGAACGAGTAGCCGAGCAGTGAGACAAGCGCGGTCGCGGCGACGAACGACAGCGCGACGCCGGCCAGCGCGGTGAACGCCAGGCGCAGCGAAAGCAGCAAGGCGAGCAGCGCCACTGCCATCAGGATGCCGCCGATGATCAGCGCCGTGCGCAGGTTGCTCAGCGATGAGTTCAGGTACGTGTCGTCGCGGAACAGCGAGCTGTCGAACGCGATCTGCGGCAGGCTCGGCCGCAGAGAGGCGATCGCCGCGTCGATCTCGCGGCTGACGGCCAGCACGTTCGCCCCCGGCGCCTTCTGCACGACGAGCACGAGCGCGGGCGCGCCGTTCTCGTCGCCGGCCCCGGCGAGCGGCGGGCTGCCCTGGACCATCGTCGCGACATCACCGAGGCGCAGCCCTGTGGTGCCTGCGACCGGCAGCTCGGCCATGTTCTTCGGCGTGCCGAAGGGCAGCACCGGCTGGATGGTCATCCGCTGCAGCATGTCCTCGATGAACCCGGCCGTGCCTGGCGTGTTCCCCTGCAGGTAGGACAGGGGAGACGTGAGCTGCGCGTTGCCCGCCGTCTGGATGATCTCATCGAGCGTCACCTGCCGGGCGGCGAGCACCGAGGGGTTGACGAGCACCTGCAACTGCCGGTCCGCCTGGCCGAAGGTGGACACGTTGCTCACGCCGGCCAGGCTGAGCAGTTTAGGCACGATCACCCACCGGGCGGCCACCGACATGTCGATCATGGACCACTGCCTGGAGGTGAGCCCGATGAGCATCACGTCGCTAGTCGAGGAGACCGGCTGCACCATGACGGGCGGCTTGGACACGTTCGGCAGCACGAACGCCCCGGTCAGCCGCTCCTGCACCAGCTGCCGCGCCTGGTACAGGCCGGTGCCCGGCGCGAAGTGCAGCTCGACGTCAGACAGCCCCTCGATCGAGTCGCTGGTCACGTCGGTGACGTCGAGCACGCCCTCCAGCAGGTTCTTCTCAAGCGGCGTGGTGACCAGCGCCTCGACCTCGGGGGCGGACAGCCCCGGCGCCTCGGTCTGTATGTCCACCGTGACCGGGGACGTTTCAGGAAGCACGTCGGCCGGCATGCGGGACAGATGGAGGATCCCGAGGACCATGACCACGGCGGCCAGCGCGATCACCAGCAGCCGGAACCGGATACAGGCACCGATAATTGAACGCAAGCGGCACAACCCCCTGGTTCCCGCCCGTTGCAATCAGTTATCATTAGTAACGCTATGTTGCAGTACCCCTCTGATACCCCTCTGGAATCCCTCTTAACGGACCCGGTCGACCGCTTGTTGCGCCAGCCGTTCCCGGCCCGAGGCCGGCCTAAGGTGCCGCGGGCGGTTGCGATCGGTGCGGGGAGCCGTGGCCAGCCGCTCGGATGTGGCTGGCCCAGCGATGGGAGCAGGGCGTTAACCCCGCCGACCACGGGCGGCGGTCAGGATTGGGCTGGCGCGGCAGGCAGCGGCAGGTGCGCGGTGATGGTCGTGCCCTTGCCTGGCCCGGACTGGACTTCGAGCCGGCCGTCGAGAGCGGCCAGCCGGTCGGCCATATTGCGCTGGCCTGACCCCATGGGGGTCAGGCCCGGGTCGTACCCGGCCCCGTCGTCGGACACCGTGAAGCTCAGGGAATGGTCACGCGCGGTCAGGCAGATGCGGACCTGGGACGCGGCGGCGTACTTCGTTATGTTCTGCAGCGCTTCGAGGCAGCAGAAGTACACGGCAGCCTCGATGTTCTGGCCGAGCCGTCCGATACCGTCCGCATCGACCACGACGGGAACCGGCGACTTGTCAGCCTGCGCCCGCAGGGCCGGGACCAGCCCGCGGTCCTCAAGCAGCGGCGGGTAAATTCCCCTGGCCAGATCGCGGAGGTTGCCGAGCGCATTCGCGGCGTCTTCCCGCAGCTCGCCGAGGAGTTGCCTGGCTTCCGCGTTGCCCTCCTCCACGACGGTGCTGACCAGGCGCAACTTGATGGCCAAGGCCACGAGGTCCTGCTGCGCTCCATCGTGCAGGTTGCGCTCAAGCCGGCGCCGCTCCTCGTCCTGGGCCGCGACCAGGCGCTGCCTGGACGCGCGAAGGTCCTCGATCAGGCCGGCGTTGGACAGCGCCAGGCCGGCCTGGGAGGCCACGTCGATCACGAGCTGCTCTGCGGCCGGCTTCAGCGGCTCGTCTCGCGGCATCCGGATGGTGATGCCGCCGAGCAGGTCGCCTTGATACCGGACCGGAGCGCCGAAGTCGGTGTCAGGCAGCGTGGGCAGCTGGTCGCCGTCCACCGGCACTGGATCAGCCGAACTGCCGTCCGAAGCGGCCTCGGCGCGCAGCTCCGATCCGACGCGCAGCCAGATGACCACCCGCTGGGCGCCGGTTCCCGCGGCCACGATGGTGGCCATCTGGGCCAGCACGTCGCGCGCGTAGCCGCCGCCGATGCGCCGGGCGAACTCGGAGAGCACCTGATAGGGACTGGCCCGCCTGCCGTACACGATCCGGTTCGCGAGCCGCGCGGCCCGCAGCTGAACGGGATGGAAGGTCACCGTTACGATCACGGCCGCGGCTGCTGAAAGCAGCGGGCTGCGCCGGTCTCCAGCCAGCGTGCCGACGCCGGCCACGAGTCCGGCGTAGACGGCCGAGATGAAGACGGCGAGCGCGCCGTACTGGAGTGCCTTGCTGATCACGATGTCGATCCCGTAGAGCTTGTACTTCAGGATCGCCACGGCGATGGCCGCCCACAGGCACACCAGGGCCAGGCAGAACAGCACCTTGAGCGGGGGAATCGCTGACACTCCGATGTCTTGGAGCGACGATACCTGCGGTGCCTCCGCCAGCGGGATGATCGTGACCACGACGAGCCCGGCGGCCGTCGCGAACCACTTCAGCTGCAGCCGCTCCTCGCCTGACGACCGGACAAACCTGGTGATCAGCGCGGCGCCGGCGACTACCGTGGCGACCGGCCACAGGACGAACAGCGCCGAGTGCAGGCCCGGGTCCCACCCCTGGCTCTGCGGCGCGAACGGGTCCCGCCACACCCGGCTGGCCCGTAGCACAAAGCCCATGGCTTCCAGCGCGTACACGGCGGCCACGAACCAGGCGGCCGGGCGCCAGCGGCGCGACGGCAGTCGCCCGTCCGGGAACACGAGCAGCACGAGCGCGAGAGCCCCGGCGGGAACAATCCAGATCCAGTTCACGACCCACTGGGCCACCCGGGCTTCCGGCATCAGCCCAGGTCGTGCCACGAGCAGCCCGTACCCCCCGTACCGTGAGCTGAAGAAGCCCAGTCCCATCAGCAAGCCGGCCGCGAGGAAGATCCAGCCGATCTTGTTCGCAGGCCGCCGGGATGCCAGCACGAAGCCCACCACCGGGACGGCGACGAACGTCAGCTCCTCGAAGACATCAGGAAACGTCCAGCCGCCCGCCGTCACCGCATGCCGGCTGAGATACCCCAGCGGCAGACTGCCCAGCAGCAGCGCAGTCGACAGCGCCGCCACGCCGCCGGTCACCCAGCGAAGAGTCCGGGTTGTCATCCGCGCCTCCAGCGCGATCGCGCCGCCCGCATGCCTGCAGCCTGACCGGCGGCACTGCATGTCAGCTGCAGTGTGTACCGCCTGGCCGTCCGCAGCAAGGAGGCCACCTTTACCAAGCGACTCATGCCAGCACGCAGATCGGGGGCCGGACCTGCCGGTCCGGCCCCCGATCTGCATGCCGCTTTACAGCAGTGTCGTGACTGCCTTGACTTCGGTGTAGGCATGGAGTGCTTCGTGGCCCATCTCACGGCCCCAGCCGGACTGCTTGTACCCGCCGAACGGGAGCGCCGCGTCGAACACGTTGTAGCAGTTGATCCAGACGGTGCCGGCCCGCAGCTTCTTGGCCAGCGCGTGCGCCTTGGAGATGTCACGGGTCCAGATCCCGGCTCCGAGGCCGTACTCGGAGTCGTTGGCGACGGCCGCGATCTCGTCCAGGTCACTGAACGGGGCGGCCACCACGACCGGCCCGAAGATCTCCTCGCGGACGACCTTCATGTCCGGCCGGGTGTTCGTGAGCACGGTCGGCTCGATGAAGTAGCCGCGGCTGCCGTACCGGCCGCCGCCTGCCAGCGCGGTGGCCCCGTCGGACTTGCCGGATTCCAGGAAGCCGGACACCCGCTGGAACTGCTCCTCAGAGACGAGGGGGCCCATCTGGGTGCCCGGTTCCATGCCCGGGCCCATCTTGATGGACTTGGCTATGGCAGCGACGCCGTCGACGACTTCATCGAATCTGCCTTGCTGGACGTACAGGCGTGACCCGGCCACGCAGCATTGCCCGTGGTTGAAGAAGATCGCATTGGCGGCGCCATCGATGGCGTCGGGCCCGGCGTCGTCGAAGACGATGTTGGGGCTCTTGCCGCCGAGCTCCAGGGTCAGCTTCTTCAGGTTGCTGGCCCCGGCGGCCGCGACGATCAGCTTGCCGACCTCGGTGGAACCGGTAAAAGCGACCTTGTCGACGTCGCGGTGCGCGGCTAGCGCCGCGCCGGCGGTCTCGCCGTAGCCGGGAACCACGTTCACCACGCCGTCAGGCACGCCCGCCTCGGCGAGCAGCCCGGCCAGCCGCAGTGCCGTCAGCGGCGTCTGCTCGGCCGGCTTGAGCACTACGCAGTTCCCCGCGGCCAGCGCCGGGCCGAGCTTCCACGCGGCCATCAGCAGCGGGAAGTTCCACGGGATGATCTGCCCGACCACGCCGAGCGGCTCGCGCAGCGTGTAGGAGTGGAAGTTCGCGCCCGGCATGTAGGGCACCGAGATGTTGATCGAGTTGCCCTCGATCTTGGTGGCCCAGCCGGCCATGTAGTGGAACATGTCCGCGGCCAGCGGGACGTCGGCGCCGAGGGCCACCGCGTACGGCTTGCCGTTGTCGAGCGACTCCAGCTGGGCGAGCTCTTGGGCGTGCTCGAGGATCAGGTCGCCGATCCGCCAGATGATCCGGCCGCGCTCCGACGGCGTCATCCTGCTCCACGGGCCGTGGTCGAATGCCTTCCGCGCGGCCCGCACGGCGCGGTCGATGTCCTCGGCGCCGCCTTCCGCGACATGCGCCAGCGTCTCGCCGGTCGCGGGGTTGAGGGTCTCGAACGTCTTGCCGGAGGCTGCGTCCGCCCACTGCCCGTTAATGAACAGCTGCTGCGGAGCGGCCACGAAGGCCTCGACATCGCGGTCCAGTGTCACGGTCATGGCTAGCTCTTCTCTTTCGCTGAGAGACCGAGGCGGCAGCCGGTTGGCGTCCGTCAACTATCTACAGCGTATGTCTACAGTGTATGTCTATAGCGTATATGTCAAGCCAATGCTGGCCGGTCGCCTGCCACGGAATCCCTCTAGACGGGCGGCACGATTGCGGCCATCGTGCCGATCAGCTGCCGGAATCGCTGGATCGCCGCGGTTTCCCCGGCGATGTCGATGTCCGTGTCTGACCCGGCGAAGATGAGGGCGGTCAGGGCCTGGGTGGTCCCGCTGATCGTGACCTCGGCCGGCGTGGACGGGACCTCCGTGGTGAGCGACCACCGGTGGCCGTCGCTTTCGGCCAGGTAGTCCCCGCCGTCGAGCCGGAAGTGCCAGCGCGCCGGATCGTGGTCGTCGGCGGCGAGGTCGATGGCCTGGATAACGGAGCGGAGCAGGTGCTCGGCGTGCAGGGGTTCCCCGGCGCGTGGCCGGCGCCAGGCGTGCTGCAGCCCCCACTGGCTGAGCGCGTCGAGAACGGGCCGCAGGTCGGCTCCGACCGGGGTCAGGCGGTACCAGACCTCCCGCCGCCCGGGCTCGCGGTCGGCGGCAACGATCCCGGCGTCCTCAAGCTCGCGCAGGCGCTGGCTGAGCGTCTTGGGGGTGATCCCGCCAAGGCGGTCCATCAGGTCGGTGAACCGCTTGGCCCCGGTGAGCAGGTCGCGGATCACCAGCAGGCTCCACCGGTCGCCGACCCGCTCCAGGGTGCGCGCGGTCAGGCAGAAGTGGTCGTAGGTACGGACGTTCCGAGTCACGTCACCCATAATACGAGTTGACAGATACTATCTACAAGATAGTAGCCTGTAGATAGTCAACTCGACCGGAGGGATGTCATGTACGACCCGCCTAGCTATCTATGGGCGCTCACCATCGCCGGCATCATCGCGATCCTGGCTACCACCTGCGTTGTGCTGTATGGCGGCGCGGTGCGCGCCGGCCTCGGCCGACGGCGCGCGGCGCTGCTCGCCGGGGGCGCGGCCGTCGTGCTCGGCGGCTGGTGCGCCGCCAGCGCGGTCATCGCGGGTCACGGCTGGTATCACACGCGGCTCGGCCACGGGGTGCCGTGGCTGCCGGTCGCGGTGGCCGGCTCCCTTGGCTTGCTGCTGGCGCTGCGCCGGGTCCCGGTGGTGGCGCGCGCCCTGGCCGCGCCGGGCATGGTGAACCGTCTGGAGCTGCCGCACTCGTTCCGGATGCTGGACGGGGCGGCCTTCCTGATCATCATGGCCCTCGGCCACCTGCCCCCGCTGTTCGCCCTGCCCGCGGGCATCGGCGACATCGTCGCCGGCATCGCCGCGCCGCTGGCTGCCCGCCGGCTCGCGCAGGGCACCGGCCGCCGCGCCGCCTGGTGGTTCAACGCGTTCGGCCTGACCGACCTGGCCGTGGCCCTCACCCTCGGCGCCGTGACCGCTTACCAGCTGATCCGGGTCACCCCGTCTGGCGCGCCGATCAGCGAGCTCCCGCTCGCGCTTGTCCCGACCGTCGGCGTGCCGCTGCTGCTCGCCGTCCACTTCACGTCCGTGGCCGCGCTGGCCAAGGCTCGGCGAGCACCGCGGCCGGCCGCCGTCCGGCTCGCCGCCGCCGCGGAATGACAGGAGAAGACAATGACCCGCGACTCTTCGAAACCGCTCATCCTCATCGCCTTGCTCATGGCGTCGTTCGTGATCAACCTCGACACCACCCTGGTCAACGTGGCGCTGCCGACGCTGACCCGCGAACTCAGCGCGACCACCGCGCAGCTGCAGTGGGTGGTCGACGCCTACAACCTGGTGTTCGCCGCGCTGCTGCTGACCTCAGGGAGCCTGTCCGACCGGTTCGGCCGCAAGGGCATGCTGCTGGCCGGGCTGGCCGTGTTCGGCCTGGCCAGCTTCGCTGGCGGGTATGCCACTTCCCCGGCCGGGCTGATCACCGCGCGGGCCGTCATGGGCCTCGGGGCGGCGATGACGTTCCCGGCCACGCTGTCGCTGCTGACCGGCGCGTTCACCGGACGCAAGGAGCGAGCGCTGGCCATCGGCCTGTGGGGCGCCACGGCGGGGATGGCCATCGCCCTCGGGCCGATCGTGGGCGGGTTCCTGCTCGGGCACTACAGCTGGTCGAGCATCTTCTACACGCTCGGTCCGGTGTCGCTGGCCGTCATCGCCCTGGCCGCGCGGTTCGTCCACCGCGAGAAGGACCCGGCGCCGGCCGGCCTGGATTTCCCCGGCCTGATCCTGTCCAGCGCCTTCATGGGCCTGCTGGTCTATACCATCATCGAGGCTCCTGGCCGGGGCTGGACGTCGGCGGCGTCGCTGCTCGGGTTCGCCGGCGCCGCGGCCGCGCTGATCGCCTTCATCGTCGGCGAGCGCCGCACCGGCCGGCCGATGCTCGACGTGCGGATCTTCGCGAACATGCGCTTCAGCGCCGCCAGCGCCGCGGTCACCATCGCGTTCTTCACCCTGTCCGGTTTCATCTTCCTGATGACCCAGTACTTCCAGTTCGTCCGGAGCTACAGCCCGCTGTCCGCCGGCGTGCACCTGCTGCCCGTCGCGGTCTCGGTGGCGGCCGGGTCGATCGCCGGCACCCGGCTCGCGGTCCGGCTCGGCACCAAGGTCATCGTCACCGCGGGGCTGGCCCTGCAGGCGGGCTTTTACTTCTGGGTGGCGGGCGGCATCACGCCCTCGTTCAGCTACGGCATCATCGCTATCCAGATGGTCGTCTACGGACTGGGCATGGGCCTGACCTCCGCGCCCGCCACCGAGTCGATCATGGGGGCCGTCTCGGCCCGCCAGGCCGGCGTCGGGTCCGCGGTCAACGACTCCACCCGGCTGCTCGGGGGCACTCTCGGCGTGGCCGTCATCGGGAGCGTCTATGCCTCGCTGTACGCCTCGCGGCTCACCGCCTCCCTTCCCGCGACGATGCCCCAAACCGTGGCAAGCCTCGCCCGCCAGTCCGTCGGGGCCGCGTTCGGTGTCTCCGGGCAGCTCGCCGCGCACGGCCAGGGCGCCGCGGCCGCCGCCGTCCGCCAGGCCGCCACCAGCGCCTTCGACCACGGCCTGGCTGTCGGGTGCGTCGTCGCCGCGGCCATCGCCCTCGCCGGCGCGCTACTCGCCGCGGTCTTCCTTCCCGCCCAGCCCGCCCAGCCCCCGCAGGCGCCAGGACCTGAACACCAAGCCGAGCCTCCGGCGACCGCGAGCCACGGAAAGGACCTCGTACGATGACCTGAGGCCGACCACCCACGCACATACGGCCGCCCCGTTCTGCCATAATCCACCCAGAACATGGTCCAGCAGGCGAGGACACGGGGGCGGGGAGCGGGATGGCTCAGGTCAGGGGTATGGCGGCGGCAAGAGGGATCTGGGTCGGGCTCGGGGTGTCGCTTGCCCTGCTCATGACCGGGTGCGCGGCTATCGGCAGCGCGGTCAGCAGCGCAGCAGCGTCGGCAGGCACGTCATCCCAGGCGACGTCATCTCAGGCAACGTCGACCGCCGTCGCGGCGAGTACCGCGGGCCCGGTCGTCGGACCAGGCCCGCAATCGCCGTACCGCGTCCAGCCCCAGCCCGCCCCCGGCACCTGCCATTACGTCGTGGTCAGCGCGTCGGCCGGCGACTATCTCCCTGACCCGCACTGCACCCCCGGTGCCACCAACCCCCGGGTGACCCAGGCTGACCTCGCCTCGACGATCTGCAAGTCGGGCTACACGAAGGGCATCCGCCCGCCCGAGAGCATCACCGGCCGGGAGAAGAAAGCCAGCGAGACTGCCTACGGCTTCAAGGGAAAGGCGTCAACCACCGAGTACGACCACCTGATCTCCCTTGAGATCGGCGGTGATCCCAATTCTGCGCTGAACCTGTGGCCCGAGCCGAACCGGGCCGGCGCCACCGGCACCACCAACCCGAAGGACAAGGTTGAGAACACGCTCAACTCGCTGGTCTGCAACGCGGTGCACGGGAAGGCTTACCTGCCGCTGGCCAAGGCCCAGTACCTGATCGCCACGAACTGGACGACCGCGATCGCGACGGCGCAAACCGAGCTGGTCAAGTAACCGAAGGAGCCGGCGGCATGACGCTTCCCGCAGACGCCCAGGACCTCGCGGAGCTGGCCGCGCAGGAGCAGCGCCTCGTCTTCGATGCGTTCGATAACGCTACGGCCTGGGAGCTTGGCCTCCAGCTGGTGACGGCCGCGCGGGCGGCCGCCCTGCCCGTCGTGGTGTCGATCACCCGGGGCGGGCAGCGGCTGTTCCACGCGGCGCTCGAGGGAACATCACCGGACAACGACGACTGGGTGGAGCGGAAGTCACGGGTGGTCCACCGGTTCGGGCACAGCTCGCTGTACATGGGAACCAAGGCCCGCGTGGCGTCATCCACCTTCGAGGAGCGCACCGGGCTTGACCCGGCCCGGTACGCGGCACACGGCGGGTCGTTCCCCGTCATCGTGCGCCAGGTCGGCGTCGTCGGCTCGGTTACCGTGTCCGGCCTGCCCCAGCTGGAAGATCACCGCTTCGTTGTCGAGCAGCTCGCCTTGTTCCTCGCCAGCCGCGACGCGACCGCCTGACCGGCGGCACGGCAGAATCCCCCTGGCTCGGTCAGCGGCTGATGTCGGCCAGGACCGGAGGCAGCCCCTGCTCGAGCATCTTGCGGCGGACGCGCCCGAGCAGCCGCGACATGAACACCCCCTCGATGCCGTGGAACCCGGTGTGCTCCCAGGTCAGCCGGGTGCCGCCCGGGATCTCTTCGAGCGTGTTGGTGACCACGGTCGGCTGGTCAGTCTCCTTGTTGCGCCAGTCGTAGCTCAGCAGCGTGGGCTCACGGGCGGCGAGGACCTCGCAGCGGACAATGCCGTCCCAGCCCGGGAACGGCTTACCGATGAGCCTGAACTTAGTCCCCACCGCGGGCGTAAACCCTTCGGGCCGCCCTCCCCGCCCAGTGGATGTCCACAACGGGACCAGGGCAGGGTCGGTCAGGGCGCGCCAGACGGTGATGACCGGGTACGGGTAGTCGCGGACGATGCTTATCTCGCTCATCGGGTGCCTCCTGCGCGAATGAATGATCGGTACTAAAAATACAGTAACAGAAAATTTTTTGTGACTGTAAATTTACGCTAGGCTGACATCATGAACAGATCGCTACCGGACGGGACTCCGGCCCAGGCCCCAGGCCTGTCGGCGGAAGGGCTCCGCGCGCGCAAGAAACGGCTGATGCGCCAGCAGCTGTCCGACACCGCGACCGCGATGTTCCTGGCCCGTGGCTTCGACGGGGTCCGGGTGGCGGAGGTCGGCGCGGCGTGCGGGGTGTCGGAAAAGACGGTCTTCAACTACTTCCCGGTCAAGGAAGGCCTGGTCATGGACCGCCTTGAAGCCACGCTGAGCGCGCTGAGCGCCGCACTCTCCGATCCCGGGCGCACCCCGGTCC
This sequence comes from uncultured Streptosporangiaceae bacterium, assembly GCA_964581815.1. Classification (GTDB taxonomy): domain Bacteria; phylum Actinomycetota; class Actinomycetes; order Streptosporangiales; family Streptosporangiaceae; genus Trebonia. The sequence continues at coordinate 9,045 of CAZORE010000058.1, read as the reverse complement.
AGGCCGTGCTAGCGGTGCTCGACCAAGAGCTTGGAGCCATGGCCGGCTTGCTCGCCGCCCAGGAAAACGCCCCCGTGGCCCGCGAGGCGTTCCGGCGGTTCGGCGACCTGATCCGCGCCACCCCGGCGCTGCGCGCCTACATGGCCGAGATGACCGACCAGGCCGCCTCGGCCGCCGCCGGGATCCTGGCCGTGCGGGCGGGAATGACCGCGGACGACCCCGAGCCGCAGATCGCGGCCAGGGCGCTGCTCGGGCTGTGGCGCGTGCAGGCCGACAGCGTGCGCAGGCACCTGGACCGTGCGGCCACGCCGGCGCTGCTCCACGAGCGGGTGACCGCAGACGTCCAGCGCGCCGCCCGCCTCATCGACACCGGGCTGCGCACGTTCGCCGCGCAGGACCGTGCAGCCGCAGGCAAGCCGACCCAGCGGCGGCCGGACCGCCGTCCTTGAGCGTTCGTTCAGCTTGCCCTCAGCCTTTGTCCCTAGGGTGAGCGCCCATGACCGATGACACCACGAGTAACACAACGCACAAGGCCGGGACGGACGCCGGCTCCGGGTCCGCGCTTATCGCCTTTGACTCCCTGGACGAACAAGCCGATCTTCCGGAGGAGCCTGCCGAGATCGACGATTTTTCTGATGACCTGGCCGAGATCGACGACGATGACTCGGACGGGAAGGGCGTTCCGGCCGCTGGCGCGGTGAGCGGAGGCTTCGGCTTCGCCGGCCTCGCCCTGGCCGTCGTCTCCCTGACGACGAACTGGACCAGCGGCGTCGTGGTCAGTCACGGTTCGTACAGCGAAGAAGTGAACGCCCCGAGCTCTGGCCTGACAGTTCAGCAGCAGCTGAACATGTACGCGAACGGGTGGCACACCCAGGGCTGGTGGGCGCTCGTGTTCGCCGCCGCGGCGGTGCTGTCCGGTACCGGTGCGCTGCTCTTGCCGCGGATCCTGGGTCGCGGCGGCACCCCGGGCTGGGCCAAGGCCGCCGCGGCCGGGGCGCTCATCGTGGGCCTGGTCGGCGTGCTCCTCGCGGTCCTCACCATCATCGGGGTGTTCGGCGGGCACCTGACCGCCCCGGCCAGCGCGAGTTGAGCCGGGCTCGTCTTCCTTAGCAAGGCAAGACGCGGCGCCCTGCTTTGCTGGATCTCAGGAATTTTGCACGTTTTCGCCAGGCGCCCTGGAGGCTGGCTGGATCTCACGGCACCAGCATCGGTGTCATGAGCTCTGGCCAGCTTCCGCGCAACGTAACCGATGTGCGCCGCCCGGTCATGGGGTGCTGATGCCACGCCAGCGCCTCGACCAGGTCGACGCCATGCGGCCGATGAAGCAGGCCGGCGTCATCAGCACCCACGTGCTCACCTACTTCGTACCCGCGGCGTCCAGCATGAGCACGGGTGCCGTGATGCTGCTGACGCACTTTTCCCGTGAGGGATTCTTCTTCATCTCCGCGTGCATGCTGACGTACGCCTACATGGACCTCGGTACCGGCGGCCTGCGCCGCTTCTACGGGCGCCGGCTCGTCGCGGTCACGATCCCGTACCTGTGCTGGAGCGTCATCTATTTCCTGTACCTGCTGCCGACCGCGCACTATGCCAGCGCAGCCGCGGCCCTGGAGAACTTCGCCAAGGAGATAGCCACCGGGTATTACCAGCTTTACTTCCTGCTCATCATCATGCAGTACTACCTGGTGTTCCCTCTCCTGATGATGTTCTTGCGGCGGACCCGCGATCACCATGGCGCGTTCATCGTCATCGCCGCGCTGGGCCACGCGGTGCTCATGACCCTGATGCACTGGACGATCGTGCCCGTGCTCCGTGCCGGCTGGATACGGGAGTTCACGCCCTATGCGTTCTACCTCATTGCCGGGAGCATCGCGGCGTTCCACCTCGACGCGGTCAATGAATGGCTGGTCCGGCGCGTGCGCCTGGTCATAGCGCTCACCGTCGCGTCGGCACTCTTCGCGGAGGCCGTCTACTTCCTGGCCCAGATGGGCGTCACGACCGCCCTGGGCTCAGGTAACGACCCGTTCCAGCCGAGCGTGATCCCGTTCGACATCGGCGCCATCGCCTGCCTGTACCTGCTGGGCGTGGCCCTGGTGAAGCCCGGGCGCTCGCGGCGGCTGCGGGCCGCGGTGCGCATCGGATCGGATAACTCCTACGGCGTTTACCTGTCCCAGATGCTGTTCGTCAACGCCCTGATCTGGGCCGGCTGGGCCAGGCTGGACTCCGTGGTGTGGTGGCCGCTGCTCTGCGCGGCCACCGTCGTCCTCGTCTTCCTGGCCAGCGTCGCCTTGACCAGCCTCCTGGCCCGGACCCCGTTGGCCGTCCCGCTCACCGGCCGCCAGCGGCAGCCCTGGGCCGTCAGGCGGCCCAGGGCGGCGGGCTGGCGGAGGGCAGGGTCGTCCGAACGAGCGCGTGGTTCCCCGTCGACCGGCAAGGAGATTGCACCGGCGGGGAATGAATCAGGCGCCGAATCGGCTGTAAGCGTGGTTGCAGTTGTCTTACGTGTTCGTGTCAGTGCGCGCTCGCGGAGAATGATGGTGCGAGCGCGCCCCTTCAGGGACCTGGAGAAGTCGCGTCGCGAACCGGCCCGGGTACCGCATCGCGGCGGCCCGCCCCCAGTCCCTCAAGGAGCGACGTGTCACACGGAACCGTCAAGTGGTTGAACGCTGAGCAGGGCGACGGCTCCGCAGCTGCGCTTACGGCCCGGACCGGCGCGCCCGGGAGTCACGGTGTTTTCGAGCAAGGTGGTCAATCGTTGAGTGAAGATATCGGCGCGGACGCGGGCGGCTTCGCCGAGCTGGCGCTAACCCCGGAACTGTGCCGGGCCCTGTCCGCTCTCGGTTATGAAGAGCCGACGCCGATACAGCGGGCGGCCATCCCGCCCCTGCTCGCCGGCCGTGACCTGGTGGGGCAGGCGGCGACGGGGACGGGCAAGACGGCCGCCTTCGCGTTGCCCGTTCTTCAGCGCATCTACGGCCGCAGCGAGCGGGCGGGCGTGTTCGCCCTGATCCTCGTGCCAACGCGCGAGCTGGCAATCCAGGTCTCCGAGGCGATGAACAGCTACGGCCGCGACATGGGCGTGCGGACGCTGCCGGTCTACGGCGGGCAGCCGATCGGGCGGCAGCTGCGTGTGCTTGACCGTGGCGTCGACGTCGTGGTGGCGACGCCCGGGCGTGCGCTCGACCACATCGCCAGGGGATCGCTTGACCTGAGCGGCCTCGAGGTCGTCGTGCTTGACGAGGCCGATGAGATGCTTGACATGGGCTTCGCCGAGGACATCGAGGCGATACTCGGCGAGACCCCGGCGAGCCGGCAGACCGCGCTGTTCTCGGCGACCATGCCGCCGCGGATCAACGGCCTGGTGCGCCGCTACCTGACCGACCCGGCGCGGGTCGAACTCGGCCGCACCGCGTCGGCCTCATCCGACGGGCTCCTGGTGCGGCAGACCGCCTACCTGACGCCCCGCGGTCACAAGCCCGCCGCCCTCGTCCGGGTGCTCGACCTGGAGACGCCGGCGGCCACGGTCGTCTTCTGCCGGACCAGGGACGAAGTGGACCAGCTGACCGAGATCCTGAACAGCCGCGGCTACCGGGCCGAGGCGTTGCACGGCGGCATGGACCAGCAGCAGCGCGACCGGGTCATGGGCCGGCTGCGCGGTGGCAGCCTCGATCTCCTGGTGGCCACCGATGTCGCCGCCCGCGGCCTGGACGTAGAGCAGCTCACGCACGTAGTGAACTACGACGTGCCGAGCGCGCCGGATTCGTACGTGCACCGGATCGGGCGCGTCGGCCGGGCCGGCCGCGAGGGCACCGCCATCACCCTCGTCGAGCCGCGCGAGCAGAAGATGCTCAAGGCCATCGAGCGGGCGGCGGGACGGCCGATCGCCATCGAGAAGCTGCCGACCGTCGCCGACTTGCGGGCCAGGCGCCTGGACCTGATGCGCGCCGCCCTGCGTCAGAGCGTGCTCGAAGACGACCTTGACGCCTTCCGGGCCGTGCTTGAGCCGCTCAGTGACGAGCTCGGCATCTACGAGGTGGCGCTGGCCGCGGTCAAGCTGGCCAGTGACGCGCGCGGGACGTCGCGCGACGAAGAGGAACTGCCCGAGGTTGACCTGGCCCCGCGGGACGACCGCGGCGCGCGGGGCAAGGCCGTCGGCCGTGACCAGCGGCGCGCTCGTCCCGCGACCGGGCACACAACGCGCCTGTTCGTGGGGGCCGGCCGTTCTGCTGGGGTCCGGCCGCAGGATCTTGTCGGCGCTATCGCCGGCGAATCGTACCTGTCCGGCCGGGACATCGGCGCGATTGAGATCGCCGACCGCTTCTCGCTCGTCGAGGTTCCCGAGACGGCCGCCGACGACGTGGTCGCGGCGCTCCGGCAGGTAAGCATCAAGGGCCGGAAGACAACCGTTCGCCGCGAACGCTACCGTGCGGGGTAACTTCACGCGACGAGACGCCGCGGCGTGGATTAGCCTTGATCTAGCGCCATCACTATCCGAAATCAAGTCGGGACAACGCGGTAACGCATGGGCTCATCTGACTCTGCCGGCACCGAATCGCGGAAAGGCGTGTACTGGTCGTGGTTAACAGCGGGAATCGGCGGCACCTGCCGTCCAGCCCATTCAAGCCTCCGCCGGAGGCTCCTCCCGTCGAACGGTATGAGCTGGACGACCTGGTGACCCATGACCGGTACGGCCTCGGCCGTATCATCCTCGTCGAGGGGGACACCGCCGTCGTCGTGGACTTCGCGCCAAGGAAGGTGCGGATCACGACGCCGTTCGCCAGGATGACCAAGCTGTTACCGCGCCGCACCGCCGATCAGGTGACCGACGAAGTAGGTGACCGCGATGGCCAGCGCCCCGAAGGCGAGCTGGCGCAGGCCCGAGCGCAGCACCGGCCGGCCGGTTAGCTTGCCGACCGCCATCCCGCTGGCGACGAGCGCCACCGCGGTCAGCGCCAGCGTTACCCACAGGACGGACGCGCCGAACAGGTAAGGCAGCAACGGCACCAGCGCCCCGGCCGAGAACGCGAACAGCGACGAGACGCCCGCCAGCAGCGGTGACGGCAGGTCCTGTGGATCCACGCCGAGCTCCTCGCGGGTGTGGACCCGCAGCGCCGTGTCCGGGTCAGCGGAAACCGCGGCGGCCATCCGCGCGGCGGTCTTCCCGTCGGCACCGTAATTGCGGAAATAGCCGGCGAGTTCTTCTTCCTCGGCTGCCGGGAACCGGCTGAGCATCCGCTGCTCCAGCGTTACCTCGGCGCCGACCAGTTCGTTCTGGTTGGTCACCGAGATGTACTCGCCGGTTCCCATGGAGAACGCCCCGGCGACCAGTGACGCCACGCCGGTCAGTACCACCGTGTGCGCTGACACTCCCCCGCCGCCCAGCCCGGAGATCAACGACGCGTTCGTGACCAGCCCGTCCACCGTGCCGAACACCGTTGGACGCAGCCAGCCACCGGAGACATCACGGTGGCGGTGGGACCAGCCCGCGCTCAGCGCGGCTCGCCCGGCCGCCCCGGACGGCTCATTTCTCCCGTGCGCCATATGCGCCAGTTTCCCCTTCCCGTCCATGCGCCCGAGCCAATCCTGTCACGTTGCCCGGCTTGTTCAGGCGGGCCGTGACCTGACTTCAGCCAGCCGTGCGTTGAGGAAGCGGCGCTCGGGGCCGGTGCCGGCCAGGGCGGCCGCCTCCTCGTAGGCGCGGGCGGCTTCCTCGGGCCGGCCGAGGCGGCGCAGGAAGTCGGCCCGGGTGGCGGGCAGCAGGTAGTAGCCCGCGAGGGCGCCGTCGGCCTCCAGGCGCCGCAGCAGCGCCAGCCCCGCCGCGGGACCGTCGGCCATGGCCACCGCGACCGCGCGGTTCAGCTCGACGACCGGCGAGCCGGTCATGTCCGCCAGGTACTGGTAAAGCCGGGCGATCCTGGGCCAGTCGGTGGCCTGCGCCACCGGGGCGGCGGCGTGGCATTCGGCGATGGCCGCCTGGACCTGGTACTGGCCAGGCCGCTGGCCCGCGGCGAGGGCCTCCGCGAGATGCCGGCGGGCGACTCCCATCTGGGCCTGGTCCCAGCGGGCGCGGTCCTGGTCCTCCAGCGTCACCAGGTCGCCCTGGTCGTCCACCCGGGCCGCCTGCCTCGCCCGGTGGAACAGCATGAGGGCGAGCAGTCCCTTGGCTTCCGGTTCTCCCGGCAGCAGTTCGGCCAGCACCTGGGTGAGGATGACGGCCCGGTCGCACAGGTCCCGCCGGATGAGGTCGTCCCCTGCGCTGGCCGCGTATCCCTCGTTGAATACCAGGTACAGCACCGCAAGGACGCCAGGTACCCGCTCTGGCAGGGCGCTTGCCCGCGGTACCCGGTAGGGGATGCGCGCGTTGGCGATCTTCTGCTTGGCCCGGACGAGCCGCTTGGCCATGGTGGCCTCAGGAACCAGGAAGGCACGGGCGATCTCGGCGGTGCTCAGCCCGGTCAGGGCGCGGAGCGTCAGGGCGACCCGGGCCTCCATCGCCAGTGCGGGATGGCAGCAGGTGAAGATCAGCCGCAGCCGCTCGTCGGGCACTGCGCTGTCATCGGCGGCCGGCTCTGGGTTGTCCGTGTCCGTCTCCCTGGCTGCCATCACGGCCAACTCCTCGACCTTGGCACGGTAGGTGCTGCTGCGCCGCAGGCGGTCGATGGCCCCGTTGCGGGCCACCGTCATCAGCCACGCACCCGGACGGTTCGGCACGCCGTCGCGCGGCCAGCGCCGCAGCGCCTGGGTGAAAGCGTCCTGTGCGCATTCCTCGGCCAGGTCCCAGTCACCCGTCTGGTGGATCAGGGCCGCGGTGATGCGGCCCCACTCCTCGCGGAAGGCACCGGCCAACACGGTCCCCACGGCGTCGGTCGCGGTGACCACGGTGGCCGGCGCCTCGCCGCCCCTAGTCCACACCGAAGGGCCAGAACGGCCGCACCTCAAGGAGGCCAAGGCGGGCCATCGGGTGCCTGCGGGCCACCTCGATGGCCTCGTCGAGGTCATCGCACTCAAGCACGTCGAAGCCGGCGATCTGCTCCTTTGTCTCGGCGAACGGGCCGTCCGTCACGATGGCGCGGGACTCCCTCACCCGAACGGTGCGGGCGCTGCCTGGCGGCTCCAGTTCGCTGCCGTACAAGCGGATGCCCTTGCCGTCCGTCTCCTCGACCCAGGGGTCGACCGCTTCAACGCGGTCGAACTCCCGCGGGTCGACCGCCGGGTCGGTGCACACCAGCATCATGTACCGGATCTTGCCCTCGCCCGGCGCGGGCAGCGGCTCGATCGGAGCCCGCTCCGGCAGGGCGCGCACCTCGATCGCCCCCGTCCAGGAGCTAGGGTGCCGCCCGGCCCACCGCACCGCCTCGTCCAGGCTGCCGCACTCGAGCAGGTCGTAGCCGGCCACCTGCTCCTTGGTCTCCGCGTACGGCCCGTCGGTAATGATGAGCTCGCCACCCCGGATCTTGACCGTGGTGGCGTCCGCCGACGGCCGCACGCGGCTCCCCTGCAGGTTGACCCGTGTCCTGATCGTCTCCTCGACCCAGGCGGAAAACGTGGCCTGGGCCTCGTCGTCCCACCGCCCGGCCAGATCCGGGTCGGCCGCGTGGATCAGCATGTAACGCATAGCCCCTCCTTACCGAACACTCGACAGGAACCGTACCGGCGGGGTCACCGCGTCCGCCGCCCCGCGGGCCGGCCGCGGGCGGTGAGCGGGCCGGAAGGCCTGCCCGAGGCGGAGCCCCAGCTCGTGCAGCGCGGCGGCGATCTCACCCGCGCGCACGTCCGCGGCCCGCTGCTCGGCGGCACTGACGTGAAGGCCCTGCTCGTGCCGGTACACCTGGTACGACTGCGTGTACATCATCGCTCCTCCATCCGGTGGAAGTTCCCCGGGCCGCTCTTTCGGCCCGTCCACTCGGACGACGAACGGAGACTCCCGTGATGGACACCTTCACGAAAACTGTCTTGCCGGACCCGTCCCGGCCGGATCCGGGCGGCTGGCTCACATCGTTACGTGGGTTCCGGTCCCTCGTTCCGCGGCTGCGGCGAGGACCAGGGCCGCCGCGACGGCGTCCTGGGCGGCGACTCCGACCGACTTGTACAGGGTCAGCTGCGTGTCGCTGGTCCGTCCCCGCGCGGTTCCGGCGGCGACCTCGCCAACCTCCACGACCTGGCTGGCGCGGATAACCTGCTGCTCGATCGCCCGCAGGAGCTCGACGGCGCCGGCCGGGGGCGGGGCCAGGGCGGCGGCGCGGGACTCGACAACGACCAGGGCAGCGCCGATGACGGCCGGGTCGACCTCACCGTCGCCGCTGGTGTTGTAGCCCACGGAATTGACGTGGGTGCCGGGCCGCAGCCACTCGCGGCGCAGCACCGGGGCCGCCGCGTGGGTGACGGCGCACACCACGTCGGCCGACCGCACCGCGTCCTCGGCGCCGGACGCGGCCCGGGCCGGGATGCCGGCGGCGCTGAGCTCGCCCGCCAGCGCCCTGGCCTTCGCCGCGTCCCGCCCGGCGATCAGCACCGTCCGCACGCCGGGCAGGCGGGCCAGCGCCCGCGCATGGGCCCGGGCCTGGACGCCGGTCCCGATCACCGCGACCCTGCTGGCGCCGGGATGGGCCAGCAGCCGGGTCGCCACCGCGGACCCGGCGGCCGTCCGCGCGGCGGTCAGGTAGGTGCCGTCGATCACCGCGACCGGCAGCCCGGTCGCGGGGTCGAAGCAGCAGATCAGGGCGTGGTGAGTCGGACGGTCCTGGTTCCGGGGGAACACGCTGACCAGCTTGGCCGCCAGGGCGCCGGCTCCGGGCAGGTAAGCCGGCATCGCCGCCAGCATCGCGTCCCGCTCAGGGACCAGGGCGGCGACCCGGGGTGGCACCGACGCGCGGCCGGCACTAAGGTCGGCCATCGCCGACTGCAGCGCGTCGGCGAGCGAGTCAAGGTCTAGCAGCGAGGCGACCTCGTCAGCGGAAAGAACAAGCACCGCGCTCCTCCATCCCGGCCACGGGCCCGCCGCCCGGTGGCGTTACCGGTACCGTGCCGTGCCGTGCCGTGCCGTGC
>CAZORE010000057.1:0-44928 GCA_964581815.1 uncultured Streptosporangiaceae bacterium | reverse complement strand
CTCGCCCGCGCCGCCTCCGCGGCACCCAGCTAACGCACGACCCGGTGAGAGGGCCGGCCGGCCCCGGGGCGATGGTCGTGACATGCCGCTTATAGCCGGTTGCGGCAAATGCCCGCGTGTCGCTGCGGCCGGCGCGTTTGATTGTGTTAGCAAATGGCCGACTCGCTTTCGTGTACCCTGAGGCCGCGAAAACAGCGTTAGTTCCGCCACGTGGCACCTGAAGTTTACCAAAATGCGTATCTATCAGGGGGGGAATGGAACTAGATATGCCGCTTCTCACAAAGATCGCCGGGCGCAGGACGTTTGTACTCGCCCTCGCCGCGATAATGCTCGCCGGGCTGAGCGCCGCTCGCACGTCAACTGGCCACCCGCCCGTCCACGCAGCTCCGAGCCAGGGCAGCGCCGATCCCTCCCCCAGCCAGGGCCACGTCTCAGCGGCAGCACCGTCGTCACCGCTGTTCGGAACGCTCGATGCGCAACTGCCCAGCGTCAGCGTCGATAAGCAAGCTGGGGTCTCGGTCGCGATGTTCGAGCTTGACTGGTCCAGTTTCGAACCGAAACCAGGTCAATTTAATTCGGCATACATATCCGGCATGAAGGCCTTCCTTACCGGATTTCGCTCAGCTGGAATGCGGGTGACGCTGGGTCTTGGGCTGCAGAATCCGCCCTCATGGATTTCCTCCCTGCCCGATGCCAGCTACATCAACGAATCGGGTGACCGGGCCAATGAAGCGGACCTGGTGTACAGCGAGCCAGTGCGCGAGGCGGCCGCTGCCTACCTGAAGCAGGTCGCCGCTGCCCTGCCGCTCTCGGAGTTCTGGTCGGTTCGGCTCACTTCCGGCGGTAACGAGGAGATGCTCTATCCCGCGGGTGGTTCGTACTGGGCTTTTAGCCGGTCCGCGCTAAGCGGAACGGACTTGCCGCCGACAATGAAGGCCGATCCCTTCCCGACGTGGCGCCCGGGCCGGTCCGGCCTAACCCGGACGCAGATCGATCGGTGGGTCAACTGGTACGTCGGAGGCCTTGACGACGTGACCTGCTGGCAGATGAGCACCCTCTCCTCGCTGGGCTTCACCGGGTACTACGAGCTGGTGACCCCTGGATCCGGGACTCGTCCTGACGCCCTGGCGGCGCAGGAGCAGCGCAACCTGCCTGACGGCGCGGTCACCGGCGTCGGCGCCGTCTGGGATCGCTACTACGCGATGCTGCCGAACAAGTCCAAGGTGGTCGCGTACGTCTCCTCGGTGGCCGACACATCGGGCGATGACGACCCATGCCAGGCATCAGACGAGTCGCTTCCGCTGGCCTCGCCAGAGATGGACACCTGGTCGGCGACCCGCTGGATCAGCCGGGTCGCGGCGGCGAACGGCTTGCCAGTCGGCGGCGAGAACCCAGGCTTCGGTATGCCAGCCAGTCTCGATTCCCACTACCGGGATACGTCTTCGCACGGCATGATGGCCGACGCCATCAGGCAAGCCACCACCTGCAAGTTTCAGGTATTTTACTGGGCGCATGACTCGGACTTCTCAAGCGGCATTATTCCGCTTTCGCTGTATCGGAAATATATTGCGCGTGCTCATGAGAGATTATCAGCCGGTCACGCCGTCGGCATCGGTGATGCTGTCACCACGAAACCAGAGGCGAGAGCGGGCCGGACTCTGGATATAGCCCGGTCGATCGCGAACAGGCCCGGTATCGGCAGGAAGGCGAAGCCCTGCACTTTCTTGATCTCGAATCCGTTCCGCTGAAGCAACGCCCGCAGTGGAGTAAGATTGTAGATTCGCAGATGCCCCACAGGAACGCTGGGGCGCTTGAGTAGAGAGTACATTGGCCCGTAGGTCTCCACATACGAATGCTCGACGAAGAAAGGCGTCACACCGAGCAGCATGAGGATGCGGTTATGCCACGCGAGCAGGTTGGGAGTCGTTATCACCAAGGTGCCTGACTGCGTAAGCACTCTGTGACATTCTCGCAGCATGGCATCGGGATCGAAGACATGCTCGATTACCTCGCCGGCGAACACTAGGTCAAAGTGAGCGTCCTCGAACGGATACTCCGCTGAAGCGCTGCAAGCGTGGGCGTTGTAGCCCTTATCGCGCATTACCTGCACCGCATCTTCATTAAGCTCTATTCCAGCGAGCTCCTCGAGACTCCGAGTCGCGCTCGATAGCCTATCGAGGAAGAGTCCGTCCCCCGCACCGATATCCAGCAGGCTCGACGGGTTCAAGTCCGTTATGATCTTAGCGCACATGGGCAGCCGGTCCTCATGCTTATTGATACGCCACCTGCTCGGCGCACCTGCGAATCCGTCGCTGTGCACAAATGCTTGATTGCTCACATGCCCTCCTGGATATCCGGTCGTATAGGCGGTCTGATAGGCAACTCAATCGCTTCGCCTTGCTCTAGCCGGTTAATGGAGCCGGCGACGAGCGCCAGCATTTCATCAAAGCCGTTAAGCCAGCCTTGCTGTGACGCTTCGGCACGTGCGGCCATGATCAGCGCGGGACGCCCAATGAGTGCCCATAGAGCCATCAATCGCGAAAGATCAAGTTCACGCTGCCCGAACAACGCGCGCCCGAGCAAAACACAGAGATAGTCAACCCGCGAAGGCACGAGGAACCCATCCCGGGTTCGCACCGATCGGGTCACCAATTGATTTGTTGTCAAGAACTGGACGCCAAACCAAGACAGGTCCGGATAGATATTAATCCTGGGACCTGCAGGCGGATGAAGAAGAATCATGTCAGGCCACTCTATGTAGATGCAGTCTCCTTCCGGCAAGACTCTTGATACCTGCTTCCAATAGCACCTGGGTATGATGAGATCTATACTTCCCCGGATCCTGAACCCACTGATTCCATCCTCGATGTATACCGTCGGAATTCCAGCTTCACGCAGGCGCCCCGCCGCTTCGCGAAAAACACCCGTATACAGGTAAGAAGCCCGCCGTACCTCGGCAAGTAGATCCGCAAGTTGACCCGGGTATAGTTGTGCGAGCTTGCCCTCTACCCCATTAAGGCGACCCAGGACGAGCATTTCGCTCAACTGCTCCTCAGTCCTTTCGGACGCGTCCTCCCGCCATATCGCATCAATAAGGAGCGACGCCGCCGACGCCGCCTGTTCTATCCTGGCACTACGGGATGTAGCCCACTCAGGAAGCTTTTCATGACGCCCGCTTGGCCGCAAGAAATGTATAGCAGCACGCAGGCCGAAAACCAAAGCGACCACCAGCCAGAGCGGCCAGTAGGAGCGTGCGAGAATGAGTGCCGCACCCGCTATGACCGACTCGGGAAGACGTATCCAGGCAAGCACCACGAGACCACGACTGAGGACCAGGCGGTAGCCCATGATCACGAGGGCTACGGTGGAACCCAGGGCTCCCCCGGCCGCCAGCCCCACAGCTCCGTCAATTCGCCATCCCGTTATAAGGGCGACCACATAACCTGCGAGACCCACTGACAACCATTTTAGGCATGAATACTCGTTCGCAGCCTGAAAGAAAGTTGCCATCAGGCTGATGCCGCCTGCGGCCAGGCCGGTCACCGCAGTATACTTCAGCATTAGATCAACTGAACCGTACGAAGCCGGAAATGCTTTCGTCACGAGAAATTGTGGAATCGTCGCGAGGATGGCCATCAGCGGCAATCCCGTAGTAGTGTACAGGCGGATCGCCTGCGCCGCTATCACCCCATTTGACGCTTGCCGCGACAGTGTCGGAAAGTATGCCGTGGCAACCGCCGCCGCGACATAGAGTGGAATCCTGGTCAGTGTAGTACTGGCCTGATAGCTGGCCGCCAGGGCACGGTTACCGGGGAGCAGGGCGACAAGTACCACATCGACCGCGACAAACAGCGAGACGAGCCCTTGCGTCCCGGCCGTGGCGATAGCGCGATTCAAGAGCTTTTTACTTACCAGCTCCCGCCACGGTCCTCCGCGGTCTTTTCGCGTGCGCGGCCAGCGCGCAAACATGGCAACGCCGCCGATTCCGAACCCAGCGAGTGCTCCGACCCCCTTCAGCCCAGCGAGTGTCACCAGCAGCATCCCTGATACGTTCTTGAGCGCATTCTCCGTGATGAATACCAGCGAGAGAGTGCGCATACGCTCGTTGCCCTGCAACCACCCGCTCGTTGTTGTCCCGAGGAAGATGATGAAGGTGCTTAGAGCGACAACTGCGGCTGTCTCCGGTCCGGCGAGTCGAATGGCTATGCCACCGACCGCGAACCCTGCGATGAGGCCAGTCCCCGAACTCATCAGCCTGGAAAATCGGATCGCGGAGTTACGTTCGCGCTCAGACTTGGCGCGGGCCACGGATTGTGCCAGTACCCAGGGCACCGACACGATCGCGATATTAGTCGCCCACAAGATGAGACCCTGGCCGGCCGAGAAAACAGAGTACTCGGCCACATTGAGCAAGTGGGTGAGCAGCAGTGAATAACCGTAGTTGGAAAGCCCTACCGCCACCATGCCGACAGTGACCCATAGCGCACCGTGAACCGCGGTCCGCTGCTCTTCTGTCACTCGCTTGGTACCTGGGACCTGATCGGTGATCACGCCTCACTCGCCGGCGAGTAAAACACCCCTTCGGGTGAGCTCTTCAAAACGAGCTTCAACCCGTTCGGGCCAGACCAGTACCGCAATGCGCTCTTGCGCCTCACTGACGGGACTGGATCCCGCGCGGCCCGTCTTCCCCGAGACACCGGGACTACCCGGTAGATGACCAGCACATCCCCCCGCCGCCACCAACCGCGGTGCGACGGCCAAAAGGCGCGGCTTACGCTCTCAACCACCACGCGACCGGTTGAGACGAGCCAGTCGTGTTCCGCCGGAAGGCAATACATAATGCGCAGATCGCGAGGATGGCGATCGTACGATTCTATGATTCGCTCCAGTGCCCGTTGAAAGGTTTGCCGCATAAATGGATTGAACAGGAAGACGACTGACAGGTCGTCAGGGACGGGCCACTCCAGCACGCTGGCGGTGACGCTGGTTATTTCGGTCGCGCGCAAGCGCCTTTCCGCCTGCCGGATGTTTTCTTGTGCACGTAGACTGAGTGCCTCGTCTATCTCGACGCCGATCACCCGCCAATAGGGAAGTCGGCCGGCTATGAGGAGCATACGACCCTTTCCTGAGCCAAGGTCGACAAATACGTCCCTGGGCCCTGGGCCAAGCCTCCGCAGGGCGCGCCGGACAGGCAGCCACTGAGCACCCTCGTAAGGGTTGTTGTCCCCGTCGATAGAAAATGCCGGATCCGCGGTCGTGGATACGCCGTACAGACGGTCAAATACGTAGGACTGCGCACGGCCAGGAATTGACGTCGCAAGCGCAGTCACTCGCGATATTTTCATCACCGGACGACCTCCGTCGAATATTCGGAAAGACAATCGGCTTAAGCGATCCGCCCAAGGCATTTCAGGGCTTTGTCGGCCGCGCGGTAGGCACGGGGGGACCGCCTTATCTGACGGCGAGCCCAACCTTCGGCACTCACGCGGACGCGATGTGCGCCCGCGGTGAACCGCCCGGTAGTAGCAGTTCCTTTGGAGTAGCAGAGATCACCGTTCTTCAGCTTCTCCTGATAATGATCCGTGCCACCGAACTCGAGGGTTTGCACCCCGGTCGCGGCCAGCCCTTCCGCGGCACGAATGAAGTGTATGAGCCCTGGGGAATAATCTTTGAACTTGGGGTTGTAAGCTGTGTACCAGCCTGTCATGAAGCCTCGTGACCGCAACCATAGTGCGGCTGCGGCCGGAGTTTCTCCCACGTATAGCATTGAGAGCACTGAACTGAATGAATCATTGCGAGGCGTAAAGAGATTGTCGATCAGGTCGACCACCCATGATCGCTCGAAGACGTCGAGCCAGCCATTTTGACGACACTGATCCGACTTCCATGACATGAGGGTGCGCAACTCCGCTGTGTCGCGTGAATTCACTGCTATGCGGACTTCCCCGAATTTTTTCTCTAGGCTCCGCGTCCTCCGCTCCAGTTTACTGAGAAAGCTCGACGAGCGGAGTTCGAAGCCTTCTCGATATGCTTCGAAGCCACGACTAAGGTCGATGATGGCCGCGGTGGTGCGGCTCTCAATGTACTGTTCAAATGGCATTTGATTCGGCGCGAGCTTGTCGAACTGCCAGGCCGATACTTTGCATGCCTTCAGTAGCCATCTGGCGTCCCATTGCGCACCAGGGCTGTGAATCAGTCCTTGACAGTTGCTGAGGACGGCACCGATCGACGCTCCAACGCCGAACCGCCGCTGCTCGAACGGGAAAAATCCGACAATCTCGGCGCCCTCGGTGAGCACGGCCACGCGGGCAGCAGGCTGCGACTCGCCGATGCCTAGCGTGAATTCGGGACATAGAAACGGGTTGGCGAGAGAACTGCTGTTCAGCTGCATGGATCGCCATGCGGCAATCTCAGGCTGACCCAACTCCCCTGGTTTGGTCACTGATATGCGCACAATATCTCTCTTTCGTGGTCATTTTAGCCAAGACAGTCAAATGGCGCGTTGTCCTTCATTACGCACCCTCATCCAATAGATTTCCGGGCTCATAGGTACACCACGCGGAAACAATCTCGTGAACTGAGTTCGATACCCGGCCATCAGATTCGCGGCCTCCGCTCGACCGGAGAGCCATTCGTAAGGCTGCAATGATGCGCTCCGGATGAACCGCCTATCCGGCATCTTGCTGACCGAGTAGGGGAAGTCGCTGTAGTAGACCGCGTCGACACCCGACGATGCCACCCCGTCGCGAGTAATCAGGTGATCCACGTGCCGGCCCACGCCCAGGGGGCCGAACAGTACCGCCGTGCGATTGGCCGCAACGGCTTCCCTGACCAGGACGCCCACTTCTCCCGCCAGGCCGGCGTCGCTCCCCGCGATCCGACCTCGGGCAGCGTCGAAGCGGAATGTAGGATAAGCTGCCCGTCCGCCGCGTTGACGATCAGTACCCGGCTCCCCCACCCGGCGGAACAGCGCATCGGTCAATCCGAGGTGGATCCACGATGCGCCGGCTTCCTTGAGAACCGCGATGTCTTCCGCGCGCCGCTGCGCGAACAAGGCTTCCGGGTCAGCTATTTGGAGATCCCGCAATGTCTTACGGGCGGCTAGTGCCCTTTTCGCCGGCGGGGACGCCGAAGAGAAGGCGGTCAGCACGGTCACCGGGCAGGTCCGGGCGAGATGGGTGAGCAGCGCACCACACGACAGCACCGCGTCATCAAGATGTGGAGAGACGAACATGACCGGCGAGGCAGCGTCCTGTATCTGTCCCACGAGCCGGGTGAACCGGTCATCAGCGCGGGGGCTGCCCGTTAGGGCGAATGCGTTCATGATGTATTACTCCTCACCAGGCGTATAGCCGCGCACCGCTGTACGCGTTACCAGGAATGGGTCGTCCTTGGCCGTCCAGGGCTGACGTCAGCTCAGCTATGGCGTGTGTTTGCGCGCTGGACAAAGTAGCGAGCTCTCCGGCGGTTAGCGTCTTCTGCACCGCTGGCCAGGACTCGCCCTTCATCAGGAGCAGCATGCTTGCCGCGGAGACCGCTGCGCCGCCGCCGCCCTGGTCATGCAGGTAGACGTAGCTCCCGCCCGATGTATTGCCGCGCAGGAAATTTGCCATTGTCCGCAACTCGGCCAGCGTCGGCGCGGCACCTGAGGCCAGGTTCATGTGCATATATGACAGGTGCAGGTAGGTGCACGTTGCCTGCTCGCCAACACTCGGGGCAGCAAGGTTGATCACCCCGTCAACGCCATGGGATCCAGCCAGACCGGTGAGGTAGATGTCGGTCGGTGCACCGCCGACGTCCAGCCCAGCCGTTAGCTGGTTGCCTCCCGGCAAAGCGGCCAGGGGGTTGGTGCCTGTCTCCCTGCCGCTGATTACCTGCTTCGCTCCGAGCATCAGCACGAGGAGCAGCAGTCCGATAGCACCCTGCCAGATGAGAACCTTGCGCGGTTGCCGGTCACCGCCACCGATCGCCGGCCGAGCCCGTCCGGGCCTGCCCGCATTGTGAGCCTCGTTAGCGGCCATCTTCACCCCTGCGGTCGCCGAGCCGACCGGGCCAGGAGTCCTGAACACGCTCACGCCGCGTGCGCCGTGTGGCAACCAGTGCCACCAGGAACCCGTAGCCGAGGAGCGCGGCCCCCAGCGTCTCAATGAACGGCTTCAGTGGGGCCGGCTGGTACACCGGCAGCGAGCCGGCCAAGGAGGAGTACGAGCTGTACTGGCCTAGCGGCAGTGGAGGTGGAGACTGCGGGACGGTCGCCCCCGCGGGCAGATGCAGCACGCCGGCCGCGAGGAGGGCCGGGGCGATCGTCGCGGCGTGCACGCTCCTGCCGTTCGCCGGCGCGTCGAGCACGACGTTCGCGAAGGCTTGAGCGAAGCCGCCACCGGGCAGCCGGGAGGGTGGGCCAAGCGGCCGCCCGTACCGCTTTACGGCGGCCGTGTAGCTAGCGGAACTGATGCCGCCGCCAAGGTAGAAACCGGTGATAACCGGATTGGTCAACAGGCGGCGCGCAGCGGTGGGCGTGATGCTGGAGAGCACGGGCGGGAGCCCGGCCTTCCGGTAAGCACTGGGGGAGTCTTTCGCCAGCGTGGCGACGACCGGAAGCGCTTGCACTTTTCCACCGCTGCCGGGCTCCCTGGTAAGCACGGCGCCATCGAAAACCTGGTCGTAGCCTGCACTCGCCGACCCGGTGACCTTGCTCACCGGTTTGCCGACCACGCCCTTGCCGCCCAAGGCTGTATAGGCCGAATAGAAGGCGCCCGTCTTCCCGTTCAGCACCGTATATCCGGCGCAGCCGGAACCGACGGTGTTAACGTAAACGCCGCCATTGATATCGGTGAGATCGGCGGTGGGATCATAGGGGCTTGACGGCACGTACCACAGCTGCACTGTCTTGTAGGTCGCGCTCGGAAAGGTCTCGAGCCGCTGACCGTTGGCTTCGATCCAGCTTTCAAGCTCTGGAGTCATGTCTGGCGAACGCTCAATGGCGTCCGTCGGTGCGAGAAGGAAGTAGTGGATGCCATTGGCGATCGCATCAGGTCCCACTCCGAAATATGTGAAGTAGCGCCCGCCGAGGAGATACGAGTACTTCTCCGAGTCACCGCTGGCGTTGACCATGGCGCAGGCGGGCAGATTCGCGGCTATGTAGCGGTCCGCTCGCGCGACGCCATCTCCAGGTTCGCTGTAGGTAGAAACCCAACTGGCCGCCGACAGTGCGACGAGGCCCGCCCCGGCGACGGTGCCGACGGCAAGCGGCAGTCGTCGCACCCGCCGCGACTGCCTGCCGCCGACGTTCCGCGGCAGCTGACGGGCGCGGTAATTGATCCACCGGGCGGTTACCGCATCCGCTAGGTATACGCTTCCGACAATGCATCCAGGAAGCGGGTAGCAAAAGAACTGTGGGTTCAGTGTGCCGATCGCCGCGATGTAGGCCGCGAGGGCGTAGCTGGCAATGAGCCAGGCGAAAAGAAATCTCGCGGTCTGCGTGTTTTTCCTCGAGCAGCACCAGGCGAGAGCCGCGAACCCGGCCCCCAGCATTATATAGCTGCTTGAATACTGTTTAACGGATTCTATCAGGGTACCTACCAGGGATACCCCTGGCATATTGAATCCGGTGATCTGCACCAACCCTATGAGCCGCTGGAAGCCGTTAGTCTGGACCCAAATATATTCGTCGCCTAGGCCCAGTTCCACGGCCCAAAGAAAATCAATAAGGGCGAACGCTAGCGTGATCCCGAACGCCGCTATGGATTTACGAATGAGCGGTCGGTCTCGCTCAAGCAGCCCGAAGATGACCGGGACGATCACCAGAAAGACGGCGATCTCATTGGTCAGCAGGGCAATGCCGCCGAGCAGGCCAACGATCGATGCATACGCGAAGGTTCCTCGCGCTCGCAAAGACCAGGCCGCGTGCAGCACCACCATGCCCATGCACACGGCAAAGGGCTCAATGACCGCTTGCCGGTCATAGTGCACGAGGGTGGGGTCGAGCGCTACGAGTAGGGTGACCGCGCCAGCTATTACCCTTCGCTGAGGGGAAGTGGCGTTCTCGGCCAGCCGGTAGGCCATGGCCCCGACGAGAACCGCGGCGATAGCGCCAACGGAGGCCGATAGCAGGCAAGCCGCGTAGATCGCCGACGGCTCCGGCGCCGAGGCGTACCCAGTCAGCCGCAGCCAGCCCGCTTCGAGCAGCCACATCAGCGGCGGATGGATGAACATCGGCTGGTTAGTCAGGGTCAGTTGCCCCTGCAAGGCCACCTGCTTGGCCATGAAGACGTAGGCAGCCTCGTCATACAGCACGTCCGGGGCGGCGAAGAGGTTGTACAGCAGTGCGATAGCCGCAACGCAGGAGCAAAAGACGGCGAGCGGCCACTCGGCCCGGAGAAATGCGCGCCATCGCCCGGTCCCGCCCGAGCCTGTGCTGGCGGGCGGGCTCGGCGGAAGAGGTGCACGTCGGCGTTCGAGTACGCCCGGCTGGTAGCCGCGCCTGGCCGCATGCCGCGGATAGCTCCCGCGTCCGGGGGGGCGTCCACACTCATCGGTGGGGTAGTTCACTCTTACCTCGCTCCCCTAGTGACGGGCTTGCTGGTCAACCGGGGCATCGCGCTGCGGTGAGGTTGGGGGGAACCGAGCAGTTCACGGACGAGGTCGAGGTAGCGTTCGGCCGTTCGGTCAACACTGAACGACTCCGCGGCGGCGCGGGCCTCGCACCCCAGCTTCGCGCGCAGGCCGGCGTCCCCGGCCAGGTCACCGATCGCCTGGGCGAGCGCGCTGACGTCATGGCGGCCCACGGAGATGTCTCCTTTGATCCAGTCCAGGGTGGGCAGGGCGAAGTGAAGGACCGGCTTTCCCCGAGCCATGGCTTCGAGGGCGGCGATGCCGAACGCCTCGGTGCGCGAGGGCATCACCAGGAACGCGCAGCGGGACAGCAGGTCCTGCTTGTCCTCGCCCGTAACGCGGCCGACCCACCGCACGCCGTTTTTTGCGCCCTTAACCAGCGCTGACAGCTTCGCCTCCTCGGCGGGTGTGCCAGTGCCGGCGATGACGAGGGGCAGTTTCACTCCGCTGCGCTGGTAACCGGAAATCAGCACGTCGAGCCCCTTGTGCCAGACGTCTACCCGGCCAAGGAACAGGATGTGCTCGCCGCTGCCGTCCGGCTGGCCGCCTAGCTCGGGAATGACCGTGCCGTTGGGAATCACCCGGACGGAGGCCGCCGGGCTGAGCTGCTTCACCCGCTCCGCATCGGCCTGGTTGAGTACCACCAGGTCGCGGTAACTGCGCAGGCCGAGCCGTTCGATCAGGAAGAACGGGAGATGGTAGCGCTCCCACATGTGCACGCCGCTGAGCGCGTGCGCGATCCCGACCACGCGGCCGGATGAGGCGAGCGGCAGGAAGCTCGTGGACCAGGGCGGCGTGAAACCCTCGATCCAGAGATCATGCGGGATCCGGCGAGCCGCGAGGGGAAGCAGCGCGTGGTAGGCGAGCTGTCCGCCGCGCGGACCCGCCCAGCGGACCGGCAGGTGGCGGTAGCGGAATCGGGCGTCACCTGAGATCTGCCCACGGTGGGCCGCCGTCAGGAACGTGACCT
Source organism: uncultured Streptosporangiaceae bacterium (assembly GCA_964581815.1). Lineage (GTDB taxonomy): Bacteria > Actinomycetota > Actinomycetes > Streptosporangiales > Streptosporangiaceae > Trebonia. The sequence goes on along the minus strand of CAZORE010000057.1, from coordinate 33,344 downwards.
CGAACTCGTCGGCAAGACGCTGCGCGATCATCTCCATGACGGCCGCGCCCCCGCCGTCGTAGTGCGGGTTGCCCGGGCTGTCGAAATTCGAGATGACGATGCGCTGACGGCGCACGCCGCTCACCGGGGGCCCGCCAGCAGGGCGGGGTGCGCAGCCGCTCCGATGGCGGATTGCTGGTCGGTTTCAGGCCGCGCGTGCGAGTCCTCCGTTGTTTCCGGGAGGATCGCGAGCCCGTGCAAGCGGGCGTAGCGGCCGCGCACTGCCTCGAGGAAGAGCTGCTCGTAGGAGGCCACGCAGCGGTCCCAGCTGAGCACCTGCGCGGCCCGCAGCGACGCATGCTGCAGCTGCTCCAGCCGCTCGGGGTCGGATGCCAGCTGCCGGAAAGCGCCGCGCAACGCGGCTGCGTCTCCCGGGCGGACCACCAGGCCCGTTGGTCCCGCGACGTCACGTACACCGGGCAGGTCGGACGCGACCGGCACGCATCCGCTGGCCATGCCTTCCAGCAAGACGAGCCCGAATGCCTCCGCGCGAGTGACCGAGGGCAGGACTATCACATCATTAGCCTGGTAATGCGCGCGCAGCTCAGCGTCGGGCAGCCGTCCGGTGAACCGGGCATTCGCAGCGGACAGCCGCTCCGCCAATCGCTGGTACTTGACCAGTTCGGGACCGCCGCCGACCAGGGTCAGCTCCAGCCAGTCCTGCCCCGCCGCCGCGGCCAGCAGGGTCTGCACCCCTTTGTACGGGCGCATCTGGCCCACGAACAGCACGCGCAGCTTGCCGGCCCCGGCCGCGGCCGCCGGCCCAGCGGGCAGCAGGGCCGGCCCGGACGCGGGCAGGTCCACGCCCCAGGGGATGGACCTGACCGGCGGCCCGTAGCGAGTGCGGTGGGCGCTCGCGTAATGCTGGCCGCTCGCGACGATGCGGTCCGCCCGCAGGGCGAGGCTCCGGTGGTACCGGTTGTACAGAGCTGACAGTCGCGACGCGCCCTTGATGTCGATCGGCGAGTGATAGGTATAGACGACGGGCGGTCGCATGTAAGAGGGGAGCCTGGTAACTTCCCGCAGAAAGAAGTCGCTCATAGTGGGGATCGGCCCGTGCACATTGACTACATCGAAGTCCTGCAGCTCACGAGCTAGGCGCCGCCAATAGGCAACGAAGGAAGAAAACCGCCACTCGCCGACTGTTATCCGCGGAATCTGAACGGACGAGATAACGGTTACGCGGTGTCCACGGTCGCGGAGCCCTTTCTCGAGCCTACCGATACATGTGGATATACCCGAGACAATGGGCGGTGCTTCGGAAGTTACGATCAGGATGTCGAGCGAGCCACGAGCGCCGCTAATCATGCCTGCCGGGTGTTCATCCGAAATACTGAACGGCCTCACCCGGTCAAGAGCCTGCACCATTGATGTCAATCCCCCTTTTAACATTACCCGATTTCCGCACGAACTAGAGTCGGAACTGTGATACAGGAAAAGGAAAACCCGAGAACGCAAACTGCCTCGAAAAGTTGTTTGCGAAATCAGCCGAATACGGTCAGTTGCGCATCGGGATTTATTACCCTGTAGCCTTCCTGGGCCTACGTCGTGTAGCGCCTGAGGCTAAAGGGCAAGAAGGCTGACTCGAGCTGGGTCCTCAGGTTCATCTTGGACTTGCCCTCGACCCGGTCCGAGAAATGGATCGGCAGCTCGATGATCTTGAGGCCGCGCCGGACGGACCGGTAGTTCATCTCGACCTGGAAGCTGTAACCCCCGCTACGGACCGTCTGCAGGTCGATCGTGTTCAGCGCCGCGGCTCGCCACAGCTTGTACCCTGCGGTCGCGTCCCGGACCGCCAGCCGCAGCAGCAGCCGCACGTACGCGTTCGCGAACGCGGACAGCGCCTTGCGATGACGCGGCCACTCGGCGCCGACGCTCCCGCCCGCCACGTAGCGCGACCCGATCACCACATCCGCGCCGGCCGACAGCAGCGTGCCGAGCATCTGCGGCAGGTACTCCGGTCCGTGGGACAGGTCGCTATCCATTTGCACCACGAACTCGGCGCCCGCCTCGATGGCCCTGGACAGGCCGGCCGTGTAAGCCCGGCCGAGACCCTCCTTCACCGGCCGGTGCATCACCTCAAACCGGGACCGGCCGTACCGGTCAGCGAGTTCCTCGGCGACCTGTCCGGTTCCGTCAGGAGAGTTATCGTCAGCAACCAAGATCCGCAGGCCAGGCAACGGCAGGTCAAACAGCGCCCCCACCACTGCTGGCAGGTTCGCCGCCTCCTGGTACGTCGGCAGCACGACCATAACGTCCGCCGAGCACCACGGCTCGGGCAATGTGAGCGAACGCCCGAGAGCAATCCGCCCTTCGCTTATATTCACGGTCCCCCATACAGTTCAGCTCCCCGTCTCCCTAGCAATCAGGGATACGGGGACTGTAGCCGGCTTACCGTGACGACATAATAGCCTTTGGTTAACGTCATGCCATTATTTTTGGATGTGGCATCGAAGATGATAAGTAAATGCAGGTCGCCGACGAAGGGGGCCGGGCGGCTAAAAGATTTCTAAAGAAATACGCGCACGGTTAGCCGTCCACGCAATTCCAGCCAATGCCCTGACTTCGGACATATCAGTGTATATCCCGACCGTCTTCACATAGCAGCCCTTGCCTCGCCCCGGAGGTGAAGATCGTTAATTGGAATTACGCCGAGGTGCCTTTCATCAACGGGCAGGAAATCACTCTCGCGGTGCCGGTCCTTGGGCGCTGCCGGGCATGGTCAGGGCAGCATGTCCGCCGTGAGGCACGCCTCGGTGGACGGCATGCCGAGGTCGGCGGCACGGCGGTCGGCCATCGCGAGCAGGCGGCGGATCCGGCCGGCGATCGCGTCCTTGGTCAGCGGCGGGTCGGCCAGCTGACCGAGCTCCTCGAGCGACGCCTGCCGGTTGGCCACCCGCAGCCGGCCGGCCATCACCAGGTGCTCGGGGGCATCCAAGCCGAGGATCTCGAGCGCGCGCTCCACCCGGGCGCCCGCGGCGACCGCGGCGCGGGCCGAGCGGCGCAGGTTGGCGTCGTCGAAGTTAGCCAGCCGGTTCGCGGTGGCCCGGACCTCGCGGCGCATCCGCCGCTCCTCCCAGGCCAGCACGCTGTCGTGGGCGCCCAGCCTGGTCAGCATCGCGGCGATCGCCTCGCCATCGCGGATCACCACCCGGTCAACGCCGCGCACCTCGCGCGCCTTAGCGGAGATCTTCAGCCGCCGCGCCGCCCCGACCAGGGCGAGCGCGGCCTCCGAGCCTGGACAGGTGATCTCAAGGGCCATCGACCGGCCCGGCTCGGTGAGCGACCCGTGCACAAGGAACGCGCCGCGCCAGGCGGCCTCGCAGTCGCAGATGCCGCCGGACACCACCTGCCGCGGCAGCCCGCGCACCGGCCGGCCGAAGGTGTCGATCAGGCCCGCCTGCCTGGCCAGGCTGTCGCCGCCCTTGGATACCCGCACCACGTAGCGGCTGCCCTTGCGCAGCCCGCCTGGCGCGAGGATCAGCAGCTCGGACGGCTGGCCGAACACCTCGGCGATCGAGGCGCGCAGCCGCCGGGCCACCGCCGCGGTGTCCAGCTCCGCCTCGATCACGATGTGACCCGCGGTCAGCGTCAGCCCGCCCGCGAACCGCAGCAGCGTGGACACCTCGGTCTTCCTGCAGCACGGCTTGACCACTGGCACCCGGCTCAGCTCGTCCTTCACCACGCTGGTCATCGCCATCGCGTTACCCCCATGACTAGTCCTGCTCCCCGGAACGAGGCCGCTTCCCCGCAGTGAAAACCCGCCGGTACGCCGCGGCCAGCCGTACCGGGTCGTGCCGCGTCCCGTCCGCCGCCGCCACGTCGGCGAGCGTCAGCGAGGCGCACAGCAGCTCTGCCGCCTTCCGCAGGTCCTGCTCCGCCCCGGCCACCGCGGCGGCGTCGGCGAGCACCACATCGAAAGTCAATGATGGCGCGTGATCGGCGAGAACTTCCAGATGCCGGTGCGGCGAAAATCCCTCGGTCTCCCCTGGCTGCGGTACCAGGTTCAGCGCGACGAGCTTACGCGCCGGCGTCTCGGTCAGCGCGGACCGCAGCGACGGGACCAGCAGGTGCGGCAGCACGGACGTGAACCACGACCCTGGGCCGAACACCACCCAGTCCGCCTCGTGCACCGCCGCGACCGCCTCGGGCACCGCTGGCGGGTCTGGGGGCAGCAGCGAGATCGACCGGACGCGGCCAGGGGTGACCGCCACCGCGGCCTGCCCGCGCACCGTGGAGATCGCGGCGGGCCCGGCGGGATCGAGTCCTTCCACGCTCGCGACGATGTCCAGCGGCACCGCCGCCATCGGCAGCACCCGCCCGGTCACCCGCAGCAGCCGCCCCATCCAGTCCAGGGCGGCCACCGGATCGCCCAGCAGGTCCCACAGCCCGGCGATGAGCAGGTTCCCCAGCGAGTGGCCGGCCAGCTCGCCCTCGCCGCCGAACCGGTGCTGCACCACCCGGGCCCACGTGGTGCCCCAGTCGTCGTCACCGCACAGCGCCGCGAGCGCCATCCGCAGGTCGCCGGGCGGCAGCACGCCGAACTCCTGGCGCAGCCGTCCCGAGGAACCGCCGTCGTCGGCCACCGTGACGATCGCGGTGACGTCGTCGGTCACGCGCCGCAGGGCGGACAAGGATGCGGCGAGACCGTGCCCGCCGCCGAACGCGACGACCCTCAAAGACTCACTCCCGCCCCAGGTCGCGGTGCGAGACGGTCACGTCGCGCCCGGCCAGCCGGGCCGCGAGCCGCTCGGCGATCGCCACCGAGCGGTGCTTGCCGCCGGTGCAGCCGATGGCGAGCGTCACGTACCGCTTGCCTTCCCGCTCGAACCCGGGGAGCGAAACGTCGAGCACCGCGAGGTAGGCGGCGATGAACGCGGACGCCGCGGGCTGGCCGAGCACGTAGTCGCGCACCGGCGCGTCGAGGCCGCTCAGCGGCCGCAGCTCGGGCACCCAGTGCGGGTTGGGCAGGAACCGGCAGTCGGCGACCAGGTCCGCGTCCACCGGCAGCCCGTACTTGTAGCCGAACGAGACGATGTTCAGCCGCAGCCCGGTCCGCGAGTCGCCGGCGAAGTAGCCGAGCATCCGGGAGCGCAGCTCATGCACGTTCAGCGCGGACGTGTCGAGGACGATGTCGGAGTCGCCGCGGATCTCGCGCAGCAGCTCCCGCTCCGCGGCGATGCCGTCGAGGATCGTGCCCGCGCCCTGCATGGGGTGCGGCCTGCGCACGTTCTCGAAGCGCTGGACGAGGGCCACGTCGGAGGCCTCAAGGAACAGCACGTGCGGGGCGACGCCGCGCGCGCCAAGCGAGGAGATCGCGGACTTCAGGTCCGTGGAGAACGCTCGCGACCGGACATCGATGATCGCCGCGACGCCGGCCAGCGAGGCCCGGTCGGCCAGGTCGAGCATGGTGGGCAGCAGCGCGGGCGGCAGGTTCTCCACCACGAACCAGCCGAGGTCTTCCAGCGACTTGGCCGCGGTGGACCGCCCGGCACCGGACATGCCGGTGATGATGACGATGTCCGGCACGCCAGGCGTCACGCGCTCACCGGCGTTCTCAGTCACTGATCAGACCCCCCGTACCCGTCATCAGCGGGCGCCTGGTCAGCCTGCCCTGGCCCGGGCGCCCTTGACGGGCCGCGCGTGCGCTGCGTGCCTTGCAGCGCGGCGACGACCGTCACGGCTAGCTTAGGGCCGATGCCGGGCACGGCCGCCGCGATCTGCTCGGGCGTCGCCGCCGAGACCGCCTTCACCGAGCCGAACGCCTTGAGCAGGGCGGCCCGCCGGGACGGTCCGAGCCCGGGCACCGCGTCGAGGGCGGAGCCGAGCGCCGCCTTGCCGCGCTTGGCGCGGTGGAAGGTGATCGCGAACCGGTGTGCCTCGTCCCGCACCCGCTGCAGCAGGTACAGGCCTTCCGATGAGCGGGACATGATCACCGGGTAGTCCTGGCCGGGCAGCCAGACCTCCTCAAGCCGCTTGGCGAGGCCGCACACGGACACGTCGTCGATGCCGAGGTCGGCCAGGGCGCCGGCGGCCGCCGCGACCTGGCCCGCGCCGCCGTCCACGACCACCAGGTTGGGCGGGTAGGCGAACTTGCGCTGCGGGGTAACCACCACGTGTTCTGGATCCGGCTGATCTTGATCTTCCGCGGCTTCCGGGTCGCCAAGCAGGTCGAGCTCGCCGGAGGCCTCCCGCTCCTCCAGGTAGCGGCGGAAGCGGCGGGTGATGACCTCGCGGATCGCCGAGATGTCGTCCGTGCCGTCGTAGCCCTTGACGGAGAAGCGGCGGTACTCGCTCTTGCGGGCCAGGCCGTCCTCGAAGACGACCATGGACGCGACCACGTGCGTGCCCTGCAGGTTGGACACGTCGTAGCACTCGATCCGCAGCGGCGCGTCGTCGAGCTCGAGCGCGTCCTGTATCTCCTGCAGCGCCTTAGAGCGCGTGGTGAGGTCGCTCGCGCGCCGCAGCTTGTGCAGCGCCAGTGATTCCTTGGCGTTGCGGGCGACGGTCTCGGCCAGGGCCTTCTTGTCGCCGCGCTGCGGGACGCGCACGTGAACCGGGCCGCCGCGGCGCTGCGTCAGCCACTCAGTCATCGCCTCGGTGTCCGGCGGCAGCTCGGGCACCAGGACCTCACGGGGGATCCCGTTGTTGTCGCCCGTCCCGGCGTCGCCGTAGAACTGGCCGAGGAACACCTCGACCAGGTCGGCCGTGGTCGTCTCCTCGACCTTCTCCGACACCCAGCCGCGCTGGCCCCTGATCCGGCCGCCGCGCACGTAGAAGATCTGCACGGCCGCTTCCAGCTGGTCTTCCGCCAGCGCGATCACATCGCAGTCGGTGCCGTCGCCGAGGACCACCGCCTGCTTCTCAAGCGCGCGCTCCAAGGCCTTGACGTCGTCGCGCAGCCGGGCGGCCCGCTCGTACTCCTCCTCGTCGGAGGCCGCCTTCATCTCGGCGGTCAGCTTCCTGATGAACTTGCTGGTCTGGCCGGACATGAAGTCGCAGAAGTCCTCGGCGAGCGCCCGGTGCTCATCGGCGGTGACCTTCTTGACGCACGGCGCGGAGCACTTGCCGATGTAGCCGAGCAGGCAGGGGCGGCCGATCTGGCCGGCCCGCTTGAACACCCCGGTGGAGCAGGTGCGCACCGGGAAGACGCGCAGCAGCGTGTCCACCGTCTCCCTGATCGCCCACGCGTGCGAGTACGGCCCGAAGTACCGCGTGCCCTTCCGCTTGGCGCCACGCATCACCATGACCCGGGGAAAGTCCTCCCCCATGGTGACCGCGAGGTAGGGGTAGGACTTGTCGTCGCGGTACTTGACGTTGAACCGCGGGTCGAACTCCTTGATCCAGGAGTACTCCAGCTGGAGGGCCTCGACCTCGGTGTTGACCACGGTCCACTCAACGCTGGCGGCCGTGGTAAGCATCAGCTGGGTGCGCGGGTGCAGCGCGGTGAAGTCGGCGAAGTACTGGTTGAGCCGCTGCCGCAGCGACTTCGCCTTCCCGACGTAGACGACCCGGCCGCGCTCGTCGCGGAACCGGTACACGCCCGGTTCTTCCGGGATCTCCCCGGGCTTTGGACGGTAACGGTTGGGGTCGGCCACGGCATTAAGACTAGTCGCCGGCGGGGGTCCGCGCGCTTGTTGCCCGAGGCCGTCGTTAGCAGCTGTTCACGTGGCCGCCTTGGCCAAACTCGCGTTATATCTTGTAATCTGGCCCCCATGGCGGAAGCAGCGGCGACGCCGCCCGGGCAGGCCGGCACGGTGCAGCTTGGCGACGACTACTACCAGAATCCTCACGCGTACTTCACCAGGATGCGCGATGAGGGGCCGGCGACGCGGGTCATGATGCCGTACGGCGGGCCCGCCTGGCTGATCACCAGGTACGCCGACGTGCGGGCGGCGCTCGCCGACCCCCGGCTGCACAAGGACTGGGCCGGCAAGCTCACCTCGCCGGACTGGGCGCCTGACGAGGTGACCGCGTTCCTCAACATGCACCTGCTCAACACCGACCCGCCGGACCACACCCGGCTGCGCAAACTGGTCTCCAAGGCGTTCACCGCGCGACGGGTCGCCGCGCTGCGGCCCCGGATCGAGGCGATCGCCGTAACGCTGCTCGACCCCCTCGGCGAGCGGCTCGCCGCCGGGGAGACGGTCGACCTGATCGAGGGGTTCGCGTTCCCGCTGCCCGTCACGGTGATCTGCGAGCTGCTCGGGGTGCCGGTCAAGGACCAGGACCAGTTCCGCGAATGGTCGCACGCGATCGTGGCCGACGGCGCGGGTCAGGAGACGCTCCGCGCGGCCGGCGAAGGGATGTTCCGCTACTTCAGCAAGCTGGTGGCGGAAAAGCGCGCCCGTCCGGCCGACGACCTGGTGTCCGCGCTGATCGACGCGCGCGACTCCGGCGACTCGCTGAACGAGCGCGAGCTGATGTCGATGCTGTGGCTCCTCCTGGTGGCCGGCCACGAGACGACCGCTAACCTGATCGCGTCCGGGATGCTCGCGCTGCTGACGAGCCCGGCCCAGCTCGCCCGGCTGCGGTCCGTCCCGTCGCTGCTGCCTGGCGCGGTCGACGAGCTGCTGCGGTACGTCAACCCGCTGAACCACGCGACCGAGCGGTTCACCCTCGAGCCGGTGGAGATCGGCGGCGTGACCATCCCGGCCCGCGAGTGGGTCCTGTGCGTCACCGCGTCGGCGAACCGCGACCCGGAGCGGTTCCCCGACGCCGACCGGCTCGACGTGGACCGCGACGCCGGCGGGCACGTCGCCTTCGGCCACGGGATCCACTTCTGCCTGGGCGCGCCGCTCGCCCGGCTCGAGGGCGAGGTCGCGTTCGGCGCGCTGCTGTCCCGGTTCCCGTCCCTGTCGCTCGCGGCCAGCCCGGCGAGCCTGCGCTGGCGCAAGAGCTCGCTCATCCACGGCCTGGAAACCCTCCCGGTCCGCCTCGGGTAACGCGGGCCGGAACGACAACGCGGGCCGGAAGGCTCGGTGGGGTGGAAGGAGCCTTCCGGTCCGCGGCTTTCGTGCCCGCCTTGTGGGCGGCACACGCTTGGCGGGGAACGGCGGGCGGGCTGGGTAAGCCGCTTCCGTTCTGTATGGGGTTGTTAGGCGAGCGCTGACTCGACGGTCACGGACTCGTAGCCGTGCGCCGCCGCGACCGGGGCGTTGGTCAGCTGGCCCTCGTGGGTGTTGAGGCCGAGGGCGAGCGCCGGGTCGGCGGCGAGCGCGGCCTGCCAGCCCTGGTCGGCGAGCTCGACGACGTAGGGCAGGGTCGCGTTGGTCAGCGCGTAGGTGGAGGTGTTCGGCACCGCGCCGGGCATGTTCGCGACGCAGTAGAACACGCTGTCGTGCACCTTGAAGACCGGGTCGGCGTGCGTGGTCGCGTGCGAGTCCTCGAAGCAGCCGCCCTGGTCGATGGCGATGTCGACGAGCACGGAGCCCGGCTTCATCCGGCGCACCAGGTCATTGCTCACCAGCTTGGGCGCCTTGGCCCCGGTGACGAGCACCGCGCCGATCACCAGGTCGGCGCCGAGCACGGCCCGCTCGATCTCATAGGCGTTTGAGGCGACGGTCTGGATGCGGCCCTGGTAGATCGCGTCGATCTGGCGGAGCCTGGCGATGTTCTTGTCAAGCACGGTGACCTGCGCGCCCATGCCGACCGCGATCTGCGCCGCGTGCTGGCCGGAGACGCCGCCGCCGATGACGACCACGCTGGCCGGGCGGGTGCCGGGGACGCCGCCGAGCAGCGCGCCGTAGCCGCCGCCGGAGCGCATCAGGTGGTAGGCGCCGACCTGCGGGCCGAGGCGCCCGGCCACCTCGGACATCGGGGCGAGCAGCGGCAGCGAGCCGTCGGCCAGCTGGACCGTCTCGTACGCGATGCCGGTGACCTTGTTCTCAAGCAGCGCGTCGGTGCAGGCCTGGTCGGCGGCCAGGTGCAGGTAGGTGAAAAGCGTCAGGCCGGGGCGCATGCGGTGGTACTCTTCCGCGATGGGCTCCTTGACCTTGAGCACCATGTCGGCGGTGCCCCACACGTCGTCCGCGTGACCGATGATGGTGGCGCCCGCGGCGATGTACGCGTCGTCGGCGAACTGGGAGCCGACGCCGGCCTCCTTCTCCAGGTAGACCTCGTGGCCGTGGCTCACAAGCTCGTGCACGCCCGCAGGGGTGATCGCGACGCGGTACTCGTGGTTCTTGACCTCGCGGGGGATGCCGACCTTCATGGCCTTGTCTACCTTTCGGTTTCCTGGGGCGAGCGGGCGGCTCCGTTGCCGCACGGCTCCACCCCGTTGTGTCCATCATGCATTTTAATCGATAATTTGCCTAGATTCTTGAACAAGATTCTGTAGACTAGGTTCATGAGAGCGGAAAATTCATCGGAGACTCTCCCTTCGGGGAGTCAGCCGAATCGTGTTCGGGGGCCATGGCCAGGCGAGACGCTAGTGGGAGTCCCCGGCGCCGGCGATCTCGACGAGATCGACCAGCACATCGTCCGCGAGCTCGCGCGGGACGCGCGGCTGGCCAACAACGCGCTCGCCGAGCGCGTCGGCATCGCGCCGTCCACCTGCCTCGGGCGGGTCCGCTCGCTGCGCGAGCGCGGCGTGATCCGCGGCTACCACGCCGACGTGGACCCGGCCGCGCTCGGCCGGCCGCTTCAGGCGATGATCGCGGTCCGGCTGCAGTCCGATGCCCGGGGCCGGATCCGCGGGTTCGCGGCGGACGTGGCGCGGCTGCCCGAGGTGCTCAACGTGTTCTTCCTGGCCGGCAAGGACGACTTCCTGCTGCACGTGGCGGCGGCCTCGACCGCGGCGCTGCGAGAATTCGTCGAGTCGCTGTCCGCGACCGGTGACATCTCCTACACCGAGACGTCGCTGATCTTCGAGCACGTGCGCGCCGACGCGGCCGGCTGACGCCCGCGGCCCGTCCGGCCGGCAACGCGGCCGGCGGCACAACCCCGGGGTGTTTTTCCTGTGCGGCCGGGTAGTGGCGCGGGTGACCGCTTCTGGTTGAACATGGATGCGCCGGCCGGTCTGGCTGGCTGTTCACCGAGAACAATGAGAGGCAGGCGGCAATGCCATCTCAGGAGTCGTATCGCGACGTCCTGCTGCGGGTCATCGACGAGGTTGTGGCACCGGGGGCGGGCGCGGTCGACGCAGCCGGCGAGTTCCCCGCATCGCAGGTCAGCGCGCTCGGCGCGGCCGGGGTGCTCGCGCTCACCGTCCCGGCCGAGTTCGGCGGCGGCGGCGCGGGACTGCGGGAGGCCGCGGACGTGGTGCGCGAGCTAGGGTCCGTGTGCGGGTCCACCGCGATGATCGTGACCATGCATTACGCGGCGGTCGCCGCGCTGACCGCGGCCGGGGACAAGGAGACGCTGTCCGCCATCGCCTCCGGGCGGCACCTGTCCACGCTCGCGTTCTCGGAAACCGGGTCGCGGTCCCATTTCTGGGCGCCGCTGTCGAGCGCGGTGCCCGTGGGCGACGCGGACGGGCGGGCGGGGCAGGACGGGCGGGCGGGGCAGGACGGAGTGCGGCTCGACGCGGCCAAGAGCTGGGTTACCTCGGCCGGGCACACGGACAGCTACGTCTGGTCGAGCCGTCCGCTCGCGGCGGACGCCGCCGGGCCGATGACGCTGTGGCTGGTGCCGGCCGGCGTCGACGGCCTGTCGGTGGCCGGGCCGTTCGACGGGCTCGGGCTGCGCGGCAACGCCTCCGCGCCGATGATCGCGGACGGGGTGATCGTGCCGGCCAGCGCGATGCTCGGCGCGGACGGCGCCGGGCTCGACCTGGCCCTCGCCGCGGTGCTGCCGGTGTTCCTGATCTGCTCGGCGGCGATGAGCGCGGGACTGATGCGGCGGCTAGCGCAGGAGACGGCCGGCCGGCTGCAGCGGACCCGGCTCGAGCACCTGGGCGTGTCGCTGGCGCAGCAGGCCGAGCCGCGCGCGCAGCTCGCCCGGCTGCGCATCGAGGCAGACCGCACCTGGGCGCATGTGAGCGAGGCCATCACCGCGGTGGAACACGGGCGGGAGGACGCGATGCTGCTCGTGCTCGAGGTGAAGGCGGCGGCCGGCGAGGCGGCCGCGGACGCGGCGGACCTCGCGCTCAAGGCCGGCGGCGGCGCGGCGTTCCGCAAGGAGTCGGTGGTTGAGCGGCTCTTCCGCGACTCCCGGGCGGCCCGGGTAATGGCCCCGACGACGCCGGCGCTCGAGGACTTCATCGGCCGCGCGCTGCTCGGCCTGCCGCTGCTCGGGGAGGTGTAATGCCTGTCCTGCTCGGTGCGGTCGCCTACGACCCCAAGGTGGTCACCATCTGGGACGGGTTCCGCGCCTGGCTGCGCGGTCCCGGCGGGGTCGACTTCGATTACGTGCTCTACTCGAACTACGAGCGCCAGGTGCTCGACTTGGTCGAGGGGCGCGTCGACGTCGCGTGGAACTCGCCGCTCGCCTGGGTACGCGCCCGGCGGCTCGCCGCGGCCCGCGGCCGCACGCTGACCCCGGTGACGATGCGCGACACCGACTGCGACCTGCGTTCGGTGGTCGTGGTGCGGGCCGACTCGGCGGTTACCTCGCTCGGCGACCTGGCCGGGCATATCGTCGCCACCGGCGCGGTCGACTCGCCGCAGGCCACCCTGCTGCCGCTGTCGCTGCTGCGGTCAGCGGGCCTCGTTCCCGGTAAGGACGTCACGGTGCGCCGCTTCGATGTCGGCGTCGGGTTGCACGGCGACCACATCGGCGGTGAGCGGGACGCCGCCCGCGCGCTGTTCGCGGGCGATCCCGCCGACCGGGCGGACGCGGCGTGCATGATCGACTCGAACCTGCTGCTGTTCGGCCGCGAGGGGGTGCTGCCGGCCGGCGCGGTCCGGGTCCTGGCGCAGACGCCGCCCTACGACCACTGCACGATGACCGCGGGCCCGTCCGCCGACGCCACGGACATCGCCCGCTTCGGTGAGCTGCTGCGCGGCATGGACTACGCCGACGCCGCACTCCGGCCGCTGCTCGACCTGGAAGGCCTCAAGGAATGGCAGCCGCCCCGCCTGACCGGCTACGAGCAGCTGGAGCGCGCGGTCGACGAAGCGGGCTTCTACGACGCCGCGGGCGCGGTCACCGCGGCGGGCTACCGGCCGTAGGGGGGCGGGCCGTGCCCAGCGGCGGCGACGCCGCCGGCGGCCGCGCCGGCCCCGGGGAAGTCGCCGGGGGCGGTGGCCTCGGCGGGCCCGTTGACCTTGGGGACCTGGGCCTTGACGAGGGGGGTCACCTCCTGGTGGCCCGGGCGCTCGCCGGTCTCCGGCCTGGTGAGCGGCTGGCGGTCAGCGGCACGCACCCCGCGCTCGGGCTGCACCTGGCCGTGTGGTGCCGCGAGCACGGCCACCGGGTCGCGGAGGATACCGAGCCGGCCCGTGCCGCGAGCGTGGCCGAGACCGCAGGGCCCGGCGCGACGGTGACCGTCATCCGGGGCACCGCCGGCGACCGGCGCTGGCACGATGCCGAGCGGGCGGGCGCCGCGGCCGGCCCGCCGGCGGCGCGGGCGAGCCAGGCCTGGGGCCTGGCCGCGCGCGGCGCCCTCGTCGAGGCGGGCGGGCCGCCGCTCGGCGCCCGCTGGTCCGAGCGCGACTATGTGTGGGCCGACATCGCGCCGCAGCTGTACGCCGCGGCGGCCGCCAGCCAGTGGGACCCGGCGACCGCGGTCGACTGGACCGTCCAGGGCGGCCCCGTGCCCGCCGACATCGAGCGCGCCGTCGTGCAGCTGATGACCTACCTGGTCGAGAACGAGCAGGCCGCGCTCATCATCCCGGCCCGGCTGCTGTCCCAGCTGCACCCGCACTACCGCGAGGTCATGCAGCTGCTCGCCAGCCAGGCCGCCGACGAGGCGCGGCACGTGGAGGTCTTCACCAGGCGCGCCCTGCTGTCCGGCGGCGAGCCAGGCACCTCCTCGGCGGGCGGCCGCGCCTCACTGCAGACCCTGCTCGACGAGCCGGACTTCACCACCGCCGCCTTCCTGCTGTCCGTGCTCGGCGAGGGCACCTTCCTCGACCTCCTGCGGTTCATCGCCGACCACGCCCCCGACCAGGTCACCGCCGACGTAACCAGGCTCGCGCTACGCGACGAGGCCAGGCACGTGGCGTTCGGGGTGGCGCACACGGCGCACCTGGCCCGGTCCGACCGGCACTACCTGGGCAGCTTGCGCCAGGCGGTGGAGCGCCGGCACTCGGCGCTGCGGGACACGGCCGGCCTGAACGCCGAGGTCTTCGACGCCCTCGTGCTGCTCGCCGCCGGATCGTGGTCGCCCGAGGCGATCCGCCACGGCTGGCGCGCGGTCCGCGACCTGCAGTCCCGGATGGACGAGGGCCGCCGCAGGCGGCTCGCCTACATCGGCTTCCCCGACGACGAGGCCGCCGAGTTGTCCGCCCTGCACACCCGCAACTTCATGTAACGTCCGCGCGCGACCGTCGCGGCGATCAGGATCATCCACCCGGAGGAGGCCACCGATGAACCTAGACGCAGCCGGCCAGGCCGACGAGGCAGAAATGCCGGCCTGCGGGCCTGACGACCTGTCGGTCACGGTGCGCTGGGAGCGTGACGGCAGCGGCCTGCGCGGTCAGGTGATCGCGGAGAACACCGGGGGGCGGGCCTGCCGGCTGCCGGGCAAGCCCGGCGTCACGCCGCTCGGGCTTGATGGCAGGCCGCTGCCGGTTGAGACCGTGATCACCCTGGAATGGGTCTCCCCCGGGTACGTGGCGCTTGAGCCCGGCCAGCGGGCCGCCGCGCCGGTGGCCTGGGGCGGCTGGGACGGGCTCGCGGCCTCGGCCCAGGCGCAGGTGACCTGGGAGGGCGGCGCGGTGACGGCGGCGGTCGAGGGGCCGGCTCAGCCGGCCGCCACGGACGCGCCGGGCAACATCTCCTCATCGTGGTTTCGCCTGCTCCGCTGAACCTGGCCGGTGTCGCGGGATCGTGATATGGGCAATGGTGAAACTTGCCCACATCCGGTCCGGCTCCGGCGTCGAATGGTGTATATGGATCAGATCGAACCTGACCTGCCTGGGCTAGCGTCTGTGCCCTCACCGGCGGACGGCGAGGGAGACTGCGACCAGTTGCTGCGCCTCGTCGCGGTCGGCGACCAGCAGGCGTTTGAGCTGTTGTACCGGCAGCTTGCCCGGCCCGCCTATGGCGTCATCCGCCGGGTGCTGCGCGATCCGGCGCAGTCGGAAGAGGTCACCCAGGAGGTGATGCTCGAGGTGTGGCGGACGGCGACGCGGTTTGATCCAGCCATGAGCGGCGCTGCGACCTGGGTGCTGACCATCGCGCATCGACGGGCGGTCGACCGGGTGCGGGCGGAGGTCGCGGCGGCCGAACGGGAGCAGAAGAGGGCGTGGGCCGACGCGGGACCAGGCGACGAGGTGGCCGATTTGGTGGAGACCACCCTGGACCGGGATCGGGTCCGGCGTTGCCTCGGCGACCTGACCGAGGCACAGCGTCAGTCGATCACGCTCGCGTATTACGGCGGCTACACCTATCGCCAGGTGTCCATGCTGGTCGACGCTACTCTCGCCGCCATCAAGAGCCGAATCCGCGACGGCCTGTCCCGCATGCGTGACTGCCTGGGGGTGAGCTGATGCTGTCGTCGCGCCGCCGCCTGCACGCGCTCGCCGGCGCGTATGCGCTCGATGCCCTCGACGAGGGAGCGGAGCGGAAGCGGTTCGCCCGGCACCTTCGCCGCTGCCCGTCATGCGCGGAGGAGCTGCGCGGGTTCCGGGAGGTCGCCACCGTCCTGGCGTTCGCCGCGGCGGCCGAACCGCCACCGGAACTTCGGATGCGGGTGATGGCGGCCGTGCGAGACACCCGCCAACTGCCGCCGCAGGCGGTGCCCCGGTGGCGGTTCCACGGCTGGCTGCCCCGGATTCCCGCGAGCGGCTGGCTGCCACGGCTCGCGACGGCCACCACTGCCATCGCCATCGCCGCGGTGGTCGTGCTCAGCATCCTGCTCTCCGGCACCAGGCAGCAGCTCGGCTCCGCGCGAGCACAGGGCCAGGCGATCGCTGCTGTGCTCGCGGCACCGGACGTCACGGCGGTGAGCGGGCCGGTCGCCAGCGGAGGCGTAACGACTGTTCTCGTGTCCCCGGGCCAGGGCGAACTGGTCGTCAGCACGAGCGGACTGGCCGCCCTGCCCGCGGGCAAGGTGTACGAGCTGTGGCTCATCGGACCATACGCGACGCAGCAGGCGGCCGTCCGGCGAGCAGGGCTGCTGCCTCCCGCCGCGGCCGGGCTCACGGCGCCGGTCCTGGCATCCGGACTGGTGGCGGGCGACAAGCTCGGCATGACGGTGGAGCCTGCCGGCGGTACAAACCAGCCGACCACCACACCCATCCTGCTGTTGAGCCTGCCTGCCAGGACGTGACACGGCCCTGGCGGTACCGACCGCCGGGCCCCCTCCTAACCCGACGGGCGGTACCGTCTCCCGCCGCAAGCTAATTCGTTGCGGTTGGCCAAACGGATGGGTCAGATCCCGAAAATTTATGAGATTTTTTTGAGATCGGATAACTACTGAACCCCGCAGAAACTGACGGTGACGGGTTTACCGGACCTTGCCGGGGACGGTGCTCGATCACGTCAGCTTGACGGCGGCGTGACCCGGGCGATACTGCCCGCCCGGGGCGCCGGGACGGCGTCCGGGTGGAGGATCGCGGCGATGGCCTCCACCCCGTCGATGAGGCGGGGGCCCGGGCGGACCACGAGGGCGTCCGCGTCGATGGCCCAGACCGGGATGCCAGGCAGCGCGGCGGTCACGGTGCTTGCCTGCGACACCGCACCCGCGAGGTGATAGCCGCACGGGGCGATCAGGACCAGGTCCGGGTCGGCGGCGGCCACTTCCGGCCACGTCAAAGGCTCGGAGCGGCGGCCTGGGCGGGCGGCGACCGGCTCGCCGCCGGCTGCGGTGACCAGATCGGGGATCCAGTGGCCGGCCGCGAACGGCGGGTCGACCCACTCGATGACCGCGACCCGCGGACGCGGGCGGCCGGCCACCCGCGCCGCCACCGCGGCGAGCCGCCCGCGCAGGGCGGCGACTAGCCGCGACGCGCGGTCCGCCGTCCCGGTCCTCATCCCGACGGCGAGGATCGTGCCGAGCACCTCATCCAGGCGGTAGGGGTCGAGGGAGAGCACGTCGGCCTGGCAGCCGAGGTAGTCAAGCGCCTCGGTCACGTGCCCGGAGGGCAGGGCGCACACCCGGCACAGGTCCTGGGTCAAGATGAGGTCGGGGCGCAGCCGGGCGAGCGCGTCCGCGTGCAGCGTGTAGAGGTCCGTACCGGCCGTGAGCTGGCCGCGGACGTAGGCGTCAATTTCCGCCGGGGTCATGCCTGAGGTGTCCCGGCCGCCCACGACGACCTCCTTCTCCGCCCGGGCCGCGGCCGGCTCGTCGCACTCGAACGTGACGCCGACCAGGTCATCGCCGAGGCCGAGCGCGTATACGATCTCTGTCGCCGACGGCAGCAGGGACACCAAGCGCACGGCTTATCCCGCCTGGGCGGCGGTCGCGGCCCGGAACAGGCTGAGGCTCAGCCGCCGGCCGAGGACCGGGTCGGCGACCGGCAGCAGGAACCGGTACCTGGCGGGCAGGTTGGCGCGGACCCCGGCCGGCGGGCGGGTAATGGTCGCGGACTCGACCAGGCCCAGCCCGAGCGCCTCGAGCGCGCGCGGGTCCTCGCAGGCCCACTGCCACCGGGCGAAGCCTCGCTTGGCTGCCATCTTGTGCTGGTCGGCGAAGGTAATCCGGGGATAGGTATCGAACGCGAGCATGGCATCGGGGAACCGGGCCGCGATCCTCGTGAGCGTGCCGGCGACGTCGGCTTCGCGCAGGTAGACGAGCACGCCGTCGGATACGAAGAAGTACGGGCCCGGTCGGCGCGCCACGTCCGCCAGCCAGTCCTCGTCGGTGAGCGACGCGGCGATCATCCGCCGCCGTTCGGTGTCCGCGAAGAACCGGCGGCGCAGCTCGATGGTGTCCGGCAGGTCCAGGTCGATCCAGTGCACGGACCCGTTGTCGGTGCGCTCGAAGCGCGTGTTCAGCCCGGTGCCGAGCTCGACGACCGTCGCGGCCGGGTGGGCGGCGAGGAACTGGCTGACCCACCAGTCCAGGATCAGCGTGCGCACCAGGACGATGAAGCTCAGGAAGCTCTGGTCGTAGGTGGCGGGGTCGAAATCGATCGCGCGCGCCAGCTCCACCGCCTTGGGATCGCGCAGCAACGGGTGCTTGCGCGCCGTCTCCCGCGCTCGTGCCAGCAGCGGGACGAACAGCGTCCGTTGCACGTCCCCGAGTTCCGTTTGCCCCGCGTCCGTCATCGGTCCATCCTGCCATGTCCCGGTACGGTCGGATGATGCTGCTGACCTACGGGCACGGGACCGAGGCCGCCGACCGGACGGCCGCGATCCTGCGCGGCGCGGGGACCTCGTCGCTGGTCGACATCCGCACCGCGCCCGGCAGCCGCCGCAACCCGCAGTTCGCCAGGGCCGCTATGGAGCAGTGGCTGCCGGAGGCGGGCATCGCCTACCGCTGGGAGAAGCGGCTCGGCGGCTTCCGCCGGCCTGGCCCGGACAACCCGGACGTCGCGTGGCGCGAGGACATGTTCCGCGGCTACGCCGAGCACATGCGGTCGACGGGCTTCCTCGAGGCGGTCGACGGCGTGCTCGCCGAGGCGGACTCCCGCCAGCTCGTGGTCATGTGCTCGGAGTCGCTGTGGTGGCGGTGCCACCGGCGACTCGTCGCTGATTTCGTATCGGCCGCGCGCGGCACCGAGGTCCGCCACCTGATGCACGACGGCCGGGCGGAACCGCACCGGCCCTCCCCCGGCCTCCGACTGCGCGACGACGGCCTCCTCGTCTACGACGCCGGCCAGGCGACGCTGCTCTGAGGCGAATGGACGACATGAGCACCAGGACCGGCGGGCAGGAGCGAGGTACCATAACGATATGGACACCTATAGCCTGGCTGCGGCGGCGCGGATGCTGCAAACCACGGTGCCTCGGGTACGGCGGGCGGTCGACCGCCTCGGCATACAGGCTAGGCGCAGCGGTTCAGGTGTCTTCCAGCTGACGCAGAGCCAGGTCGATGAACTGGCCAGCGTGCTCGGCGTCACGCCGCCAGTGCCTGGTTTGTCGCCGACAGAGGCTCGGGTTCTCGCCGCCCTGTCACGGTCTCCGCGAGGAGTCGCCTCGGTGCGCGAGGCGGCCCGTCGCGCGGGAACCTCACCGACGGCCACCGCGCGCGCCCTCGACAGGCTTACATCCGTTGGCTTCATCGTGCAGACGCACGCGATGCTGGCCAGAGGGAGCGCGACGGAGGCCCGGGTGTACCTGGTCCCTTTCGCTTCGCCGCAGTGGCTCGCCCTTGCTCCGGCGATCGCCCAGGTACAGCTGCCCGCCGGCCTTGAACGTGCGCAAGCGACACGGGTTCCCCCGCACCTGCTGCACCTGTTCTGGAATGTCGCGCCGGCCCAGCTTGAGGTGGCGAGCTCGGCGCCGTTCATCGCCCGCCGGCTGATCTCGTCCTTTGATCCCGACGGACTTGCCTGGGGTAGCCGGAACCTGCCCGCGAGCGCATGGCAGCACGCCGCCGTGACTCGCGGCCTCGAGCCCGCAAAGCAAGCGCTCGCGCGCAACCTCGCCAGGACGGCCCCCGATGCCCGCTGACCGGGTCGGTAAGATCCTTCCTCCCGACACGGCGGCGACATGGGACGTGATCGCACGAGTTGTCCCGCCGGCCGCCTACCTCGGCGGCGGCACGGCCATCGCCGTCCACCTGGCGCACCGGATTAGCCGGGACCTCGACTTCTTCTTCCATCACCAGAGCATTGACCTCGACGAGCTGGCCCGCCGTCTGGCCACCGTCGGCCCGTTCGCCGTCACCGAGCGCTCAGCGGGAACGCTCAACGGTGTCTTCTCCGCTACCAAGGTGCAGTTCCTGCACGCCGACGAGGCCCGGCCCCAGCACCTGCTCGAACCTCCCGAGGAAGTCGACGGCCTGCGCATCGCCGGGCTCAGCGACCTCATGGCCATGAAGCTCAAGGTGGTCGGCGACCGCGGTGAGCTGCGCGATTACTTCGACCTGATGACGATCGAACAGCGGACTGGGCGTACCGCCGACGAGGGCCTGGCCTTGTTCGTCGCCCGCTTCCAGCCCGAATATCCGCAGCAGGCGGTCAACCATGTCCTGCTCGGCCTCGGCTACTTCGACGACGTCGATCCCGATGACGCCTTGCCGGTGCCGCGTGATGAGATCGTTGACTACTGGACCCGGCGGCAGCCCCAGATCGTCGCGGCCCGCGGCAGGTGACGGCGCGGGCTGGCCGCGCTGCTGGCGGAGCGCCCGTCATGCCTGATTAAAGAAGCCCTCCTCGGTCAAACCGATATGTCCGGTAAGAATTGTCGCGCTGACAGGGACGATCAAGAACGTACGCCGGGAAATTTTCTCGAGATCGCCGCAAAGGCCGAGAATGAGACCAGAAACGAAATCTATGATGCGCGTGGCCAGCGCATTATCCAGGTCCTCCAGGTTGATAATGACCGGAACTCCCAGGCGGTAGTACTCACCAATGGTGGCGGCATCCCGGAAGTTCCGCGGCCGCACTATCGCGATCTGAACACCGTCGCCCACGGCAAGCTGGCCGCCCGGGACCTCATCGTCATCCGGAATCTGACTTACGTCCTCGGACTGATACCCGTTCGGGTTGACTGAGGTGGCATCGTCATGCCCGCCGAAACCGAGCCAGTCACGGGCGTTGCGTGGCACTACGCTGACCTCCGTCGATAGGAGCCGAGTCATGGTCGCGCGCCGGGTGAGACGGTACTTAATGACTGAAACCGCAGCGAACCCGACCGTACCCAACCCTAACTACGGAAACCGCCCGCAGCGCATCAACACGCCGGTAGGGAGATAAGCGGCGGCGAGTCAGTGCGGGATCTGGACCGAGATGTCCAGCCCGCCCGCGGGCTGGCTGCTCGCGGTGACCGTCGCGTGGTGGGCGGTGACGACCGACCGGGCGATGGACAGGCCAAGCCCGACGCCGTCGCGGGCGCCGGTCCTGGCCTCCATGCGCCGGAACGGCTCGAACAGCGAGGGCACGGCGTCGTCGGGGATGAACGGCCCGCTGTTGGCGATCTCCAGGTAGGCGGCCGCGGCGCTGCGGCCGGTGCGCAGCCTGATCCAGCCGCCGGGCTCGTTGTGCCGGACGGCGTTGTCGACCAGGTTCGAGATCATCCGCTCGAGCAGCTGCGGGTCCCCGGTGATCTCGGCCGGGTCAAGCTGGGCATCGACGCGCAGGTTCAGCCGCTCGATCGTGGGCGCGGCGGCATCGATCGCGTCCTCGGCCATGGTGGCCAGGTCGGTGAACTCGGTACTGAGCTTGCCCTGGTCGCTGACGGCGATCGTGAGCAGTGCCTCGATCATGCTCTCGGCCTTGTCGATCGAGCGACGCACGCGCACGGCCATGTCCGTGAGCTGCGCCGCCGTCGGGGACGGCTTGGCCAGGGTCACGTCGATCGCCGTGCGCATCACGGTCAGCGGCGTGCGCAGCTCGTGCGAGGCGTTGGCGACGAACCGGCGCTGGGTGGCGAACGCCGCGTCCAGGCGCTCGAGCATGTCATCGAACGTGTCGGCCAGCTCCTTGAGCTCGTCCCGCGGGCCGGTGAGCGCCAGCCGTTCGCCGAGGTGCTGCTCGGACGCCCGGCGCGCGGTCTCGGTGATCTCCCGCACGGGGCGGAGCAGCCGGCCGGAGATGTACCAGCCGAGGCCGCCCGACGCGACCGTCATGACCCCGAGGCCGAGCGCCCAGAAGGCGAGCAGCTTGGCCAGCGTGTTCTGCTGTGCCTGCATGCCCGCGACGGTCCCCGCGTAGTAGGCGGCGTACGCCCGCTCGCACAGGGCAGTGCTCGTCGTGGTATACGCCTGACAGAGCGGCGCCACGGAGCCCCCCAGCTTGCCGCTGGCGATCAAGGACGCGGCCGGGCTGGTGGGAAGGATGACTCGTTCGAGCACGAACAGGGCGAGCCCCCACACCGCGAGCCCGGCGACGAGGAACGGCGCGGCGTAGATCAGCGTGAGCCGGGTCCTGACCTTCTGCGGCCACAGACGGCGGAGCGAGCGCGCGTTCACGGCAGCCGGTACCCGCTGCCGGTCACGGTGTCGATCGGGTCGGGCTCTCCGAGCTTGCGCCGCAGCCGGCCGATCGTCACCGTGACCGTGCGGGTGAACGGGTCGGCGTTCTCGTCCCAGACCCGCTCAAGCAGGTCCTCGGTGCTGACCACGCCCCCGTCGGCGGCCAGCAGTTCCTCGAGTATCCCCATCTCCTTGCGGGTGAGCGACAGCGGCTGGCCAGCCCGGCTGACGCGGCGGCGGGCCCGGTCGAAGACGATGTCGCCGCGCACGATCACCGGAACGGCGGCCGGGGCGCGCCTGGCCAGCGTCCGGACCCGCGCGATGAGTTCCTCGAACGCGAACGGCTTGCCCAGGTAGTCGTCGGCACCGAGGTTGAGGCCCTGCACCCGGTCGCCGACCGTGTTGGCCGCGGTCAGCATCAGGATGCGCGCCGCGGAACTCGACCCCGCCAGTGTCGCGCAGACCGCGTCCCCGTGCACCTGCGGCAGGTCCCGGTCGAGTATCACCACGTCGTAGGAGTTCATCAGGGCCTTCTCCAGCCCGGCTGGCCCGTCGTAGGCCACGTCCGCGCCGATGCCCTGGTCACGCAGGCCGTCGGCGATGTCGTCCGCCAGCTCGGCCTGATCCTCGACCACTAGCACCCGCATAACCCCATGATGCCCCGCCCGACATCACACGCGCATCACACGGGTCACCACCAAGGGCGCCAGAGCGGCCGCGGCGGGCAGCGCCTGACCTGGACTTTCCCGCGGTGCCCGGCCCGGACGGCGCCCGGTGCCGTACGTCGCGTGTGATGACCGTGTTACGCCCGCCGGCGTATGCCTGGACGTGACCGGGCAACGCACCCGGTCGTTCGGATGAAGAAAAGGAGGGCAGCACATGAACCTCGTCGAGGCCAGCGGCCTTGGCAAGCGGTACGGCGGCACCTGGGCGCTGCGCGACTGCACGCTTGAGGTCCCGGCCGGCCACGTGACCGCGCTTGTCGGCCCGAACGGCGCGGGCAAGACCACGCTGCTGAACCTGGCGGTCGGCCTGGCGGCGCCGTCCGCGGGGAGCATCACCGTGCTCGGCGGCCGGGCGGCCGGGTCGCCCGCCGCGCTTGACGGCATCGCGTTCGTCGCCCAGGACACGCCGCTGTACAAGAACCTGTCGGTCGCGGACATGATCTACGTGACCCGGAACCTGAACCGCCGCTTCGACCAGGAATTCGCGCAGGAGCGGCTGGCCGAGCTCGGCATTCCGCTCAAGCGGCGCTCGGGGAAGCTGTCCGGCGGCCAGCAGGCCCAGGTCGCGCTGACACTGGCGCTGGCCCGCCGGCCGCGGCTGCTCATCCTGGACGAGCCGGTGGCGATGCTTGACCCGATCGCCCGGCACGACTTCATGGACACGGTGCTGACGGCCGCCGCCGACGGCGTGGCGGTGCTGCTGTCCTCGCACGTGCTCGCCGAGCTCGAGCGGGCGGCCGGTTACCTCATCCTGCTGTCCCGGGGCCAGGTCCGGCTGGCCGGCGAGGTGAAGGACCTGCTGGCCACGCACCGGGTCGGCAGCATGGAAGAGCTCGCCCTGTCCTACCTGCGGCAGAGCGCGACGGGGGTGGCCCGGTGACCGCGCTGACCGCGCCCGCTTCCTCTGACGCGGATGCCGGCCTGCGGCCGGTGCCGTGGCGGCGGATGGCCGGGATCATCTGGCGGCAGCACCGCTACGCGCTGATCGGCGAGGTCACGGTGCTCGGGGCGGTGGCCGTGGTGCTGTGGCTCATCGGCACGTCACTGCACCACGACTACGCCGCCGCGCTCGCCTGCCAGCCGGCCGGCTCGCAGGCGTGCGCGGAAACCGCCCTCACCTTCGGCGGCTCGTTCGCGTTCCTGGCGAACGGCGGGATACTGCAACCGCTGCCGGTGCTGATCGGCGCGTTCGTCGGCGGGCCGCTGCTGGCCAGGGAGATGGAGACCGGGACCTTCCGGTACGCCTGGACCCAGGGCTTCGGCCGGCGGCGCTGGGCGCTCGCCAAGCTGGTGACGCTCGCGGTGGCGGTGACGGTCCCCGCCACGGCCTTCAGCCTCGAGCTCGCCTGGTATTACCAGCCGTACTTCGCCACCCGCAACGTGGCCTTTGACCTCACCGAGATGACCCCGTTCTACCCCGCCCTCTTCGACCTCCACGGGACCACGTTCGCCGCCTGGACGCTGGCCGCGTTCGCGATCGGCGGCCTGGCCGGGATGCTCATCCGCCGGGTCGTGCCCGCCATCGCCGCCACCATGGCCGTCTACGCCGGGCTCGCGTTCGCGGTCGGCGCGTTCCTGCGCGAGCACTACCTGGCCCCGCTGGTCACCACCAGCAGCCTCAACCTGCCCAGCTCCAGCTGGATCCTGAGCCAGTGGTGGACCAAGGGCGGTGCGGTGGTCAGCCCGACCGCGATGAACAACGTCATCGACAAGACGTTCACGTCGCTTAACCCCCCCGAAGGCAGTCCCGGGCAGAAATTTCCGGCCTACCAAAGCATCCTGCGGTACCTCACCGAGCACGGCTACACGTACTGGACCCGCTACCAGCCGGGAAGCCGGTACTGGCCGTTCCAGTGGATCGAGAGCGGCTGGCTGCTCGCGCTGTCGCTGATCTGCGTCGTCGCCGCCGTCTGGCTGGTCCGCCGCCGCGCGGCCTGAGTACCCGTGACCCCAACAGAGGAGGCGAAATGACCGCGCTGACGGTACCGGCCGCGCATCACGATAACGAGAACCCGCGGCCGGTGCCGTGGCGGCGGATGACCGGGGTCATCTGGCGGCAGCACCGCTACGCGCTGCTCGGCGTGGTGGCGCTGCTCGGCGCCCTGTCCCTGTACCTGACGGTCGCCGGGACGTCGATGCACCACGCGTACGCGGCTGCGCTCGCCTGCCGCCCGGCGAGCTCCTACGGCTGCCAGAACCAGGTCATCGACTTCAACACCGCCTACGCCCGTACGGCGCAGACGGTCGGGGTCCTGCTGATGGCGGTGCCGATGCTGATCGGCGCGTTCGTCGGCGCGCCCGTGCTGGCCAGGGAACTGGAGACCGGCACCTTCCGGTACGCCTGGACCCAGGGCTTCGGGCGGCAGCGCTGGACACTGGCCAAGCTGGTGCCGCTCGCGGTCATGGTGACGGCCGCGGCCGGCCTGTTCGGCCTGCTGTTCTCCTGGTACTACCAGCCGCTGTTCGCCGACGGGATGAGCATCCCGCTTGACCCGAAGCTGTTCGGCGTGCGCGGGGTCGCGTTCGCCGCCTGGACGCTGGCCGCCTTCGCGACCGGCGCCCTGAGCGGGATGCTCATCCGCCGCGTCGTCCCCGCGATCGCGGTCACCCTGGCCGTCTGCGTCGCCCTCAGCTTCGCGGCCGGCCTGTACCTGCGACCGCACTACATGACCCCGCTGACCGGCAGGAACCTAGCCAGCGCGCCTGCTTCGGCGTGGGTACTTAACGGCTGGTGGACCCGGGGCGGCACGACGGTCAGCCAGGCCGCGATGGACCAGATCGAGACCCCCCTGTTCCGCCAGGCCGTGACCGCGACCGTACCCAAGAACGTCAGCAGCGACGACGTCAAGTTCTACAAGGGGTCGGCCAGCGCCCAGGTGCAGGACTACCTCGTCCGCCACGGCTACACCCACTGGATCAGTTACCAGCCGGCCAGCCGGTTCTGGCCTTTCCAGTGGATCGAGGGCGGCTGGCTGCTCGCGCTGTCCGTGCTGCTCATCGCCGCGACCGTCTGGCTGGTCCGCCGCCGCGCCGCCTGAACCTAGCGTTCACCCTGGTCAGGTGAGCCGTTACGGCCCCGGCAGCATGACCATGGGGTGATGTCTAGCCCTGGTGACCCGGTACAGCGGAGCGGACCGCAGGCGCCGACGGGGGCGCCCGGGCCGGGCGGCGCGCCGGCGGACGCCGCGGCGCGGCTGCGTGACCCCGCCTACATAAAGCTGCTCATCGTGGCGGCGGTACTCGGCGTGCCCGTCTCCGCGGCGGCCTACGGCTTCCTCGCCCTGGTCAGCTACCTGCAGAAGGAGCTCTTTACCCACCTGCCGCACGGGCTCGGCTTCGCCGCCGCGCCGGCCTGGTGGCCGCTGCCGATGCTACTGATCGGCGGCGGGCTCACCGGGCTCGCCATCCGGTACCTGCCCGGCGGCGGCGGGGTTTCCCCGGCGGGCGGCTTCGCCATGCACGCGCCGCCGGGCGCGGCGCAGCTGCCCGGCGTGCTCGCGGCGGCCCTGGCCACGCTCGCCTTCGGCGCCGTCCTTGGCCCGGAGATGCCGCTGATCGCGCTCGGCGGCGGGCTCGGGGTGCTTGCCACCAGGCTCGACCGGCGGCGCCAGGTGCCCGGGCAGGGGGTACAGGTGCTCGGCGCCACGGGCAGCTTCGCCGCGATAAGCACGCTGCTCGGCTCGCCCCTGCCCGGGGCGTTCCTGCTGATGGAGGCCTCCGGGCTTGGCGGGCCGATGATGGGCCTTGTGCTGGTGCCCGGTCTGGTGGCGTCCGGCGTCGGCGCGCTGATCTTCATCGGGCTTGACCGCCTGACCGGGCTCGGCACGTTCGCGCTCGCCCTGCCCGGCCTGCCGCACTTCAGCCGGCCGGACGTGGCGGAGTTCGGCTGGGCGCTGGTGATCGGGGTGGCCGCCGCCGTGGTCGGCCCGGCCATTCACCGGCTCGGCCTGTTCCTGCACGGCTACGCCGTCAAGCGGCCGCTGCTCATGGCGGTGCTGGCGGGCCTGGTGGTCGCGCTGCTGGCCGTCGGCTACACCGAGGCGACCGGCAAGCCAGGGTCCGACGTGCTGTTCTCCGGGCAGGACGGCATCGGCCCGCTCGTCACGCAGGCAGGCAGCTACTCGGCCGGCGTGCTTGTGCTGCTTGCCGTCTGCAAGGGGCTCGCCTACGCCGTGTCGCTGAGCAGCCTGCGCGGCGGCCCCATCTTTCCCGCGGTGTTCATCGGCGTGGCCGGCGGGATGGCCTTGTCGCACCTGCCCGGCCTGCCGCTGGTGGCCGGGCTGGCCATGGGCATGGGCGCGATGATGGTGGTGATGCTCACCCTGCCGCTCACCTCGGTGCTGATCACCAGCCTGCTGCTCGGCTCGGACGCGGTGGCCGCCATGCCGCTGGTGATCGTCGCGGTCGCCGTCGCCTATGTCGCCGCGGCCCGGCTCGCGCCGGCCCCGGCGGCACCGCCGCGCTGACGGGAGCGGGGTAGCTCACATGACGAGGACGCCGCGGATGTTCTTGCCGTCGTGCATGTCCTGGTAGCCCTGGTTGATGTCCTCGAGCGGGTACGTCCTCGTGACCATTCCGTCCAGGTCGAGCAGCCCGTCCTTGTACAGGTTGAGTAGCCGCGGCACGTCGGCGCGCGAGTTGACCGAGCCGAAGATGCAGCCCACGATCTGCTTCTCCCATTGCGCGAGCCCGGACAGCGCCAGCTGCGGCCGGGTGTCGCTCATCGGGTAGATGTTGGTGACGACGACCCGGCCCCGCTTGGCGGCCAGCGCCAGGATGGCGTCCATCAGCTCGGCCCGCCCGGTGCCCATCGTCAGCACCACCACGTCGCACATCCGGCCCCAGGTGACCTCGCGGATCAGGTCGAACGCAGCCGTCACGTCGGTTGTGACATGCGTCGCGCCGAAGCCGAGCGCCGAGGTCCGCTTGAACTCCACCGGGTCGATCGCGAAGATGTGCCGGGCGCCGGCCAGCCGCGCGCCCTGCACGGCCGCCGAGCCGAGGCCGCCGACTCCGACCACCGCGACCGCGTCACCCGGCTTGACGCCGCCCGCGTACACCGACGAGCCCCAGCCGGTCGCCGCCCCGCACCCGGTGAGACAGGCGGCCTCGGGCCGGAAGGACGGGTCGACGGGGATGACCGACGCCTCGTTGACCACGGTGTGCCTGGCGTAGCAGCCGACCAGGCAGGTGATCGTCAGGTCCTGGCCGCTCCGGTTCCTGTGCCGCGACGTGCCGTCGAGTATCTGCCTGCCGGTCATGATGCCGGCCGCCACGTCGCACAGGTTCTGCCTGCCGGTGGCGCACGACGGGCAGCGTCCGCAGTTCGGTATCGAGGAGAAGACGATGTAGTCCCCCGGCTTGGCCACGGTGACGCCGGGCCCGGTCCGCTCGACGAAGCCGGCGCCCTCGTGGCCGCCGATCATCGGCGCCGCGAACGGCACGTCGCCGACCCGGTGATGCTCCTCGGAATGACACAGCCCCGCGGCGGCCACCCGGACCAGGACCTCGCCGTCCCGCGGCTCGTCCAGCTCGATGTCCTCGACCTTCCAGTCGGTGCCCGCCTCGTACAGCACCGCCGCTTGCGTCCGCATCATCCCGGCCCTTTCCGGCTCAGCACTTGAGGTGGTTGCCCGCGTCGACGGGCAGGGTGATGCCGGTGACATAGCGGGCGGCGTCCGAGCACAGCCAGACGATCGCGTTGGAGATGTCCACCGGGTCCACCCACGGGACCGGCAGGAGGTTCATCTCCGCGAACCCGTCCCGCACGTCATCGCGCCCCGGGTTCTCCAGGTCCGGCCGGAAGGCCCGGTGCAGGCTGTCGTTGTGGATCATCGGCGTGTCGACGGCGGTCGGGCAGATCGCGTTGACCCGGATGAAGTGCTCGGCGAGCTCGTACGCGAGGGTGTCCTTGAGCGCGAGCACGCCGCTCTTCGCGGCCTTGTAGTCGCCGAGGCCCTTGCCCGCGGTGATCGCGGCGCCGGAGGAGGTGAGCACGATCGAGCCCCCGTTGCCCGCCGCGATCATGTGCGGCACCGCGGCTTTCAGCGTGATGAACGTGCCGGTGAGCGTCACGTCGATGAGCTCGCGGAACTCCGCGACGTCGATGGCCCACAGGTCCCGCGGCCAGGAGATGACCGCCGCGTTCGCGGCGACGATGTCCAGCCGGCCGCCGAGCGCGGCGACGCCCTCGTCGAGCACGTCCCGGACCCCGGCGAGGTCCCTGATGTCGGCCTTCGCCGCGATGATCCGCCGGTCGAGCGCCTCGACGTCCTTGACGGTCTGCGCCAGGTCCGCCTCGGTGGCCAGCGGGTAGCTCAGCCAGTCCAGCGTGGCGCAGGCGTCGATCGCGATGATGTCCGCGCCCTCCTGCGCGAGGCGGACCGCGTGCGAGCGTCCCTGCCCCCGCGCGGCGCCGGTGACGAAGGCGACCTTGCCGTCAAGCAGTCCCATGGTCATCTCCCTGGTAACGGACGAGCGCGAAGTACGGGAGGGTCACGCCGTCGGCGACCTCACGGAAGACCACGCGGACCGGCTGGCCCGCCCGTACCTCTTCCGGCGCGGCGCCGGTGATCGCGGTGACCAGGCGCGGCCCCTCGGCCAGCTCGACGATGGCCAGGACGTACGGGACCTGGTCGGCGAACGCGTAGTGCGTGGGGTGCCGGACGACGGTGTAGGTGTAGATGGTGCCGTCGCCGCAGACCTGGCGCCAGGCCGGGCCCGCCGCGTGGCAGTGCGGGCAGCGGGGCAGCGGCGGGTGCCACAACTGACGGCAGGACTGGCACTCCTGCACCACGAGCCGGTTCTCGCGGGCCGCTTGCCAGTAGGGCGCGGTCAGCTCGGTCATCCCGGGAACAACCGCCATCACATCACCTCGCGAGGATCATCGCGGAGCCCGCCGGGGCCCCCACCAGGGCCACCTCCGCGCCGGGAACCTGGTTGCTCGCCGTGCCGCGCAGCTGCCTGACCGCCTCGAGCACACCGTTCATGCCGTGCAGGTAGGCCTCGGACAGGTGCCCGCCGTGCGTGTTGACCGGCAGCGGGCTGCCCGGCCCCGTGCCCGTCTCGGTCACGTACCGCCACGCCTGGCCGTCCGGCACGAACCCGTAGGACTCCAGGGAGCGCAGCGGCATGTAGGAGGTGGCGTCGTAGAACTCGGCGACGTCGATGTCGGCGCGGCCCACTCCGGCCTCGGCGAACAGCCGCTCCGCGGTTGACGGCGGGAACAGCTCGAGCAGCTCGCCGGTCACGTAGATGCCCATCGGCTCGCGGTACGGGCTGAGCGTCTGGGTGGCGGACAGCACGTAGACCGGGTCGTCACGCAGCCGCCGGGCCGTGGCGGCGCCGGTCACCACGTAGGCGCAGGCGCCGTCGTTTTCCAGGCACAGGTCGAACAGCCGCAGCGGCTCGGAGATCATTCGCGCGCCGCGGTAGTCGTCCCAGTCCATCTTCCTGTCCCGCATCATCGCGTTCGGGTTGCCGCGCGCGTAGGCCCGCTGGGTGATGGCGATGCTGCCGAGCGCGCGGGTGAGGTCCTCGTCGAGGAGGCCGTGCACGCTGGCGTACCTGCGGGCCCACAGCGCGAACAGCTGGCCGGGCGACATCAGGCCGTACGGCCAGGCGAACGACCGGTTGTCCTCCTCGGGCACCACGACGTCTGCGTCCGGCCCGTCACCGCCGGCTTTCCCCGAGCCAACTGGGCCGCCGGGGCCGCGGCCGTCGGCCCGGCCGAAGCGGCCGCCGCGCGACTGGGACAGCGCGCGGTAGACCACCACGGTGCTGGCCAGGCCGGCGGTGACCGCCGCGGCGGCGTGCGCGAGCACCGCGCCGAGCGCCTCACCGCCAAGCGGTGACTCGGCGAAGAACCGCAGCTCTGGTATGCCGAGCGCGCGGACCAGTTGCGGCTCGCTGACCGGCTCGAACGGCGGCGCGAAGCGGCAGATGCCGTCGACGTCGGCCGGCTCGAGGCCGGCGTCGGCGAGAGCGCCGAGTATGGCCTCGAGGGCCAGGTCCCAGGCGGTGCCCGGCAGCGCCTTGCCGTAGGCGGTCTGGCCGATGCCGACGATCGCTACCTCGCGGGCGGTCACCGCTCGCCCTCGGTGCGGCCCGGTCCGGTGCGGCCCGGTCCGCTGAGGCCAAGCGTGGCGGCGTCCTCGCCGAGCCAGTCGCGCAGGACCTCGGCGGTGTGCTGTCCCGGCTGCGGCGGCGCGGTCACCCGGGCCGGCGACCTGGACATCTTCACCGGGTAGCCGGGGATGGTCACCTCGCCCTTGCCCGGGTCGTCCACGGTGACGAAGATCCCGCGCTCGCGCAGGTCCGCGTCCTGGTACACCTCGGTGGTGGAGCGGAGCGCGCCGCCCGGCACTCCGGCGTCGCCGAGCGCGCGCATCGCGGCCATCTTGTCCAGGGTCGCCGTCCACGCGCGCACCGCCGCGTCGACCTCGGCCTTGTGCTCACCGCGGCTCGCCATGGTCGCGAACCGTTCGTCGCTGAGCATGTCCGTTCGGCCCATCAGCTTGGCCATGCGTTCCCACTGCCGGTCGCTGCCGCAGTGGATGTGCACGTAGTCGCTCGGCCCGAACGGCGGGCACGGGTAGATGTCGGACGGCGCGGTGGTGACGAGGAACGGCGGCCGGTTACCGAACCTCGGGGTGTCCATCTGCCGGTCGATCGGCCAGCCGAAGTGGATCCGCATGAACGTCGCCGCCTGGTCGGTCATCGCGACCTGCAGCCGCTGGCCGAGCCCGTCCCGCTCCCGCTGGTAAAGGGCCGCGAGTATCGCCTGGGCGAGCATCATCCCGGTGCCGGTGTCGCCCACGTCGGGTCCCGGCTTCATCGGCAGCCCGTCCGGCTCCCCGGTGATCGACGAGCCGCCGGCGAACCCCTGCGCGACCGGGTCGAAGCACGGGAAGTCCCGGTAGGGCGAGTCCTCGGCGAAGCCCTTCAGCTGCGCGTAGATCAGCCGGGGGTTGCGCGGGGACACCACGTCCCAGCCGAGCCCGAGGCGGTCGATCACGCCCGGTGAGAAGTTCTCCACGAAGACGTCCGCGCGCTCCGCGAGCCGCAGCGCCGCATGCAGTCCGGCCGGCGACTTGAGGTCGAGCTCGACGGATTTCTTGGACGCGTTGTTCAGGTAGAACGGGATCGGGTCGTAGCTGTCCCGGTTGCCCGGCGGGATCACCTTGACGACCTCGGCGCCGAGGAACGCCAGGATAAGCGTTGACGAGGGACCCGCCACCTGGTGTGTCAGGTCAAGAACCCGCACGCCGTCAAGCGCCCGCCTGGCCGCCTCACCGCCCTGCTCCATAACCCACCCTTCCGGGGTCGCGGCCCGCGGGCCGCCCCGTCCCTCGCGCGGCCGTGCCGCGGATGCCGGACCTTGGCAGGAACGTACGCGATCGGGCGGGAGGCGGCAATGTTCTCGCGCACCGGCCTGCCGGCCGGCGACGGTGACGCCGCCACAAGCTTCCTGCCCGCCACTTTCTCGCCGGCGCGGGCCGCGGCGGGCCGCGGAAACCGCCCGCCCGCGGGCCGGATGGCGGGGCCGCTGGGCTGCGGTGAGGAGGCAGTATGCAGAGATGATGGCATAACCGGCAGCAAGTGAGCTATACAGGCATATGGTCCCGCTAGCACAGGAGGGGCGGTGGCGCCATGGACGGGATGAATCAAACGTGCCCTGAGTGCGAGGCTGCGCTCGCACCCGGCGCGCGATTCTGCCCGCGTTGCGGCGGTTTCACCGGGATCACCGTCTCCCGGCCGGTACCCGGCGGCCAGCCGACGGCGACCTACCCGGTCGTGACCCCGCCTCCGTCGCCGTGGCCGGCCGGCCAGCCGACGGTGACCCCCCAGCCCATGCCCCGGGCGCCGTCGCGGTGGCCGGGCGGCCAGCCGACG
Source organism: uncultured Streptosporangiaceae bacterium (assembly GCA_964581815.1). Lineage (GTDB taxonomy): Bacteria > Actinomycetota > Actinomycetes > Streptosporangiales > Streptosporangiaceae > Trebonia. Next base: position 557 of record CAZORE010000057.1, on the reverse strand, counting down.
GTGACCCACCAGCCCGTGGTCCAGCCGTCGCAGTGGCCCGGCGGCCAGGGAGGCACCGTCATGGTGTCGCCGGCGCCGGGAGGAGGCGTGCGGATGCCGCGCGCTGCCCTGCCGGCCGCGCCGTCCGCCGCGCTGCCGCGGAGGGAGCCGCCCGATGACGCGACGCGGGCCGACTGGAGCGTGCCCGCCATGACGCAGCCGCCGGGCTACCCGCAATCGCCGCCGCCGTTCCAGCCGCCGCAGCAGCAGTCGCCGCCGCCGTTCCAGCCCTTCCAGCCGTTCCAGTCGCCGCCGACCCAGCCGCCGCAGGCGTTCGCGCCGCCGCAGGCGTTCCAGCAGCCCGCTCCCCCGACCCGCGCGGAGCCGGCCGGGTACCAGGCTCCCCTGCTGCCGGGCGGGCAGACGCCGCGGTACCCGCAGGACGGCTACCCGCAAGACCGCCGCCCGCTGGACGGCTTCGCGCCCAACGGATACGCGCCCGGTGGCCACCCGCAGGACGCCTACCCGCAGGACGCCTACCCGCAGGACGCCTACCCGCAGGACGCCTACCCGCAGGA
>CAZORE010000056.1:18361-44938 GCA_964581815.1 uncultured Streptosporangiaceae bacterium | reverse complement strand
CCCTCGACGACTGCCGCCTGCTGCCGAAGCCCACCGGAGACATCAAGATCGTCTCGGCCGGTGCCTCGACCCGCGGCCGCCGGTTCACCGCCGAGCACTGTGACTACAACTTCACCGGCGCGATCGGCGGCCCGGAAGGCATCGCCGAGGTCAACCGTGCGCTGGCGGAGGAAGCGGATAAGACCGGCCGCGAGGTGTCCACGTACCTGTCCTACATGGTCATCCTCGGCGAGACCGACAGGGACGCCCAGCGAAAGGTGGATCTGTACAACTCCGGCCTGGACTACGACGCAATCGCCTACATGCAGAGCCAGGCGGCCCTCGATACGAGGTCCACGGGCACATCGGCCAAGATGCTCACCCGCCAGCCGAAGGCAGTGCACGACGGCGCCATCGTCGGCAGCCCGGCGACCGTCGCGGAAAAGTTCAATGAGCTGTCCGTCGTCCCCGGCACCGGTGGCTTCATGCTCACCTTCGACGACTTCCTGGAAGGCACCGAAGTCTTCGGCTCCGAGGTCATGCCGCTTCTCGCCTAGCCGGTTGCCGCTGACCGCGCCCTGCTGCGCCCCGTCATTGCCATGAGCTCGTCGACCGGCGGCACGGCGAGGTGCCAGTCAGTCTGCCGCTGTAGTGCGTCCGCGACCCGCAGGACCGTGGCCTCGGCGAACGGGCGTCCGACGATCTGGACCGCCAGCGGCAGGCCGTTGGAGCTGAAGCCGGAGGGGATGGACATCGCGGGCAGGCCGGTCAGATTCCACTGGCCCGTGAACGAGACCTGGCCCAGCCGCTTGCTCGTCGACATCTGAGCGAGCACCTCTGCCGGTATCGCCATGGTGGGCATCATCAGGACGTCGTACTCGTCGAAGGCGGCGGCGACCGTACGAGCGAAGTGCCGGCGGAACCGGTTGGCCTGGACGTAGTCCGCTCCGCTGAAGAACGCGCCCCGCCCGATGGCACCGCGTGATCCGCGCCCGTAGTCGGTCCAGTACTTCTGGAAGTTATCGCGGTGGTAGGCGAAGGCCTCAGCAAGCATGATGAGCTGGCTGGCGTCCTTGGCGAACTCGGCGTCCGGCAGCTCGAAGCGGCTCGAGACGGCTCCCATGCCCACGAGGCGGTCCACAGCTCCCAGCACGCCATCGCGCACTTCGTTATCGAGCTGCTCATGGTCGAGGAAGTACGGCTCCGGCACGCCGATCCGGAGCCCCTCAACATTGCCGGTCAGCGCGCCGGTGTACTTCTCAACCGGCGCTTTGGCCGAGGTCGGGTCCGATGCGTGATACCCGGCCATCACCTCCAGCAGCAGCGCACAGTCGTACGCGCTGCGCGCCATCGGGCCGACGCTGTCCAGACTGTGCCCGAGCGGGACTACACCGCTCTTCGGCACACGGCCGTAGGTGACCTTCAGGCCACTCAAGCCGTTGACGCAGGATGGCCCGCGGACCGAGCCTCCGGTGTCCGTCCCGAGGCCCCCGAGAGCCAGGCCCGCTGCTACCGAGACGCCGGTGCCGGAACTGGAGCCGGCGGCACTGCGTGTGATGTCCCACGGGTTGTGCGGCACGAGGAACCGCTTCTCGGCGTCGGGCACGCCGATCGCGAACTCGCTGGTCGTCACCTTGCCGAGGAACACCGATCCCGCCGAGCGCAACCGGGAGACCACCTCGGCGTCGGTACGCTGCTGCCACTTCGGATCCTTGTCATGGATCTCGCTGTTGGCGGTTGTCGGGGCGCCCTCCATGTCGATGATGTCCTTGACCACGAGCGGGATGCCGTGCAGCGGCCCTAGGTCCGTGCCAGCCGCGAGCTCCGCATCGGCCTTCTCCGCTCGCTCCAAAGCCGCGTCGCGGGTGAAAGTCGTGAAAGCTCCGAGGACCGAGTTGAGCTTCTCGGCCCGGTTCAGGAAGGCCTCCGTGATGGCCACTGAGGTGAGCGAGCCGTCACGCAGCTGCTGCCCCGCATCGCGGATGGTGAGGTTGTTCGCAATCATGCGAGCTCCTCGCCGTAGCAGAAGGCCGGATCGAAGAGCAGCGACGACTCGAGCTCATCGCCGTACTCATGCAGCCTCGCGGCGCTTGCCCGGAGGATCGGATAGTCGGCGACGTACATCTCACGTTCCTCGGGGCTGATCGTGATCCCAGCTGCGGCGAGGTGCGCATCGACGATCTCGGCAACCGACGGCGGCTTGCTCTCGGCGTCGGTCATGCGTCGCCGCTCCCTGCGAGGGCGCGAAGATCGGCCACGCTCGCGAAACGCCAGGTCAGATAGCCCAACGGAATGCCGGTGCGGTGCGCCACCCATTCGTGGGTGAGCTCTCCGGGGCCGACCGCAAGCACCGCGCGGGCGATGGCCTCGGTACGTCGCGCAGTACGCGCCCGAGCCTTGACCATCCGATCGGCTGGCCCGGCCGGCCCGACGCGACGCCGGCCGCGGCCGAGAGCAGGTCCGCTCCTCAGGAGCGCCCCAAGGCCGTTCGCGAGCGCCCAGGCCCGCGTGGCCTCGACGTCGAGGTGCAGCTGCCGGACCAAGGCGGGCGTGTCGACGTACTTGTGCTGCGGACGAAGCCGGACACGCAGGGTGATGCGGATGCACTGCCCGTACAGGTCGCCCGCGTAGTCCAGCAGGTTGGCCTCCAGCAGGCGCAGGCCCTCCGCGCCGTAGTACGTCGGGCGATGGCCTACAGAGACAGCCGCGACGTACGTGGGGCCGTTGCGCCCCGGATCGACCTGCACCGTGCCGGCGTACACGCCGTCGAAGCGGACACCGTCCACGGCGTGGACGTTGGCCGTCGGGAACCCGAGTTGCCGGCCGCGTTGGTCGCCGCGGGAGACGATCCCGTCGATAACGACGTGCGTGACGCCGTCGGGCAAGTCGTCGGTGATCAGTTCGGCCGTCATGCGCTCGCCTTTCCCGCCCACCGGGCCCCTGCGAGGCCGGCTGCGGCGATCACTCGCCGGTCGTCGTAGCGACGGCCGGCGAAGGACAGCCCGACGGGCATCCCCGCCGGCCCGGTATGTCCGGGCACGCTCACCACCGGGACCTGCAGGACCGTCCACATGCCGTTGAACGATGCGTCCCCGGTGCAGTCGATCCCGACGGGCGCCTCGCCGGTCGAGCTCGGCGCCAGAATGACGTCGTACCGGGCGGCGATGTCGTCGATCTGGGCACGGCAGCGGTCGGCAAGCTTGTAGGCCTCACGGGCCGCCGTCGGCGTCAGGCCGTCCTGGTTCTCGACGATGCCCTTGAATGAGTCGAGGAGCTTGGGATTGTTGCGGTACTCACCAAGGAACGCCGAGCGTCCCTCACGGCGCACGATCTTGCCATGGGCGTCGATCAGCCCGAGGAAGTCGCCGTCCAGCGTCAACTCGGTTACCACCGCGCCGGCTGCCGCCAGCGACGCGGCACCGTCCTCCATCGCCCGCTGCGTGGCGGGCAGCGCCTTGGGCCAGTTCGGGGTCTGGCAGACAGCAACCTTCAGGCCCACGAGGGAGGCAGGCAGGGGCGTCTCCGGCGGGTCGAGGTCGAACACGTCGGCGACGAGCATCAGGTCAGCCGCGGACCGAGCGTAGAAACCAGCCGTATCGCAGGTTGCGGAGAACATCTTCAGGCCCTCGCGGCTGACGATGTTCCAGGTCGGCTTGAACGCATAGATCCCGCAGAACGAGCCGGGCCGGATCGTCGAGCCGCCCGTCTGGGTACCGAGTGCCAGTGCTGCCTGGAAGTCCGCCACCGCGGCTGCGGACCCGCTGGATGAGCCGCCCGGCGTACGGGCCGGATCCAGCGGATTCTTCGTCGGGCCGCCGTTGCCCGTGGCGGCGAACTCGGTCGTGACGGTCTTCCCCACGAACAGCGCGCCCGCAGCGCGCAGCGTGTCAACGCACGAGGCGTCGATCCCGGGTCGGCTGCCGGCATAGCGCGCGTTGTGGTGCTCGGTCGGCATGTCCTTGGTGTTGATGACGTCCTTGAGCCCCACGGGGACACCGTGAAGCGGACCCTTCTCGCTGGCCGCGTCGAGCCTCTTCGCATCGGCACGGATCTGGTCGGGGTCGAAGTAGGCAAACGCCTCGACGTCGGCGTTCCGCGCGTTGTAACGGCTAATGATCGCCTCCGCGACGTCGGCCGCGCTGAGGTCTCCCGCCTTGACGGCCGCGACGACCTCGGCAGCGGTCAGCTGCTCTGGGGAGGTCATGGTTCCGTCCTCACTGGCTTTCGCCTTTCGAACAGACCTGGGGAGTCCGCGCGCAGCATGAGTTTTGCACCTCCAGGATTGACGGCCGGGATCAAGCCGAAACGCGCAGCTGGTCCACCGTGTACAGCGCGGCTACAGGGCGATGATGCGCGCCGTGGCGCGGCGGGAAGCCAATTTGAAGTGGAAAGCGGCTGGGGAGGGCCCCTGGTGCGCGTCGATCAGGGGCCCTCCGCTGGCCGTCAGGCGGTTGGCGGCTTGAGGGGCCAGTAGCGCATGCACATCTCCGGGGAGATGGTCGCGCCCGTCATGCCCTTGGCGGTGACGATGACGCGGTCGGCGTGGACGATCGGGATGATCGGCGCAGCGGCGGCGATGATCTTCTGGGCCTCGACGTAGGCGGCCGCACGCTGGGCCGAGGGCGGCTTACCGAACCATTCGTTCGAGATCGCGTCGACACGCGGGTCGCTCCACAACGGGTAGTTGGCCACGCCGCCCTTGGTGAAGAAGTAGCCGATCGTGATCGACGGGTCGTCCATCCACACGCCCCACTTGTAGAGCAGGGCGTCGGGTGAGCCCTTCCCCGTCGTGGCCCGCGTAGTGGTGAGCGCCGTTTCTGCCGCTGGTGTCATCGGGGTGAGGGTGAACTCGATGCCGGCCTGGGCCGCGCTCGCCTGGATCAGGATCGCCATGCTCTCGATCGTCGGGTCGTTGTTCACGAAGCGGAGCGGGGCCGAGACCTTCGGGTTGCCGGCCTTGCTCATCAGCTCCTTGGCCTTGGCGATGTCGGTGGCGTACTGCGCCCACGCCGGGTAGTAGCCGTTGGCGCCCGTGGTCACCATGGACTGGTCCTTCGTCGTCTTGCCGGAGAAGAGCGACGTGATGATCTGGTCGTAGGGAATGGTGTACGCGATGGCCTGACGGACCAGCTCGTTGTCGAACGGGCCGCCGGCGTCGGTGCCCAGCTGCACCATGAAGAACTCCGGCGCCTTGGAGTACAAAGCCTGCAGGGCTGCGTCGCTCGCGAGGCTGTCGACGTCCTTCTGTGTCAGCCCGTAGACCGCCAGGTTGGCCGAGCCGCCCTTGAGCAGCGACAAGACGTTCCCGGCCACGGTGATCGTGACATTCTTGTAGGCCGGGTTCCGCGGGTGGTTGGGGACCGCCGCAAGTTCTATCTGCTGGCCGATCGTGCGGCTCTTGATGTAGTAGGGCCCGGTGCCGGCCGTGTTGTTCTTCAGCCAGTTCGTGGCGGTGGGGTCGCTGCTGGTGACGTGCTTCTTCACCTCCACCGAGTCCAGGATCGCCAGATTCGGCCACCGGAAGACCGCGAGCTGGAACCCATTGACTTCGATCGGCTTACCGTTGGGGTCGGTGAACTTCATCTCCACCGTGTGGTCGTCGATCTTCTTGATCTGGTCCATGCTGAAGATGCCGCCGGTGTTGAGCGAGCTCTGCTGCTTGAGATCGAAGAGGCGCTGCATCGTGTAGACGATGTCGTCGGCGGTCAGTGGGTTGCCGGTCGGGTAGAACTTCCGGGTCTTGTCCAGGTGGAAGGTCGCGGTGTCGCCCTTGGTCGTGTACGAGGCGGCCAGCTCCGGCGCGAGTTCCAGGCCATCCCATTCCATGACGCCGTCGCTGTTAGGCACGAACTTCGGGGACACGAGGGTCTCGTACAGGTTGCAGAAAAGATCCCAGTCCTGGAACGAGTACGAGCTGTTCTGCGGGTCCAGCGAGTCGGCGTCGTTCGGCCACGCAACGATCAGCTGAGCCGTGGACGCCGCGCCCCCGGCACTGCTACTGCTGGTGCTGACGCCGCATGCGGTGAGCAGGGCAAGCATGCTTAGACCCGCACCGCCCGCAAGGACCTGGCGCCGGCTCGGTATGAATTCTATATTTGTCACTTCTGAACCTCATTACTTCCTGGGGACTGCCGGCTATACGGCTTGTGCAATTCGCTCGCCATTGAGCACGACAGGACAGGCGACCTCGTGAGTCGGCGATACGGGAGCCAGTACAGGGCGCTCGGCCCGGCATGACGGCTGGACGAGCGGGCACCGATTGTCCAGGCGGCAGCCGGCCCCTACGTCGAAGGGACTGGGGATCTCCCCCTCGAGACGGAATCGCTCACGGCGCTCCTCGGGGTCGATCTGCGGCACCGCGGACAGCAGCGCCTTCGTGTAGGGATGAGTCGGGTTGGAGAAGATCTCCTCCGTGGTCCCCGACTCGACGATCGCGCCCAGGTACATCACCATGACGCGGTCGGAGATCCTGCGGACGACGTCGAGGTCGTGGCTGATGAACAGGTAGGCCATCTGCTGCTGCTGCTGAAGCTGGTGGAGGATCTCCAGCACCTGCCCGCGGACCGAGACGTCGAGCGAGGCGGTCGGCTCGTCGAGAAGCAGCACCTTCGGCGAGACCGCGATGGCCCGCGCGATCCCGATACGCTGCCGCTGTCCGCCGCTGAGCTCCGCGGGGTAGCGGTCGAGGTGCTCTTTCCCGAGGCCGACCATCGAGAGAAGCTCGGCAGCCCGGGCGTTGCGGGCGCTCTTGTTCATGTCGGTGTGCAGTCGCAGCGGCTCGGTCAGGATCTGGCGAGCCGTCATCCGCGGGTTGAGCGACGAGTTCGGGTCCTGGAACACCATCTGGACGTCGCCGTAGGCCTGGGACAGCTGGCGGTGCGTCATCCCGACCATGTCGCGTCCGTGGACGGCTACCGCGCCCGCCGTGGGATCGACCAAGCGAACGATGCACCGGGCCACCGTGGACTTCCCCGACCCGCTCTCGCCGACCAGGGCGACGGTCTCGCCCGGGTGGACGTCGATGCTGACGGAGTCGACCGCGACGAGAGTGCGGGCACGTCCGCCCCGCTTCACACGGAACTCCTTGCGCAGGCCGACCACGTTCAGGGCCGGGCTGTGCGACTTGGGGCTGCTCATGCTGACAACTCCTCAAACCGGCTCGATCGCAGCAGTTGCTGGGTGTAGAGGTCCTCCGGTTGCTGCAGGATCTGGGCGCACGGTCCGGTCTCCCTGACCTTCCCCCGGTACATGACCACCACGTCGTCGCACGTCTCTGCGACCACGCCGAGGTCATGCGTGATGAGGCACGCGGTCATGCCGTTCGACGACACCAGGTCGACGATCAGCTCCATGATGTCGGCCTGGATGGTGACGTCGAGCCCGGTCGTGGGCTCGTCGAGGATGAGCAGCTTGGGCTGGCAGATCAGCGCGAGCGCTAGCATGACGCGCTGTGCCATGCCGCCGGAGAACTCGTGCGGGAACTGCCTCATGCGCTGCGCCGGCTCGGGGACGTGGACCTTGCGCAGCATCCCCTCAGCGATCTCCTGAGCCTGCGCCACCGAGACGCGCCGGTGGGCACGGCAGGCGTCGATGAGTTGCCTGCCGACCGAGATGACCGGGTTCAACGCGGCGCGGGCGTCCTGGAAGGCCATGGCGAAGTCGTGTCCGCGGATCCGCCGGTAGGCCCGGTCGTCGTAGGTCGAGATGTCGGCCCCGGCGTACTCGATCGAGCCTCCGGTCTTGACGAAGGTGGAGGCAGCCAGGCCCATCATCGACAGCGCAAGCAGCGACTTGCCGGACCCGGTCTCCCCGACGATCGCGGTCATCGCCGACTCACGCAGGCCGAAGGAGACGTCATCGAGCACGTACTTGAAGCCGCTGGGCGTCTTGAACCCGCCGCTGAAGCCGCAGACGCTGAGCAGGTTACCCGGCTCGGTCGCCGTCATCGCTGCTCCCCGCGGTTGCGCGCGGCGATCCCGTCGCCCACCAGCTGGCAGCCGATGGCAAGCACCAGGACTCCCAGGCCAGGGAAGAGGGCCTCCCACCACGCGCCGGCGACGACGTCGGACTCGCCGCGGGCGATCATCGAGCCCCACTCGACGGCATTCGGCTGGATGCCCACCCCGATGAAGCCGAGTGCCGCGATGTTTCCGCACACCCACGCCGCACTGATCGAGGCGTAGGCAAGAAGCGGACGCCAGCTGTTCGGCATCAGGTGCTTGAAGAGCACCACCAGTGGACGGTTCCCGACCAGGCGCGCGGCTTCGGCGAACTGCCAGGTCTTCTTGGTCAGCACCTCGGCCCGCGCGAGCCGCACGAAGTCGGGAAGCGGGATGATGGCGACGACCATGATCACGTTGAGCGTGCCCGGGCCGAGGACCGAGATGATCAGCAGCGCCATCAGCAGGGCCGGAAACGCCTGGACGACCTCAAGCAGCCGCAGGGTGACCGCCTCGAACCAGCCACCGAAGAAGCCGGCGATCGCGCCCCAGGACGAGCCGATCACCAGCGAGATGGCCACGGCGACGACGGTGTAGAAAACGTCGGTGCGACCCGCGGAGATCGTGCGCGAGAAGATGTCCGAGCCCACGGCGTCGGTGCCGAACCAGTGCGCGGCACCGGGTGCGCTGCTAAACGCGCCCGTGCCGGTCGCCGCTGCAGGATACGGCGTCCAGATCAGGGACACGAGGGACATCAGCACCAGGAAAGCCAGCAGGCTCAGTCCGATCGGCAGCGTCCCTGATGATGAGCGGAGGCTCCGGATCGCTCCGCGAACAGAGACTGTCCCGCCCGAGAGTCGGCTCGACTTCGGGATGATGGTTTCGACTGCTTGATCAAGAGATGTGGTCATGACCGGATCCTCGGGTCGGCGAAGGTGTAGGCGATGTCAAGCAGCTGGTAGACGATCACGTAGAGAATCGACGCGTAGAGCACGAATCCCTGGATGGCCGGGAAGTCGGAGTTCTCCAGCGAACTCAGGGCGTACTGCCCGACCCCGGGCCAGCCGAAGACACCCTCGATCAGCACCGTGCCTGAGAACGTCCACGCGACGGTGCCGGCGAACATCGTGATGACCGGCAGCATGGCGTTCCGGAACGCGTAGACGAACCAGGTACGGGCCCGGGAGAGTCCCAGGGCGCGAGCGCTGCGGACGTAGTCGGCCTTCAGCGCCAGGATCATCGACGCGCGGGCGCCCCGCGCGAGCGGCGACGCCACGCCGTAGCCGAGCACCAGCACGGGCAGGATGAGCTGACGGAGAGCGGGCCAGAAGGTGGACAGATGTCCGGTGACGATGCTGTCGATGAGGTAGAAGCCCGTGACCTTCGGTGGCGGTAGCGTTCCGATGGGCAACCGGCCTGTCGGGCCAGGGAGCACGTGCAGCCGGTCGAAGAAGATCACGATCAGCATGAGTGCGACCCAGAACTGGGGAAGCGCGAGTCCCGCGGAGGTGAGGATGCGAGAGGCACGGTCGAAGATCGAGCCCTCGAAGACCGCGGACAGGACGCCGACGGCGACGCCGGCCGTGACGCCGAAGATCAGGGCGCCGACCGCGAGCTCGGCCGTCGCCGGAACCCTGTTCAGCAGGTCCGCTGTGACCGGTCGGAACGTCATGTACGAAGTACCGAGGTTCCCGTGGATCACGTCGCGCAGGTAGTGGACGTACTGAACCGGAATCGGGTCGGCGAGACCCAGCCGCTGACGGATGGCTTCGCGGTCGGCTGCCGTGGACGTAGGCTGGGCGAACAAGTTGACCGGATCGCCTCCGAAGACGCGAGTCAACAGGAACGTCAGCGTCACGACACCCCAGATGACCAGCATCGCGGCGAGTACCCGGCGACCGATCACGCTAACGAACTTGGGGACGGCGATGCCGCGAAGACTGCGAAGGCTGCGCGGCGGTGGCGCCGAGATTTCTACCGCCATGAGGCATCTCCTCCGGGAGCGCGCAAACGGGCCTGGGAATGGGTGACACGGCGATGTGCCGAACGAGCCCGGTGGGCCGACCGCCATGTCGCCTGCGCCCGAGCTCAGGAAACCCGCGCCGGGCGCGGACGAATCCTGAATCCATCTCTGCTACGAGCACCGGTGGCCGCAGTAAAGGCAATGCTCCCCGTAGATCTCACTTCTCCGGTAACTGCTGCGTTACGAGCTTGCTGCGCGAGGAGAGGCACGCCACCTGGGCGTTTGTCACACCCCCGCCGTGGCCGGCGCGCCGACCTTGTCGAGGTACTTGAGCATCTGCTCAAGGTGGACGACGTCGGCGTAGCGGTCAGCGAGGTCGTACAGTGCGGCCGCCGTGGACACGGGCCGCCAGTCGTCGCAGCACTCGTCGACGATCATCACGCGGTACGACCGCGCTGCACCGTCGACGGCAGTGCTACGCACGCAGCCGCTGGTCGACGTGCCACACATGAGGAGCGTGTCAACGCCGAGCACCTTGAGCTTCTCGTCCAGGTCGGTGTCGTAGAAGCCGGAGGCGTGGCGCTTCTCGACCAGCAGGTCGGCGGGCTCCATCGCGACAATAGGGTTGATCGCCCCGGTGGCAAGGCCCCGCTGACAGCGCGAGAAGATCCCGCCCCCGCGCCGCCAGGCCAGGGGGACGTCGTCCATGGTGTCGTAGGCGACCGCGAGGTAGACCACCGGCACGCCCACGGCGCGAGCCTTCTCGAGAAGCTTCGCGGTCGCCCGCAGCGTCGACTCGGTGTCGGATTGCCCGTGCGTGGTGAAGGCGAGCTGGAAGTCGACGACGATCACGGCCGGTTTCTCACCCAGGCCGATCTTGGGGTTGTCGCGCAGGTGCTCGACCTTCGCCACCTCTTCGTTGTAGTCCAACATGCGGCTCTTTCCTTTGGCGTTGGAATAGGCCCGGCGTGCTACGGGGCTTAGGCGGTGACCTGCGGTACGAGACACCGCGGCTCGAAGCCCCATTACAGTGTCAGTTAAACGCACCTCATGTTTCGGTACAATCCTGAGGAGCGTAAACATCGTGTTGCGCGACCTATCCCGCTATGCCCGAGCTATGGCGGGACAGGGTATTCCAGGCCGCCAGGAAATTCCGAGACGGTCACCTGATAAGTCTTCGGATATCGATAGATCTTCAGGTATCGTTCGCGGCAGACGGGCCATACTCGGTCGATATCCGACAGGAACTCACTGAGGTTTCCTTCGCTAGCCGCGCACCGCCGCGAGACCGGCTGCGATCCCTGCGCTAGCAGGAGAACGCGGGCCGTCACCCGGCGACGAGCGCGTACTCCTTCGCGATGGCGTCGTACTGGTCCGGTCGACGGTTCACCTTGTGGTCCAGGCGGGCGCGGGCCTCGGCTGCGGCGTCCAGGTCCAGGTCGGCCACGACCAGCTCGTCATCCTCGGAAGCAGCCCTGGCCAGGACCTCGCCAGTGTGGGAGATGACGCTGCTCGCGCCAATGAAGGGATTTCCTTCCTCAATGCCGGCCTTGCCGGCCGCGATGGCCGGGATGCCGTTGTAGAGCGCCGCCGAGCGCACGGCCAGCTCATGCGCCTCGATCGACCGCTGCCGGCCATCGGGGAGCGTGTCGTCGTACCCCGTGTTGAAGACGACAGCGTAGATCTCCGCGCCCGACAGCCCCAGGCAGCGGAACGTCTCGGGGAAGCGGCGGTCGTAGCAGATAGCCATGCCGACCGGACCGACCGGCGAGGCGTACGCCGGAAAGCCGAGGTTTCCTGGCAGGAAGTAACGCTTCTCCAGGCCCGAACGGTGCTTCTCGGGGGAGGGCTCGACCGTCCCTGGGATGTGCATCTTGCGGTATCGCCCCAGATCCTGTCCCGAGCCGTCCAGCAGGGCTGCGGAGTTGTACAGGCCCTCCGGGGTCATCTCGGCGAACGGGATCACGGTCGTGATGTTGTTCCGCCGGATCGCCTCGATGATCGGGGCGGTCTCCTGCGACGGGAACGAGGTCTCAGCGAACGACTCGGCGTCCTCGCGAACCTTGCTCGCGAAGTACGGCGACAGGGCGAGCTCCGGGAAGACGACGAGCTGGACGCCCTTGCTGCCTGCCTCGTCGATGAGAGCCGCGATCCGGCTGATGGTCTCAGCCTTGTCCGCCGAGGCCGGTCCAAGTTGCGCGGCAGCGACCTTGACTGTGCCCATTGCTGGCACTTCCTTTCCTTCAGGCACGCGCGCGTGACAAAGGGAACGAATGGGCAGCGCCGAGGTCCGTGTGGCTCTCGCAGGCGCTGCTCTCCGATAAGCAAGCCGAGACAGCGGCACGCTGCCTCCGGGAATGTCGCGGCCACGTTGCCGAGGATGCGAACCAGGGTCCGAACCCGAGGACCCGGCAGTTCACTGTCACTGAATTACACTGTCACTGAACTGTAGTGCGCGCCGAACCGGTGTCAAGACATGCCGCGGGACCTCAGGGCACGCGCAATGCGATGTTTACGTACGGCGAGTCACCCTGAAACGACGTCTTTCTTCACTGAAGTTCAGTAGCACTTAAAAAGTCGGCGCAGGCGCCGGTTGAGCTCTCGTGCGGGCAACTGCCTGGTCGCTCGAGCCTGCTTGTTGCTTCGCGCGATAGAAACTGGGTCGTAAGTGAAACCTGTCACCGCTGAGGAACGCCTACGGGGCTCGACGACGAGGAGATCGGTGCCGTCAGCTGCCCGCGATCTGTCGCCTGACCCGCCCTACCGACGTGCCGACGTCGCGCGCCGCATCGCGGACCTGATCCGATCGGACCTCCATGCCGGCCGGCTCGAGGAGCAGTTGCCCTACGAGTGGGACCTGCTGCGCCGGTACAACGCCAGCCGCGGCGCCACGCGCGAGGCGCTGCGTCTGCTGAGCGACCAGGGCGTGCTCCGGCGACTCCCCGGCGTGGGAACGCTCCGCCGGGTCGACCGGACAGCCATCCGGATGCACCAAGCCGCCGCAGCGATCCATATCGTGGACGCCGACACAATGGATGCCGGCAAGATCGGCGGAGCGCGGATGCAGGCCGAGACGATCGCCCACGATCGCCTCGCCGCACCCGCCGCGGTGGCGGAAGCACTGGAGATCCCCGTTGGCGAGGACGTCCTCTTCACGGAGGCCCTCATCCGCATCGACGGGACACCGCACCGGCTCCGCTCGAGCTGGATTCCAGTGTCGCGCGTGCCAGGCATGGACCACGATTCCGTCGCGCGTCTCCCGCCGGACGTCCTGCGCGAGCTCTTCAGCATGTCGCTGTCCTTCCGGCGGTTCGTGATCGAGGCCACGACCGCGGACGCGGCGGTCGCAGAGCTCCTCGAGATCGAGCCAGGGGCGGCCACCCTCGTGAACGAGCGCGTCCTCGAGACTGCGGAAGGTCTGCCCATCGAGTTCGGCTTCACCCGCCATCGCAGCGACCGCAGCTTCTTCTACGCGGCCGGCACCGACTCCTGACCACTCGCTCCCACCTCGGCCGGGGCGCGGGCGGGTCCCTTGACCTGGTCGCGCAACCAGGTTTTCACCGCGGCAGGCGACGCCCGTTACAGCACAGGTGAATCCTCCTCGGTTGACGGCGCTATCGGCCGCTAAGCAAACGACACATGAGGAGCACCATGAATAGCGCAGCGACAGCCCTCGAGCCAGCCGGGCAGAGCACCGAGCTACCGAAGGTCGTGGTCGTCGGGACGGGCGGGACGATCCACTCGGTGGGCAAGAGCTCGCTCGACATCGTCCGCTACGGCGAGAACAAGACGATGTACGACGTCACCGAGCTGCTAGCCAACGTCACCGAGACGGCCTTGGTGACGCAGCCAGTGCCGATCCCCTACAAGACTGTCGGCTCGCCCTCAATCGGCCCGGAGACCTGGGTTGAGCTCGTCGACGTCATCACCGAGGCCGTCAAGGAGCATCAGCCCGCTGGAGTGGTGGTCACCCACGGGACCGCGTCGTTGGAGGAGACCGCGTACTTCCTCAACCTGACGCTCCACGTCGATGTGCCCGTCGTCGTGGTCGGGTCCCAGCGGCCGATCAGCGGGATCTCCACGGACGGGGCGGTCAACCTCGTCAACGCGCTGCGGGTCGCTGCCGACCCCGGCTCAGCCGGCATGGGCGTGATGGTGCTGCTGAACGACGAGATCCACTCGGCCCGTGAAGTCGCGAAGACCTCGACACTGCGTATGCAGACATTCCGCACCCGCGATTTCGGGGTGCTCGGCCACGCCGACGCGGACAAGATCAGCTTCTACCGGCAGCCGGTGCGGAAGCGGGCGCCGGAGACAGAGTTCACCGTCAAGACAGGCGACAAGCTTCCGCGCATCGACATCTCCTATTCCTACGCGGGCGATGACGGCACCGCCATCGATGCCTTCGTCGCCGCGGGCGCGAAGGGCATCATCTCGGCCGGTTTCGCACCCGGCGGGGCGACCGACGGCGAGCGGGAGGCGTTCAACCGCGCAGCCGACGCCGGCGTGCAGGTGATGATCTCCACGCGGGTGGGAAGCGGCCGGGTGGTCGAGGCCGAGGGCGGCCGTCCCAAAAGCAGCATCCCAGCGGACAACCTAACCCCGCAGAAGGCCCGCATCCTGCTGATGCTCGCGCTGAGCAGCACATCGGATCCGGCGGAGATCCGGCGAATCTTCGCGACGTACTAAGCCTTCGCCCTCGGGCTGAGCTGCACGTCCAACGGCCTTGGCCGCTGTGGCGACGCGAGCACCAGAACCATCCGGACCGTCTCGGTGCCCAGCTGCCGCCAGCGATGACGCAGCCCGGCGTCGCAGTAGACCGTGGCACCACGGGTCAGCCGGAACAGGCCGCGACCTTCCAGTTCGACCTCCCCTTCGCCGTCGCAGAGGTACATGAACTCGTCGGCGTCGTGAACGGCCCAGTTACGCATGACCGTCGGCGCCCCGACCACCTCCATGGGCTGGATCGCCCGACGGCCTTGGACCAGCGAGCGCGCATAGCCGACGACGTTGTCGATGTAGGCGCCATCCTCGCCGCCCTGGAACACCGGAGAGACCGGATCGGCCGGCATCTCCGAGACAGGACTGAGATTCGCCAGCAGCGCGTGCGCGCTCGTGCCAAGTGCGGCGGAGATCCTCACGAGGGACGGCAGGCTCGGATTAGTCAGGCCACGCTCGAGCTGGCTGAGGAAGGAGACGGACAGCGCGGTCTGCTTGGCCAGGTCGGTCAGGCGGATCGCGCGCTCCTCCCGGAGGCCGCGGATCGCCGCTCCCAGCGCCTGGGGCCCCACGCCGGCGACAGCGACGCTTCGAGCACGTGACGTCATGACTTCATCCATGTGTGGTGAGACTGAAATCGTATGTCCGGCAACGCTAGCACGTCGTTGCGTCGTGCAGCGGGTCGCTCACACGCGAGAACTGCGGCGGTGACACCGAATCAGCCCGGTCGTCACCAGTCCACGGCAGGCACCGGACGGCGATCGATTACGTTCTCGCGCCACACGCTGGTGGCCAGATGGTGCTCATCGACCCCGGCGGGGGCCGATGAGCTGCACGCCAAGCGGCATGCCGGACGGCACACCGTCAAGCGGGACTAAACGAGCTCGCCGGCAAGATCGCCTGCTATAGCTACGCTTAAGTCCTGATGAAACAGACCCGACGGCACGGGCAAGGCGGCGGAAGTGTCGTAAAGATTGCGTTACGCCGGTGGTGAGCAGGAATGACACATGAACGGTCCTCCGGATCGGAAAGCGGCGGTTGGCGCAGTCTTGACAGCGACCTCCGATCAGTTACAGTCTCACTTAAAGGCGGGCAAGTTGTAGCGCGAGAGCGCCGACGCTCCCTCGGGTCTGGCAACGACGCCACCGAACACCAAGCACCAGCCAGGTCGCCGCTTCGGATGGCCGACCCGTTGATCCACGAAACCGAGGACATGACATGACCGTTCGGAAGGTCGCCGCCGCCCAGCTCGGCCCCGCATCGAGCGACAAGGCCGAAACCGTGGCCCGCATGGTGGATCTGCTCCACGAGGCGGGACGGCTGGGCGTCGAGTTCGTCGTGTTCCCTGAGCTCAGCGTGACGCCGTACTTCGCCGGCGAGATCCGGGAGGAGGTGGCGTCCTTCGCGGAGGAGTCCTTCCCCTGCGAGCAGACCGCGCCTCTCATCGAGGCGATCAGACGGCATCACATCACCACGGTGGTGCCGTTCGCGGAGGCCACTCCCGACGGCCTGTTCAACTCGGCCGCACTGATCGACGGCACCGGCCGCGAGCTCGGCCGCTACCGCAAGATGCACATCCCTGGCACGGTCGACGTCGACCCATCCAGGCCGTTCCAGATCCTTGAGAAGCGGTACTTCAAGCCGGGCGACCTCGGCTTTCCGGCATACGACTCCCCTGTCGGTCCGGTCGGCATGGCGATCTGCTATGACCGGCGGTTCCCCGAGACGTTCCGCTGCCTCGGGCTCTCCGGTGCCGAGATCTACGCCGTCGTTTTCAACACGCCGTACAACCAGGCCGAGGACAACGCTCGTGCCAAGTCGATCGAGTCACACGAGCTCGCCGTGCGGTGCGCAGCGAGCTACAACGGCATCCCCGCCATCGCGGCAGGCAAGGCCGGCGTGGAGGGCGGTCTCCCGTTCATCGGCGCAAGCAGCGTCATCTCCCACACCGGGGATGTGCTCGCCCGGTCGACCTCCGACGGCGACGACCTGGTGGTGGCAGAGATCGACTTCGCCGCGGCCGCGGAGGCGCGGGTCCGCCTGGACCTGGCGGCCAATCGTCGCAGCGACCAGTACTCCGCGATCACCGCGGACTACTCCCTCGCCGAGCCGCTGAGCTGATGACCGCCACCGCCGATGCGCCTACGGCGCTCTATAACCTGGCCGTGACCGAGGCGTCGGCGAAGATCGCTGCACGGCATTCCGTTCGGCATCAAGGACCAGTTCTTCGTCCAGGGCATGCCCTGCGCGGTCAGCGCCTCGTGGGGTGTTGACTTTGTGCCCGAGGAGGACGCCACCTTGGTCGCCCGGCTGCGCGAGGCCGGCGGCATCATCGCCGGGACGACGTACATGCCCGACCGACACGGCAACCCGCCGACGGGCAACCCGTGGAACCTTGCCCGCACGCCGGGAGGCTCCAGCTCGGGTTCCGCCGCCTCGGTGGGCGCGCGGATGGTTCCGGCGGCGATCGGCGAGTCGACCGGCGGGTCGGGCATCCGCCCGCCGTCGTTCTGCGGCGTCGCCGCGATGAAGCCGACGTTCGGCCGGATCAGCGGCAAGGGCATGTACGTCTACAGCTGGGTGCTGGACCACCCGACCGTGATCGGCCAGACCATGGCCGACATCGCGCTGATCTACAACTGCATCGCCGGTCCCGACCCGCTCGACGAGACCGGCCGCACCGAGCCACTTGAGCTCGTCTCGGCCGAGTTGCCCGCCACGCCGCCGAAGTTCGGGCGGATCGTGAACTACTTCCCCGACCTGTGCCAGCAGGTGATGCTCGACCAGATGGACGCCGCGGTCGCCAGGCTGAGGGACGCGGGGGCTGAGATCATCGACATCATGCTGTTCGACCAGGTCGACTTCCTGCTCACCCCGGCGGCTGTTGAGGAGCCGCCGCTGGGCCACGGGGGTGGCGACAACCGCATGAACAGCCCGTGGTCCGTCGTCGGCATTCCTTCCTTGACGTTCAACATCGGGCTGTCTCCCAACGGCCTGCCGATGGGAGCCCAGCTCGCGGCACCGCAGCTGAAAGAGGACGCCATCCTCAAGGCCGGCGCGTGGTGCGAGTCCGTGATGGGCCGTCTCCGCACTCCCGACGTGACCTACCCGGCGAACCCCGGCCAGGCCCGCGGCCGCCTCTTCGCCCCACGCCGCCGCCGCCTGAGCGGCCAGCCAGTCCCGTGCTTCCTCCGGCGTGACCGGTGGGTAGATCCGCATTGCTCTCCTTTATCTCCGTAGCAGCTTCGGCTACATAGCGGCGGGCTCTGCGGCAACGGCTGCCCACAGGCCGGCGTACCGGCCGTCGAGTGCCATCAGCTCGGCGTGGGAGCCGTCTTCGACGATGGTGCCGTTGTCGACCACGAGGATGCGGTGGGCGGCTTGGGCGGTGTTGAGGCGGTGGGCGATCAGGATGGTCGTACGGCCGCTGGCGACCAGGCCCATGGCGCGCTGGACACGTGCCTCGGTGGCCAGGTCGAGGTTGGCGGTGGCCTCGTCAAGCAGCAGGATGGCCGGGTCGACCAGGAGCGCTCGGGCGAGGCTGAGCAGCTGGCGTTCCCCGGCGGACAGGGACTTGCCTTGTTCGCTGACCGGGGTGTGATAACCCTGGGGCAGGGCGGCGATGAACTCGTGTGCGCCGACCTCGCGTGCCGCCCTCTCGACCTCGAGATCGGAGGCTCCGGGGCGGCCGTAAGCGATGTTAGAGCGGATGGTCCCGGAGAACAGGAACGGCTCCTGGGGCACGAACCCGAGCTGGTGGCGGTAGGCCGGCAGGTCCAGGTCGCGAATCGGGGTGCCGTCGATGGCCACCGTGCCGGAGGTGACGTCGTAGAAGCGGGCGACCAGCTTCATCAGGGTGGACTTGCCCGCACCCGTCGTACCGACCAGCGCGACAACCTGCCCGGGCGGGATGGTCAGGCTGACGTCGTCCATCGCGACCAGGCCCGTGGACTCGTAGGCGAAGGTCACGTGGTCCAGGCCGATCCCCCCACGCAACCGCGACGGAGTGACTGGATGCTCGGCCTGCGGGGTGGCCGAGGGCGTCTGCAGCAGCTCACCCAGCTGGGTCGCGGCGACCTGGGCCTGCAGCCACTGGTCGAAGACGGTGGAGAGCTGCCGCATCGGCGCGAAGAACTGGTCCAGGTAGAGCAGGAACGCAACCAGCACGCCGTCGCTCAGGGTGCCGCTGTGGAACCGGCTGGCCCCCACACCCAGCGTTATCGCCTTGGCCAGGAAGCTGAGCAGATCGATGAAGGGGAAGAACCGCGCCTGCAACTCCATTGAGCGCTCGCGGGCCGAGCAGTAGGACTGCGCCAACCGGGCGAAGCGGGCCTCGTTGGCCGGCTGCTGGTTGTATGCCTGGCTGACCATGATGCCTGACAGGCTCTCCTGCATGTCGGCGTACAGGATCGAGATCCGCTCCCGGGCGATCAGGTAGGAACGGGTCGAGGCCCGGCTGAACAGCACGCCTGTAATCACCAGCGGGATCAGGACGACCGATACGGCCGAGGCCAGGCCCGGGTTGAAGACCCCGAGGACAATCCCGATGCCGGCGCAGGTAATCAGGCTGACCAGGGCGGTCACCAGGCCCTGCTGGAGCAGCTGAGAAAAGGACTCCACGTCGGAGGTCATGCGGGTCATGATCTTGCCGGCCTGGAACTGCTCGTAGTAGTTCAGCGAGAGGCGCTGCAGGTGTGCGAAGGTGCGCACCCGCAGGCCGAACAGCATCCGCTCGGCGGTGCGCTGGGTGTAGTAGGTCATGAACCGCTGGTTGATCCAACTGATCACCTGGAGGATCAGCAGGGCGACGACTACGCCGTAAAGGAACGACGGCGCGTGGCGCGCCACGCCGTGGTCGAGACCCAGGCGGATCAGCGCAGGTCCCGCAAGACCGGTGAGGGCACCGAGCACGACCAGCCCGAAGCCGGCCAGCAGCGGCCGGAGGAACGGGCGGAAGACATCCCAAATCGAAAAGTCATCGCGCGGTGCGGATTGCTGCTCGATGTCGACCTCCGGATCGCCGTCTAGCGGCGGCAGCGCCTCAACCGCGGCCAGCAGGTCGTCCGAAGCGGTCGCGAGGCTGCCCAGCCGTCCGGCGTCGCTTCCGTGGCCGTGGAAGCCGCCGACGCCACTGCTGCGGGCGACGGCGTCCGCCGAGAAGGTGCTCACCTTCAGCGCGCCGACCCGATCGGCTTCGGCGGGCCAGGCGGCCGGGTCGACGCGGTCGACGGGTGTCGGCGGTGCGATGTCGTCGGCCTCGGGGCCGGTGAGCAGCTCACGGAACAGCTCCGAGCGCTCCTGCAGCTCCGGCACCGTGCCCTGGTCCACGATGCGGCCCTCGTCTAGCACGATCACCCGGTCAGCCAGCTGCAGCGTCGAGTACCGCTTGGCGATCAGGATCGTCGTGCGGCCGGCCAGCACCTCCTCGAAGGAGCGATGGATCGCGTGCTCGGTGCGCGTGTCGATCGCCGAGGTGGCATCGTCGAGCACCAGCACCCGCGGGTTGGCCAGCGCCGCCCGGGCCAGCGCGATGCGCTGCCGCTGCCCGCCGGACAGGGTGAAGCCGCGTTCGCCGACCACCGTGTGGTAGCCGTCCGGCATGCCCGAGATGAACCCGTGGGCGTGCGCGGCGATGGCCGCGTGCTCGACCTCGTCATCGGTCGCATCTGGCTTGCCGAAGGCGATGTTGTCCCGGATGGCCCTGGAGAACAAGAAGCCCTCCTCGAAGACCAGCCCGACAGCATCGCGCACAGACTCCACCGTGTAGTCGCGCACGTCACGCCCGTCGATGCGCACCGCGCCCGAGGTGGGGTTGTAGAACCGTGCGAGCAGCAGGGCGAGGGTCGACTTGCCCGAGCCCGAGGCGCCCACGATGGCGACGCTCTCGCCGGGCTCGATGCGCAGCGACACATCCGTCAGGACCGGCTCGACCCCGTCGTAGGAGAAGTCGACGTGCTCCAGCTCGATCGGCCCGACCTGCCGGCCCAGCGTGACGGCGTCCGGCTTGTCCTGCACCGCGGAGGTCGTCGCGAGCAGGTCCAGGAGCCGCGCCGCGCCTGCCCGGGCTTGCTGGCTGGTCGTCAGCACGCTTGACAGGAACTGCACCGGGGTCACCAGCTGCAGCACATAGCTGGAGAACGCTAGGAACACGCCCAGCGTGATGTGGTGCTGCATGACCAGCCAGCCGCCCAGGGCCAGCATGCCGATCTGCGCCAGGCCGGGGAAGGCATCCAGGGATGCGGAGAAGGCCGCCATGATCCTCGCCGAGCGGAGCCGGGACTGGAAGAGCACCTTTGACTCGGCGTGGAGCGCCTCCTGCTCCTGGGCCTCCTGGCCGAACGCCTTCACCACCCGGACGCCCGTGACCGCTTCCTCGACGATGCCGGCGACCGAGGCCTTGTAGAGCGCGTCGGTATAGCTGGCAGGGAACATCTTGGTCCGGAACTTCGCCGCGACCCAGGTAAACAGCGGCACGATGACGATCATGATCACGGTAAGCACAGGAGAGAGCCACAGCATGACTGCGAGTGCTGCCGCCAGCAGGGTCAGGTTGCCCCACGCGACCCCCAGCTGCTGAACGAACATCTGGATGATGGTGAGGTCGCTGGTCGCCCGCGACATGATGTCGCCGGTGCGGAGCCGGTCCCGCCCGGTCGGGTCGAGGTACTGCAGGTGGTGGTGTACCAGCTTCTGGAGCTCTCGCTGGCTGCGCGCGGCCGCTGTGAAGCCGACCCGGCGGCGCAGGTACTGCAAGGCGAAACAGGCGGCCCCCGTGATGACCAGGATCGCGATCCACAAGCTCAGCGACTTGTGATGGGTGACTATCGCGTCATCGATGATGATCTGCTGAATGAGGGGAATGGACGCCAGGGAGAGCTGGCCGCCGACCGCCAGGACGATAGCGCTGTGGATCCGCCGGACATTCGCCTGTCCTATCAGCGGCCTGATGAGGCCGAGTGTGCCCGGTTCCCTGCTCATGAGACCTCGTTCGGCGACGCCGACCTCAGCCGGGCAGCTACCTTGAGCGTGCTCATCTGGCGACCCTTCCCTTTCCTGCGAACATGCGGGCGAGCGGGTTCTGCTGCTGACCGATCGGTGGACCTTCGTCGGCCGCGACGACCCGTGGGGGGCAGTGCCACATTGCTGCCGTGCAACCTGGGCAGCCCGTCGATTCAGTTGGACTGTAATACGTGAAAGTTCAATGTCAACGCACGAGGGGCTGGCGCAACGGGATGTTTACAGGGACTCGAATCGCTCTCGGCAAACAGCGATGGTCCCTCAATTGGTTTCAGCGTCACTGAAGAGAACCGGTCGCAACGCCTCCCGTCCTCACTGGGCGGGCAGCGTCCTGCCTAGCCGGTGTGGCGGGGATGAAGCCATCAGCGGGAGACAGCATCATGCCGGCCGCCGTCGCGAGCAGGCTGACGCGCAGCCCCCGTTCCTGCCCGAGGATGCCGCCGGCCAGCATGACCCCTTCGCCGAGCGCCGCTGCGGACGCGAGCACGGCGCCGTAGCCGAACCGGCCCGGCAGTCGGGCGGCGAGCAGCGAGCCTGCCAGCGCGCCCGGTCCTGTCGCAGCCAGCCCGCAGGAGCCCATTGCCGACGATGATCTGACACCTTCCCTGGAGCCTCTTCTCTAGGGTTAGTGGCGCTTTTCCGTGACCCCTACCAAAGCACTTACCGTCACGCTTGCCGGGCTATGTAGTGATAATGTGCCGTCCGGGCGCTCGTAGAGCGTTGCTTGCTTACAGCTGCTTCCGATGTTTGAACGCAGGAAAAAGTTCAGCAAAGCCGACGTTGGAAGGGAACATTGATGGCTGGTAAAGGTCTGGGCGCCGCGGCGGCGCCGGAGCCGGTCCTGGACAGGCAGGATCTGCTGAAGCCCGATGCGATCGGGATCGCCCAGGCCACGGTGATCGGAATGGCCACATCCGCCCCGGCCGCGACGGTCGCCATTTCGCTCGCCTTGATCGCGGCGACGACGGCTTACAGCAGCGGCATCATCCTGCTGATCGCGGCGGTCCCGATGCTGATCATCGCGAACGCGTACCGTCGGCTGAACCTGTGGAGCGCCAATTGCGGGGCGTCCTTCGAGTGGGTCGGCCGGGCGATCAACCCTTACCTCGGTTTTCTCACCGGGTGGCTGATGATAGTCACGTACGTCGTGGGCACCGTCGCCGGGACGATTGTTATCGGCCCGTCGGTCCTGGCGGTTACCGGTGCCGCGACGGCGGGTACGGGAGCCTCACTCGCCATCGCCGCCGCCGTCATCCTGGTAATGCTCGTACTCGCGGTGCTCGGCATCCGGATCTCCGCGCGAGCCCAGATCGGCATGGCCGTGGTCGAGTACGTGATCATCATCGGGGTAGCCATCACCGGCCTGGTATGGGTGCTGAGCCACCATGCGGGGACTTACCCGATCACGTCAGGCTGGTTCAGCTTGTCCGGGGTCGGCGGCCACAGCGACGTCATGGGCGCCTTCCTGATCGTGATATTCGTCTACGGCGGCTGGGACGGCACCTTGTACGTTAACGAGGAGGTCGAGCACCGGAAGGTCTACCCGGGCCGGGCGGCCGTGATCGCGGTGGCGATCCTTGCCTTGATCTACACCCTGGTCCAGGTTGGCCTGCAGGGCGTCGTCTCCCCCGCGAAGCTGCAGGCGAATGGCGGCTCGGCGCTGGTCTACGTCGCCCAGGTCATGGGCGGCACCGCCCTGGCCAGGGCGGTGGCCCTGGCGATCGCGCTGTCAGTGATCGCGGGGACCGGAACTGGCATCATCCTGGGCGCCCGCATCGTCTACGGCATGGCCACCTACCGGGCGCTGCCGGGATTTTTCGCGAACGTCTCAAGAAAGTATTCCACCCCGGTTGCCTCAAGCCTCCTTATCGGCGTGCTGCTTGCGGCGCTCACCGCGGTCTACCTGCTCGCCACCTCATTGCAGTCTGCGTTCGGTGACGTCATCGCGATTGTCGGACAGCTCCTCGCGCTGCTCTATATCCTCACCACCCTCGCCGCGTTGATCTATTACCGCCGCCGGATCATCGCCTCGTGGCGCGACGCGATTGTCGCGGGCGTCCTTCCGCTCGGGGCCGCCGGCTTCCTCGCTTACATCGTGTACCGGTCGGTCTCAAGCGCCTGGGACGGGTCGAGGGCGCAGGTCTGGACCCTCCTCGGGGTCGTCGCCGCCGGCCTGGTGATGATGCTCATCGCGCGGTTCGGGCTCCGGTCCGTCTTCTTCCGGCTGCCCAGGGAAAGCGCGTCCCCGGAGCAAGAGCCGACGGCGACCGCCTCCGTCTAACGGAGCAGCCGGGCGGGCCTGACCTCCCAGGTGGACCACAGGGGGCGGTATCCCTGGCGCCCCCAGAACGGGACGGACAGCGGATTGAACTGCGCATACTCAAGCAAGATGACAGAGATCCCGGCCGCTTCCGCGCTGCGGTGCAGCTGGCCGGAGAGGGCGGCCCCGACGCCAGCCCCGCGCTCGGCGGGCGCGACGAACAGCGCGAGCAGGTAGGCCACCGGTGACCCGGATGTCCGCGGTGCGATCCAAGCCGCGGTCTGCGGCCGCTCCGCGGTCAGCATCCCGACCGGATTGCCATCGCGCTCGGCCAGCCACGTCCAGGGATCGTGCTCCAGCTGCCCGGCGACCTGGGCCCGGAGTCCTCGCGCGGCATCTGGTGGTTCAAGCACGCCGCCGAAATAGGCGTCGAACCGGAGCACCTCCATGGTCATCGCCACGACCAGGTCGAGATCAGCGGGGGTTGCGCGCCTGATCCGCACGCCCGGCGGGCAGTCAGCGACGACCGCGGGCGCTCGTCTGGCGGACCGGGCGGCGATCACGCCGAGCGGCGTTAGCCCGTGGGCCACCAGAGCCCGCACCCCGGCCACATCGCGGCTCGGCCACCCGATCACCGCGGCGGTATCCCCGGCGGCGGCTTCCGGTACCGCGACGAGGTGATCACGCCACCGCGACAGCAGCGTGTCCAGCGCGGTCAGGACATCAGAGCCGGTGAGATACGGCCTGAGCAGGAACCGCTGCGGTGGACCCTCGATCAGGTCAAGCGAACCGGGTTCCGCGGTCCAGTGGATGCAGGACCCCGCTGCTACCAGGCCCCCGTCCGGCCCGTTCACCGCCAGCTCGGCACCACAACCTGGCGTCCAGCCCGCGATGGCGGGCAGCAGCGGGTCGATCGCCTGCCATCGCCGGCCGGCGAGTTCCGCCATCGAGTCCAGCTCCGGCGCTCTCATCGTCGGGCCGGGCTCAGAAATCGTTGAGAATCGCCTGGAGCCTCTTGCGGCTGTCCTCCGGCGTCGCGGCTTCCAGACGCAGGCGCTCCATCACGGCCAGGTACTTGCCGACCATGTCTGGTTTTTCCAGATATTGAGCGGTCGACAGCTGCTCAAGATAGACGATGTCCGACAGGTCGCTGTCCGCGAAGTGCAGCACGCTGAACGGGCCGCCTGCCGCGGCGTGGCCGCCTACCTTGAACGGAATGACCTGGATCGTCACGTTGGGCCGCCTCGACATCTCGACGAGGTGCGCCAACTGGCCCCGCATCACGGACGGGCCGCCGATCGGGCGGCGCAGCGCGGCTTCGTCGAGCACCATCGCCAAGCTGACCGGCTCCGCTCCGGAGAGCCTGGCCTGGCGAGCCATCCTCAGGCTGACCCGGCGGCTGATCTCCTTGGGATTCGAGTAAACAAGCAACGTGACGGCGCGGGCATATTCTTCCGTCTGCAGCAGCCCAGGTACGAACTGCACCTCGTACCCGCGGATCTCGGTGGCGGCCTCCTCGAGGCTGATGTATTCCTCGAACCAGGTGGGCAGGATATCGGAATAGTCAAGCCACCAGCCGCGGGAATTGGCGCGGACGGCGATCTCGCGCAGCGCCTGTATCTGCGCCTGCTCAGTCACGCCGTAAAAGATGAACAGGTCGACGATATCGCGGTCTTTGAAGCCCACCCGGCCGCTCTCGAGCCGGCTGATCTTCGACGGGGACGCGCGAATGACATTGCCCGCGTCCTCGAGCGTGATTCGCCTTGCCTCACGCAGCCGCCGTAGTTGCGCTCCGAGGAGAATGCGCAGCACAACGGGATTGCCAGTGCCGGTCAGCGAGGTCATGTTCAAGACCGGACCCTCGCTGGGCACGGTCGTCTCGATCATTCCGTCCCCCCGTGCATGCCATCGGACAAGCGATAACTGAAAAAGTCTCCCATGTCGCATGATGGTTGCACCAGAGCTTAGGCGCAATTGCGTCCGTAGCCCTTCGTCAGCCTCAGCCGAAACCTATCGCTGATGCACGCCGCCAGGCCGCGCGCCCCGGGGGCGTTCACGGAGGGGATCCCGGGGCCGGCGGTGGCGTTGAGCCGCCTGTTCCTCGCCCGTCTGTACCCTCGGGTCATGTAGCCCCGGATTAGGCCCATGGCTGAGTGACCAGCCAGGTGGTGTCTTCAGGCCACACGCTGAGATTGTTGTCCCACGGACTCGAGCCGCCGTAACTCGCGATATAGACGACGTAGTCGTAATGTCGGATGTACATGTTCGGATAGTTGGCCGACTGGAAAGAGTAGCCGTTGCCGCTGTTTCCCGGGTGCGGGCAGAACGTGGCGTCCAGGGTGAACTGGGCACTGCCGTCGTCCGGTTCCAGGTAGAGCTCGAATTCGTGGTGCCTGAGGTACTGGCCAGGCTCGTTGGCAGACTCGAGCGAAATGCATCCGCTGTCGGCCAGCCCCGCTCGCACAACCCACGTGGCATCGGCCTTGCCGAGCGCGGAACTGCCCTGAGTTGTCTGGGTGATCACAACCCGGTCGTCGCCGTCGTCATGCCGGATGTAGTACGAGGTACAGCAGGCGGTCGTGGCGTTGATCGAGATCAGCGAGCCAGGGGCCAACTGCCCGGTGGACGTGGCCGGCGAGGACGACGGGCTGGGTGCGGTAGCGGCGGTGCTGGGTGCGGTAGCGGCGGTGCTGGGTGCG
>CAZORE010000056.1:0-18261 GCA_964581815.1 uncultured Streptosporangiaceae bacterium | reverse complement strand
TGCTGCGGCTGCTGCGGCTGGTGCGGCGGACAGCAAAGAGTTCTCAGCCGAAGCCGATCGTCTCACTCGCCAGGTCCATCGTCTCCGTGCAGGCGAAGCCGGGGGAGTCGGGCGAGCGGTCGGCGAACGCGCCGTCCAGGGCCTCGTGCACGGCGGGCAGCGTCCACATGCCGTCGGGCGTGTCGGCGCGGAAGACCGCGCGGATGGTCGGCGGGTTCATCACCGCGGCGACGCCGCCGTGCACGACGAACACCTCGCCGTTGATCCTCATCGCGGCGGGGCTGGCCAGGTAGGTCACCAGCGGCGTCACGTGCTCGGGGTCGAGCGGGTCGGGACCGTCCGCGGGCGCCGGGCTCACCAGCCCGGCGAGCATGGCGGTGCGGGCCCGCGGGCAGATGGCGTTGGCCCGCACCCCGTACCGCGCGCAGGCGCGCGCGGTGGACACGGTGAGCGCCGCGATGCCCGCCTTGGCCGCGGCGTAGTTGGGCTGGCCGGGCGAGCCGAGCAGGAACGCCTCGGACGAGGTGTTCACGATCCGCGCGTAGACCGGGCCGCCGGCCTGCTTGCTGGCCTCCCGCCAGTGCGCGGTGGCGAAGTGAGTGGTCACGAAGTGGCCGCGCAGGTGCACCCGCAGCACCGTGTCCCATTCCTCGGCCGACATCGTGAAGACCATTCGGTCCCTGAGCACCCCGGCGTTGTTGACCAGGATGTCCAGCGCCCCGTAGGTAGCGAGCGCCGCGCGAACCAGCCCCTCGCCGGTCTCCCACTCGCCGATGTCGCCGGCGTGGACGACCGCCTGCCCGCCCGCCGCGGCGATCAGCCCGGCTGTCTCCGCGACCGCGTCCCCGGCCAGGTCGTTGAGCACGAGCAGCGCCCCGGCCCGGGCGAGCGCGACCGACTCCGCCCGGCCGAGCCCGTTGCCCGCCCCGGTCACGATCGCCACCTTGCCGGCGAGCGTCAGTGCCTCGTCCATGTCAGTACCCCGGTCCTGACAACAGGCCGCCGTCGGCGACGAACTCGCTGCCGGTCGAGTAGGACGACTCGTCCGAGGCCAGGTAGGCCACCAGACGGGAGATCTCGGCCGGCTCGGCGAACCGGCCGAGCGGCAGGCTGCCGAGGAACTGCTCGCCGTCGCGGCCCGAGTCCGCCTGCTCGAGGACCATCCGGGTAAGCACCCCGCCGGGGTGCACGGAGTTGACCCGGATGCCGAACTGGCCGAGTTCCTGCGCGGCCGCCTTAGTCATCCCGCGGATCGCGAACTTGCTCGCGCTGTAAGCCGACAGCCCCGCCGCCCCGGTGAACCCCTCGATCGAGGAGACGTTGACGATCGAGCCGCCGCCCGCCTTGGTCATCGGGCCGATCACCGCCTTCATGCCGAGCCAGCAGCCCACCGCGTTCACCTCGAGCACCCGCCGGAAGTCGGCCAGCGGCATGTCCGCGATCGGCGCGAACGTGAGGATGCCGGCGTTGTTCACCAGCACGTCGAGCCCGCCGAACGCGTCGGCGGCGAGCGCGACCGCGGCGTCCCAGTCCGCCTCGCTCGTGACGTCGTGGTGCAGGTACCGGCAGCGGTCGTCGCCGAGCTTGGCGGCGACGTACGCGCCCTGGTCGTCGCGCACGTCGCCGAAGACCACGCGCGCGCCCTCGGCGACGAAGTGCCGCACGTGGGACTTGCCCATGCCCCGGGCGCCCCCGGTGATCAGCGCGACCTTGCCGTCGAGCCGGCCCATGTGCCCTCCGCTGGATTCAGGAATTCGCTAGAACACGTAACAACAGCCTCTCACCCGCCGTGAACGCCGTGAAGAGCACGTTCATGCAGGGGAGATGGCCGCATCCGTTCATGATAATAGAACGTGTTCTTGTCTTGAAGATGGCGTTGGCGTAGAGTCCCGGGCACCGGTGCCCTAGCCCCTGCGAGGACCTGATGTCACACACCGCGGATTACGTCGTGGCCGGCGCGGGCAGCGCCGGATGCGTGCTGGCGCGGCGGCTCGCCGAGTCGGGCGCCAGCGTCGTCCTGCTTGAGGCGGGCGGCCTGGACCGCACCCGGCTGGTGCGCAAGCCGGGGATGATCGCGATCTTCCACAACGTGCCGGCCCTGAAGAAACGCCTGGACTGGGGCTACTACACCGTCCCGCAGCCGGCCGCGCTCGGCCGCCGGATCCCGCAACCAAGAGGGCGGGTGCTCGGCGGCTCCGGGTCGATCAACGGGATGGTGTTCGTCCGCGGCAACCAGCAGAACTACGACGACTGGGCCGAGGCCGGATGCAAGGGCTGGGCCTTCCGCGACGTGCTGCCCAGCTTCAAGCGCATGGAGGACTGGGAGGACGGCGCGAGCGAACTGCGCGGCGGCGGCGGCCCGGTCAAGGTCACCAGGCAGAAGGACCTGACCGGGGCGTCGGAGAAGTTCATCCAGGCGATGGCCGCCACCGCCGGCGTCGGCCGGATCGACGACTACAACGGCGCGTCGCAGGAAGGCGTCTCGGTCATGCAGCAGAACGCCTCCGGCGGGCTGCGCTACAGCTCATCGATCGGCTACCTGGACTCCCGCGATCTGCCCGGCCTGACGATCCTGACCCGCACGCAGATCACGCGGATCGTCATCGAGGGCGGCCGCGCCGTCGGCGTCGAGGTCGTCACGGAAACCGGGCGGGAGACGATCAGGGCCGCCAAGGAGGTGATCGTCTGCGCGGGTGTCTTCGGCTCGCCGCAACTCCTCATGCTGTCCGGCGTCGGGCCGGCCGCGCACCTGCGCGAGCACGGCATCGACGTCGTCGCCGACCTGCCGGTGGGCGACAACCTGCACGATCACATGTTCGTCCCGCTGACCTACGTCATGAAGAGCGCCCGCAACCGCGGCACGACGCCCTACTTCGTCGGCGGGATTCTTCATGAGGCGGTCCGCGGCGACACCTGGATGGGCCGCAGCGTCTTCGAGATGGTCGGCTTCGTGCGCAGCAGCCTGGCCGGGCCCGTCCCCGACATCCAGCTCCACGCGCTGCCCTGGTCCTACCCGTTCCCCAACCAGGACGCGCCGACCAGGCACGTCGTCGACAAGCGCCCCGCGCTGACGATCTTCTCCACGCTGATCTACCCCAAGAGCCGGGGCACGCTCCGCCTCGCCTCCGCCGACCCCGTCGCGGAGCCGCTCATCGACCCGGGATACCTGACCGAGCCGGACGACACCACCGTCCTGCTCGACGGGATGGAGCTCATCCGCGACGCGATGAGCCACCGGCTGGTCGCGGGCGACGCCCCGCTCGAGCTGTCACCGGGCGCCGAGTACCGCGACCGCCCCGCGCTGGCCAAGGAGGTGCCGAACCGGGCGACCTCGGTGTACCACGCGGTCGGCACCTGCCGGATGGGCACGGACGAACGGGCGGTGGTCGACCCGGCGCTGCGGGTGCTCGGCGTTGACGGGCTCCGCGTGGCAGACGCGTCGATCATGCCGGCCATTACCGGCGGCAACACGAACGCCCCGGCCATGATGATCGGCGAGCACTGCGCGAGCCTCATGCTCCGCGACTGAGTTTGTCCCGAACGGAGGCTGGCGATCCGTGATGCCGGGCGGCAGGCGCCCAGCCAGCCGGTTAAGCGGGAGGTCAGCACGGCGACCGAGATCAGCACGGCGTCGTACAGGAAGTGGGCGACAATGGGCCGCGAGAGCCGCCGCCTCTTCTGGAAAGACCTGGTGACCAGGTAGCCGAACGGGATGGTGGCCAGGAACCCCAGCCCGTAGTACACGTGGTAGCTGGTCCGCAGCACCAGGCTGAGCACCAGGGCCCGTCGTGGATTCCAGCCCAGTTGCTCAAGGCGGGTCAGCAGGTAGCCGCTGACCAGCGTTTCCTCGGTCACCGCGGTGACCAGGGATATGGCGATTCCCCAGATGACGTAGTAGGCGGGGACGTGCCCGACCGGGATCTGGACGAGCAGCTTGCTGTTCCGGCCGACCAGTGCGGTCAGCAGGAGCTGGATGACCAGGGCGGCGCCGAAGGCGGCGGCGGCCAGGCCGAGGCCCGGCCACACGTCGGCGCGCCATCTCGGACGGCCCAGGCCGAGCGCGGCCGGCCGCTGGCCGGACCGGCTCAGCAGGAGCAGCGCGATAGGCACCGGAACCGCGACGGCCAGGTACGACAGGACGCCCAGCGTGAGGTTGGCCGCCGGGTTGGCGACATAGCTCGGAAACTGGGTGACGGCGGCACCGCCGGTATGGGCGGCGAACGTGTCCACCGCGGCCACGACACCGGGTACCAGGAAGACCAGCTGGACGAACCAGGTCTCAAGCACCAGGTCGCGCCGGGATTGCCCGGTTGCCGGGGGCGGCGCGGGCGGGGGCTGGAGAGCCGCGGGCGATGGCGGGAGCGGCGGGGATTGGGGCGCGGGCACCGGGCCCCAGAACTGCCAGTGAGCCGGGGCAGCGGGCCAGTCTGACGGAGGCGTCCAGCCGGCCGGCGGGACCCAGCCCGGCGGCGGTTCCGGCCATCCTGGTGCCGGCCGCCACGCCATTCCCGGAGTACTCATTGGCGCAGTATGGCACTTATCCCAACGAATTTGCCGCATTGGTAACAACGCGGATGCTTCGCCCGCGTACGCGCCGAATCGTTCGTCCACCTCCTCGCCGGTCAGGCCGAAGTCGGCGAGCGCGTACCGGTGGCCGGACTCGCCGCCGGCCCGCGCCGACGTCGCGGCGAGGATGCGGATGGCGTCGGCCGCGGCGCCGGCCAACGGCCGCCGCAAGCGCTGGTAGATCGCCTCCACCGTGCCCACCGGGTCCGCGACCAGGTCGTCGTAGCGGACGTCATGGAACCGCGCCGGATCGTGCCTGGCGCGCTCCGCCGTGAACCGCGCCAGGCCGCGGGCCCACAGGTCAAGCTGCGTGCGCCCGATCACGGCACCGGCGAAAACCGGCGACCAGCCCGCGGCGGCGTGGGCCGCCAGGCTGCACGCGGACGCGATCGCCGTGCGCGGCGCGCGGTGCGTCTGGATGACGAGCGCGTCCGGGTAGACGGCGAGCAGGGCGTCCAGGGCGAACAGGTGACTGGGGTTCTTGAGTACCCACCGCCGGCCCGCGTCGGGCAGGCCGATCATCTGGAGGTTGCGCCGGTGCCGCCGGTACGCCTCGGTCCAGTCCTGATCGCGCAGCCAGGCCGAGTAGCCGGGCACGTACGCGAGGGTCTCGAACGATACCGAGCGCATGGACTGCTGCAGCAGCTGCCAGCATTCCTCGACCTGGTCGGCCGCCATGTAGTGCACGCCCATGAACTCGGGGTGCTCCTCATGGTGCTTGGCGAAGCCCGCCTGAATGTAGTTAAAAACAACGTTGTCGCGCCAGGTATCTCTGGGCGGGCGGGGCTGCGGCACCTGGGCGAGCCACATCTCCAGGCCCTGGCTGGCGGGGTCCGCGGTGAGCAGCCGGTGCAGCGCCGTGGTGCCGGTCCTCGGCAGCCCGGTGATGAAGACCGGGCGGTCGATGCCGACCTCGGCGTATTCCGGGTTCGCCTGCCAGGCGGCCTCGCTGCACAGCCGGGCCATCAGGACGCCGCGCAGCAGCGCCCGCTGTGCCTTCGCGCCGGGCGGCGTGAGCTCCGCGTCGGCCGCGAGGGAGTCGAGCAGCACCGCGAGCCCGTCGGTGTAGTCATCCGGGCCGAAGTCGGCCAGGCCCGTGCGCCGCGCCGCGGACGCGTGCAGGTCCTCGGCCGTACCGACGGGGTGGGGCGATTTGGGGGGGTTGGGCGGGATCAATGGTGGTACTCGCCGCAGTTGACGTCCAGGCACTGGCCGGTGATGGCCCGTGCCATCGGCGAGGCCAGGAACACCACGGCGTCGGCGATCTCGTCGGGCTCGGGCAGCCGGCCCAGGTCGATGGGGGCCGCGGTCTCGGCGTAGATCTCCTCGACCGTCACGCCGCGCTTCTTGGCCAGGTAGCCGAAGTACCACTGCAGCGAACTGCCCCAGATGTGGCCAGGGGCTACCGAATTGACCCGGATGCCCTGCGGGCCAAGTTCGGTGGCCAGGCTCTGCGCCATCGCGAGCAGCGCCGCCTTGGCGAGCTTGTACGGTCCCATGGTTCGCTGCGAGAACCGCACCACCATCGAGTTGATCATGACGACCGAGCCCTTGCTCTCCGCGAGGTCGGGCTCGAGCAGCCTGGTCAGCCGGAGCGCGGCGACCACGTTCGCGTCGAAGCTCGCGCTGACCGCGTCCAGGCTGACCTCGCGGAGTTCTTTGATGGGCGGCATCGCGAGCGCGTTGAACACCAGCGCGTCCACCCGGCCGAACGCGTCCCGCGCGGCCGCCGTGAGCCGCTCCGCCGCCGCGGCGTCCGCCAGGTCGGTTGGCACGGCGAGCCCGCGCCGGCCCAGCGCGGTGACCTCCTTGGCCACGTCGTCGAGCCGGGAAGCGGTCCGCGCGGCGAGCACCACGTCGGCCCCTTCCCGCGCGCTGGCCAGTGCGATGGAGCGGCCGAGGCCGGGCCCGACGCCGGCCACCACGACTACCTTGTCCTGGAGTATCAACCCAGCATCCTTTCCGCGATGGCGGCCTGGCGCGCGGCGATGCGTCCCCGCCACTCATCGGGGGACACCCGCGCGCTGTCGTAGTACGGCAGGCGGGCAGGGATTTCCGCGAACGGGATGACCTCGACGTGCGGCCCGTCTTCCGGCCGCAGGTCGCGGGTCAGCCGCTGCCACCGCAGTTGCACATACCCCCGGGTATGCCCGGTCAGTTCCAGCCAGTTCGCCACCCCGGGGTTGCGCTCGCTGATCACGAAGCGCATCCGGCCGTCCGCATCGATCCTTGCCTGATCGGCGGTGAGGCTGGTCTGGTGGTTGATGTAGTCCAGCGAGATGTACCACATGCTGCCGAGTTGAAGGCCCTGGTAGGGCGCTACCTCCTTGCCCGCGGCCGGCACGGTGACGAGCATGGCCTCGTCGTCGGCGAGATCGAAGTGGCCAGCCGACGAGAACTGGCTGGCCAGACCGCCGGGGGTGACGCGCGGCGGCGTCAGCGTGTTGGCCGGCTCGTTCAGGTAAAACCACTCGGGGAAGGCGAGGAAGGTCCGCAGGCGTGACAGCAGGAGCTTGCCGGCCACCGCGTAGCGTTTCGCCGCGGTCGCGGTGTCCGTCGCCGGCGGCGGCGCTTCGCCGTCGCGGCCGGCGCGGTGGATGCGGATCGTGCCGCGGCGTTCGGCGGCCCAGTCGGAGTAGACCTCGCGGACGATGAGCATGGCCGAGCCCGGGCCGAGCGTGAAGTAGCCGGGCCTGGCCTTGCCCGGGCCGAGGCGGAACTCGAAGTCGCCGTTATCCGCGCGTCGGATCGCCCGGTCGTCGAACGCGCTCAGGCTGTCGGGCACCTCGACGGGGGTGTAGTCGCCCTTGAGCACCTGGAAGCTCAGGTCGGCGGTCGTGCCGCGGGTGCCGGTCACCACGTACTCCGCGTCGTCCCGCAGGTAGGCGTGGAAGTAGAGGGTGTCCGGGTTGTCGAGCCCGAGCTTCGTGTACGGCCCGGTGGACTGGACGAAGTACGGGAAGTCGCGCTGGTAGGCCCAGGCCAGCCGGAGTGACGCCTGGACGCTGCCGGCCAGGTAGTCGTACCCTTCGGCGAGGTCGCGCTCCGACGTGACGTGCGGGGCACCCGCGATGATCTTCTCGG
The DNA here is from genome assembly GCA_964581815.1 of uncultured Streptosporangiaceae bacterium. Lineage (GTDB taxonomy): Bacteria > Actinomycetota > Actinomycetes > Streptosporangiales > Streptosporangiaceae > Trebonia. The sequence goes on along the minus strand of CAZORE010000056.1, from coordinate 10,611 downwards.
CCTCCGCGAGGGCCTCAGCGAACGGCTGGGTCAGCAACGTTTGTCCCTGTCTTAGGTGTCTTGGGCACCCCGGCGAGGAACTTGAAGCTCGGCAGGTCGTCGAGCGACATCATCACCTCGTAGGTGCGCACGTAGCCGGTGTGCGCGATCCGCCAGGCGCCGTCCGCGCCGCGCTCGTAACGGTCCTGGTAGTAGGCGGCCCCGGCGATCACGACGCGGTGCTCCGTCGCGATCACCGTGTCCTCGAACCGCCAGGTCCCGCTGGCCTGGTCGCCGTCCACGGTGATCTCCGGCTGGCCCGCGGCGTGCACGGTGATGATCTCCGGCCCCAGGCTGGCGCGGAAGAAGGCGATGATCTCGTCCCGGCCTGCGAGCTTGAGCGGCTTCCCGTAGGCGCGCGTGCCGTAGTCCACGGTGGCGTCCGCGGTGAACACGTCGGCCATCTCGTCCCAGAGCTTCTGGTCGACGCAGCGGAGGTAGCGGTACTTCAGCTGGCGGATGTCTTCGAGTACGGCAAGGTCCATGGCAACCAGCTTGGTGCATTCGCTTGATCGAGACAAGAACATGTTCTATTTTTGCGACAAGATGGGCGGCCGACGCCGGAGGCCCAGTCTGGGAGGCACAGTGCGGTTCAGCTATGCCGAGTCGATGACCGACCCGTCGTTCTACGCGCCGCTGGCGTGCGCGGCCGAGGAGGCCGGGTACCACTCGATGGTCATACCGGACAGCATCTGCTACCCGCGGGACGCGACGAGCACGTACCCGTACAACCCCGACGGCAGCCGCGAGTTCCTTGAGGACAAGCCGTTCCTTGAGCCGTTCTCGCTGATCCCCGCGCTCGGCGCGGTGACCAGCCGGCTGCGGTTCACCACGTTCGTCGTGAAGGTGCCGGTCCGCAACCCGGTGCTGCTGGCCAAGCAGGTCACCTCGACGGCGGTGCTCACCGGCAACCGGCTGTCCCTCGGCGTGGGCACCAGCCCGTGGCGCGAGGACTACGACGTGCTCGGCGTCGACTGGGCCGGCCGCGGGCGGCGGCTCGACGAGTCGATCGCCATCGTGCGCGGACTGGCCGGGGGCGGCTACTTCGAGTACCAGGGCAAGACCTTCACCCTGCCCGCCGTCAAGATCGCGCCGGTGCCCACCGAGCCGGTCCCGGTGCTTGTCGGCGGCCATTCGGAGGCCGCGCTGCGCCGCGCCGCCCGCCTGGGTGACGGCTGGATGCACGGCGGGGGAGACCCGGCCGACCTGCCCGGGCTCCTGGCCCGCCTCGCCGAGTTGCGCCGTCAAGCGGAGGCGGAACGACCCTTCGAGGTCCACGTGATCTCAATGGACGCCTACACGGTCGACGGCGTGCGCCGGCTGGAGGAGCAGGGGGTGACCGACGTGATCGTCGGCTTCCGCTGGCCCTATGAGGTCGGCCCGGACACCGAGCCGCTCAATAGCAAGCTCGACCACCTGCGCCGCTTCGCCGACGCCGTCATCGCGAAAACGTGATCCCCTGGAGGGACGATGCGCCGCGTCACCGGATTCATACTCGCAGGGCTTGGCGTGCTGCTCGTCGCGGTCGCGATATCCCTGCCCACCTGGGTGAGCAGCCAGTTCATCAAGTTCCCGCTGAGCGAGAACCAGACCGCCGTCCTGCAGGCTGGTAACGCGTCGTACTTCAGCGCCGCCGTGTTCAAGGAGGTGACCGGCGTCACCATCCAGGCCACCTACACGATCAAGGGCGAGCCGGGCAAGGGCAGCTCGTCGGTCGCCGTGTGGGAGCAGACGAGCAGCGTGTCCGACATCACCAACCACCGGTCGATCCAGCAGACGACGCGCACGTTCGCGTTCGACCGGCGCACGGGGCAACTGGTCGACTGCTGCGGGGCGAACGTCAACGGCAACGCGTCGATCCACCAGACCGGGTACTCGGGGGTCGTGTTCCCGTTCGGCCTGCAGAAGCAGACCTACCAGGTGTTCAACACGACCCTGAACCGGCCGCTGCCGTTCGTGTACGCGGGCACGGCGACGGTGGGCGGCATCCAGACGTACGAGTTCGTGGAGGACATTCCGGCGACGCAGTTCACCACCCAGGCGGTACCCGGCTCCATGCTCGGGGTCAAGACGCCGGTCGTCCGCGCGCCCCTATTCGACCAGGAGCACGTGATCAACTACGTGGACCCCGAGACCGGGGCGCTGCTCGACGTGAACGAGCACCAGACGGTGACCCTGCACAACCCCGACACCGGCGCACAGGCCCTGGTGCTCTACGACGCGGACCTGACCGTGACCCCGGCCAGCCTCAGCCAGGTCGTCGCGCTCGACGGCAGCGGGCGCAGCGAGATCACCCTGATCGAGACCACGCTGCCGCTCGTCTTCGGCATCGCCGGCGGCGCCGCGCTGCTCGCGGGGGCCTTCCTCGGCCTGCGCCGCAAGCGGCGCGATGACATGGCCGAACTCGAGAACTTGCCACCCTGGCGGAGCAAGGCCGCGATGGAACCGGTCCAGGGCCAGCGCGCCGCCGAGCTCGTCGGCGTCGCCCCCGGCCTGGACGACGGCCCGCAGGAGCTCGCCGCCGAAGCGCCAGAAGGCGACGGCCCGGAAGCCCTCGATCCCTGACCGGTAGGCAAATTGTCATTAGAACGTGTTCTAATGCACGGCTATGGTTATCACCAAGCAAGCGTTTGCTTGGTTACGCTCGGGAGCGTCAATGGAGCCAATGCAGCACCGCCCGGACGGCGGCCCGCCCCATCCGTCCCGGCGCGTGTTCCTGGCGGCGGCCGCCGCCGCGGGCGCGCTCGCCTGGGTTCCGGTGTTCCGCGTCACTCCCGCGAGCGCGCAGGTCACGGCCGCGCCGCCGCCTAACTTCCCCGCATCCATCACCGTCTACCAGCAGGCGTACCAGAACTGGGCGGGGATGATCGTGATCGACGACGTCTGGACCTGCGCCCCGGCATCGGCCGCCGACGTCGTCACGCTCGCCAACTGGGCGCATTCCAACGGGTACCGGCTGCGGCCCAAGGGCATGAGCCACAACTGGTCGCCCATCCTGCTCCCGGCCGGGAACACCGGGGCCGGGTACGTGCTCGTGGACACCACCACGCACCTCACCGCGGTGTCCGTCGCGGCTGGTGCCCCGGCCACCGTCACCGCGCAGGCCGGCGTCACGATGGACGCGCTGGCCGCGGCCCTCGCGGGCGCGGGCTACGGGCTCTGCGCCATCCCCGCGCCCGGGGACATCACGATCGGCGGCGCGCTCGCAATCAACGCCCACGGCAGCGCGATTCCCGGCGCCGGGGAGACTCCATTGTCCGGCCAGACCTACGGCTCGCTGTCGAACCTGATCCTCTCCCTCACCGCCGTGGTCTGGAGTTCCGCGCGGGGCCAGTACGTGCTCAAGACGTTCCAGCGCGACGATCCCGACATCCGCGGGTTCCTCGCCCATCTCGGCCGGGCCTTCGTCACCCAGGTCACGCTGCAGGTGGCGGCCAGCCAGCAGCTGCGCTGCCAGAGCTGGGTGAACATCTCGGCGGCCGACCTGTTCGCCCCGCCCGCCAGCGCTGGCGCAAACTCCCTGGCGAGCTACGCCGACCGGGCCGGCCGGGTGGAGGCCATCTGGTTCCCGTTCACCGACACGCCCTGGCTGAAGGTCTGGTCGATCGCCCCGTCCAAGCCCGCGCTCTCCATCGCCGTCAGCAGCCCCTACAACTACTCGTTCACCAACAGCGTCACCACCGCGGAGAACGAGTTCTTCGACCAGGTGGCCACGGGCGACACCGCGGGCACGCCGGCCTTCGAGGGCACCGCGATGGCCCTGGTGGACACCGGCCTCGTCTTCACCGGCACCTGGGACATCTGGAGTCAATGGCAAAACGTGCTGCTCTACGTGAAGCCGACCACCGTACGGATCGTGCAGGCCGGATTCGCGGTCGTCACCGCGCGGGCGAACATCCAGCGGGTGGTCAGTGACTTCTACGCGCAGTACACCAGCCGCCTGAACTATTACGCGGGCCAGGGCAAGTACCCGATGAACGGACCGATCGAGATCCGCGTCACCGGGCTCGATCAGCCGGCCGACGCCCTGGTGCCGGGCGCGCAGTCGCCGATCCTGTCCTCGGTCCGTCCCCGCCCCGACCAGCCCGCCTGGGACACCGCCGTCTGGCTTGACATGGGCACGCTGCCGGTGACGGCGGGCTTCTCCCAGTTCTACGCCGACATGGAGTCGTGGATCTGGAGCCATTACACCGGCAGCTACGCGACGGTGCGGCCCGAGTGGTCGAAGGCGTGGGGGTGCACCGGGTCCGGTCCGTGGACGAGCGCCGCCCTCCTCGGCAGCACCATCCCGGCCGCCGTCAGCGCGGGCCAGGCAAGCGGCGACGGCTGGTCGGCGGCCATCTCCATTCTCGCCGGCTACGACCCGGGCGCGGTGTTCAGCAGCCCGTTCCTTGACACGCTGCTGCGCTGACCGGCGCCGAGCCGGGCGGATCAGTGCAGCAGCAGGCGGGCGGCGAGTTCGAGGCGGCTGGACACATCGTCCGTTGTCGCCCGCCGCGTCACCCAGGCGACGAGGTTCGACAGCCACACGTCGCCGATCACGCGGGCGATCGCGACGTCGTCGGCCGACGGCTCGCCGTCGTGCATGGCCCGGGTGAACATCCGCACCATCTGATTGGCGACTGTGTTCACCTCGGCCGCCGCGCTCGGGTCGGCGAACATGAACGCCCGGGTCATCGCCTCGGTGAGCATCGGGTCGCGCTGCATGGTGCGGGTGACCCCAGACAGCACGTGCACCATGCGATCGGTCGCCGTCTCGCCAGGGATCGGCTTGCGGTCGAGCTTGTCCTGCATCCGCTCGAATTCCTCGGTGAGCGCGGCGACCAGCAGGTGGATCTTGGACGGAAAGTACCGGTACAGCGTGCCGAGCGCCACGTCGGCGCGTTCCGCGACCGCCCGCATCTGCACGGCCTCGTAACCGCCCTTGGACGCGAGCGCCAGCGTGGCGTCCAGTATCCGCTTGCGCCGTTCCCGCTGCGCGGCGGAGCCGATTTCGGCATCGGCTACTGCGGCCGGCTGGCCATTGACACGCGTTCTCGCCGTAGACATTCCGGACCCCTCATTATTTCCCTTGCTCATGATCAGGTTACCAAGGGCGCGGCCGCTGGCGTGCCCGTGGCACTGGTCGTGCGAAGATGTAACATGTTCTAATTTTGTGGGAAACACAGAGAGGCGATGCCGGGTGGACTTCAGCCTGACGGAGAGCCAGCGGGAGATCGCGCGCCTCGCGGGCCACCTGCTCGACGAGGGGAAGGCCGACCCGTGGAAGGAACTGGCCCGGGCGGGCCTGCTCGCGCTGTCCCTGCCCACCGAGCTTGGCGGCGACGGACTGGGCGTGCTCGATACCGCCGTCCTGCTCGCCGAGCTCGGCCGCCGGGCCGTCCCGGTGCCGGCGCTGGCCACGCTGATGACCGGCATCCTGCCCGTCGTCCGCTGGGGAGGGGGCGAGCTGCGGCGGGCCCTGCTGCCGGCCGCCGCCGCGGGCGAGCTGGTACTCACCGCGGGCCTGCGCGAGCCGTCGGACCCGATGCCCCCGGTCCCGGCCACCACGGTCGCCGCGGACGGCACGGTGTCTGGCACCAAGGTCGGCGTCCTCTACTGCGCGGAGGCCAGCCGCGTCCTGCTCCCGGTGAGCTTCGCGTCCGCCGAACACGGGGAACACAGCACCGGCGTCGTCGTCGTTGACCCGGCCGCGGACGGGGCGGGCGTGACCCGCACCCCGTCGGTCTCCGGCGGCCCCGAGTACACGCTGCGGCTCGACCGGGTCCCGGCCGGGCCCGTGCTCGGCGGCGCCGACTGCCTGGCGGACCTGTATCAGCTGGCCGTGGCGGGCGCGTGCAGCCTGGCCGACGGCGCCCTGTCCGCGGCGCTGACCCTGACCAGGGACCATATCGCGGCCCGGCGGCAGTTCGGCCGGCCGCTCGCCGCCTTCCAGGCGGTCGCCCAGCAGGTCGCCGACGTCTATATCGCATCGCGCACCCTGCACCTGGCCACGCTGTCGGCGTGCTGGCGGCTTGACGCGGGCAAGGACGCGGCCGGTGATCTCGCGGTGGCGGGATTGTGGTGCGCGGCGGAGTCACCCGCCGCCGTTCGGACCTGTCATCACCTGCACGGCGGGACGGGGATGGACATCACCTACCCACTGCACCGCCTCTCGGCGCTGGTCAGCGACCTGGTGCGGTTCCTCGGCGGCGTCGAGTACCAGCTGGAGCGGCACGTATGTTCATTGACCTGACTCCGGAGCAGGCTCGCCTGCGGGACACGCTGCGCGGCTACTTCGCCGGGCTGCTGTCGCCCGCCGAGCGCGCCGAACTGCTCACCGAGCGGCACGGCGCCGTCTACCGCGACGTGGTCCGCCGGATGGGCCGCGACGGATGGCTTGGGGTCGGCTGGCCCACCGCCTACGGCGGGCGCGGATTCGGCCAGGTCGAACAGCAGATCTTCGCGAACGAGGCGGCCCGCGCCGACGTCCCGCTGCCCGCCGTCACCTTGCAGACCGTCGGCCCGGTCCTGCAAGCCCACGGCACGGCCCGGCAGAAGGAGTTCTTCCTGCCCCGGATCCTGGCCGGCGAGGTCCACTTCGCGATCGGCTACACCGAGCCGGACGCCGGCACCGACCTGGCGGCGCTGCGCACCAGGGCGGTCCTGGACGGCGAGGATTACGTGGTCGACGGCCAGAAGATCTTCACGACCGGCGCCCACGCGGCCGACTACGTCTGGCTCGCCTGCCGGACCGACCCGGACGCGCCCAAGCACAAGGGCATCACGATCCTGATCGTCGACACCACCGACCCGGGGTTCTCCTGGACCCCGATCATCACGCACGACGGCGCGCACCACGTCAACGCGACCTACTACGATCACGTGCGCGTCCCGGTCGCGATGCGGGTCGGCGCGGAGAATGAGGGCTGGCGGCTGATCACCACGCAGCTCAACCACGAGCGGGTGATGCTCGGGCCAGCCGGGCGGATCGCGGCGATGACCGACCAGGTCCGCGCGTGGGCCGGGCCGCGGTCGCTGCTCGACCGGCCGGACCTGCGGCGGGCGCTGGCGTGGGCCGCGGCGGTCACCCGGATCAACGAGCTGCTCAACTGGCAGGTCGCGGCGACCGCGGAGCTGAGCATCGCCGACGCGTCGGCCACCAAGGTGTTCTCCTCCGAGCAGGTGCAGGCCATCGGCCAGTCGCTCGCCGAAGCGGTCGGCCGGCACGCCGACGCGGCGGAACCGGAGACCGCGGCGCTGCTGACCTGGCTTGACGTGCAGCTCAAACGAAATACCGTGCTGACGTTCGGCGGCGGCGTGAACGAGGTACAGCGCGAGCTCATCGCGACCGCCGGCCTTGGCCTGCCGCGGGTACCGCGATGACCCCCGACGCTATCAGCGTGGAGGCGATCACGGCCGCCGCGGACCGCATCGCCGCCGCCGGCGACAGCGAGCCGCGGCTGGGCCGCGACCCGGTCAACCTGCCGATGATCCGCAACTGGCTGGAAGCGCTCGCCGTGACGGGCCCCAGTGCTCATCAGGGTGCCCGTCAGGGCGGCCACCCGGATTGCCCGGACACTGCCCCGCCCGCGATGATCCAGGTCTGGACCATGCCGGGACTGCACGGCGCGCGGTCGGGCGACGACCCGCTCGCGGCGATGATCGCGCTGCTCGACCAGGCCGGCTACCCGGCGATCGTCGCGACCAACTGCGATCAGGTCTACCGCCGGCCGGTCAAGCTCGGCGAGCGGCTGGCCGTCGCCGCCCGGCTGATTGACGTGGCCGGCCCCAAGCGGACCGCGCTCGGCGAGGGCTGGTTCGTGACCACCCGGAGCACGTGGACCTCGGCCGGCGAGCCGGTGGCCACCATGGACTTCCGCGTGCTCAAGTTCAGGCCCTCGCCTCCCATGACGCCCCAGGGGAGTGCTACCCCCCCAGCCTCTCCTGGGGTCATTCGTCCGGTGACCTCGCCGGACACCGAGTTCTTCTGGGCCGGCACCGCGGCCAGGGAACTGCGCGTCCAGCGCTGCGGCGGCTGCGGTGCGCTGCGCCATCCGCCCGGCCCGGCGTGCCCGTCCTGCGGCACCATGAGCCCGCGGCCCCCGGCGTACGCCGTCGCCGCCGGGACCGGCGAGGTCTACAGCTACGTTGTCCACCATCACCCGCCCGTGCCGGGCAAGAAGCTGCCCATCGTGATCGCGCTTGTGCAGCTGCCCGAAGGCGTCCGGATGACTGGCGAACTGCTCGGCGTCGCCCCCGGCCAGGTGCGGGTCGGCCTGCCGGTGCGCGCGGAGTTCGTCAAGGTCGATGACGACCTGACGCTGCCCGCCTGGCGGGCGGCGTCCTCTGCCGTCCTGCCTCCGCTGGTCATCGACGTCACGCCCACGTTCGTGATCGCCTCGGCGCTCGCCACGCGTGACTTCCAGGACGTGCACCACGACAGGGACCGCGCCGTCGCCGGGGGCGCGAAGGACATCTTCCTCAACATCCTGACCACCACCGGCCTGGTGCAGCGTTACGTCGCGGCCTGGGCCGGGCCGGACGCGGTTTTCCGCGCGATCTCCGTCCGGCTCGGCGTGCCCTGCCACGCGGGCGACACGCTGACCCTGGCCGGCGAGGCCACCCCCGACGAGGGAGGTGGCCGGGTGATCTCGGTCACCGGCCGGTGCAGTCTCGGCGATCACGTGACGGCGACCGTGCGCCTCGGGCCGGCGGGGGACCGCTGATGCGGGGCGGGACGGCGATCGCCGGCATCGGCGCCACCGAGTTCTCCAAGGACTCCGGGCGCAGCGAGCTGCGCCTGGCCGTCGAGGCGATCACCGCGGCCCTCACCGACGCCGGCCTGGCCGCCGCCGACGTCGACGGCCTGGTCACCTTCACCATGGACGGCAACGCCGAGATCGCCGTCGCCCGCGAGCTCGGCGTCCGCGAGCTGCGCTTCTTCAGCCAGATCGGCTACGGCGGCGGCGCCGCGTGCGCCACCGTCGCCCACGCGGCGATGGCGGTCGCCACCGGGACGGCGGACGTCGTGGTCTGCTACCGGGCGCTCAACGAGCGCTCAGGTCGCCGCTTCGGCCAGGTGGCGGCCGGCCTCGCGGGCGCCGCGACCACCGCCGGGATCGACAACGGCTGGCACTACCCGATGGGGCTGGCCACCCCCGCGGCGACGGTCGCGATGGTCGCCCGGCGCTACATGCACGAGTACGGCGCGGACAGCGAGGACTTCGGCCGGATCACGGTCGCGGCCCGCCGGCACGCCGCGAACAACCCGAACGCGTGGTTCTACGGGCGCCCGGTCACGCTCGCCGAGCACCAGGCATCCCGCTGGATCGCCGAGCCGCTCCGCCTCCTCGACTGCTGCCAGGAGAGCGACGGCGCCGTGGCCATCGTCGTCACCAGCCTCGACCGCGCCCGCGACCTGCCCGCCCGGCCCGCGGTGATCGCCGCCGCGGCCCAGGGCAGCGGGCCGGGGCAGTACACCATGACCAGCTACTACCGCGATGACCTCGCCGCCCTGCCCGAGATGGGCGTGGTCGCCAGGCAGCTGTGGCGTCAGGCCGGCCTCGCCCCGGCCGACGTGCGGACCGCCATGCTGTATGACCACTTCACTCCGTACGTGCTCATTCAGCTGGAAGAGCTCGGCTTCTGCCCGCGCGGCGAGGCCAAGGACTTCATCGCCGACGGCGCCATCGAGCTGGGCGGCCGCCTGCCGCTCAACACCCACGGCGGCCAGCTGGGCGAGGCCTACATCCACGGCATGAACGGCATCGCCGAAGCCGTCCGCCAGGTCCGCGGCACCTCCGTCAACCAGGTACCAGGCGACGGCCCGGTCCTGGTAACCGCCGGCACCGGCGTCCCCACCAGCGCCCTGATCCTGTCCTTACCCCCGCGATCCCTGATGCCCGATGGGCAGGAGGCTGGCGTGCAACTGCTCCAGGTACCGCAGCTGATCGGGATTGGTATACGGACCGGTGTGAACGGGGTCGGCGGGCCGGTCGTTGTCGATATCCCAGGACACCGCGATCGGCCGCAGGTCCGGCGGCAGCGCTAGGTAGGCGGCGTAAACGGCGCCGAGTTCAGCGGCGATCTCGGGCTGGTCGGCGACGTACTCCACGCAGACCGCAGCATCCTTGGGAAGCCCGGCACCGAAGTGCTTGGTGAACTCGATCTCGGCGAAGAGCTCAGGAAGCGTGTCTCCAGTCAAGCCGCCTGCCAGGTCACGGGACAGGCCGACCCAATAGCCGTCTTCCTTCAAGACCCGGACCTTCACCCGGTAAGCGTCGTCCATCAGTCCATCCACCCCTCTCCGAATACATCTTCCAGCTGGTAGGCGAGCTCCGCCAGCACGTTAGGGTTTATGTGTCGTAGTGGCACGCGCGCCCGGGCGACCGCTGTCTGCCTCGAATCGTAGAGGAGCAGGAGGCGGTGGGTCGGGGTCGTCTCGCACCAGTCGACCCGGAACCCATGCTTCCGGCGCGTGACCGGGATCGGCGCCCCACCCACCTCAGAGGTCCCAATGTGCCGCGCCTGGGATATCTTCCGCACCAGCCGTCACTGCACCAAAAGATTGGGTGTACTTAGCGTCCGTAT
>CAZORE010000055.1:40577-45000 GCA_964581815.1 uncultured Streptosporangiaceae bacterium | reverse complement strand
CGAGCCGGATGCCGCGTGGCTGCCGGCCGGCGCGGCGACGCGCCCCGCCGCGCGCCCGGCTGCGCGCGGCTGCTCGGCCCGGGCCGACGGGGGCCGTGACGGCTTGACCTGCGCGCGCAGCGCGTCGACGGCGGCGCTGACGTGCGTCGGCGTGGTGCCGCAGCAGCCGCCGACCAGGGTCACCCCCGCGTCGGCAAACCGCGTCAGGTACCGCGAGAAGTAGCCGCCGTCGATGGCGAACTCGAACGAGCGCGGCCCGGTGCGGCGCGGCTGGCCGGCATTCGGCTGGGCGCTGACCGGCACCGCCGAGTACCGCACCAGGTCCTCGGCGACGACCAGCATCCGCTGCGGTCCGACCGTGCAGTTGGTGCCGATCATCGCGACCGGCAGCGCGGACAGCACCGCGGCGACCTCGCGCGGCGTCTCACCGCCCAGGGTGTGCGCGTCGTCGGCGAACGTGGCCTGCGCGATCAGCGGCAAGCTGGTGACGGACGCGGCCACGGACACGGCCTCGACGAGCTCGTCCAGGTACCCGAACGTCTCCAGGATCAGCAGGTCGGCGGCGTCGTCCGCGACCAGGGCGAGGATCTGCTCGCGCAGCACCTCCATCCGCTCCGCGGAGCCGACCCGGCGCCGCTGCGGCGCGGTCACGGCCGGCGAGACCGAGCCCGCCACCAGGACGCTGCGCTCTGAGCGGTCCGCGGCGGCCCGCGCGAGCCGGATGCCCGCCCGGTTGATCTCCGCGACCTTGTCGGGGAAGCCGTGGTCGGCGAGCCAGAGGCGGTTCGCCCCGAACGTGTTGGCCTGGATGATGTCCGCGCCGGCACTCAGGTAGCTGTCGTGGATGGTGGCGACGAGGCCGGGATCGGACAGGTTGAGCTCGGGCAGCGACCGGTCGAGGGCCGCGCCCGCCGCGTGCAGCATCGTGCCCATGGCGCCGTCGCACACCAGCACGCGCCCGCCAGAAAGCAGCTGCGCCGCCGGTGCCGTGCCAGCCGACGATGGCCCGCTCATGCCAGGTCTCCCCCTGCCTTGCTACGCCAGTGCTTCATCAGAACCTGCTTCATAATGCTGTGCTTGATAAGCCTGTGGCCTCGGGCAGCGCGTCGAGGATCTCGAGCGCCACCTGGGCGATCAGCCGGTCCCTGTAGTTGTCGAGCCGCAGCCCGGTGATCTCCTCGATCCGCTTGATCCGGTAGGCCACCGTGTTCGGGTGGACGTGCAGCAGGCGCGAGGCGCGCTGCGGGCTGTTGTTCTCCCGGAAGTAGCAGGCGAGGGTCGACAGGTATTCCGACTTGTGCTCGTGCTCGTGCTCGGAGAGCTTACCCAGCACCTCGGCGGCGAATGACCGCAGCTCGCCCAGGTCGGGCACCTGGAGCAGCAGCCGGTGGATGCCGAGGTCCTCGAACGCGGAGACCGCGCCCGTCCGGCCCAGCCGCCACAGGGTCTGCGTGGTCCGGTGCGCCTGGTCGTAGGAGCGGGCAATCTCGTCCGGCGCCTTGCACGGGCCGCCGATCCCGATGACCACCTTCGCGCCGGGGAACAGCTCGGCGAGCCGGGCGAGGCAGGCCTGGCCGAGCTTGCGCGGGTCGGGTGACGCGGCGGCCACCACGACCACCTCGGACTCCCGCGCGGAGACGATGGCATCCGGCGCCCTGGTGGTCATGAAGTGCTCGATGGACTCCCTGATCCGCTGCCGCAGCGGCTCGGCGTCGGCGGCCCGCGACGGCGGCAGCTCGAAGGCGATCGCCGCCACGTGGTGCGCCCGGGCCGGGTCGTAGCCGAGGTGCGCGGCCCAGCGGGCGGCGTCGGCGGCGTCCCGGCCGCGGCCGAGCAGCAGCCCCTCGACCAGGTCGTCACGGACCCGGCGGGCGGCCGCGGCGACCACCCGCTCGCGGCCGAGAATGACACCGCAGATCGTCGCCGCGTGCTCGGTGACGAGCAGCGACATGTCCTCGCCGAACGACTCCTCGGCCGGGTCGAGCGTGATCAGGTAGGAAGGCACCTCGTCGCCGACCAGGATCGGCGCGACGATGATCGCGGGAACCCCGCCCACGTTCGGCAGGCGCAGCGCGCGCTGCGAAAGCCGGGAGGCGCGCAGCACCTGGCCGAGCCGGGGATGGACCACGTGATCGCGGACCAGCGCGGCGGCCTTCTCCGGAGGCAGCCCGGGCGACGCCGCCGTCTGCACGTCCATCAGCTGGCTGACCACCGCCACGGTGGCCTGGGCCCGCTCGGAGATGAGCTGGACCACGCCCGCCAGGTCGGCGTCCTGCATGGCGAGGCCGGAGAGGTGCCGGTAGACGGTCACCAGCTCCCGCAAGACAGTGTTCTCCTTGTCGACGTCCCGCGGGCTCTCCCTGGGCGTCGGCGCTGCACTGAGCCGGCCTGCGGCCGGGTTCGTCGTGTCCGGCATGATCACTGAACTATACGACCTCGATCTATGTCTGTCTTTTGTGGAAGCCCACAAACGCATACTTACATGCTTTGCCCGCCCGTGGAAACACCTCACAACCGAACGCCGGCCGACGAGCGGCGACCGCTGTGCCGGCGCACAGCGCGCCGCGCCGCCCGCTTAGTGGGCTTACCACGATTAACGGCATGCTTCTTGAAGCCGCGCAGGCCGGGCGTTATGTTACGAGGACTTGACAGATCAGCATCAAGCGCGCAAATAATGCAGGCACTCTTACCGGTTGGAAGGGGCGCGCAGCCTTGCTTGAGTACCGCGACATCTACGCGGGAGGCCGGCTGATCGGCTCGGCCTCACCCGACGTGATCACCATCATCAATCCGGCAACCGAAGAGGTGGTGGGGGCCGTCCCCTCGGCCGTCGGGATAGACGTGGACCGCGCGGTCCGCTCCGCACGGCGCGCGTTCGACGACGGCACCTGGGCCACCTGCCCGCCCGCGGACCGCGCCGACGCGCTCGACCGGCTGGCGGCCGCGCTCGAGGCGCGCACCGAGGAGGCGGCCCGGCTGGTGACGGCCGAGATGGGGATGCCGATCTCCGCCTCCCGGCTGCACAACGCCGCCGCGCCGTGCGCCATCCTGCGCTACTACGCGAACCTCGCCCGGGCCATGGACACCGAGGAGACCCGCACGGCGGTCTCCTTCACCGGCCGCACGGTCGTCCGCCGCGAGCCGGCGGGCGTCGCGGCGGTCATCACCAGCTGGAACTACCCGATCATGCTGGCGTTCAGCCAGCTCGCCCCGGCCCTCGCGGCCGGCTGCACGATCGTGCTCAAGCCCGCCGCGGCCACCTCGCTTTCCGCCTACATCCTGGCCGAGGCGTTCGAGGACGCCGACTTCCCGCCCGGCGTGTTCAACCTGGTCACCGGCACGCACCAGACGGCCGGCGCGCTCGCCCGCCATCCCGGCGTGGACACCGTGTCCTTCTCGGGGCCAACCAAGGCGGGCCGGTGGATCGCGTCCATCTGCGGCGCCGAGCTCAAGCCCGCCCGCCTCGAACTCGGCGGCCAGTCAGCCGCGATCGTGCTGGACGACGCGGACCTGGGCAAGGCGGGCGAGGCCCTGGGCCGCCTCATCTTCGGCAACTCGGGCCAGACGTGCTTCGCGATGTCCCGGGTGCTGGTACCCGAGCAGCGCTACGGCGACCTGGTGGACGCGCTGGCCGGGGCGGCGGGCGCGCTGCGGGTCGGCGACCCGCTGAGCGAGACCACCGCCATGGGCCCGCTCGCCTCATCAAGGCGGCGGGTCGACGTGGAGTCGCAGGTGCGCTCCAGCGTCGGCGACGGCGCCCGCGTCGTGTCCGGCGGACGGCGTCCCGCCTCGCCGGTGCGGGGCTACTTCTACGAGCCGACCGTGCTCACCGGCGTGACGCCGCAGATGGCCATCGCCAAGGAGGAGATCTGCGGTCCGGTCGCCACGGTGATCAGCTACAAGGACGAGGCGGAGGCGGTCAGGTTCGCCAACGACGGCTTCGGGCTCGCCGCGACCGTGTGGACCGGCGACCCGCAGCGCGGCCTGGACATCGCCAGGCGGACCCGCGTCGGAACCTTCGGCATCAACCTGTACGAGCCGGACATCGGCTCGCCGTGGGGCGGCCGCGGCCCGAGCGGCAGCGGCAGCGCGTACGGCCCTGAGGGCATGGACGCCTACCTGACCTCGAAGTCCGTGTTCCTGCCATCGCTGCGCACCCTGGCCGACCACCCCGCCACGACCGACCAGCCGGCCTGACCAGCCGGGCCGACCGGTAAGCGGGCCTGACCCTCACCCTCAATACTGTTAGCGCGAGTAATAGTTGCTATCAGGCAACTACAAGCTAGGCTAATTAGTCGTGACGGCGACGACGCGTGGAGACCGGGCTGGCCGGCCGGGCGGGGACGACAGGGAGGGCGGGCGGGGCAAGGAGGGCGGGCGGGGCAAGGAGAGCGGTAACGGCCCCGGAACCAGCGCCGGGCGC
>CAZORE010000055.1:0-40477 GCA_964581815.1 uncultured Streptosporangiaceae bacterium | reverse complement strand
GGAGGGCGGGCGGGGCAAGGAGAGCGGTAACGGCCCCGGAACCAGCGCCGGGCGCCGCCGGCCCGCGTACCAGTGGGTGGCCCTGTCCAACACCACGCTGGCCATGGTGATGGCGACGGTCGACGGCTCCATCGTCATCGTCTCGATGCCGGCCATCTTCCGCGGCATCAACCTCGACCCGCTGTCCCCGGGCAACGTGACCTACCTGCTGTGGATGATCATGGGGTACCTGCTCGTGCAGTCCATCCTCGTGGTGACCCTCGGCAGGCTCGGCGACATCTTCGGCCGGGTCAAGATCTACAACCTCGGCTTCCTCGTCTTCACCCTCGCCTCGGTCGGGCTGTCCTTCGACCCGTTCCAGGGCACGCACGGCGCGCTGTGGCTCATCGGCTGGCGGTTCGTCCAGGCGTTCGGCGGCGCGATGCTCATGTCCAACTCGGCCGCGATCCTCACCGACGCGTTCCCCGAGGGCAAGCGCGGCATGGCGCTCGGCATCAACCAGGTCGCCGGGATCTCCGGCCAGTTCGTCGGGCTGCTGCTCGGCGGCCTGCTGTCCGCCTGGGACTGGCGGGCGGTCTTCTGGGTCAACCTGCCGTTCGGCCTGTTCGGCACCGTCTGGGCGTACAAGTCGCTGCGGGAAATCGCGAGCACCCGCAAGGCGCGCATCGACTGGCTCGGCAACCTCACCTTCGCGGCCGGCGCCGGCGTGCTGCTCACCTCGATCACCTTCGGCATCCGCCCCTACCACAGCGACCCCACCGGCTGGGCGAACCCGAAGGTGTTCGGCGGCCTGATCCTCGGCGTCGCGCTGCTCGCGCTGTTCTGCTTCATCGAGACCCGGGTGAAGGACCCGATGTTCCGGCTGTCGCTGTTCCGCATCCGCGCGTTCGCGGCCGGCAACATCGCCTCCCTGCTCGGCGCGATCGCCCGCGGCGGGCTGCAGTTCATGCTGGTCATCTGGCTCGCCGGGATCTGGCTGCCACTGCACGGCTACGACTTCACCGTCACCCCGCTGTGGGCGGGCATCTACATGCTCCCGCTCACCGCCGGGTTCCTCATCGCGGGCCCGATCTCGGGCACCCTGTCGGACCGGTACGGCGCACGGCCGTTCTCCACCAGCGGGCTGCTGGTGGCGGCCTGCTGCTTCACCGGCCTGCTGCTGCTGCCGGTGAACTTCCCCTACTGGCTGTTCGCGCTGCTGATCTTCGGCAACGGGATCGGCTCCGGCCTGTTCGCCTCGCCGAACACCGCCGCCATCATGTCCTCGGTCCCCGCCCATCACCGCGGCGCGGCGTCCGGCATGCGGTCCACCTTCCAGAACTCCGGCATGTCGCTGTCCATCGGCATCTTCTTCTCGCTGCTGATCGCCGGGCTGGCCAACACGCTGCCGAAGACGCTGACCGCGGGCCTCACCGCGCAGGGCGTACCGCTGGCCACCGCGAACTCGATCGCCCACCTGCCGCCGGTGTCCACGGTGTTCGCGGCGATGCTCGGCTACAACCCGGTAGCGAACCTTCTGGGGCCCTCCGGGCTGCTGCGCACGCTGCCGCCTGCGAATGTCGCCACGCTGACAGGCCGTGAGTTCTTCCCGCACCTCATCTCCGGCCCCTTCCACCACGGCCTGACCATCGTCTTCACCGCCGCGGCGCTGATGGCGGTGTGCGGCGCGGCCGTCTCCTGGATGCGCGGCAAGAAGCCGGAGGCCAGCCAGGAGCTATCCGAGCCGGTTGAGGTGGCCGCAGCGGAGTAGCGGCTACCGCCAGCCGCGTGTCCCCGGGTAAAATCCTCCCGTGCCTCGCTACGAGTTCCGCTGCCGCGCCTGCGGCGATACGTTTCTGCTCACCCGCCCGATGAGTGCCTCCGGCGACCCGGCGACCTGCCCGCAGGGCCACGACGACACGGTCAAGCTGCTGACCACGGTCGGTCTCGGCGGCCGCTCGTCCGGCGCTTCCGCCCCGGCCGGCGGCGGGGGGGGCGGTGGCTGCTGCGGCGGCGGGTGCGGCTGCGGCAGCTGAGCTGGACGCTACTCCCGAACGGGAGCGGCTGATTCCGGCGCTGCCTGAAGATCATGAAGGGTTCATAGCGTTCTAGCGCTGGCTCGCGAAGCACGCGTCCGTTCGGGATGATCCTCAGGAGTCCGCGCCGGCCTTGGCGACGGTGGCGGCGGCCCATCTGGTGGTGGAGATGACGCCGAGGACGAGGACGGCGTAGCCGCAGCCCGCCATCACCCACCAGCCGGCGTGGGCGGCGGTGAGGAAGCCGCCCTGCATGGTCCCGTGCAGGCTGGCCGCGAGTACCGAGCCGACGATGGCGACGCCGAGCGACTGGCCGAGCTGGCGGCTCGATGAGTTCATCCCGGAGGCCACGCCCGCCTGCGCCTTGGGCACGCCCGCCATGACGCCGTTGGAGATGGGCACGTTCACCATGCCGGCGCCGAAACCGAACAGGCCGTAGGTGGCGACAAGGAACAGCGGGCCGCTGGTGGAGCTGAGCTGCGACAGCGCGGCGGTGGAGAGGGTGAGCGCGGCGCCGGCGATGACGAACGGGACGCGCGGGCCGCCACGGGCGACGATCCGCCCGGAGATGGGTGAGGCGAGCGCCATCATGCACGGCATCGGCAGCAGGGTGAGGCCGGCCCGCAGCGCGCTGAAGCCACGCACGTCCTGCAGGTAAAGGGTGGTCAGGAAGAGGAAGCCGGCGCTCGCCGCGATCGCGCAGACGGCAGTGGCGTTGGCGGCGCTGAACGGGACCGACTTGAAGAACCTGAAGTCGATCAGCGGCTCGGCGCGCCGCGGCTCGAAGCGCAGCAGGAGCCCGAGCGCGGTAATCGAGAGCAGGAAGAACCCGATGATGCGCGGCGAGAACCAGCCGGTGGACGGCCCCTGGATGATCGCGTAGGCCAGCGAGGCGAGCATCACGATCACCAGGACCTGGCCGAGCGGGTCCGCCTTGCGGCCTCGCTCGGCCTTGGAGTCGGGCACGAGCAGGGCCGTGAGCGAGATCGCGGCCAGCCCGACCGGAATGTTCGCCCAGAAGATGCCCCGCCAGCCAACCGAGCCGACGAGGATGCCGCCGGCCACCGGCCCGAGCGCCATGGACAGGCCGGAGACGCCGTCCCAGACACCGATGGCCTTGGCCCGGTCCCGTGGCGCGCTGAAGACGTTCGTGATGATGCCGAGCGCTGCCGGGTTCAGCATGCTCCCGCCGATCCCCTGCAGCACGCGGAAGGCGATCAGGAAAGACAGGGAGGGGGCAAGGCTGCACAGCCACGACCCGAGCGTGAACAGGCTCAGGCCGACCTGGAAGATCGTGCGCCGCCCGATCCGGTCCGCCGCCGCACCCGAGAACAGCAGCAGGCTGGCGAGCACGATCGTGTAGCCCGCCACCGTCCACTGCAGCCCGGCCACGCTGGTGTGCAGTGACTTGCCGATTTCCGGCAGCCCCACGTTCACGATCGTGTTGTCAAGGCCGACCATGAAGAGCGCGGAGCAGCAGACCGCGAGGACAATGGCGCGGCGGCCGGAACCGACGGCTGCTCCCAGTGTTTCGCGTGGATCGTGAACCGCGGGCACCACCGAGACCGTTATCGGAGTAGAGGCCGGAATTACTTCGGGTCGTGACCGTGTAGATACGTTCTGTAGCTGTGAGCGGGCAGCGGGGACCGAACGCATTGCGTACCGCCTGGGGGTCAGCGGGGTGTGTTATCTGGATATGACACTACATTGCTGCACGCTGTAGTCAATAGGTGACGCCTTGAAATTGACATAATCGCCGGGGCCCCAACTTTAACGCTCTTTTACACTGTGCACTTCCGTCACGTTCACCCGACGCGGGGCGCTGCCTCGGTCTACATTTATGCAGGGCGCTGCTCAGAACGCCGAGGGATGCCGGCGACGCAGCGGGATACACCTGGCGTCCTTCGCAAGACGCGTGAAAAGCGAGGTGGGACGTGGCCGACGGGGGGTACGTGAGCCGCAGGCTGCTGCAGCTTGTGATGCCGGTCTTCCCCGACCGCCGCATGTTCCGCATTCACGACCCGGAGGTGCACCCGGACGCGCCCGGCGGGCCGCTGCCCCCGATCGGCGTGCTCGTCTCGGCCAGCCGGGAGCAACTGTGGGTGGGCTCGCTGCAGCAGGACATCGACGTCCGCCTGGTCCTTGAGGAGTGGGACGGCCAGCCGCTGCTGCCCGACGCCTGGGATGAGGAGGCCAAGGCGCGGCTGTACCTGCGCGGACGGCTGTCGATCGACATGGGGACGGCGGGACCCGCGCTGTCCGGGCTGCGACTGTCCGGCGGCGTCGGCAACTACGAGGTCCGGGTGTACGCGCGGTACCGCGAGGCCGTGGTGCAAATGTACGGAGAGCTGTTCAACCAGCACAAGGACCCGTTGTCGGATGAGTTCCAGCGCGAGAAGCGCAAGCTAGAAGGCGTCGAGCGGTACCTCATCCAACTGTGGCGCGACTCCTAGCCGACGGCACTCGCGGCCGCCGGGCCGGCCCGTAGCGGAGCGCTGGTCGAGGGGCTCGCGGACGATGGCGGGCCGGCCGGGGTTTTAGAACCCTGGCCACGGAAAGGCATCATCGCGTAGACGGTCAGCCCGATGACGGCGAGCAGGACGACGGTGCAGATCGAGCCGACGATCTTCCCCCGGGTGGTCCGCAGCGCGGCGGTCGGCCCGGGCCGCCGGAATGAGGACAACCTCGTGGCCAGGCCCGGGTCCTCGGCAGTCAGCCGCCGCTCAATCTCGGCGAGCATGCGCTGCTCGTCCATTGACAGCGCCATAGCGCCATACCTCCGCGTTCCGCGCGCCAGTGGGAAGTTCCTCTAACTATCCCCCACGAGTGGGTGTTTATCCAATCGTTCTGACTTTGTTCCTGACCCTTTTTCTAGCCGCCGTCAGGCGAATACCCGACGCGGCCAAACCGGACAAAGGTGCAGGTTTCACACAGCGCGCTCGCTGAGCGGAACCGAACACCTGTTTGCTGAAATCGAATGCTGGTTCTAGACTAGCCCTCATGCGCTGGGACAGCTTGCGACTCGATTCGAGCGAGACGGGTAGTGCCGGGTACGCCGCGCTGCCGCTCATCGAGCGGGGCGCGGTCGCCCGCACGTTCGACACCCCCGAGTTCCGCGGCATGACCTTCTACGAGGTCCAGGCCAAGTCGATCGTGTCCGAGGTACCCAAGTCCTCCCGGATGATGTTCCGCTACACCATCAACCCCTACCGTGGCTGTATTCACGCCTGTAAATATTGCTTTGCCAGGAACTCGCATACGTACCTGGACCTGGACGCGGGCCGGGACTTCGACACCAAGGTCGTGGTTAAGGTAAACGCGCCGCAGCTGCTGCGGGCGAAGCTGGCCTCGCCCGGGTGGCGCGGCGAGCACATCGCGATGGGCACCAACGTCGACTGCTACCAGCGGGCGGAGGGGCGTTACCGGCTGATGCCCGGGATCATCGGCGCGCTGCGCGACGCGCGGAACCCCTTCTCCATCCTGACGAAGGGGACGCTGATCCTGCGCGACCTCGACCTGCTGCGGTCGGCGGCGGAGGTCACCGACGTGGGGCTCAACGTCTCCGTGGCGTTCACCGACGAGTCGCTGTGGCGGGCCATCGAGCCTGGCACGCCCGCGCCGCAGCGCCGCCTCGAGGCGTGCGCCGCGTTGAACGACGCGGGGCTGCGCTGCGGCGTGCTGATGGGCCCGGTCGTCCCGTTCCTGTCCGACTCGCCCGCGCAACTGGCGGCGGCCGTGCGGGGGGCCGCGGCGGCAGGCGCGCCGCACGTGACGCCGATCGTGCTGCACCTGCGGCCGGGTGCCCGCGAGTGGTTCCTCGGCTGGCTCCGTGAGGCGCACCCCGAGCTTGTCCCCCGGTACGCCGAGCTGTACGGGCCGGGCGCGTACGCGCGCAAGGACTACCAGGCCCGGATCTCCGGCCAGGTACGCGAACTGGCGGAGCGCTTCGGCGTCGGCCGAGAGACCGGCCGCTCCGGCCGGCCCGCGCGGCGCGATCAGGCCTCACCAAGTGTTCCGGCCCCGGCGCGCGATCGGGTCGAGCCGGCCCACCCCGCTCCTCCGGCGGGCCGGGTCGCCCTGAGCGAGCAGGCCGCACCCGCCGACCCGGCGCCCCCGGCCGTCTCGTCACATCAGCAGCTCACGCTGCTTTAGTGGAGCGCAGCGGCAGCTCAGCGCATGATCATGAACGGGACGGAACCAACATTGATCAGCATCGATCTTAATTCAACAAAGGAATTTTACTCGCCGGTAGCCTTATGCCGGTAAACAGAGTTACTCGATTCCGGCAGCGCGCTGGCCCCGCGTTTACGGATTCGGGCGGTGCGAGGCGGCCGGCGATAGGCGTTTCCGGTGCCGGGCACCGTGCCGGAAACGGAATCCGCGACTCACCGGTAATGGCACTGAGTGCCCGGCCCGGGGCAAACACGGGACAGGAACCGGGCAAGAGCGCATCGGAAACCGGGGCGGGCGGAGCCGGGCCGGCCCGCGCCGGGCGGACTGCAAACGTTCGCAGTCGCCGGGGGCGCCCGGCGGGGCGCGGTCCGGGGGGCTGCGCTGCCGTGCAGTCTCACGCCGCACGGCAATCCAGTCCGGGGCCGTACGGCGATCCAGGGCCGTAACGTACGGCGGTCCAAGCCGCGCCGCATCGCTATCGCAGGCGGCCACGGCTATCCCGGCCGCGGCCGCGGGAGGCTCGCCCGCTTTGCGGCGCGCCGTGCCCATGCGGATAAGAAAGCGGGGGAAAGCGCCTACCGCGAGGCATGCCACCGTTGATATAGCTGTTATCACGTTATGGGCCAGATCGGTGGCAGAGATCACAGATACACGCGAGTATTACCCCCATGACGATTCAGGCGGAACTCATCGGGGAGACGGCCGTTGAGATTCCATGTCCGCCGCTGGGCGCGGCGGAACTTTCAGCAGCCGATGCCGAGCGCATGGCCGGCATGTTCAAGGCGCTGGCCGACCCGGTTCGGCTCCGGCTCTTCTCCCGGGTCGCCGCGCATCAGAGCGGGGAAGCCTCCGTTTGCGACATACAGAACGTGGGGGTTTCCCAGCCCACGGTCAGCCACCACCTGAAGAAGCTGAGGGAGGCAGGACTGATAATCTCCGAGCGCCGCGGCACCTGGGTCTACTGCCGGGTGGCACCTGGGGTGCTGCCCGCCATGGCGCAGATGCTCTCGCCCAGGGAACCGGGCATCTAGGGCAGCCGCGCCACTGCCCCGCCAGGCCTGCTCTCCGGGAGCGAGCAGGTGGCCGGCCAGGCAAGCCGAACTGACGCGTCGTCACCAGCGGGAATGCCCGCGACGTGCGGGGCCAAGCCGGGTGGTCTCCGGGCGCCACTAGAATTCGTTGTCATGGCAGAGCCATACCGGAACCACAGCGACCTCAGCGGACGGCCGGGCGGGGAGCGGTACAGCGAGCGGCTGATCGTGCGCAGCGTGCCGGTTCCCGATCCGGGTGAGGACTTCCTCAGTCAGATTCCGGTTCCGGCGGCCGTTGCCTGGGTGCGGCAGAGCGCGGGGCTGGCCGGGTGGGGTGAGGCCGCCCGGGTCACGCTCCCGGCCGGGGCCGACCGGTTCACGGCCGGCGAGAAATGGCTCCACGCGATCACCGAAAGCGCGGACATCGACGATGCGGTACGCCGGCGAGGCTCGGGCCTGGTCGCGTTCGGCACCTTCACGTTCGATGACGCGTCCGAGGGCTCGGTGCTCGTCGTGCCGGAGGCGGTGCTCGGCCGGGACGGCACGGGCAACGCCTGGCTGACCACGATCACCCCCGATGGCGGCCCCGAGCGGGAAACCGGAGCCCAGCAAGCCGGAGCCCCGCGAAGCGGGGCCTGGCCGCACAGTGTTAGCCAGCACAGTGTCATACAGCCGTACATCGCGCCCGGCGCCATCGCCTGGCACGACGGGTCGCTGTCCGCGCCCGAGTGGCAGCAGGCGGTCGGCGAGGCGGTGCACCGGATCACCCACTCGGCAGAGCTGCGCAAGGTGGTGCTCGCCAGGGACCTGCACGCCACGGCCGACCATCCGATCGACGTGCGGGTGCTGCTGAGCCGGCTCGCCGCCCGGTACCCCGGCTGCCACACGTTCGCCTGCGACGGCCTGGTCGGCGCCACCCCCGAGCTGCTCATCAGCCGCGACAGCTGGGAGGTCAGCTCGCTTGTGCTCGCCGGGACGGCGCCGCGCGGCGCGACCCCGGGCCAGGACAGCGACCTCGCCCGCGCACTGCTGGGGTCCGCGAAGGAGAACGAGGAGCACGAGTACGCCGCCGTATCGCTCCGGGATGCCCTCTCCCCGCTGTGCGCAGCGATGTACGTCACGCCGCGTCCCGAGCTGATCAGGCTGCCCAACGTGCAGCACCTCGGCACCAGGGTCCACGGGACCCTCGCCGCGGTCAAGTCCGCGCTCACCCTCGTCGCGGCGCTGCACCCCACGGCCGCCGTCGGCGGCACGCCAACCGGGGCCGCCGTCGAGGCGATCCGTGAGCTCGAGTCGATGGACAGGGAACGGTACGCGGGCCCGGTCGGCTGGATCGACGCCGACGGCAACGGCGAGTGGGGCATCGCGCTGCGCTGCGCCCAGCTGGCCGGGCGCCGGGCGCGGCTGTTCGCCGGCTGCGGCATCGTCGCCGCGTCCGACCCGGTCGCCGAGCTGGCGGAGACCGAATCCAAGTTCCGCCCGATGCGGATGGCATTGGAACAGGCTGACTGATTCTGTTTGAACTTGCTTGCGCGATCGTTATCTTTTGTTGTTCCAGCCTTGATCACTTTCGGTCATGATGCTTGTAGATCGAGTAATCATGCCTCGTCATGACGGCTCCGTGAGCGGGGGAAATCTTAAGCGCCGGGAAAGCCGGTCCCGCAGGCATGCCCGTCTTGACTACTATCAGTAAGGAGCTGCGCACAATGGGTGCATTCCCATCACGGCGCCGGAAGCGGACCCGGGGTGCGTTCGCCGCGGCCTGCGGCATGGCGGCCATCGCGGTCGCCGCGGCCGCCTGCAGCAGCGGGACAAGCGGCACAAGTAACCAGCCAGGCACGACGGGCGGCACGCCGGTCAGCGGCGGCACGGCGGTCTGGGCGCTGCCGCCGTCCACCACGCCCAACTACATCTTCCCGTTCACCAGCAGCTCCTACTTCAGCGTGACCAACGCCGAGTCCTTCCAGTACCTGATGTACCGGCCGCTTTACTGGTTCGGCAACGGCGCGTCCCCGACGCTGAACACCAGCCTGTCGCTGGCCGACGCGCCGGTCTACAACGGCAACAACGTCACCATCACGCTCAAGGGCTGGAAGTGGTCCAACGGCGAGACCATCAGCGCCCAGGACGTGGTGTTCTGGATCCACATGCTGCAGGCGGTCGGCTCGAGCGACTGGGGCGCGTTCGTGCCCGGCGGGTTCCCGACCAACGTGTCCAACGTCAAGGCCACCAACAACACGACGGTGACCATGACGATGAACAAGGCGTACAACCCGACCTGGTTCACCTACAACGAGCTCAGCCAGATCACCCCGATGCCCCAGGCCTGGGACGTCACCGCGAGCGGTGCGAGCAACTGCACCACGACCGTCAGCGACTGCGCCGCGGTGTACGCCTACCTGGACAGCCAGTCAAAGAACATGACCGGCTGGGCGTCCTCCAAGCTCTGGCAGATCGTGGACGGGCCGTGGAAGCTGTCCGCCTTTAACTCCGACGGCAACTCCACGTTCGTGCCCAACCACTCTTACTCGGGCCCCAGCAAGCCCAAGCTGGCCGAGTTCCAGGAGGTGCCGTTCACGACCGAGGCGGCCGAGTACAACGTGCTGCAGGCGGCGGCCGCGGGCGGCGGGCAGAAGCTGGACGTGGGCTACCTGCCGACCACCGACGCGCCGGCCAAGCCGGCCAACGCCACCGTCGGGACCAACCCGGTGCACAACTTCACCCTCGACCCGCTCTACGCGTGGGGCATCAACTACTTCCCGGTCAACTACCAGTCGACCACGGGCAACGGGCCGATCATCAAGCAGCTTTACTTCCGCCAGGCGCTCGCCTACCTGATGAACCAGGCGTCGATCATCAGCGGCCCGCTGCGCGGCTACGGCCTGTACACGGTCGGCCCGGTGGGCACCCACCCGGCGACGCAGTTCCTGTCGGCTCAGGGCAAGCAGGGCGACCCGTTCCCGTACAACCCGACCAAGGCCAAGGAGCTGCTGACCAGCCACGGCTGGAACGTCGTGAGCAATGGCAGCACCACCTGCACGAACCCGTCGCTGTGCGGCACCGGCGTGAAGCAGGGCCAGTCGCTGACCTTCACCCTGCCGTACGCGACCGGGACCGACTGGATCGCCTCGGAGATGACGCAGCTGCAGTCCAACGCGAGCACGCTCGGCATCAAGCTGAACCTCGAGCCCAAGCCGTTCAACCAGGTGACCGCCATCGGCGGCGGCAACTGCGTGGTCGCGCACATCTCCTGCAACTGGGACATGGTCAACTGGGGCGGCGGCTGGACGTTCGTGCCGGACTACGCCCCCACCGGGGAGACGCTGTTCATGTCCGGCTCCGGCGCCAACTCGGGCGGGTACTCCAACGCGCAGAACGACGCGCTGATCAACCAGACGCTGACGTCCAGCTCGATGGACCCGATGTACAACTGGCAGAACTACCTGTCAACGCAGCTCCCGGTGATCTGGCAGCCGAACGGCGCCTACTCGCTGACCGAGGTCGCCAACAACCTGCGCGGCGTGCTGCCGCAGTCCACCACGCTCGGCATCAACCCGGAGAACTGGTACTTCGTGAAGAGCTAGGCAGATCGACAACATCATCGAGAGGAACGGGTGCGGGCCGTCCGTTAACCGTCGGCAAGTTCGCTGACGGTTAACGGACAGCTACGACTTGTACCCTCCCCGGGACTTACCGTGACCGAAAAGGCATCAGAGTCGCCGGGGAGGGGGATGACAGCGGTAAGGCGGAGACGTGCCGGCGTCGGGGGACGCCGCATCCGTTCGGGGGAAGGCCCTTGATTGGTTTCCTGCTTAGGAGAATCCTGCAGGCGGCGATCGTCGTGCTGCTCGTCACGATGTTCACCTTCATCCTGCTGCGCGCCATCCCTGGCAACGTGGCGGTGGCGATCCTCGGCCCGTCGGCGTACCGCAACCCGGCCGCGCTCGCCCAGTTCAACGCGCAGTACGGCTTCGATAAGCCGTGGTTCTCCCAGTACCTGCTGTGGCTCGGCCACCTGCTGCAGGGGAACCTCGGGTTCTCCTGGACGCTCGACCAGTCGGTCGCCTCGCTGCTCGCCAACCGGCTGCCCAAGACGATCATCCTCGTCGGCTCCTCCACGATCATCGCGCTGCTCATCGCGGTGCCGGTCGGGCTGTGGCAGGCGGTGCGACGGAACAAAGAGGTGGACTACATTTTCACCTCCTTGTCGTTCCTGTTCTACGCGGCGCCGACGTTCTTCGTGGGGGAAGTGCTCATCCTGGTGTTCTCGGTGAAGCTGGGGTGGTTCGGCCCGGAGGCGGCACAGGGCGGCACGTGGGACGACCTGACCAACTGGCGGGCCATGGTGCTGCCCGTGACCACCCTGGCGCTGGTGTCGATCGCGCTGTTCAGCCGGTACATGCGCTCGTCCGTGCTCGACAACATCACCGAGGACTACGTGCGCACCGCGCGGGCCAAGGGCGCGTCGGGCAAGCGGGTGCTGTGGCGGCACGTGATGCGCAACTCGCTGATCCCGATCGCCACGCTGCTCGGCCTGTCCATCCCGGGCATCATTTCCGGCGCGCTGATCACCGAGTCGGTGTTCAACTACCCCGGCATGGGCCTCCTGTTCTACCAGTCGGCTCAGAAGCAGGACTACCCGGTGCTGCTCGGCTTCATCATCGTGGTCGCGATCGCCACCGTCGTCGGGTCGCTGCTCGCCGACATCGCCTACGCGGTGCTCGATCCGCGGGTGAGGTACGCGTGACCGCGGCGACGGGCGCGCCCGGTGCCCCCGAGGTGCAGGCGACGCGGGGCATGCTGCCGGCCGCCAAGCCCCGTAGCATGTTCCGCCGCGGCCTCGAGGTCTTCCTGGAGAACAAGCTCGCGATCGTCGGCGTGGTGATCCTCGTGCTGATCTTCGCGTTCTGCTACCTCGGCCCGCTGTTCTACAACACCGACCAGGTGCACGTGGACCTGGCGAACGAGAACCTGCCGCCCGTCCCCGGGCACCCGCTCGGCACCGACCAGAACGGCTACGACGTCCTCGGCAGGCTCATGGTCGGCGGGCAGATCTCGCTGGAGGTGGGGCTGGCCGCCGCGGTGCTCGCCACCGTGGTCGGCACGCTGTGGGGCGCGGTCGCGGGGTACTTCGGCGGGATCACCGACGCGATCATGATGCGGCTGGTCGACGCGCTGCTCGCCATCCCCACCCTGTTCCTCGCGCTGGTGGTGGTGTCCATGTTCCCGCCGACGGAAACAGAGCTGATCCTGGTCATCGCGCTGACCTCGTGGCTGACCACCTCGCGGCTGATCCGCGGCGAGGCGCTGTCGCTGCGGGTGCGCGACTACGTACAGGCGATGCGGGTGATGGGCGGCGGGTCGGCGCGGGCCGTGTTCCGGCACATCGCGCCGAACGCCATCGGCACGATCATCGTCAACGCCACCTTCCAGGTCGCCGACGCGATCTTGCTGATCGTGGCGCTGTCCTACCTGGGCCTCGGCATCCGGCCGCCGCAGACCGACTGGGGCGGCATGCTCAACGCCGGCATCAACTCGGTCTACGACGGTTACTGGTGGCAGATTTTCCCGGCCGGGATCGCGATCATCCTCGTGGTCATCGCCATCAACTTCATCGGTGACGCGCTGCGCGACGCGTTCGAGGTCCGCCTGCAGCGGCGCTGAGTTTCCTACCTGGGAGGACATCTTTCCGTTGACTCCGCTCCTGTCCATCGAAGACCTGCGCATGGAGATCAAGCTGCGCCGGGCCACCGTGCACGCCATCGACGGCGTGTCGCTGACGGTCGATCCGGGCGAGTGCCTCGGCATCGTCGGCGAGTCGGGCAGCGGCAAGACGATGACCGCGCTGTCCGTCATGCGGCTGCTGCCGTCCGGCGGCGAGGTGGTCGGCGGCCGCATCGTGGTCGACGGCACCGACGTGGCCGTGCTGCCGGAATCCGAGATGGAGCGGGTGCGCGGCAACCAGATCGGGATGATCTTCCAGGACCCGCTGACTTCGCTGAACCCGACGATGACGATCGGCGACCAGATCGCCGAGTCGGTGCGGCTGCACCGGGGCGCGTCCAAGCAGCAGGCGCTGGCCCGGGCGGTTGAGGTGCTCGGCCTCGTCGGGATGCCCAAGCCGTCGGAGCGGGTGTC
Organism: uncultured Streptosporangiaceae bacterium; assembly: GCA_964581815.1. Taxonomy (GTDB): domain Bacteria; phylum Actinomycetota; class Actinomycetes; order Streptosporangiales; family Streptosporangiaceae; genus Trebonia. The sequence continues at coordinate 27,120 of CAZORE010000055.1, read as the reverse complement.
GAACTACCCGCACCAGTTGTCCGGCGGGATGCGGCAGCGCGTCATGATCGCGATGGCGCTGGCCTGCGAGCCCAAGCTGCTCATCGCCGACGAGCCGACCACCGCGCTCGACGTCACCATCCAGAAGCAGATCCTTGAGCTCATCGACTCGCTGCGGCAGCGGCTTGGGATGGCGGTCATCCTGGTGACGCACGACCTGGGGGTCATCGCGGGCCGCGCCGACCGGGTGGCGGTGATGTACGCCGGGCGGATCGTGGAGACGGCACCGACGGACGTGCTGTTCAAGAGCCCGCGGCACCCGTACACCGAGGCGCTGTTCGAGGCGCTGCCGGAGAAGGCCGGCGCGGAGGAGGCCGTGCGGCGGCTGTACAACATCCCCGGCCAGCCGCCGGACCTGACCGCGCCACCGCCCGGGTGCAAGTTCGCGCCGCGGTGCCGGTACGCGCGTGAGTCGTGCGTGAAGGACGAGCCGGGGATGACCGACCTGGACGGCGCGCACCGGTTCCGCTGCTACTACCCGGTGGGGTCGTCAGCAGAGGTGCGCGACCCGTCCACGCCGTTCGTGTCCGAGCCGCCTGACCTGCCAGCGGTTGAGCGGTCGTCGGCGGCGGCCACGGGCGCGGCGGCCAACGGCGCTGTGGTGGCCAACACGGCGCTGGCCGGCGGGCGCGGGGGCAGGCCGGCGGCCGACGGGACGGTGGACGCGCCGCTGCTCACCGTCTCACGGCTGGTGAAGAACTTCACGGTGACCGCGGGCGCGGTGCTCCAACGCAAGGTGGGGCAGGTCTCCGCCGTCGCCGACGTGTCCTTCGCCATACCCGTCGGGTCGACGTTCGGCCTGGTCGGCGAGTCGGGGTGCGGTAAGACCACCATCGGACGGCTGATCGTGGGCCTGGAGAAGCCCAATGCCGGCTCGATCGTGCTCGGCGGGCGTGACCTGGCCTCGCTGCCGCGCCGGGAGCGGCGGCGGCAGGCACGGCAGGTGCAGCTGATGTTCCAGGACTCGTACGCGTCCATGGACCCGCGGATGCGGGTCAGCACGATCCTGCGCGAGCCGCTCGTCATCCAGCGGGACGGGGACCGGGCCGAGCAGCGGCGGCGGATGAGCGCGCTGCTCGACGAGGTGGGGCTGCCGGCCGCCGCGGCCGAGCGCTACCCGCACGAGTTCTCCGGCGGGCAGCGGCAGCGCCTCGGCCTCGCCCGGGCGCTGATGCTGCGGCCGGGGCTGATCGTCGCCGACGAGCCGGTGTCCGCCCTCGATGTGTCGATCCAGGCGCAGATACTGAACCTCATGCTCGACCTGCAGCGCGAGCACCGGCTGACGTACCTGTTCATCTCGCACGACCTGGGCGTGGTGCGCTACATGTCCGACCTGATCGGCGTGATGTACCTGGGCAAGATGGTCGAGGTCGGCCCGGCCTGGCACGTGTACTCGGCGCCCATCCACCCGTACACGCGCGGCCTCATCGACACGGTGCCGGTCGCCGACCCGTCACTAGAGCGGGCGAAGGGTACCGAAGGCGTGCGCGGCGAGCTCCCGTCCGCGGTCGCGCCGCCGTCCGGCTGCCGGTTCCGCACCCGGTGCCCGCGGGTGCAGGACGTGTGCGCCGCGCAGGAGCCGCCGCTGCGGACCTTCACCGCCGAGGGGCACAAGGCGGCCTGCCACTTCCCGCTCCGCGAGCCGGAGGCCGGCCTCTAGCCGGCCCCACGGCCCATTCCGGCGCTGAGCCCTTCGGGGCTTCTTGCTGTTATCAACAGCTTCAGCGGGCCAGGCGGTGATGGTGGACATTTGGGCACACTCGGATGTACCCAAATGTCCACCATGATGACCGAGACCGGCCGCTAGCAGGCGACCGGGCGGCGGGACAGGTCGGTGGCGCCCGGGAGGGTGATCAGGTGGGTCGCAGGCGGGGTCGGCACGCCCTCGCGGAGCATCCAGTGGTCCATGTAGACGCCTGCTGGCACCCAGTACTCCAGGCCCTCGATACTGCGGCCGAGTACCGCGCAGCCGTGCCCCCGGCGGGCGCGGTCCGGGTGCTGCGACGGCACCCAGTACGCGCCCTCGGCCCGGTACAGCACTGGGGTCAGGTCGACCAGCTCACCCAACTCCATGTACTCCCACAGCCGCCCGTCGTCGAGCGGGCTCGCGGCGAACGGCGGCCAGCGGATGGGCTCGCTGCCCACCATGGCGAGCACGCGGACCTCCGGCACGCCAGGCCGTCCCGCCGGGCCGTTTTCTCCCTGCCCGCCCGCCCTGTCCGGCCCGCCCTCCCCGCCCCGCCCGCCGTGGTGCACGGTGAGCAGCGCCGTGACCTGCCGATCGCTCACCCAGCCGAGCAGCGCGCCGTCGCGCGGCACGGGCATGCCCTCGGTGACGATCCGGTGGCTTGCTACCGGCACCGGCGTCCCCGGCCTGATCTCGTGGCACTCACCGTCGCGCGCGCGCCACGGTCGCAGCGTGAAATGCTCGGCCGGATGCTGGGCGAGCACGTAGAAGCCCGGGTCCTCGAGGCCCCGGTAGCGCAGCACGATCGAGCCGCGCCAGCCGGCGGCATGACGGGCCGCGACCGGGCCGGGATCGCCGGGCCAGGACGGGTTCAGCGCCAGGGGGTAAGACCGGAACAGTCGCAGGCATGCGGCGAACGACGCGGCCCCGGACAGGGCGTGAACGAACACGGGCTGCTCTCCTCGCGTTCCCCCGGGCCGCGCCCGCCGCATTCGGCGAGGTCTGAGGTTAGTAGCCGTTGATGACGTGGCGCACGCTAGGTGCGCAACCTTATGCTGCTGTGAGTGACGTCAGCAGACATCGGTCAACTGACGCATATCGATGCGGCATCAGCACTCGGGTGTTGCCCAAGCCTGCCGTCCGGGGCGCCGCGGACCTAGGACCGCGCCGATCTGGGACTGTCTAGGACGCATGCGGACCAGGCGCGCATACCGGGACACACCGGCCCGGTGAATCAGCACGGTGCGCCAGCGCGCCGGCCGACCGTGGTGCCACCCTCCGGCGGTACGGGAGATGAAACCCTTGCCCACCCGGGCACCGGCGGGGTAGCGGCGCAGAGCCCGACCGCGACGGCCGGCTGTGCACCCAGCATCACCTGCTACAACTTCTTCCTGCTCAGGTACCGGCCCGGCGCCGACCTGACGGCGAACGCCGCCACGATCACCGCCCACCTGCGGCAAAGCGGCTGCCCGGTTGGCTCCTGCCTCATCGCGCCGGTCGCCGACCAGGGGCCAGGCAACATCAAGAATTACGCCAGCATCAGGGACACCCCGCTCGCGCTCGCCGCCGCGCTGGCGGTGCTCGCCGCGGGCACCCTGTCGCACGTGCTGCTCACCGGGGTGCGGCGGCGCCGCCGCGACCTCGCGATGCTCAAGACGCTCGGGTTCACCAGGCGCCAGGTGCTCGCCGCGGTCGCCTGGGAGGCCAGCGCCTTCGCCGCCGTCGCGCTGCTGGCCGGCCTGCCCGTCGGCGTGCTGGCCGGCCGCCTGGCCTGGGCGGCCTTCGCGAACCAGGCCGGCATCTCGCCCGCGGCCAGCATCCCGCTGCCCTCGGTGCTGCTCGTCGTGCCCGTCACCCTGCTGCTCGCCAACCTGGTCGCCGCCTGGCCCGGCTGGCGGGCCGCCCGGCTGCGCCCCGCCGCGGTGCTGCGCACCGAGTGACGAGCGGGGACGGGTGACTGGCGGGAGCGGGTGACCGACAGCTGCGGTGACGGCCGGGTACGGGTGACGACCGCGCGGACCGCGGCCACGGTCCGCGCGGTCGCAGCGGCCGCTTCGGAAACGAGATTCGAACCAGTGCAGGTAAAGCGGACGCGCCACTCGGGGCTTGTGACGGGCAACTCTAACGGTGACCCCTGGGGCGTGCCGCGTCCGCTGGTCCCTGCTGTGAGGTTCCGGTCCTCATGGTGCCGTCAGGTGCGTATGAAGACATCGGGCAGTTGACGGATTGTGAAGCGTCTGCTAGCGCGCGTACGGCCAGGGCCCCGTCATGGTTCACTCCGTTCGTAGCAGGGCGGCCGCCGGGACGCGGGCGGCGGCCCGGCCGGGGATCGCCGCCACCAGGTTGGCCGCCACCAGGGCGCCGGCGATGACGAGAACGACGATGAGCACGGGGACCGACGGCTCGGGGATGACGCTGATCTGGCGGGCGAACAGGTCCCACAGGTAGCGGCCGAGCGCGATGCCGAGCGGGACGCCGACCAGCGCCCCGGCCGCCACGGCGACGGTCGACTGCCAGGCGACCGTCGCGGCGAGCTGGCGCCTGGTCAGGCCGAGCGTCTTCAGCAGCGCGAGGTCGGCGCGGCGGCGGCGGACGGAGGCGGCCAGGGTCAGCCACAGCGAGGCGACCGCGCCGGCCGCCAGGGCGCCGGCCAGGATCAGCGGCGCCGCGCCCATGGAGCGGTAGTCGGTGATCTCGGCAGGACGCTGAACGGTGCTGACCACGCCGCCGTTCCGGGCTGGGACGATCTTCTGCTGCAGGAAGTTCTGCTGCGCGGCGACGTCCGCGCCCGGGCGGAGGGTGACGAGGATCTCGTTCGGCGCGTCCGCCGTGGCGCCGGGAATGTGCTGGTAGTCAAGGACGGCGCCGGTGCCCATCTCGGTATGCAGGGTTCCCGCCACGCCGAGCGAGGGCAGCGTGGCGGTGCCGGCGATCCGCAGCCGGAACGGCGCGGTGCCTCCGTCGGTCACGGTCACCCAGTCGCCCACCTGCTTGTGCAGCGCGGCCAGCGTGGCGGCGCCGAGCACCACCTCGTCCGGCGCCCGCAGCCCGTTGCCCGACAGCAGCGGCGGCGCGATCGGCGAGCCCGGTGTCATGCCGATGACGGGGACGGTCTGGCCTTCGATTCTGGCCGTGGCGTAATAGATGCCGGTCCACGCGGCGACCGCCCGGTCGGCGTCGAGGACCGGGGCGGCGGCGTGCACGCTGTCCGTCGTATTGCCGGAACTGAGGTCGAAGGTCCAGTTCCAGCCGTACAGCGCGGGCTGCGAGACGAGCGTCGTCAGGCTCGACCCGAACGTGATCGTCGCCATCATGACCACGCTGGCGAGCACGGTCCCGAGGATCGCGGGCGCCACCGTCACCTGGTCACGGTCCGCGCCCGGGCCGAACGCCAGCCGGACGCCCTCGGCGGCCGGCACCGGCAGGCCGAGCGCCTGCGCCGCGCGGACGGCGCGCGCGCCGAGCGGACGGTACGGCCGGGCGCCGGCGGCCGGCGGACGGGGGGCACGACGGCGGGCGATGACAAGTGCGGCGCCGGACATGACGGCGATGATCACCGCGACGCCGGCGCCCAAGACCGTCCAGTCGAACGCCACGCCCGGGGTCGGGTAGACCGCCCGGATCGCGCCAAGGGGCGCGAGCGGTGACAAGGCCACCGCGGCGCCCGCGGCGAGCAGCGCGCCCGCGGCGACGGCGGCGAGGACCCCGGGCAGGCCGTCGGCGGTCGTCACCGCCGGGCCCGCGCCGAGCGCGCGCATGGTCGCCAGGTCGGCGCGGTCACGACGCAGCTGACGGCCGATGACCTGCCCCGCGATGATCAGCGCGGCCAGGGCGGCGATGCCGCCGAAGACCGCAAGGGCGAACGAGGTGGGCGCGATCGCCCGCTCTGCCTTGGCCACGGTGAGCGAGGTGTCGTAGAACTCGATGGGGAACCCGGCGGGCAGCACTGACTGGATAGCGGCCTCAGCGCCAGCCACGCTCGTCCCCGGCCGCAGCTGGACGACGGTCTCGGTGGCGAAGGCGCAGCAGCCGATCAGCTTCCTCGTCAGCCCGGGGGTGAACAGCGCGCCGCCGTCGCGCTGGGTGTCGATGTCGTCCTGCGTTTCCTCGGAGCTGTAGACGACCGCGCCGACGACCGTGACCTGCTGCCGGGCGACGGGCGTGACGTGCTTGCCCGCGTACAGCTCGTTCAGCTCCGCGTTGGTGAAGAACCCGAGCTCGGCGACGGTGCCGACGCGCACCGACCCCGAGGTCCCCTTGGCGTCCATCGCGATCTCGTCCGGGCGGGACGGGTCGGGCAGCCGCCCCTGGACGGCGGTGACCCGGTCGGTGCTGAAGTACTCGCCGTCCACGCTGCCGGGCAGCGGCCCGGCGATGTACGGGGCCGCGACCGGCTGCCCGTTCAGGCGGAGGATCGCCACGTTCAGCTCGGCGTAGCTGGCGACATGCCGCACGCCTGGCAGCGCGGCGATCTTCTTGATGACGGCGGGGGCGTAGCCGGACGCGCCAGTGGCGCCGGACAGCCCGGTCAGCACGGTCAGGTCGGACGGGTTCGTGGCGGCCAGGTACGCGGCGTACGCGCCCTGGGTGCGGCGGGCCGCGGCCACCGAGCCGATGGCGAGGCCGCCGACGAGGCCGAGCAGCAGGGTGATGGCGAGGTACCCCGTCCACCGGCGGCGCAGGGTACGCGCGAACCGGTACCAGGCGACGCGGAAGGCCTCAGCGGCGTGCATTCAGGCAGTATGGCGTCCTTTGCCTGGTCGCAGGAGGGGGGCAGCGCGTAACCACGCCTTCGTGCCAGCACCCCGCACGCCGGGATGCCCGCACGTCGCCGCTGGTCGCCGGGGGCGGGGCTGGTCAGCCCGGCGGGGCCAGCCGGTACACCGCCCCGGCCGCGTCGTCGGTCACGTACAGCGCGCCGTCCGGGCCTGGCACCGCGTCCACCGGGCGCCCCCAGAAGGTGCCGCCGGCGTTCTCGAATCCGCCGGCCAGGCTGACGGCAGGTTTCAGCGTGCGCGTCGCGGCGTCCCAGGCCAGCCATAGCACGGCCGGCGGCTGCGGCGGCTGGCGGTTCCACGAGCCGTGCACGGCGACCACGGCGCCGTCCGACCACGGCGCGGGTAGCTTGCTGCCGGCCAGGAAGCTCAGGCCGAGCGGCGCGCTGTGCGCGGGCAGCCCCACCTCGGCCGGCGGGAGCTTCGCGCAGTCGAGGGCGGTGCCGCCCGGGTTGGTGACCGCGTTGGGCACGAGCGGGACGTCGGCCAGCGACCCCGCCGGGTGGCTGTCGTCCTGGTCCGGGTCGCAGTACGGCCAGCCGACGTCGCGTCCCGCGGTGACGGGGACCACCTCGTCGGGCGGGTGGTCGTTCACGTACGCGCGGATGACCTTCCCGAACGCGTCGCCGTCCGTCGCGTAGGGCCCGTGGACCGGGTAAGGGATGTTGTCCCGCTCGTTCACCGCCGTCCAGGCCGTGCCGTCCGGCGCGACCGCCAGGCCCTCGCCGTTGCGCACGCCCCGCTCTACCACCCGCAGGTCGCTGCCGTCGGGGCGCATCGCCATGATGTCCGCCCGCTGCGGCATCATCGACCGGTCATCCGGGTTGGCGTTGGACGAGCTGCCCACGTTGAAGTAGACGGTGCCGTCCGGGGCGACCGTCACGTCCTTGAGCCGGTGGTCGTCGTCGCCGTTCGGGTCGAGGTCGGGCAGCCCCGCGGCGATCACGGTGCGGGCGCCGACGGTCCCGCCGGCTTCCCACGGGTAGGAGTCGACCTGGTCCGATTCCGCGGCGTACAGCACCGGCCGGCCGCCGACCACGGCGAACGCGAGGCCCTGCGGGTTGGTCAGCCCGGACAGCAGCATCGTCACGGTCGCGGTGCCCGCCGCGTCCGGCCGCAACTCCACGACGCTGCCCCGGTTCGGCTGGCTGACCAGCAAGTCCCCTTGCGGTGTCCACGCCGCCATCCGCGCGTCCGGCACCCGCGCCCACACCCTTGCGGTCCAGCCGGCCGGCAGGGTGAGCGTGCGCGGCACGGACAGCGCGCCGCCGCCCTCCCCCGCGGGCACCACGAGCGGCGTCGGCGCGGACGACGGCGCGGGCGCGACGGGCGACGCGGGCAGCCCGGCGCCCGGCTGGCCCGGGGCCGCGGAGCAGGCGGTGGCGGCAGCGATGCCCGCCACGGCGAACGCCAGCAGCGGGAAACGACGGAAGGGCGCGGTCATCACTCACCATCCGGATCCTGGCGCCGGGCCGTCCGCGCGCGGAGGGCCCGCGCCGCGACGGCCCCGCCGCGGTAAACCGTGCATCCCGGGCACGAAGCACCCATCATCCAGAACGTAAGCATGTGCCACGCGGTTCAGCCGGGATTCCCGGTGCGCGGGAGGTGCCGGGGCGGAACGGCTCCCGGGCGGGAAGGTTAGGAAGTCGCGCGGGGGGCTACTCGGTGCGGAGGGTGACCATGGCGGGCAGGGCCGCCACCCGGCGGGCAGCGGGCAGCGCCACCAGGGCGGTGGCGGCGAGCGCGGCCGGAACCAGCCACAGGACCCGGAGCGGGGTGATCGCGCCGGTGGACAGGCCGGCCTGGTAGGCGAACGCCGCCCAGGCCCAGTGGCCGGCCACCACGCCGAGCGGGATCCCGATCACCAGGGCGGCGACGGTGACCGCCGAGGCCTGCCAGAGGGCCACCGCGCGCAGCTGCGCGCGGCGCAGCCCGAGGACCTTGAGTATCGCGTAGTCGCGGCGCCGCCGCCGGGCGGAGGCGGCGGTGAACTGGGCGAGCACGCCGAGGCCGAGCACGGCGAGCACGGCGGCCAGCACGGCGGGGGTACCGTCGATATAGGCGTAGTTGTTCACCGTGTTCGGCCGCTGGCTGGTGACCACGCAGGTGGACTGCTGGAGGCTCGCGCAGAACGGTGCCCAGCGGCGCTCGATCGTCGCCAGGGCAACCTGCTTCGCGGTGCTCGGGGCGAAGGAGATCAGCGCGAACTCGTAGCTGGGCGGGCCGTGGCTGGGCTGGCCGCTGCTGGTCGGGCCGGCCTGCGGTGCGAGCACGGTCGCAACGGTCTCCGCGCCCTCGCCGACGTCGGTAGGCGTGAAGCTGCCCTGGCCGAAGTAGGGGAAGACCGCGCTGCCGGTGATGAGCATCGAGCGCGGGCCTGACGGCGTGCCCACGGTGACATGCTGCCCGACGCTCAGCCCGAACTGACGCAGCACCGAGGTACCGAGGACGATCTCACCGGCGGTGCGCGGCGCACGGCCGACGAGCACCGTCGGCGACAGCATCGGTCCGGTCCCGCGAGCCAGCCCGATCGCAGGGATGACGGTGGCCTGCCCCGCGGCACCGCCTTGGCCGCTGATCGACACGGTGCCGTGCAGGCCGAACGTCACGTCGATGATCTGCGGCATCTGCCCGGTGGTCTTGGCGAACTGCTGGGTGGTGACCGTGCCGAACTGAGCGTCGAACGAGGCGTCCCAGGTTTGCCCGTAGAGGGCGGGCGTATCGACCAGCCGCAGCAGGTTCGCGCCGAAGGTGACCGCGGCGCCGACCGCGGCTACCGCCACCGCGAGGCCGAGAAGCGCGCTGCGGACCGGGAGGCTGTCCCGGCCGCGGCCCGGTGCGAGAGCGAACCGGAGGCCCGTGACCGCCGCGAGCGGCGCCCCGGCCGCGGCGAGCCGGTCGGCGAGGAGCGGCCGACGGTCCTGGCCGCTGGCCGGCGCCACCTGGCCGGAGGAGCCGATGGCTGCCCTGACCGACGCCTGCCGCCAGGCGGTGACCGCGACCCGGGCGAGCAGCAGCGCGACGATGACGGCGAACCCGGCGCCGAGCACCAGGCCGTTCACGCTGACACCGGGGTCGGGCTCGGCGAGCCTGGCCGGGCCGATCGGGCTCAGCGGCGAAGCCGCGACGGCGATGCCCACGGCTAGCGCCGCGCCGGCGGTCACCGCCAGGCCGACTTCCGCCAGGCCGGCCGCGAGCAGCTGGCGGCGGGTCATGCCGAGCGCCGCGAGCGAGGCGTTGTCGCCTGCCGCGCCGGTCAGCAGCCGGACGGCGACCTGGCCGACGATCAGCAGCACGGCGAGCGCGAGGGCCGCGGCGAATAGCGCGAGGGCGACCGCTTGCGGGCGGATCGCCCGCTCGACCGTTGCCTCCTGCACGGACTGGTCGGAGACGAACACCTGGCCGTTGGTAGCCGGGTAGCGCCTGGCGAGCGCCTGCGCGGCGGCATTGAGCGCGGACATCGACGTGCCCGGCCTGAGCGTCACGTACGCGCCGTCGAACGCCTCGTAGTTGGGGCCGAGCTTGCGGTACAGCGCGGGACTCGCCAGCACCTGCGCCGACTGGGCCTGCACGTTGACCGTGACGACGGAATCGGTCGTGACAAAGATCCCCGTCACCCGCTCGTCGAGCCGGAGGACGTGGGACCCATCGTTATGGGAAGCGACAAGCGGCAGCACGGACCCGACCTGCAGGTGCAGCTGGCTGGCGGCGTTCTGGTCGACCGCGACCTCTCCCGGCGCGTTCGCGGCGGGCAGCCGCCCGGCGAGCAGCCTGGGGATCTCCATCGTCTGGCCGAAGTGGCCGTCGAGCGGCGCGCCCACCGAGGCGGCGTTGTCGGGCGTGCTGCCGGGCCCGACCGGCGCCGCGTTGATGCCGACGACCGTGGCGCTGGCCTCGACGCCGGGCAGCGCGGCGAGCGCGGCGTCGTAACCCGTCAGCCCTGAGCCGTCCGGGGCGACCAGCGCGCCGGCGGCGTGCGCGGCGGTGAGGAACCGCGGGTAGGCGGTGTCGGTCCTGATCGCGCCGGCCGCCGCGGTCAGCACGGCACCGCCGGCGATCGCGATGAGCAGCGCGAGGGCCGCCCAGCCACGCCAGCCGGCGCGCAGCTTGTGCGCGGCGAGCCGGATCGCCGGGCTCATGGTGACACCAGAGCACTGGTCATGGCGGTCAACGTAGGGCACGCGCGCGCGAGCCACCAGGAAGGTGACGCGCGTGCGCCGGCGTGCTAGCACTACCACGGCCCAGTGTGGCTCGCCCACTGGCGCGGTTATCACCCGTACGGGAACATTTGGACCGTGGAGACGGGACATGCCATCGACGTCTTCCTCGCCGATGACAACCTGATCGTCCGCGAGGGAGTGCGCGCGCTGATCGAGCGCAATGCCGACTTGCGCGTGGTTGGCGTCGCCGCGGATTACGACGGCGTTGTCGACGGCTGCGCCAAGTTCGAGCCCCAGGTGCTGGTGACCGACGTGCGGATGCCGCCGTCGTTCCGCCGCGAGGGGATCGACGCCGCCCGGGAGGTCCGCTCCCGGCTGCCCGGCACCGGCGTCGTCGTGCTGTCACAGTACGACGACCCGGAGTACGCGGTCTCGCTGCTGGCGGACGGGGCGGCGGGTTACGGGTACCTGCTCAAGGACCGGGTCGCGGAAGGCACGCAGCTGGCCGACGCGATCAGGTCGGTGGCGACCGGTGGTACCGCGCTCGACCCGGCGATCGTCGAGGCCCTGGTCCGCCCGGTGGTGGCACCGGGCGGGCTGACGCAGCCCGAGGAGCGGCTGCTCGGCCTCGTCGCGGAGGGCAGGACGATCAAGGCGATCGCGGCGCTGCGCGGCATCCCGCCGTCGGTGGTGGACGCGGAGGTCGAGGCGATGTTCGTGAAGCTGGCCGCCGGCGTGTCCGCGGGCGACCAGCTGGCGCTGAACCGGCTGCGGCAGCTGCACCAGGCGATCGTCGACCGCGAGGAGCAGGGCGAGACCCTGTCCAGGCTGCTGCCGTCCGGGCTGGCATCCAAGCTGCGCGAGTCCTCGCTGCGCATCGGCGAGACGGAACGGGTCGTCGTCACCGTGCTGATGAGCGACATCAGGTCCTACTCGGCGATCGCCGAGCACGCCGACCCGTCGCAGCTCGCGGGCCAGCTCAACACCCACCGGGCCGCGATGAACAAGGCGATACTCGGCGAGGGCGGCACGGTGATGCAGTTCGTCGGCGACGCGGTGATGGCCGTGTTCGGCGCGCCGTTCCCGCAGCCCGACCACGCCGACCGCGCCGTCGCCGCGGCGGCGGGCATGCACGCGCTGCAGGCGGAGATCAACGTCGCCTGGCTCGACGCCGGGCTGCCGGAGTTCGGGCTGGGCCTTGGGCTGTCCACCGGGGAGGCGGCCGCGGCGCTGCTCGGCTCGGTCGAGCACCTGGAGTACACGCTGGTCGGCGACACGGTGAACCTGGCGCAGCGGCTCCAGCAGTTCGCCGCGGCCGGCGAGACGGTCATCTCCGCGGCCACGAAGAGCGCCCTCACCTCGCCCGTCCCGCTGACCGCGCTGCCACCGCAGCTGGTCAAGGGCCGCGAAACCGCCGTGCAGCCCTTCAAGATCGGCGCGGCCGGGCCGGCGGAACCGCCCGCGGATGCCCAGCCGGAGCCGGCGGCCACGCCCGGGCCGACCGAACGGGCGCGGGCGGAGACACCCCGCCCGGCGGACACGCGAGCGGCGCAAGACAGGCCGGGGACGCCGGCATCAGGGAACGCGGCGGCCGGGAACGCGCCGGCCGCGGCGGCGAGGAAGGCTGAAGGTAACCGGAAATGGAAGATATGGAAGTCACGGGACGAGACGCGCTGACCGTCACCGGCCTGCGCAAGACCTTTGAGGCGGAGAACGCGCCGGTGCGGGCGCTGCGCGGCATCGACCTGACGGTGCGCGCCGGGGAGTTCGTCGCCGTCATGGGCCCGTCGGGCTGCGGCAAGTCGACCTTGCTCAACCTGGTGGCCGGCCTCGACGTGCCCGACGAGGGCACGATCACGGTGGCCGGGGAGACGGTGACCGGCCGGACCGAGGACGACCTGGCCAGGCTGCGACGCAAGCACATGGGCATCGTGTTCCAGTTCTTCAACCTGCTCGAGGGCATGACCGTGCTTGAGAACGTGGTCCTACCGTCGGTCATCGCCGGGCGGCGCCGGAAGATGGCGGAAACCCGGGCCCGTGACCTGCTCGACCTGCTCGGCATCGGCGACAAGGCCGCCGCGGTGCCCGGCGTGCTCTCCGGCGGTCAGCGGCAGCGGCTGGCGATCGCCCGCGCGCTCGCCAACCAGCCCACGCTGCTGCTCGCCGACGAGCCGACCGGCGCGCTTGACTCCGCGGGCGGCGCCGAGATCATCGAGCTGCTGCGCCGGCTCCACCGGGCGGGCCAGACGATCATCTTGGTCACCCACGACCAGGCCGTCGCCGACGCCGCCAGCCGCATCGTGACCATGCGCGACGGCCGGATCGAGGGTGTCACGACGGCCGGCGCGGCGCCCGCGCCAGTGCGATAGCCGAGTGCGGCAGGCAAGCGCGATGAGCGAGCAAGCGGGCGCCGGCGCGGTCGACCGGGTACTCGGGGCCTACCAGGCCGCTGCGGCGGACCGTGCCGTCGCGCCCGTCCGTCCCGCCCCGGCGACGGCGGGCCGGGGCGGGCCCGCCGGCCGGGGGCGGCTGCTGCTCGCTGGCGTGCTGCTGCCGCTCGCCGCGGCTGGCCTGGCGGTGGCCGGGCTGCTCGTCAAGGTGCCCGGCGGTATCACCGCCACCGCCTGGGTGACGTCCGCGCTGATCGCTGCCTGGGCAGTGTCCTGTGTGGCGGCCCTACTCGCGCCGGAACGGACGCCGCTGTGGCTGCAGGCCGCGGGGGCCGCGCTCGGCGCGGTGGCGTTCGCCACCGACCGGCTCAGCGCCCGGCTCGCCGCGGAGGCGTCCGGTCACGGGCCAGGGACCGCGCACCATCTCACGGTCGCGGTGGGCCTGGTCGCGGCGGCCCTGCTGGTCGCGGTCTCGGTCCACCTGGTGCTCTCGCTGCCCGACGGCCGGCTCCGCACCCGGGGCCGGGGCGCCTGCGCGCTCGCCGCCTACGGCATCGCGCTCGCCGTCGGCGGCTCACTCGCCGCCGCCGGCCAGGATATTCCTGCCTGGCTCGCCGTGCTGATCTGGTCGGCCGCGGTGGCGGTCGTCTTCCCCGCCGCCCGGCTGCGCTATGACGGCGCGTCGGCCAGGGACAGGGAGCGGATGCGCTGGGCGGCGATCGGCGGGGCCGCCGGGTGCAGCCTCGCGCTCGCGGTCACCGTGTTGTCGCTGCTCATCGGCTGGCCCGCGCCGACCGGCCCGGTCGCCGAGGCTTTCATGGTGTGCTTCCCGCTCGGCCTGGCCGCGGGGAACGTGCCACGCCTCGGCGCGCACGGCGGGCGGCTGCTCGTGCAGGTCCTCGCCGTGGCCGGCTTCGCCGCCACGGTGTCGGTCATCTACCTGGTGGTCATCCTGGGCCTCGGCCGGCACCCGTCCGACCCGTCCGACCAGCGGCTGCTCGGGCTGTCCATGGTGGCCGCCGCCGTCGCCGCGGTCAGCTTCGCCCCCGCCAGGGAACGGCTCATCGACTGGGCCAACCGGCAGGTGTTCGGGGCCAGGCAGGCGCCCGATGAGGTGCTGCGGACGTTCGGGTCGCGGATGACGCGGGCGATCGCCATGGACGAGCTGCTGCTGCAGCTCGCCGAGTCGCTTCGCAAGACGATGGCCCTGACCTCCGCCGAGGTTTACACCGGCCTCGGCGACGTGCTCGAGCGGACCGCCGCCGTCCCCGACACCGGCGCCAGGTCGCTGATCATCGGGGAACGGGAGCGCCCGGTTATCGCGCGGGCCGGGGTGTCCGGCCACGCCTGGGCCTCCGTCTGGCTGCCGGCGCTCCTTGAGAGCCGGGGCGGCAGCCCGGCCGATGCGTCCGCCCTGCTGCGCGTCGCCCCGGTAAGCCACGCCGGCGAACTGCTCGGCCTCATCGTGGTGCGGCGCCCGGCCGAAGCCGACCCGTTCTCGGCCGAAGACGACCGGGTACTCACCGAGCTGGCCAGGCAGGTCGGCCTCGCGCTGCACAACGCCCGGCTGGACACCGCGCTGGCGACCACCCTCGACGAGCTGCGCAAGCAGGCCGAGGAACTGCGCCGGTCCCGGGCCCGCATCGTGGCGAGCGCCGACGCCGAGCGGCGCCGGGTCGAGCGCGACCTGCACGACGGCGCGCAGCAGCACCTGGTCGCGCTCGCGGTGAACCTGCGGCTCACCAGGGACCTGGTCACCGAGGACGCGGAGACGGCGGCGGCGATGCTCGACCAGCTCGCCGACGAGGTGAAGGCCACCATCCAGGAGCTGCGCGACCTCGCGCACGGCATCTACCCGCCGCTGCTCGCCGACAGCGGCCTCCCCGAGGCGCTGCGGGCCGCCGGGCGGCGGTCGCCCCTGCCGGTCGCCGTCACCGCGCCTGAGATCGGCCGGTACGGCCTCGACGTGGAGAGCGCGGTGTACTTCTGCTGCCTCGAGGCGCTGCAGAACGCGGCCAAGCACGCCGCGGGCGCCTCGGTGGAGGTGCGGCTGTGGGAGGAGTCGGGCGGCCTGCTGTTCTCCGTCGCCGACGACGGCCCCGGATTCGACGTGGCCCTCGCCCGCAGCGGTCACGGCTACACGAACATGGCCGACCGGCTCGGCGCGATCGGCGGGACCGTCCGCTGGGACTCCGCCCCCGGCGCGGGCACCACGGTCAGCGGCTCGGTGCCGCTGCTGTAACGCGGGCTGCCCGGCCAGCCGGCCCGCCGCACCCGCCCGGCGTTCCGGCAGCACCGCGTTCTCGTGCAGGAGCAACAGCGTTTTCGGCAGCCACCGGGGGTCAGGCGTGGAGCATGCTGTCGTAAACGGCGATAAGCGCCGCCTGCTGCGCGTCGCTCAGCCGGTGGTCGGCCCGGACCGCCGCCTTCACCCGTTCGGTCATGTCAGCGTCGTTCAGGACCCGGTCGTCTCCCGCGAGGAGGCCAGCCTGCATGAGCAGCGTTTCCGCGGACACGTTGAGCGCCTCGGAGAGCTCCTTGAGGACCCGTACCGAGGGCTGGTGCATGCCGCGCTCGATCTGGCTCAGGTACGGATGTGAGAGCTTGGTCAGCTCGGCGAGCTGGCGCAGGGAGAGCTGGGCTAGCTCGCGCTGGCTCCGGATGAACGCGCCCAGTGCCTCAGTCTGTACGCTCCACGGATCGCTCATGACATCACCTCCGTCCGCCGAATATAGCTGACGCACAGCCACATGCGCGGCGCCCGGTTCCGGCCCGAGTGCCGCGCATGGTGTTCCGCCCGTGGGCGGGCTTTGCGACTTTTTACTTGGCTCCGGCCGTCTTCTTGGCCGCCGACGCCGGCGCCTCGCCCACCACGGGGGCAGTGATCTGGATTACGTCCTCGGCGAACTTCCGCTGCGCGGCCAGCAGCTGCCCGGCGAAGTCGTAGGCGTCCGCGACCAGCTCGCTTGGCTTGGGCAGCTTGTCGGCGAACGGCACGGCGGGGACCGGCAGCGACGGCGTCACCGAGTGGACGGCCTCGGCCCAGGTCCTGAGCGCGTCGACCACGGCCTCCTGGCCCTTGCGGATTGAGTCCAGAACCTGCGTTTGCAGTTCCAGGGTGGCAGTACGGGAATCGGTCATCGGATTCTCCTCTATCTAGGTAATGTGGAAACTATACCATACAAATGGTTGGTTTGCCAACCACTGCGACCGGGCGTCATCCCCGGACGTAGTCGCCCGGAGCCTCGCCAAGCGCCGGGTAGCGACGCGAGCCCATCGGGGGCGAGGCGACGAGGTTGCCGGCCCTGGCGTCGGCCCAGGCCGCCCAGTCCTCCCACCAGGAGCCGTCATGGCGCTGCGCGTCCTTCCGCCACTGGGCCGGGTCTGGCGGGTTGTGTTCCGCGGTCTCATACCAGGACTTCGGGCTGGGCGGGTTCACGATGCCCGCGATATGCCCGCCGCTCGACAGGACGTACCGGACGCTGCCGCCGAGCAGGCTCGTGGCTTTGTAGGACGACCCCCAGGGCACGATGTGGTCGTTGATCGCGCCGACGATGTAGGCGTCCTTTTTCGCGTCGGCCAGCGACAGGAACTGCCCGGCGAGCTCCAGCTTGCCCTGGGCGAGTTCGTTGCGGCCGTACAAGGAGCGAAGGTAGAAGATGTGCATGGCGGCCGGCAGCCGCGTGCTGTCGGAATTCCACGCCAGGATGTCGAACGCCGCCGGGCTCTGCCCCATCAGCCAGCTGGACACCACGTAGTTGAACACCAGGTCGTTGGCCCTGAGCATGTCGAACGTGACCGACATCTGGGAGCCGGGCATCACACCGGTCTCCTCCAGCTTCCGCGCCAGCCGGGCGACCGTGCGGTCGTCGGAGAAGGCACCGAGCACGCCCGGCTCGCTGTAGTCGAGCAGCGTGTTGAGCAGCGTCAGCGTGCCGAGCCTGTCGTCCCCGATCTTGCTGAGGTAGGCGGCGAGCATTCCCGTCAGCGCGCCCCCCAGGCAGAGCCCCACGATGTCGACGGTCGGCGCGCCAGTAATGTCGCAGATCACGTCAAGCGCGGCCCGCGGGCCGTGGATAAGGTAGTCGTCCATCGTGATGCCGCGCATCGAGGCATCGGGGTTGCGGTAGGAAATCGCGAACACCGTCCGCCGGTGCTTGACCGCCCACTCGATGAAGCTCCGCCCCGGCGCCAGGTCCATCACGTAGTACTTGTTGATCCACGGCGGGCTGGCCAGCACCGGCACGGCGCGCACGCGCTTGGTCTGCGGGGCGTACTGAATGAGCTCCATCAGGTCGTTGCGAAACACGACCCGCCCTGGTGTCGCCGCGAGGTTGCGACCGAGCTCGAACGACGAGGTGTCCACCTGGCGCGGCCGGCCGCCGTTGCGCTCAAGGTCGTCGAGGAAGTTCCGCGTCCCGGCCAGCACGCTGGCGCCACCAGTGTCGAAGGCCTTCTTGAGCGCGGCCGGGTTGGTCGGCAGGAAATTGGTCGGGGCCAGCGCGTCGAACGCGAAGCCCATGGCGAGCTGGGCCTTCTGGTCCGTCAGCGGATCACCTCGCCCTGCGGCCAGCAGCTCCTCGCTGAGCCGCCTGGTCGCCAGGTAGGCCTGTCGCAGCGCGAAGTAACCGGGGTTGTCATTCCAGGCCTGGTCAGCGAACCGCCTGTCCTTCTCGTCGGGCGGCACCGGCGGCGGCGTATCGGCCCCCGCCCAGCGGGCGACCGCCACCGGCCATGCCGTGGCCATCGCGGAACCGAACCGGAGCCAAGCCCGGCCTGCTTCGGCCGGGCGCCCCGCGGCCCGCGCGAGCGCGGTCAGCAGGGACGTGCCGAAGTCGGCCGGATCAAGCTGGGCGAGCAAGCCCATCTCAGGGGCAAGGGCCTCACTGGCCTGCGCTCCCGCCTGCCACGCAAATTCCTGTGCGGTCACCGTTACCTCCCGATATCGTCTGGTCAGATCCTTGCCGTCGCCTCGCCGTTGTCGCCAGCCCGGTTCCCGCCGCCGGGCCTGTCCGCTAGCAGCGCTCGTATATCGCGGCGATGCCCTGCCCGCCGCCTATGCACATCGTGACGAGTGCGTACCTGCCACCGGTCCGGCGCAGTTCATACAGCGCCTTCACGGTGAGGATGGCGCCAGTGGCGCCGAGCGGATGCCCGAGCGATACGCCGCTGCCGTTCGGATTGGTCCGGTCCTCCGGCAGGCCGAGCTCACGGACGACGGCAAGGGCCTGGGCGGCGAATGCCTCGTTGACCTCGAAAACGTCGATGTCGTCTAGCTTGAGCCCTGCTCTCTCCAGGACCCTGCGGGTCGCGGGCACCGGTCCCATGCCCATGATCCGCGGTTCGACCCCGGCGTGGCTGTAGGCGACCAGCCGCCCGAGCGGGCTGATCCCGTGCCGCTGCGTGAACCGCCCGTCGGCCAGCACGACGGCGGCCGCGGCGTCGTTGATCCCGGAGGCGTTGCCCGCGGTGACGGTGCCGTCGCCGGCGAAGGCCGGCCGCAGCCGCGCCAGGTCGTCGAGCGATATGCCCGGCCGGATGTGCTCGTCGGTGTCGACGGTCACCGTGCCCTTGCGGGCCGGTACCTCCACCGGTGTTATCTGCTCCTTGAAGTACCCCGCGTCCGCGGCCGCTGCCGCGCGGCGGTGGCTTTCCACGGCGAGCGCGTCCTGATCGGCCCGGGAGACACCGTACTCGGCGGCGACGTTCTCGGCGGTAACGCCCATGTGGCAGGCGTCGAATGGGTCGGTGAGCGCGCCGACCATGGCGTCCACCACGGTGCCGTCCTGCATGCGCTGCCCCCAGCGCATGGCGGGCAGCCAGTACTGCCCCCGGCTCATCGACTCCACGCCGCCGGCCACCGCGACCTCGCAGTCGCCGAGCCTGATGGCCTGCGCGGCCGACACGATCGCCTGCAGTCCGCTGCCGCACAGCCGGTTCAGCGTCATCGCGGGCGTCTGCACGCCGAGCCCGCCGTTGACCGCGGCCACCCGGCCCAGGTACATGTCTCGTACCTCGGTGTGGATCACATGGCCGAAGACCGCGTGGCCGACCGCGTCCGGGTCCACGCCCGCCCGGCTGACTGCCTCTCGGACCACGGTGGCGGCCAGGTCGCACGGCGGGACCGCGGCGAGCCCGCCGCCGTATTTTCCTATCGCTGTCCGGGTGGCGGACAGGACGAAGACATCGTTGTCGTTTTGCATGGCATTTCTCCAGTCAGCTGATCCGGGTTCACATGTCAAGGCCGCCGTTGACGGCCCAGATCTGCCCGGTGATGTAGGAGGACTCGTCCGCTGCGAGGAAGCCGACGACCCTGGCGATCTCCTCCGGCCTGCCAAGGCGCGCTACGGGTATCTGCGCGCGAATCCGGTCGAGCACCTTGTCGGGAACGGTGGCGAGCATGTCGGTGGCGATAAAGCCGGGTGTGACGGCGTTGACCGTCAGCCCGATTCCGTCACCGACCGGGCGCTGCGCACGGCTGAGCTGGAAGACGGACTCCTTCGCCAGTGACTTGGTCAGCCCGAACAGGCCCGACTTGGACGCCGCGTAGTTGGCCTGGCCGATGTTCCCGGTCTCCCCGATGACCGAGGACACGCTGATGATCCGGCCGGTGCCGCGCTCGATCATGTGCTCTACGGCGGCCTGGGCCATGAAGAACGCGCCCGACAGGTTGACCGCGATCACCTTGTTCCAGTCCTCGTCGGTCATCTTGGCGACGGTCCGGTCGATCGTGATTCCCGCGTTGTTCACCAGGATGTCCAGGCGGCCGTGCTGCTCGATGACCTCGTGCAGCACCCTGCGGCAGTCCGCGGCCTCGCCGATGTTCCCCTCGTGCAGCGTTATCCGCCGGCCGGGGAAGTCGGCGGCCATGGTCGAGGCGAATTTCTCCGCGCTCTCACGGTCGCGCCAGTAGCCGGCCGCGATCTCGGCACCGTCGGCGGCGAGTTGATGGCAGATGGCCGCGCCGATGCCGCGAGTACCGCCGGTGACCAGTGCCACCCTCCCCTGGACTGTGCCATGCCATGCCTGGGCTCGCTGAGCTGTCATCGGATCGTTCCGTCCTCGAGAATGTGCCGCTTGCTGGTGCTGCCGTGCCGGGGCTCACGGCAGGACGCCGGGCACGGACGTGTCGTAGGATGTTGTCGCGTCACCGGGCTCTGTTATGCACGCGTACGTCGGCTAGGGGTTGGCCGTCTGCCGGCTGGGGCTTCGGTGAGCCTTGTTACCCCGACGTTACGTCTATACAAGTCGGCCGCTGTCAGGCCGAACGTCCTGACAAGCAGGGACCAATGGCATGCTGTGCCTGCCCGGTTGGGCAGGGTACACCCGAGGTCCTCACGTCCGGCGGACGTCCTCGCCGCCGTCCAGCAGGAACGATGTGACCTCACCGGCGAAACCGGCCGGGTCTTCCCAGAAGAACAGGTGGCCGAGCTTAGGGAAGATGACGAGCCGGGCGTGCGGGATACGCGCGGCAAGTAGCCGGGCGTTGCGCGGGTCGACCACACGGTCCGCTTCACCATGCAGGATCAGCGTGCGGGCGCGGATGCCCCGCTGCCGCAGGCCGCCGACATAGCTGGCCCCGGCCGCGACCTGCTCCCGCCAGTCGGCCTGGCCGGCCGTCGCGGACCGCTGCCGGGCAAGGATCCGCTCGACGAGCTCCGGGCGCTCCTTGAGCGTGACCGCCGACAACGCGTTTTCGACATGATGCCTGACCGCGACGTCCGCTGGAAGCCGCCGGGACGCCACGATCAAGCGCACGGTCACCGGCGGCATGGGGTACGCGAACGGCCAGCCTGGCGTGGTGCAGGCGAGCACGAGCTTGTCGACGCGCTCGGGGTGCCGGACCGCGAGATCCTGCGCGATCATCCCGCCCAGGCTCGCGCCGAGAACGTGCACCGCGCCGATTCCGAGGTCATCGAGGACGGCGAGCACATCGCCGACCATGGCCGACACGCTGACGGAGCCCGCGGCGCTGCGGCCGATGTTCCGGTTGTCCATGACCACCAGGCGGAACCGCCGCCGCAGGTACCCCGTGGCCGCCCCCCAGCCCGACGCGTCGAGGCCGAGACCCTGGATGAGCAGAAGCGTCGGCCGCGTAGGGAACGCTGAGCCGCGCAACTCGTAGGCGATGCGGAGATCGCCGCTTGTCGCATAGCGCGTTCTTCCCACGATGCCCGTACATTACCTGGCGGGCCTTACATCAGGGAATCCTGGGGTCTTGCCACGGACGGATGGCCAGGACGAGGAAAGCGAAGACGGCTCCGAGGGCGACGACGCCGGCGCAGACCAGCGAGCCGCGGCTGAGGCCGGCGACGAAGGCCTGGTTCGCGGCGTCGATGATCGCTACATGGGCGCTCGCCGGCGCCTGCCCCGCGACCTGGAGCGCGGCCGCCGGTGACTGCCGTGCGGCGGCGAGGGCTGGTGCCGGCAAACCCGCACCGTGCAGCAGCTGAGTCAGCCGCGGGCCGTAGACCGATGAGAACACGGCCCCCACTACCGCCACCCCGAAGGTTCCGCCGAGCTCACGGGTGACGTCGTTGACCGCCGAGCCGACCCCGGCCTTGCCCAGCGGGAGGACCGCGAGGATAGCCCCGGTCGACGGCGCGGTGACCAGGCCGAGCCCGACCGCCATCAGCACCATCGAGACCAGGACCGGGCCGAAGTACGCGCTGCCGCTGCCGAGGGTCGAGGCGACGAAGAAGCCGGCGGCCATCAGGATCAGGCCGGCGGGAACCACGATCTTGGTGCCCAGGCGGCCGGCGAGCATCGGGGCGGCCGGGGCCGCGGCACCGACACCGATGGCGAAGGGGAGCGTGCGGACGCCGGCCGACAGGGGGCTGTAGCCGTGCACGATCTGGAAGTACTGGGTGATCAGGAAGATGAAGCCGAACAGGCCGAAGAACGCGGCCGCGATCGAGAAGCTGGCGGCGCTGAAGCGGATGTCGCGGAACAGGGTGATGTCGAGCATCGGCTCACCCGCCCGGCGCTCCCAGACGGCGAAGACCGCCAGCAAGACGACGCCCGCGCCGTACCCGGCCAGGGTGACCGGTGCCAGCCAGCCCCGCGCCGGCGCCTCGATGGTCGTGTAGACCACCGCCGCCACCCCGGCGATCGACAGGACGAAGCCGCCCACGTCCAGCCGCGGGGCGGCGGGGTCACGGCTGGTCGGCACCAGCCAGGCGCCGAGCGCCAGGGCCAGCACGGCGATCGGGATCGTAGCGAAGAAGACCGAGCTCCAGGAGAAGTGCTCAAGCAAGAGGCCGCCCGCGATCGGGCCGAGCGCCACGCCGAGCCCGGTGATCCCGGTCCATACGCCGACCGCCGCCGCTCTCTCCCTGGCGTCGGTGAAGGTATTGGTGAGGATGGCCAACGTGGCCGGGAAGATCAGGGCCGCGGCCAGGCCCATCAGGCAGCGGGCTGCGATCAGCACGTGCGTGCTGCCGGAAAGCCCGGCGAAGGCCGAGAACCCGGCGAACGCTGCCAGCCCGATCTGCAGGGCGCCCTTGCGCCCGTACCGGTCACCCAGGCTCCCCCCGACCAGCAGCAGCGACGCGAAGACCAGGGAGTAGGCGTCGACGATCCACTGCAGTTCACTGGTCGCGGCGTGGAGCTGCCTGCTGATCGAGGGGAGGGCGACGTTGACGATCGTGTTGTCAATGAGCGCGAGGAAAACGCTCAGGCACAAGACGGCAAGTATCAGCCACCGCCGGGCATGCACCCGGTCGCCATCGGCTGGCGTCGACCGTCCCGGCAGCCAGGTCCCCAGCCGGCCACGCCGGCCAGGAACGAGCAGTGAGGGCACGGCTCTCGACCCCGACATCACGCGGGGCCGTCGTCGGGACCCGAACCGGCCAGCAGCCAGCGTCGGGGATTCCGAGAATCGGGCGAGACGATCGGTGCTTCCGTCATGGTTCTCCCTGTCCGCCGGGTGCCCGTCTGATCACGGGGCGCCACCGGGGACCGGAGCAGCACTGTCGATGCCGCTATCAGTCTCTCCGATGTCTGTTACATGGCAAGGGAGCGCGGCAGGCCGGGCGGGACGTGCACGGCGATCTCGCCGCCGAGCGTGAACCCGACCGACAGGCGCAGGTTATCACCGCTCCAGAAGCGGCCGGCGTCATACCAGCCGGACCCGGGCCTGCCGGGCAGGAGCCCCATCGCCCGGTAGGTGACGGCGAGCACCTCCGCGCAGTATGCAGTCTCCAGGTCGGCGTCTCCGGTCTGGCGCCGCACAGGCGGCACCCGCCCGGACAGCCACCGCGAGACGAGCCGGGCGGTGGAGGGGAACGGCATGCCGTCCATCCGCGCGACGGTCCGCAGCACCGCGTCCTCCATCTCGCTGGTGACCGGGCGATCCAGCTGCCGCAGCCACGCCCGCTGACCGTACCGGGTGCACCAGACAATGACTGCCTCGCGCAGGTCGTGCAGCTGCACTCCGCGATGGCGGGTGCCTGACCACAGGTCCGGCAGGGACCGGCCGAGCTCAGCGTGCCACATCAGCGGCGGCAGGTCCCCGATGACGACGGACATGCCGACGTGGTTGACTGGGCTGTTGGTCGCCACCTGGATGGCACGGTCGGCCGCCTTTCGACCTCGAAACAGCCACACATCACCCGTGCGGGCCAGGTCCAGCGCCTCATCGAGGGTAATGCTGACCGCGCGCACGGTAGTAGCCTAGTCGCGTGCGCTGGCTGAAGGTACTGGGACTGGCGGCCTTCGCTGGCGTCGCCGCCGGCGGGGTGGTGATCGCCCGGGCCGAGCGCCGCCGCCGCGCCTACACCCCGCAGGAGATCAGGGAGCGGCTGCACGCCCGGCTCGCCGAAGCGCCCCAGACCAGCCCGCCTGCACCCGGCCCGACCGGCCAGTAGGAAGGTGCTAGCGGGAGACGAACACCCCGGACCGCCTGCCCTCCCACAGTTCCAGGATGGCGGCGGCGGACAGGTGCTCCTTGGAGACGTACGCGATGGCGCCGCTCGCGGCCGCGTCCCCTGGAAGGTCCTTGGGATCGTGGGTAGAGCAGAGGATCACCGCGACGTCGGGATGCTCCGCGACGATGTGGCGGGTGGCCTCGATGCCGCTCATCCGCGGCATCTGGATATCCATCAGGATCAGGGCCGGGTGCAGCGCGGCGACAAGGCTAATGGCCTCGGGGCCGCTGCTGGCCTCGCCCGCGAATTCAAACCCGTCAAGGCGGCGCAGCACGGCGCGCGCGGCTAGACGGAACGGTGCCTGGTCATCAACGACGAGCACGGACCGGGGATGGCTCGTGACGCTCACGAGTCCAGCCTCCCATCACTGGCCCCGGCGGGCCAGGGTGGTGCCATCACCACCGGATGTGAGCCACCCACCCTGGTATCACGCGCCTTCGGCGTGGCTCAGGTACACGAGCACCGCCTTGACGCGGCGGTTCACATCGCGCTCCTCCGAGAGGCCGAGCTTCGCGAAGATCGAGTTGGTGTGCTTTTCCACCGCCCGCTCGGTCACGAACAGCGCGCCGGCGATCGCCGAGTTCGACTTGCCCTGGGCCATCTCGGCGAGGATCTCCGTCTCCCGCACGGTGAGCAGCGACAGGCCGGACGAGCGCTGCGCCGAGCGCGCCCTGACCAGCTCGTCCACCACCTGCGAGTCGATCACCGAGCCGCCGACCGCGACCGCCCGGACGGCGCGCGCCAGCTCGTCCACGCTGCCTACCCGCTCCTTGAGCAGGTAGGCGCGGCCCGCTGAGCCCTGCTCGAGCAGCGCCAGCGCGTACTGCGGCGCCACGTACTGGCTCAGCACCACGACGCCGGTCTCCGGCAGGTGCTCGCGCAGCCAGGCCGCGGCCTGGATCCCCTCGTCCGTGCCGGTCGGCGGCATCCGGATGTCGGTGATCACGACGTCCGGCTGCCGTTCCCTGGCCAGCGCGAGCAACTGCGGCAGGTCGGCGGCCACACCGACGAGATCGAAGTCATCACTGGCAGCGACCAGGCGCGAGATTCCCTCGCGCAGCAGCACGTTGTCCTCGGCGATGGCAACCCGGATCATGGCAACACCACGTTCATGTCGAAAACGGTAGTGGTAGGCACACCGCGAAGCACGCGCGAGCACCCTCCCACTCACAAAGCCGTCATTCTACGGTCCTGGTATGCGATACGAGAGCACCGTCACCTCATTGTCCTGGATTCCCTCCGAGGCCGTCAGCGGCAGTATGAAAGCCGCATTCGACGGCGGCATCGCGCATTACGACCAGCCGCCGCCCGGCGCGCTCGGCAAGCCCGGCGAGCCGGACAGCGTCATCGCGCTGCAGGCAGCGGACCGGTTCCGGTTCGCCAACGTGCTCATCGCGTGGATCGAGACCGGCGCCGCCGGCCAGATCACCGCGGCGGGCTACGGCGACGACAGCCACAGCCTGATGGGCTCGACCACCGTCAAGGTGGGCGCCGCGCGCCGCACCTTCAAGGCGATGGCCCTGCCCGACCTGCAGCGTGCCCCTGAGCACGGCGACGGCTGGGTGAGGTTCGCCCAGACCATCGGCGGCAAGACGGGCGTGCCCGCGCCGCGGCGCGTCGCCTACCCGCCGTTCGTGCAGTGGCAGGCGCCGACCGTGTGGGTCACGCTGACCCTGACCCTGCACGCCGACGGGCGGGCGGAGATCGGGGTGCCGGGCGCGAGCCGGTTCCCCCGGCACTGGATCTACGACGGCGACGGCCTGCTGGCCCGCAAGTCAGGTCTCGCCGACTTCGCCGAGTGGTACCGCAAGTCGTTCGGCAAGCACACGCCCTGGGGTGATGAGGACTCCTCGGCGATGGTGGTCGCGGTGGAGTCCGCGCTGGAGCGGTCACTGTCGGTTGACCTGATGCACGGCGCGGGCAAGCCGCGGATCGCCAGCTTCCCCGCGGGCTCGACGCTGCTACGGCAGGGCACGCCGGGCAGCGAGGTCTACCTGGTGCTCGACGGCGTGGTCCGGGTGGAGCGCAACGGCGAGCCGCTCGCGGACTACGGGCCAGGCGCGATGTTCGGCGAGCGCGCCCATCTGGAGACCGGGCTGCGGACGGCAAGCATCGTGGCCGTCACGCCGTGCAAGGTCGCGTCCGTCGACGGCGCGATGCTCGAGCGGTCGGCGCTCACCGAGCTGTCCGGGATGCACCGGCGGGAAGAGGCCTGACCCAGTGCTCATCACCTTCTGCGGGGTGCGCGGTTCCACGCCCGCGCCCGGCGCGGACTACGTGCGCTACGGCGGCAACACCTCGTGCGTCGCGGTAGCACACGCCCCCGGCGCGGCGCCGGTTCTCGCGCTCGACGCCGGAACCGGGCTCGCCAGCCTCACCGGGCTGCTCGGCGGCGCGGCGTTCGCCGGCACCATCCTGCTGTCGCACCTGCACTGGGACCACAGCCTCGGCCTGCCGTTCTTCCGGGCCGGCGACCGGGACGACGCGCGGGTGACGCTGCTGCTGCCCGAGCAGGAGGCCGCCGGGGACCGGACGGGCAAGGGCGGGATGAACGGGCCAGGGGGGCCGGGCGGGGTAGGGGGGGCGGGCGGGCCAGGCACTGCCGAGCGGCTTCTCGGCCAGGTGATGGCGCCGCCGTTCTTCCCGATCAGGCCCGGCGAGCTGCGGGGCCGCTGGGAGTTCGGCACGATCTCGCCAGGACAGCACAAGGCGGAAGGATTCACCGTCGAGGCCAGGGAAATCCCGCACAAGGGCGGCCGGACCCTCGGCTACCGGGTCAGCGACGGCCGGGCGGTCCTCGCCTACGTCACCGACCACTGCCCCACCAGCCTCGGGCCTGGCCCGGACGGGCTCGGCGCCTACCATGAGGCCGCGGTCGAGCTCGCCCGCGGCGCGGACCTGCTCATTCACGACGCTCAGCTGACCGCCGAGGAGGTACCCGCGGAGGCGGCCTGGGGACACGCCGCGGCCGAGTACGCGGTCGGGCTCGCGGCCCGGGCCGGCGCACGGCGGGTCGCGCTCTTCCATCACAAGCCGTCCCGCACCGACGAGCAGCTCGACGCCATCGGCCGGCGGTTCGCCACCGGTCCGCTCCCTGTGCTCGTCGCCGCCGAGGGACTGTCCGTAGAGCTTTGACTCCGG
>CAZORE010000054.1:2143-45701 GCA_964581815.1 uncultured Streptosporangiaceae bacterium | reverse complement strand
TCAAGCTGCCCAACATCTCCGCCTCGATCCCGCAGCTCAAGGCCGCGATCAAGGAACTGCAAGCCAAGGGGTACGCCCTGCCGGACTACCCGGATACCCCGGCCACGCTGGCCGAGGCCGAGCTCCGGGCGAAGTACGGCAAGGCCGTCGGCTCGGTGGTCAACCCGGTGCTGCGCCAGGGCAACTCCGACCGGCGCGCCCCGCTGTCCGTGAAGACCTACGCGCGCAAGCACCCGCACGTCAACAAGCCCTTCGGCAAGGACTCGAAGACCATGGTGGGCACGATGGGCGGTCACGACTTCCGTGCCAACGAGAAGTCGGTCACGCTGCCGGCCGACGACACGCTCAAGGTCGTCTTCGAGAGCACCGCGGGGGAGCGGAAGGTGCTGCTCCAGTCGCTTCCTGTGCTGGCGGGAGAGGTCGTCGACGCCACGGTCATGCAGGCCGCCAACCTCCGGGCCTTCCTGGTCAACATGCTGGCGCGGGCCAAGGCCGAGAACGTCCTTTTCTCGGTGCACCTCAAGGCGACCATGATGAAGGTCTCCGACCCGATCATCTTCGGCCATGTGGTGAAGGCGTACTTCGCGGACGTCTTCGAGAAGTACGGCGACGACCTCGCGGCCGCCGGGCTCTCGGCCAACGACGGCCTCGGCGCGATCCTGGCCGGCCTGTCGTCGCTGTCGAACGGTGCGGAGATCCGGGCGGCCTTCGAGGCGGCGCTCGCATCGGGCCCGCGGCTGTCCTACGTCAACTCCGACAAAGGGATCTCCAACCTGCACGTGCCGAGCGACGTCATCGTGGACGCCTCCCTGCCGGCCCTGATCCGCAACGGCGGCAAGTTGTGGGGGGCTGACGGCGCCGAGGACGACACCCTCGCGGTTATCCCCGACTCCTCCTACGCGGGGGTGTACGCGACCGTCATCGCGGACGTGAAGCGGAACGGCCCGCTTGACCCGGCGACGATCGGGACCGTACCCAACGTGGGCCTCATGGCCCAGGCGGCGGAGGAGTACGGCTCGCACAACAAGACCTTCGAGATCCCCGCCGACGGCACCGTCACCGTCACCAACCAGGCCGGCGAGGTGCTGCTCGCCCACGACGTCGAGGCCGGCGACATCTGGCGCGCCTGCCAGACCAAGGACATCCCGGTCCGCGACTGGGTGAAGCTCGCCGTCACCCGGGCGCGCGCCGCCCAGGCCCCGGCGATCTTCTGGCTCGATGAGACCCGCGCCCACGACGCCGAGATCATCAAGAAGGTCAACGCCTACCTGCCCGAGCACGACACGGCCGGCCTGGAAATCCTGATCCTCGCGCCGGAGCTGGCCACCGCGTACTCGCTAGAGCGCATGCGGCAGGGGCTCGACACGATCTCCGTGACCGGCAACGTGCTGCGGGACTACAACACCGACCTGTTCCCGATCCTCGAGGTCGGCACGTCGGCCAAGATGCTCTCCGTCGTGCCGCTGATCGCGGGCGGCGGCCTGTTCGAGACCGGCGCGGGCGGCTCCGCCCCCAAGCACGTGCAGCAGCTCGTCCAGGAGGATTACCTGCGCTGGGACTCGCTCGGCGAGTTCTTCGCGCTCGTGCCCTCCTTCGAGCAGTACGCGGGCTTCACCGGCGTTCAGGGGGCCAAGGTGCTTGCCGACACGCTCGACCGGGCGACCGCCACGTTCCTCGACGAGGACCGCAGCCCGGGCCGCAGGCTCGGCACCCTCGACAACCGCGGCTCGCACTTCTACCTGGCGCTTTACTGGGCCCAGGAGCTAGCAAGGCAGACCGACGACGCGGAGATCGCCGCGGCGTTCAAGGGGCTCGCGGAGTCGCTGGCCGCGAACGAGTCCGTCATCGTCGAGGAACTGCTCGCGGTCCAGGGCAAGCCCGCCGACATCGGCGGCTACTACCTGCCAGACGCTGAGAAGGCCGTGGCCGTGATGCGCCCGTCGCGGACCTTCAACGAGGCACTCGCCGAGTTGTAGAGGTTCGCGAAGAGTGAGAACAGTCCTACTGAAACACGTTCAGGAGGACTGTTCTCACGGTCGCTCTTGCGGGGGCTAGATAAGACCGAGTTCCTTGACGGCGTCCCGCTCGGCGGCGAGCTCGGCCACGGAGGCGTCGATCCTGCCGCGGGAGAAGTCGTTGACCGGCAGCCCCTGGATGATCTCCCACTCGCCGTTCGCGGAACGGACAGGGAACGAGCTGATGAGGCCCTCGGGCACGCCGTACGAGCCGTCGGAAGCGACACCCGCCGACGTCCAGCTGGTGCCGTTGACCCAGTCGTAGACGTGGTCGATGGCGGCGTTGGCCGCGGAGGCGGCCGAAGACGCGCCGCGGGCCTTGATGATCGCCGCGCCCCGCTGGGCGACCTCGGGGATGAATGTGCTGGTGAGCCACTCCGTGTCCACCTGCTCGGCGGCGCTGCGCCCGTTGACCAGGGCGTTGTAGAGGTCCGGGTACTGCGTGGCGGAGTGGTTGCCCCAGATGGTCAGGTGCTCGATCGCGGTGACCGGGACGGACAACTTCGCGCCGAGCTTGCCGACCGCGCGGTTGTGGTCGAGCCGGGTCATGGCGGTGAACCGGCTGGCCGGCACGTCGGGCGCGTGCTGCTGGGCGATCAGCGCGTTGGTGTTGGCCGGGTTGCCGACCACGAGCACCTTGATGTCGCTTGCCGCGTGGTCGTTGATCGCCTTGCCCTGCGGGCCGAAGATCCCCCCGTTGGCCTGCAGCAGGTCTCCGCGCTCCATGCCAGCGGTACGCGGGCGGGCGCCGACGAGCAGGGCGACGTTGGTGCCGTCGAAGGCGGTCTTCAGGTCATCGGTGATGTCGATGCCTGCCAGCAGCGGGAACGCGCAGTCATCAAGTTCCATGGCGGTGCCCTCGGCCGCCTGCAGCGCCGGGGTGATCTCCAGTAGCCGCAGCCGGACCGGCACGTCAGGCCCGAGAAGCGCCCCCGAAGCGATACGGAACAACAGGGCGTAGCCGATCTGCCCGGCGGCGCCCGTCACAGTCACGGTCACGGGAGTAGTCATGACACGAAGGCTACAGTCTGCCAGGCAAGCGGGTTGTGTACGGTCCCTCACATCCGTTGCCGTTGAGTGAGCGATAGTGCTCATCACGCCGGCACCCCGTCTCGGGGTTGTTCGGCAGCCGTGCGGCTGCGTCCCTTCCGCGCTTCATTGCCACCTGCCGGGCGCGGCCCGGTCTTACGGTCGGCTCGGCGCTTGACGGCGGCCCCGACTGGGCCGACGGGGCGCTATCACCCGCGGCGGGCGGCTCGTAGCGCGCGAGGTTGACAGCGGCGTTGTCGTCGCGCTGATGGGCGGTCCCGCACCCGGTGCAGGTCCAGTGCCCGGCCCACCCGATGTCTTGGACGTGCCCGCATATGTGGCAGGTCTTCGACGACGGGTAGAACCGGTCGGCGATCACGAGCCGGGAACCGTACCAGCCGGTCTTGTAGGCCAGCTGACGGCGGGTCTCGCCGAGGGCGGAGTCTGACAGGCCGCGCCGTCTTGCGCGGGCTCCTGGCAGGCCCTTCTGCCGCAGCATCCCGGCCGCGTCCAGTCCTTCGACCACGATCTCGCCGTGGGTCTTGGCGAGCCTGGTAGTCAGGCGGTGGACGTGGCAGCCCCGGATGTCGGCGACCCGGCGCTGCAGCCGGGAGATCTTCCGGCTGGTTTCTGCGTAGCGGCGCGAGCCCCGGGTGCGCCGCGACCGCTCGCGGCACAAGTGCCGCAATTGCTTCAGCGCGGCTTCCAGCGGACGCGGGTTCGGCACCCGCTCAATCACCTGGCCTCCGCTACCGGCGACGGTGGCGAGCACTCGCACTCCCACGTCGACCCCAACCCTCGAGTCCGGGGCGGCCACGCCCGCCTGCTGGGGGCGCTGGACCAGGACCCGGAACGCCGCCACCAGCCGGGTGCCCTTCCGTGACACCGTGACCGCGAGAATCCGCGCCCGCCCTCTCGCCAGGAGCCGCTCGAGCCGCCGGGTGTTCTCGTGCACCCGGACGGTCCCGATCCTAGGCAGGGTCACATGGCGGCGGCCGGGCTCGACCCGGATGGCACCGGTGCTGAAAGTCACCCGGTCCCGGTCGCGGCCCTTCTTTGCGAACCTCGGGAACCCGGTCCGCTTCCCGGCCCGGTTCCCCGCGCGGGACTGCTGCCAGTTCCAGTAGGCGTCCACCGCGCCCTTGATGCCGTCCGCGAACGCTTCCTTGCTGATCTCCGGCCACCATGCCTCGCCGGTCTTAGCATCGGTGCACTCGGCGCCCTTGGCCCGGTTCCACCGCATCCGCATCGAGGCCAGCGACGGCTTCTCCGTCTCCTCGCCGGCCTCCCGGTACCGGGCGAGGTCGTCCTTCAAGGTCCGCACGGCCCAGTTGCGGGCATACCGGCGGCCGCCGAACTGGCGCCGCACGCACTCCGCCTGCTCTGGCGTGCAGTCCAGCGCGAACGCGAACGCTTGCACTGTCCACCCGTCCGGAACCTCAAGCCTAGCCATCAGGCCCTCCGGATCCAGCAACTTCACTCGGTAGTAGCGCCGACAGGCACGGGGACGCGAACCCCGTGCACGCACCTGAGCTGTCCACCACGCCGTCATCATGACGGGCAGGTACGACATTCCACCGCTACCAGGCCAGCCTTCCAGCCCGGACAGAAACTCTCTTCCCCGACTCCGCGAAGGCCGGCCGCCCCGTGTTCACCCCGAGGCGGTACCACTCACCGCTGATCACTATTGCGGCAACAGTTCGAACCCCGCGGCCGCGTCACTCTAGGGTTGGTTTTGCGCCCACCGGAAAGGGTTCCCCGGTGAGGCCACGCGCCGCGTGGCCCGCCGCCGCGCGGGCGGTGCCGAGGATGAGGAGATAAGGTCATGCCCGACCCCGGGAAGCACGAGTCACAGGACCTTGGCGACTACGAGGTCCTCGACGGGAGTGACACCCTGGACGGCAACCCTGGTGACGACCCGCTCGACCGGGGAGTCGCCGCGCCGGACCACTGGTCCGCCGGCCTGCGCTACGCGCTGCGCGGCGAGGAGGACTCCGAGTCCCTCGATGACTTGCTCGCCGAGGAAGAGCCGGACGACACCGACGATCCCGACGCGGATGACTGGGACGAGAACGCGACCGACGCTGAGGTCGGCCGGCGCTCGCCGGACTTCGACCCCGACCCCCGGGCCGGCCGCCTGGTGGCTCGCGATGAGGACACCGACGACATCGGCGACACGCTCCTCGACTGGGACGACGAGGCAGTCGCCCGTGACACGGGAATTGACGGCGGCGCGGCGACCGCGGAGGAAGCGGCGGTGCACGTCATCGAGGACGACGAGGACGACGAGGACGAGTAGCCCAGCCTAGTAGGCGCGGCCGAAGATCACCCGCTTGCCGTAGGCGGCGGGCAGGCCGCACCTGATGCAGGTGCCTGATTCCTGATCCGCCTCCCGCGGGATGCACCGGGCGGTGGCGCCGGTCGCCGCCTTGATCTCGTGCTCGCAGTCCTGCGTGCCGCAGTGCAGCGCGCGCGCCCAGCCGACGGCCACCGCGGCGGTGAAGTCGTCCCACTCATCGGTGGTGACGGTGTGCGAGTCACGGAACGCGGTGGCCCGCGCGAGCAGCAGGTCCTGGAACGCCGTCAGCTCGTCGGCCAGCCGCGCGGGCGCGCCGTCTCGCAGTACCGGCTCCTTGGCCCCGCCGAGCCGGCAGGCGAGGACCGCGGTGCCCGCGGCCAGGTCGCGCGGGCCGAGTTCCAGCCGCAGGGGCACGCCGCGCAGTTCCCAGTCGTTGAACTTGAAGCCGGGCGAAAGCTGCGGCCGGCTGTCCACGTGCGCCCGGATGCCCGCGTCCGCCAGCCGCCTGGCCAGGGCCACGGCGGCCGTGATGACCTCAGCGCCACCGCCGTCCCGCCCGACCGGCACGATGACCACCTGGTATGGCGCGAGCCTGGGCGGCAGTACCAGGCCCTTGTCGTCGCCGTGCGTCATGATCACGCCGCCGATGATGCGGGTGCTCATGCCCCACGAGGTGGTGTGCGCGTAGCTGCGCTCGCCGTCCACGCCCGTGTACTGGATGCCGAACGCCCGCGCGAAGTTCGTCCCCATGTAATGCGACGTGCCGGCCTGCAGCGCCCGGCCGTCACGCATCATCGCCTCGATGGTCAGCGTCCGGACCGCGCCGGCGAACCGCTCGCCCGGCGTCTTCTCCCCCTGGACGACCGGCATGGCGGCCAGCTCGCGGGCGGTGCGCACGTAGATCTCATCGAGTGCGAGCGTGGTCTCCCGCATCGCGTCCGCCTCGTCCGCGTGCGCGGTGTGGCCCTCCTGCCAGAGGAACTCGGTGGTCCGCAGGAACATCCGCGGCCGCAGCTCCCACCGGACCACGTTCGCCCACTGGTTGAGCAGCATGGGCAGGTCCCGGTGCGAGCTGATCCACTTGGCCATGTACTCGCCGATGACCGTCTCCGAGGTCGGCCGGACGACCAGCGGCTCCTCGAGGAGCTTGCCGCCCGCGTGGGTCACCACCGCGAGCTCTGGCGCGAACCCCTCCACGTGCTCCGCCTCCCGCTGCAAGTAGCTCTGCGGGATGAGCAGCGGGAAGTACGCGTTCTGGTGCCCGGTCTCCTTGATCCGCCGGTCCAGGTCGGACTGCAGCAGCTCCCAGAGCCGGTACCCGTACGGGCGGATGACCATCGTGCCCCTGACCGGGCCGCGGTCCACCAGCTCCGCCTTGAGTACCAGTTCGTTGTACCAGGCGGAGAAGTCTTCGCCCTGCGGCGTCACCCCGCGTTCGTCTGCGGTCACGACACGAGGGTAGACCCGGGCGCGCGCGATCCCCCAGCCAATAAATCTCAGCGGAGCCGGCGGGCGGCGGGCGACGGGACGGCGCCGATGAACTCCGGCGGGATCCAGCCGCGCTCCGCGTAGGCCTCGGTCAGCGCGGAGCGGACCTCGCGGTCCCGGTCCACCGGAACGAGCGCGAGGACCGAGCCGCCGAAGCCGCCGCCGATCATCTTCGCGCCGTAGGCACCCGCCGCTATCGCGACCTCCACCGCCACGTCGGCCTCCGGCCAGGAGACCTCGAAGTCGTCCCGCAGCGAGACGTGGCCCTCGACGAGCGATTTCCCGAGATAACGGTACGTGTCGGCGTCGCGCTCCGTGGTCCGCCCGCCGGCCTCGTGGGCCCCGTCGTCACTGTCGGCACTGCCCGCCCGGTCGGCGTAGTCGTCCGCGAGCAGCGCCGCCGCCATCGCCCGGGCCCTGGCGCAGTCGGTGATCACGTGCCGGGCCCGGCGGCGCAGCACCGGATCGCCGATCTCGCCGAGCCCGCCAAGGCCGGTGACCGACCCGAGCGCACGGACCCGCAGCAGCCGCGCGGCCTCCTCGCACTCGGCGCGCCGCGCCGCGTACTCACCGGAAACCAGGGCGTGCGCCACCCGGGTATCGATGATCAGCGCGGCGGCACCCGCCGCGGCGGGCCGGAACGGCACCTGCGTCGCCGCGAGCATCCCGCAGTCGAGCAGCATGGCGTGCCCCTGCTCGCAGAGCAGCGCCGCGGACTGGTCGATGATGCCGGTGGGCGCGCCGACGAACTCGTTCTCGGCCCGCTTGGCGATCCCGGCTAGCTCGGCCCGCGGCACCGTGAGCCCGGACAGCGAGCAGAGCGCCAGGGCGACGGAGCACTCCAGTGCCGCGGACGACGACACGCCCGCGCCGACCGGGAGGTCGGAGTCGATGTCGACCGACGCGCCGCGGACCGGGTACCCGGCCGCGCGCAGCGACCAGGCGACGCCCGCCGGGTAGGCGGCCCAGCCGCGCACGGAGCCTGGCTCGAGTGAGTCGAGCGAGACGGTCACCGCCTCGCGGGGCACCTGCTTGGACCGCAGCACGAGCAGTCCGTCGTCGCGCGGCGCGGCCGCCGCGGTCACGCCCCTCGCGAGGGCGAACGGCAGCACCAGGCCCTCGTTGTAGTCGGTGTGCTCGCCCATCAGGTTGGCTCGCCCGGGCGCGAACCAGACTTCAGCCGCCGTCTTCATGTCGCCTCCGGGCATGCGCGCAGACCCCACGGGACCGCTACCGTATCCGGTCTACACTGACGCAAGTAATTGAACTGGGACCCTAACACCAGCGGAGGAAGTCGGCGATCGCCGCATGAAGGTCGTCCTGGACGTAGTCATCGTCCTTGTCATCGTGTCCATCGGCGGGTTCTTCGCCTCCGCGGAGATGGCCCTCATCTCGCTGCGCGAGGGCCAGGTGCGGTCGCTCGCGCGGCGCGGCAGGCGCGGGGCGAAGGCGGCCAAGCTCGCCTCCGACCCCAACCGGTTCCTGGCTTCCGTGCAGATCGGCACCACGCTCGCGATGCTGGTGTCGGGTGCTTACGGCGCCACCACGCTGGCCGCGGTGCTGAGCGGCTGGCTGATCGGCAAGGGCATGTCACACGACGCGGCGGACCCGCTGGCGTTCGCGATCGTGACCGCGGGCATCACCTTCCTCAGCCTGGTGTTCAGCGAGCTCGCGCCCAAGCGCCTGGCCCTGCAGCGCACCATCTCCATCGCGCTGTTCGCCGCCCCTACGCTCGACGTGATCTCCCGTCTCGCCAAGCCGGTGGTCTGGCTGCTGTCCGTCTCGGTCAACGTGGTGGTGCGGCTGCTCGGCGCCGACCCGAACCAGGGCCGCCAGGCGATGACCGAGCAGGAGGTGCGTGAGCTGGTCACCGGCACGCAGACGCTGAGCGTGGACGAGCGGCGCATCGTCGGCGAGGTCTTCGACGCCGGGAAGCGGCAGATCCGCGAGGTGCTGCTGCCGCGCACCGAGGTCGAGTTCCTCGCCGCGGGCACCACCGTGGGGGAGGCCGCGCGGATCGCGTCGAGCGTGCCGTACTCGCGGCTGCCGGTCTACCAGGGCTCCTACGACAACATCGTCGGCTTCGTGCACATCAGGGACCTGCTCGGCCCGGCCGCGCCTGACCGGTCCGAGCTTGTCGACCAGGTGGTGCGGCCGATCAAGTTCCTGCCGATCAGCAAGCCGGTGCTCTCCGCCTTGTCGGAGATGCGCCGTGAGCGCGCGCACCTGGCGATCGTGGCCGACGAGTACGGCGGGACCGCGGGCATCGTGACGCTCGAGGACCTGGTCGAGGAGCTGATCGGCGACATCAGGGACGAGTACGACTCGGGCGAGGCGCGGGCCACCAAGCTGCCGCAGGGCGAGGTCGAGGTGGAC
The DNA here is from genome assembly GCA_964581815.1 of uncultured Streptosporangiaceae bacterium. GTDB lineage: Bacteria > Actinomycetota > Actinomycetes > Streptosporangiales > Streptosporangiaceae > Trebonia. The sequence continues at coordinate 36,494 of CAZORE010000054.1, read as the reverse complement.
GGGCTGCTCAACCTGGACGAGTTCGCCGAGCAGACCACGATACGGCTGCCCGAGGGCCCCTACGAGACCGTCGCCGGCTATGTGCTCGCCGCACTCGGCGAGCTCCCGGCGCCCGGTGACGCGGTCGAGATACCCGGCTACACGATCACCGTCACGGGCATGGACGGCCGCCGCATCGCCCGCCTCCGGGTCACTCCGCGGCCGGAGCCAAGCCCGGAGTCCGAGCCGCCGGCCCCGGGCGCGCCGGCCGCCCCCGCGCGGGAGGCCAGCTAACGGCACCGCCTGCTCCCGTTCCGCTCGCTGGCCGCCGTCTGCCCGCTGCCAGCCCGCGGGCCGTTGCCGGCCGGGCAACTACACTGGGCCGTTACACAGGGAAGCACCCTGGCGGAAGGGGAAGGCGTGTCCGGACCTGGTGGGTTTGACACCGTTCTTGTCGTTGACTTCGGTGCGCAGTACGCCCAGCTCATTGCCCGCCGGGTACGTGAATGCCACGTGTACTCCGAGATCGTGCCGTCCACGATGCCGGTCAGCGAGATGCTGGCGAAGCGGCCCAAGGCCATCATCTTGTCGGGCGGGCCCGCCTCGGTCTACGCCGAGGGCGCGCCCGCCGCGCCGGAGGGCCTGTTCGAGGCGGGCGTTCCGGTCTTCGGCATCTGCTACGGGCACCAGGTGCTGGTGCGCGAGCTCGGCGGCACGGTGATGAGGACCGGCGCGGCCGAGTACGGCGGCACGCCCCTGCGCGTCGCGCCGGAGCCCGGCCGGCTCCTCGCCGGGCTCGGCCCGGAGCTCAGCGTGTGGATGTCGCACGGTGACACCTCCACCGTCGCCCCGCCGGGGTTCACGGTAACCGCGCACACCGCGGCCACCCCCGCGGCCGCGGTCGAGGATCAGGAACGCGGCCTGTACGGCGTGCAGTTCCACCCGGAGGTGATGCACACCGAACAGGGCACCAGGATCCTGCGCCGGTTCCTCACCGCGGCCGGCTGCCGGCCGACGTGGACCATGCTGAACATCGTCGAGGAGCAGACGATGAGGATCAGGGAGCAGGTGGGCGACGGCCGCGCCGTCTGCGGGCTGTCCGGTGGCGTCGACTCCGCGGTGGCGGCCGCCCTGGTGCAGCGCGCCATCGGTGACCGGCTGACCTGCGTGTTCGTCGACCACGGGCTGCTGCGCAAGGGCGAGGCCGAGCAGGTCGAGGAGGACTTCGTCGCGGCGACCGGGGTCAACCTGCACGTGGTGGACGCGTCGAAGGAGTTCCTCGCCGCCCTGGAGGGGGTCTCCGACCCGGAGCAGAAGCGCAAGGTCATCGGCCGGGAGTTCATCCGCGCGTTCGAGCGGGCCGCACGGGAGATCACCGCTGACGCGGGCGCGCACGGCGAGGCGACGGGATTCCTGGTGCAGGGCACGCTCTACCCGGATGTCGTCGAGTCGGGCGGCGGCACGGGGACCGCGAACATCAAGTCGCACCACAATGTGGGCGGCCTGCCCGACGACCTCAAGTTCCAGCTGGTCGAGCCGCTGCGCTCGCTGTTCAAGGACGAGGTGCGGCGGGTCGGCGAGGAGCTCGGGCTGCCTGCCGAGATCGTATGGCGCCAGCCGTTCCCCGGACCCGGCCTCGGGATCAGGATCATCGGCGAGGTCACCGCGGCGCGGCTCGCCATCTTGCGCGAGGCCGACGCGATCGCCCGCGCCGAGCTCACCGCCGCGGGGCTCGACCAGGACGTCTGGCAGTGCCCGGTGGTGCTGCTCGCCGACGTGCGCTCCGTCGGCGTGCAGGGCGACGGAAGGACCTACGGCCATCCGGTGGTGATCAGGCCGGTGACCAGCGAGGACGCGATGACCGCCGACTGGGCCCGGCTCCCGTACGACGTGCTCGCGCGGATCTCCACCCGGATCACCAACGAAGTCCCCGACGTCAACCGCGTGGTCCTCGACGTGACGAGCAAGCCGCCGGGCACCATCGAATGGGAGTAACGGTGGCGTGGTTCACCGCGAGCCTTCGCTAGCGCTGAACCGGGGGCTATGCCTGGAAACTGCCGGCGCGTGACGGGGCCGCGGCGTGCGCGGGGCGGAGCAGTGCCTCGGCCAGCGTGAGCACGGTGTCCTCCAGGGAGGCGATGCGCGCGGTGATGCCGGCGGTGGCGGCCTCGACGGCCCGCGCCACCGTCTCTTCCGTGCTCGTCGGCTGGCCCTCAAGCTTGCCGTCCATCGCCCGTACCCGGTCGTACTGGTCGTCGAGGCGCTCATCGAGCCGCTCCAGCCGGGCGGTGAGCTTGCTGTCGAGCGCGCCGAGGGTGGCGGCCAGGCCGTCAAGGCTGGCGGCCAGGCCGTCGACGGTCGCCATGATCCCCGTCGCGTTCGCCTCGCCGATGGCCTCGAGCCGCAACCGGATCTCCTGCAGCGCGCTGGTGACCGATCTCTCCTCAAGGAGGTGATCATGCACCGTGCGCGCGAGCAGTTCCCGCATCCGGTCGGCGGCGGCGTGCTGCCCGTTGTACGCGGGCGATGGCGACTGGCTGGCGCGCAGCAACAGGTGGTTGTTGCCCGGCTGGTCCATCTTGGTCCTTCCTGCGCTCCGGCTGTCCGGCTATCTGGCTATCTGGCTATCTGGCTATCCGGCAATGGAGTGCGATCACTCTAGTAGCTCATCGTGTCGGTGCGTGTACAACCAGCTAAATCACCAGGCGGGACGGCGGGCGCGGACGCCCGGACCACGCCGCCCGCGGGTCGGCGCCGTCCGTGTTGACGTTGCTGGCGCCGGCCACTAGGTTCGGCATTAGCACTCGCTGGTGTAGAGTGCTAACGCGACGAGGCAGGTCTGGCACCCGCGACGGCAGGCCGACCCTGGTCGCCTCGCATGTGCAACTCACCCATCAGACATTTCCGAAGGGGGAGGTCAGATAGTGTCGACCGCCACCAAGGTAGTTCTCAAGCCGCTCGAGGACCGCATCGTCGTCGAGCCGCTCGAGGCCGAGCAGGTTACCGCGTCCGGGCTCGTGATCCCGGACACCGCGAAGGAGAAGCCCCAGGAGGGCAAGGTCGTCGCGGTCGGCCCGGGTCGTTTCGACGACAAGGGCTCCCGCGTACCCGTCGACGTCAAGGTCGGCGACGTGGTGCTGTACAGCAAGTACGGCGGCACGGAGGTCAAGTACTCGGGTCAGGAGTACCTGGTGCTCTCAGCCCGCGACGTGCTCGCGGTCATCGAGAAGTAGTTACCGAACCCCTTTCTTTCGCTGCTGTCCCAACGGCGCAACGCCCGCGGGTCCAGTCGAAAGAGAGGGCTCGCAGCCGCGTGGGCCCCTTCACCAGCCGCGTGCGGCCGAAGGGGCCCCTCGCTGTCCGACATCCAACCGTAGGTTGAGGTAAGTCAATGCCCAAGATCCTGGAGTTCGACGAGGATGCCCGACGCCACCTTGAGCGTGGCGTGGACAAGCTCGCCGACACCGTGAAGGTGACGCTCGGCCCGCGCGGCCGCAACGTCGTCATCGACAAGAAGTGGGGCGCTCCCACGATCACCAACGACGGCGTGACCGTCGCCAAGGAGATCGAGCTGGAGAACCCGTACGAGAACCTCGGCGCGCAGCTCGCCAAGGAAGTCGCCACCAAGACGAACGACATCGCCGGCGACGGCACCACCACCGCGACCGTGCTCGCCCAGGCGATGGTGCACCTCGGCCTCCGTTCGGTCGCCGCGGGCGCCAACCCGATGGACCTCAAGCGCGGCATCGACGCGGCCGCGGCCGAGGTCTCTGAGCGGCTGCTCAAGTCCGCCCGCGAGGTGACCGAGCAGCAGGAGATCGCGCACGTCGCGACGATCTCAGCGCAGGACGCCAAGATCGGCGAGCTGATCGCCGAGGCGTTCGACAAGGTCGGCAAGGACGGCGTGGTCACCGTCGAGGAGTCGCCGACGATGGGCCTCGAGCTGGAGTTCACTGAGGGCCTCCAGTTCGACAAGGGCTACATCTCCCAGTACTTCATCACCGACCAGGAGCGGCTTGAGGCCGTGCTCGAGGACGCCTACGTTCTCGTGAACCAGGCCAAGATCTCCTCGATGGCGGACTTCCTGCCGCTGCTCGAGAAGGTCGCGCAGACCAAGAAGCCGCTGCTCGTGATCGCCGAGGACGTCGAGGGCGAGGCCCTGGCGACCATCGTCGTCAACAAGATCCGCGGCCTGCTCAACATCGCCGCGGTGAAGGCTCCCGGCTTCGGCGACCGCCGCAAGGCCATGCTCGCCGACATCGCGACGCTCACCGGCGCGACGCTCGTCACCGAGGACCTCGGCATCAAGCTGGAGTCCGTCGGCCTTGACGAGCTCGGCACCGCCCGCCGCATCGTGGTGACGAAGGACAACACCACGATCGTCGACGGCGCCGGCGACTCGGTCGCGATCCAGGAGCGGATCAACCAGATCAAGACCGAGATCGAGGCGACCGACTCCGACTGGGACCGCGAGAAGCTCCAGGAGCGCCTCGCCAAGCTGTCCGGCGGCGTGTGCGTGCTGCGCGCCGGCGCGGCCACCGAGGTCGAGCTCAAGGAGAAGAAGCACCGCCTTGAGGACGCCATCTCCGCGACGCGCGCCGCGATCGAGGAGGGCATCATCGTCGGCGGCGGCGCCGCGCTCGTGCACATCGCGGCCGAGCTTGACGACCTCGGCAAGACCGGCGACGAGGCGACGGGCGTCACCGTCGTCAAGAAGGCGCTCTCCGAGCCGGCCCGCTGGATCGCGCTCAACGCGGGCCAGGAGGGCTCGGTCGTGGTCGCCAAGACCGCCGAACTGCCCGTGGGACACGGCTACAACGCCGCGACCGGCGAGTACGGCGACCTGATCGCGCAGGGCGTCATCGACCCGGTCAAGGTCACCCGCTCTGCGGTGCTGAACGCCGCTTCCATCGCCGGCCTGCTCCTGACGACCGAGACCCTGGTCGTCGAGAAGCCGGCGGAAGAGGCGCCGCCCGCCGACGGCCACGGCCACGGCCACTCGCACTAGTTCCACCGCATCGCCCAGGCGCGGGGGCAACGGATCATCCGTTGCCCCCGCTTCTGCTTTCTCACCAGGCCCAGTTCGGCCAGTGCCACGATGATGCCCTCCGGCCCGCGGACATAACAGACCCGGAGTGTTTGAGGTTTCGCTAACACGGCGGAGCGGCTGCCGCCGAAAGATGTCACCAGCGAGTCCGCGACGACCGTCGCGTCCGTGTCGGCCACGTCGGCCGGGTACTCGGGCAGCAGATCGTCCCAGACGACCAGCCACGACCCGCGCAATTGGGCCTGCCCCTCGGGCCTGGAGAAGAACCAGACGTGCAGGTGCGCGCCGCCATCGCCGATGCGGTAGACGTGCGCCCGGGCGACGTGCTCGAGCGCCTCGACGTGACGGACGATGTGCGCGGTGAGCACGCCCAGTTCGGCCGCGAGCTCGTCGGGCAGGTCCGTCATGTCGTAGTGGTCGCGCGGGTGCAGCATGAGAACGAGCGGGACGCCGACCCCGCCGATCCGGGTTAGCCGCCAGCGTTCGTTGAACCAGATCCCGTTGTCCCGGCTGCGGCATGAGTTGCAGTCCGACGGGTCCTCACCGTGGCGCGCGGGCTCGGGCAGGACCGGCGGGCGCAGCGGCGCGACGCGAAGCCCGGCTTGCTCGAACGGGCTTATCTCCCATCCCGTCATCCGCGCCAGCGGGAGCCGGCGCTCGCTGTCGGCGGCGGCGAGCGCGTGGTCGTAGAACTCATCGGGTCGCAAGGCCATGAGTCGAAGACTAACCGGCGGTGCCGTGCCGTCTGGTTATCCGGCGGTGCCGTCCCGCTTGGGTATTGGGGGTACTTAGCGCCCGTTTTTGGGTGCTAAGTACCCCCAATCTCTCGGTGCTGTGACCTGTGAGGCCGTAGATGCACCAGGGGTAGGCGAATGAGGCTCTTGAGGTGAATGAGACTTTCATGGAGCCTTTGGGCGCTAAGTACCCCCAATCATTGGCTGCGAGGTGGCATGGCGGCCGGAAGGCCGGGCGGCCTGAGCGTGTTGGCTAGGATGGAACTCATCCCACCGTTACCTGCTGCTACGCGGTGCACGACGAGGACGCAGTGCATGACAACACCGGGCAGCGACGAGCCGTGAGGGCATCACATCATGACGGAGACTTCGAAGTTTTCCCCGGTAGGCCTGACCTTTGATGACGTGCTGCTCTTGCCGGCCCACTCGGAGCTGATGCCGAGCGAGGCGGACACAAGCACCAGGATCACCCGCAAGTACCGGCTGCGCGTCCCGCTCGTGTCAAGCGCGATGGACACCGTGACCGAGGCGCGGATGGCGATCGCGATGGCCCGACACGGCGGGGTCGGGGTGCTGCACAGGAACCTGTCCATCGAGGAGCAGGCGCAGCAGGTTGACCTCGTCAAGCGGTCGGAGGCGGGGATGATCACCGACCCGGTTACCTGCGGCCCGGACGCCACGCTCGCGGACGTGGAGCGGCTCTGCGCGCATTACCGGATCTCCGGCGTCCCGGTCACCAGCGACGACGGCATCCTGCTCGGCATCGTCACCAACCGCGACATCCGGTTCGAGAACGACCTGTCCCGCCGGGTCGCGGACGTGATGACGCCCATGCCGCTGATCACCGCCCCGGTGGGGGTGGAGCCCGACGGGGCGCTCAAGCTCCTGCGGGAGCACAAGGTCGAGAAGCTGCCGCTGATCGACGCGGGCGGCCGCCTGCGCGGGCTCATCACCGTTAAGGACTTCACTAAGAGCGAGAAGTTCCCGCACGCCACCAAGGACGAGGGCGGCCGCCTGGTGGTCGGCGCGGCGGTGGGCGTCGGCGAGGACGCCAAGCGGCGCGCCCAGGCGCTCATCGACGCGAGCGTGGACTTCCTCGTCGTCGACACCGCGCACGGCCACGCGCAGTCGGTGCTCGACATGATCAGGCAGGTCAAGGCCAACACCGACATCGAGGTCATCGGCGGGAACGTGGCGACGCGGGCCGGCGCCCAGGCGCTGATCGATGCGGGCGTGGACGGTGTCAAGGTGGGCGTGGGCCCGGGCTCCATCTGCACCACCCGGGTGGTGGCCGGCGTCGGCGTCCCGCAGGTGACCGCGATCTACGAGGCGAGTAAGGCCGCGCGTCCGGCCGGCATCCCGCTGATCGGCGACGGCGGACTGCAGTACTCGGGCGACATCGCGAAGGCGATCGCGGCCGGCGCCGACACCGTAATGCTCGGCTCCCTGCTCGCGGGCTGCGAGGAGAGCCCGGGCGAGATGGTCTTCATCAACGGCAAGCAGTACAAGCTGTACCGGGGGATGGGCTCGCTCGGCGCGATGCGCAACCGGGAGCGCGGCAAGTCGTACTCCAAGGACCGCTACTTCCAAGACGACGTGCTCCGCGAGGACAAGCTCGTCCCCGAGGGCATCGAGGGCCAGGTGCCCTACCGCGGCCCGCTCGCCGCGGTGGCCGACCAGCTGATCGGCGGCCTGCGCGCCAGCATGGGGTACTGCGGTACCCGCACCATCGAGGAGCTCAAGGAAGCAAGCTTCATCCAGATCACGGCGGCGGGGCTCAAGGAGAGCCACCCGCACGACGTGCAGATGGTGGTTGAGGCCCCGAACTACGGCACTCGCAAGTAAGAAAGCACGGGCACAGTGACTGACATAGAGATCGGCCGCGGCAAGACCGGGCGCCGGGCGTACTCACTCGACGAGATCGGCATCGTGCCCGCGCGGCGCACCCGTGACCCGGAGGAGGTGAGCATCGCCTGGCAGATCGACGCGTACCGCTTCCAGATGCCGCTGATCGCCTGCCCGATGGACTCCGTCGTCTCGCCGCAGACCGCGATCGCCCTTGGCAAGCTCGGCGGCCTCGGCGTGCTCGACCTTGAGGGCCTGTGGACCCGGTTCGAGTCCCCCGAGCCGGTCCTCGCCGAGGTGACCGAGCTTGGCGAGGAGGCGGCCACCCGGCGGCTGCAGGAGATCTATGCGGAGCCGATCAAGGAGGAGCTGATCGGCCGCCGCATCGAGGAGATCTCCCGGGCCGGCGTGATCACCGCGGCCGCCCTGTCGCCGCAGCGCACCGCGCGGTACTACAAGGCGGTGCTTGACGCGGGCGCGGACATCTTCGTGATCCGGGGTACCACGGTGTCGGCGGAGCATGTTTCCGGCCGCGCCGAGCCGCTCAACCTCAAGCAGTTCATCTACGAGCTTGACATCCCGGTCATCGTCGGCGGCTGCGCGACGTACACCGCGGCGCTGCACCTGATGCGCACCGGTGCGGCAGGCGTCCTTGTGGGCTTCGGCGGCGGGAGCGGCCACACCACCGCGGCGGTGCTCGGCGTCGCGGTGCCGATGGCGACCGCCATCGCGGACGTCGCGGCGGCCCGCAGGGATTACCTTGACGAGTCGGGCGGCCGGTACGTCCATGTCATCGCCGACGGCTCGATGACCCGCAGCGGCGACATCGCCAAGGCGCTCGCCCTCGGCTCGGACGCGGTGATGGTCGGGTCGCCGTTCGCGCGCAGTACCGAGGCGCCAGGCCGCGGTTACCACTGGGGCAGCGAGGCCAACCACCCCGAGCTGCCGCGCGGCGCCCGGGTCAAGGTCAGCGAGATCGGGACGCTTGAGCAGGTCCTTTTCGGCCCGTCGACCGTTCCTGACGGCTCGATGAACCTCATGGGAGCGCTTAAGCGGACGATGGCGACCGCCGGGTACACCGAGCTCAAGGAGTTCCAGCGGGTGGAAGTGGTGGTCACCCCGCCCGCGCCGAGGCCGCACTAATCCACGATCCCGTTAGACTTCATCGCCATGGGCACCCGTCGCGTCTTCTCCGGCATCCAGCCGACCGCTGACTCCTTTCACCTGGGTAACTACCTGGGCGCGGTCAAGCAGTGGGTGGACATGCAGGAGACCCACGACGCCATCTACTGCGTGGTCGACCTGCACGCGATTACCGTGCCCTACGAGCCGGAGACCCTGCGCCGCCGGACGAGGATCGCGGCGGCGCAGCTGTTCGCGGCCGGGCTCGACCCGGAGCGGTGCATCTTGTTCGTGCAGAGCCAGGTACAGGAGCACGCCGAGCTCGCCTGGGTGCTGTCGTGCCTGACGGGTTTCGGCGAAGCGAGCCGGATGACCCAGTTCAAGGACAAGTCGGCGAAGGGCGGCGCCGACTCGGCGAGCGTCGGCCTGTTCACCTACCCGATGCTGATGGCCGCGGACATCCTGCTCTACCAGACGGATGAGGTGCCGGTCGGCGAGGACCAGCGGCAGCACCTTGAACTGTCAAGGAACCTCGCCCAGCGGTTCAATCACCGCTTCGGCGAAACGTTCACCGTGCCCGCGCCGTACATCCTGCCCGCGGTTTCCAAGATCACCGACCTGCAGGACCCGACAAGCAAGATGAGCAAGTCCTCCTCTTCGCCGCAGGGCATCATTGACCTGCTCGACGAGCCGACGGCGATACGCAAGAAGGTCAACCGCGCGGTGACCGACGCCGAGTCGGTGGTCCGGGCGGACGACGAGGCCAAGCCGGGCGTGACTAACCTGCTGCGCATCTACGCGGCGCTGTCCGGCGAGAAGATCGACGACATCGCGGCCCGCTACGGCGACGGCGGCTACGGCGGCTTCAAGAAGGACCTGGGCGACCTGGTGGCGGACACGTTCGGGCCGATCCGGGAGCGCACCGCCAAGTACCTGGCCGACTCCGACGCCCTCGACGCACTGCTTGACACGGGCGCTCGCCGGGCGCACGCGATCGCCCGCGAGACGATGGCGCAGGTCCGGGACCGCTGCGGCTTTCCCTCGGTCTACGTGTAACGCTGCGCCGCAACACGTGAGCGGCTGCCTCCGCCCGCCGGCGTGACTCTCCGGGCGTCCCGTCCGGCTTGGTGGCCCGCCCATTACGGCCGTTGATTTTGAGATTTGGTTTTGACCTTTACTTTGGCAATCCTTGACCCAATGGGGCGCAACTCCAGTAACAGGACGCTACTAGTCAAACACGTCTTTCAAGGACGATTCAATATTCCAGGGTTGGAAACGCTAGAGAGGCACCCATTTGCGCGACGCGCCGCGGGCACCCCGCGGCCCTGGAGGCCTGACATGACGATCGACTGGAACCCTTCCGCGGGCCCGACCCTTGGCGTCGAATGGGAGGTGCAGCTTGTCGACGCCCAGACCCGCATGCTGCGGCAGGACGCCGACGAGGTGCTAGCCGGGCTTCCCGGGCTGCTGGAGAGCGGTGAGCACCCCAAGATGCGTCATGAGCTTATGCAGTCCACGGTCGAGGTGGTGACCGGCATCTGCGGAACGGTCGCCGAGGCCAAGGCGGACCTGGCGCTGTCGCTCAAGGACCTGCAGCGCGCCGCGGAGCCGCACGGCATCGTGATCGCCAGCTCCGGCGCGCACCCGATCAGCCACTGGCGTGACGGGAAGATGGCGCCAAGCCAGCGGTACGCGGAACTGGTCCAGGAGATCCAGTGGCCGTGCCGTAGGCTGCAGACCATGGCCGTTCACGTGCACGTAGGGCTACGAGACGAGCACAGGGCGATGCCGATCATTCACGCCCTGGCCGTCTACCTGCCGCATCTTCTCGGCCTCTCCGCGTCGAGTCCCTTCTGGTGCGGCGAGGACACCGGCCTTGCCTCATGCCGGTCCGTCGTCTTCGGTTCGCTGCCCCACACGGGCCCGCCGGCCGACCTCCCGGACTGGAAGTCCTTCGAGAACTTCATGGCAGGCCAGCTGCGGGCGGGAACCATCCGCACGATCAAGGAGGTCTGGTGGGACGTCCGCCCGCACCCGGACTTCGGCACGATCGAGGTCAGGATCGCGGACGCCGTCCCCACCATCAGGGAAGTGGGCATGCTCGCCGCGCTCGTGCAATGCCTGGTCCACCTGTTCGACACGCAGCTGGACCGTGGGTACCAGCTGCCGTCGCGCTCGCCGTGGATCATCGCCGACAACAAGTGGCGCGCAACCCGGCACGGGCTCGACGCGTCCATTGTCACGAGCGAGACCGGAGAGATCGCGCCGCTCCGCGATGAGATATATGAGCTTATCCGTGACCTGCAGCCGGTAGCATGGCGGCTCGGCTGTGCAGAAGAACTGGCGCTCGTCTCCGAGGTGCTCGAGTACGGTGCCCCCTACGAGCGGCAGCGGGCCGTGCACAGCGGCGAAGGCGACCTGACCAGCGTGGTGGACGCGCTCGTCACCGAGTTCGCGGAGGACAAATTCGTCCTCCGCGGGGATGGTGGGCATGGGGGATGACCTCGCCGCGGTTCTGGACGCGTTCCTGGCCCGGCATGAGACGGAACTGATCGAGTTCCGCCGTGACCTGCACGCGCACCCGGAGCCGGCCTACGCCGAGCGCCGGACGACGCGGCTTGTCGCGGACCGGCTGACCAGGGCGGGGCTGCGCCCGGTGCTGCTGCCGCAGACCACCGGGCTCTACGCGGACATCGGCGAGGGTGAGCCGAGGATCGCGCTGCGCGCCGACATGGACGCGCTGCCGATGGACGATGAGAAGGCCGTGCCGTACCGGTCCGCAACCCCTGGGCTGTGCCATGCCTGCGGGCACGACGCGCACACGGCCATGCTGGTCGGCGCCGGGGAGTTCCTGGCCGGCCAGGCGGCCCGCGGGCTCCTGCCCGGCGGCGTCCGGCTGATCTTCCAGCCCGCGGAGGAGACCGCGAGCGGCGCCAGGGACGTCATCGCCGCCGGCGGGCTCGACACCGTTGGCCGGATCTTCGCGGTGCACTGCGACCCGCGGCTGGATGCGGGCATGGTGGGCATCCGCGCGGGCGCGATTACCGCGGCCTGCGACAAGGTGAAGGTCACCGTGGCCGGGCCCGGCGGGCACACCGCCCGCCCGCACCTCACCGCCGACGTGGTCTACGCGCTCGGCAAGATCGTGACCGAGGTCCCGGCGGCACTGACCCGCCGGGTGGACCCGCGGGCCGGCCTGAGCCTGGTCTGGGGCTACGTGAGCGCGGGCGCGGCCGCGAACGCCATCCCTGACGAGGGGGTCGTCGAGGGTACCGTGCGGTGCCTTGACACCGAGGCGTGGCGCTCCGCGGCCGCCCTCATCGAGGACCTGGTCCAGTCGGTGGCGCAGGCCTACGGAGTGACCGCGAAGGTGGAGCACCTGACCGCCGTGCCGCCGACCGTGAACGAGCCGGCCAGCGCCGCCATGCTCGCCGGAGCCGCCGCCGCGGTGCTCGGCAAGGACGCGGTGCAGGATACGCCGCAGAGCCTCGGCGGCGAGGACTTCGCCTGGTACCTGCACCAGGTTCCTGGCGCCATGGCCAGGCTAGGCAGCCGCACGCCGGGCGCGCAGGTCGCCGGCGACCTGCACCAGCCGACCTTTGACATCGATGAGCGGGCGATCGGCGCCGGAGTGCGCGTGCTCGCCGCGGTGGCCTCCGGGGAGACGGCAGCAACCGCAGGTGAGTGATGCAGCAGTGAGCAAGGAAAGGGGCGGCAACGGAGCCGACCGGGAGGTGTTCCGGTCGCCGGCCGCCGTCGCGATCTGGTGGCTGTGGGTCCTTTTCGCGGTCGGCAACCTCGTCGACCTGGCCGTGCAGGGCCGTGATCACCTTTCGCTCGTGGCCGCGTTCATCCTGCTGTTCGTCACCGGCGTGGTGTACGTGACGGCACAGCGCCCCCGGGTGATCGTCGATGCCGGCGGGGTGACGGTCGTCAACCCGGTCGGTGATCACCGGGTCGGCTGGCCGGCGGTAGTGGGGGCCGACGCCACCGAGCTCCTCCGGTTGCGATGCGAATGGCCGGACGGCGACCGGACAGGACAGCGGGCCATCTACGCGTGGGCGGTGCACTCCTCGCGGCGCCGGCAAGTCGCCGCCGAGATGCGCGCGCAGCGCCAGTCGCACCGCGCTGTCCGCGGCTTCGGCGGGAGCGGCCTCAGCGGCGCCGGCGGCTACGGCGCGCCGCCCAGCCAGCCGCCAGAGCCCGCCACGCTGGGCGTGGACACCGGCCGGGTCGTCGCCACCATCACGGCCCGCACGGGGCTTGCGCGGCTGGAGGCGCCAGGCGCGCTGGCCACGGCGCCGGCCTCAACCTGGAACTGGCCGGCCATCGCGGCGGTGGTCATACCGGGACTAGCCCTGCTGATCGCCGCCCTCGCCTGAAAATCAGCTAGGCGGGGTTGGAGGGGCGGGCGCGGAGCCAGTCGATGTAGTCGGCCGGCGCGCCTGCCTTGATCGCCGAGTCAACCAGGATGGACAGCCGCCGGTCGGAGGGCAGCCCGCCCTCATAGGCGTCGAGCACGTACAGCCAGGCGAGCACGTCTCCGTCCAGGGCCTGCACCCGGACCTTGATCTTGCTGTAGAAGCCGAGGTTCACGCCGTCCCAGCTGTCGAGTTCCTTCTCGTCTACCTCAGGAACGTCGTAGAGCGCGACGAATACCCGTTGTGCCGCGTCTTCGACCAGCGTCGTGAGAGCCCCGTCCCAGCCGAGTTCCTCGCCACCGAAAGTCAGGCGCCAGCCCTCAAGCCACCCGGTCCCCCGCTGCGGGGAGTGCGGGCAGCGCAGAAGCATCTGCGCCGGATCCATGTTGCTGCCGTAGGCGGCGTAAAGTGCCACGCTGCCTAACTGTACGGGGAAACCGTTGTGCCGTCAGAAACGATGACGGTTTTTGTCGTTGCGCGCTCGCGGTGCGCACACGGGCCGCGCGCGCCGCGGGCGGGAAGGCCTGCTCGCGGCGTAAACCGGCGGCTGCGTGCACGGGGCGGCCGAACGTGCAGGATAATTGCCTAACGTGACTCTTCCACGTCCACGTGTCGCGATCCTTGGCGGCGGCCCGGGCGGCTACGAGGCCGCGCTGGTCGCCGCGCAGCTGGGAGCCGAGGTGACCGTCATCGACGAGGACGGCCTCGGCGGCGCCTGCGTCCTGACCGATTGCGTTCCGAGCAAGACGCTGATCGAGTCATCGTCCACCATGGCCTCGCTCGGCCGCTCCGCCTCGCTCGGCCTGCAACTCGCCGACGGCGCCAACCCGGTGGTGGAGGTGGACGCGCCCGCGCTTAACGCGCGGATCAAGGCCCTCGCCGCCGCGCAGTCGAACGACATCACCGAGCACGTCACCGCCGAGGGCATCCGGATCATCCGGGCCAGGGGGCAGCTGACCGGCCTGCGCACGATCGAGGCGGCGGGGGAGACCGTGCACGCCGACGTGCTGCTGATCGCGACGGGCGCGACGCCGCGGGCGCTGCCGGACGGCGTGCCCGACGGTGAGCGCATCCTGACCTGCCGCCAGCTGTACGACCTGGCCGAGCTGCCGGACGAGCTGATCGTGGTCGGCTCCGGCGTGACCGGCGCCGAGTTCGCGAGCGCCTACCAGGCGCTCGGCTCGCAGGTCACGCTCGTGTCGTCCAGGGAGCGGGTGCTGCCGCACGAGGACCAGGACGCTGCCGTGGTGATCGAGGGCGTCTTCCGGCGGCGCGGCATGAACGTGCTCGCCCAGTCCCGCGCCGAGACGGTGCACCGCAAGGGCGACGGCGTGGTCGTGACGCTTCATGACGGCCGGCCGGTGACCGGCTCGCACTGCCTGCTCACCGTGGGCATGGTGCCGTCAACCCGAGGGATCGGCCTGGCCGAGACCGGGGTGAACCTGGACGCGCGCGGGTTCATCGAGGTGGACCGCGTCTCCCGGACCTCGGCCCAGGGCATCTACGCGGCCGGCGACTGCACGGGCGTCCTCATGCTCGCCTCAGTGGCGGCGATGCAGGGCCGCATCGCGATGTGGCACGCGCTCGGCCAGGCGGTGCAGCCGATCAGGCTCAGCCACGTGGCGTCCACCATCTTCACCGACCCGGAGATCGCATCGGTCGGCGTCTCGCAGGCCGCCGTGGACCGCGGCGAGGTCCAGGCCCGCGTGGCCAGGCTGCCCCTGGCGACCAACCCGAGGGCCAAGATGGGCGGCATTCGCGACGGGTTCGTCAAGATCTTCGCGCGCCCGGGCACCGGCCTGGTGCTCGGCGGCGTGGTCGTCGCGCCCCGGGCGAGCGAGCTGATCCTGCCGCTGTCGATCGCGGTCGAGCAGAACCTGTCGGTCGACGAGATCGCCCACACTTTCTCCGTCTACCCGTCCCTGTCGGGCTCGGTCACCGAGGCCGCCCGTACCGTCATGGAGTTCGACTCCGACACGATCAGCTAGGCGCGCAGGCTGTGGCCGGTGATGCCCCGCCAGCCGCTCGGCCAGCGTCAATGGGTGGGGCGGCCGAGGTCGGGGTCGTCGGGCACATCGAGGCCGTGCTGCTTGAGCCGGGCCGCGCGCACGTCGTCCGCGCTGATCAGCACCGTCCCGGCACTCGCGATGAGCGCGAACGCCGGGACGGCCACCCGGAGCCAGTCCGGGCCGGGCAAGAAGGCGAGCGCGACACAGACCGGCACCATGAGCACCATGAGACGCCTGATGGTGCGACCGCGCCAGCCCGCGTCGGTCAGCTCGTGCCTGACCCATTCCCGGTTCTCCGGAGGGAGCCGGAAGCCGATCGCGAACAGCAGCCAGCCCGCGATGCTCGGATCTCCGGCCAGCCGGCGCACCGGGTCGGCCTAATCCTTGAGCTGGCAGATCTCGGTGTCCGCCGCGACGGTCTGGCCCACCTCGACCGCCAGGCCGGTCACGGTGCCGGCCTTGTGCGCGGTGAGCGGCTGCTCCATCTTCATCGCCTCCAGGATCACCACGGTGTCGCCCGCCGCCACCCGGCTGCCTTCCCCCGCGACGAGTTTCACGATCGTGCCCTGCATCGGGGTGACCAGCGAGTCACCGCCCGCCGCGCCGCGCGGCCCGCCCCCCTTACCCCGCCCGCCCTCCCCGCGAGCGGAGCCGCGCGAAGCACGCCCTCGTTCTGCTGGCGCTGGCCTCCCGGCAGTGCTGGCCGGCCCGGCGGCCACCGACAGCACCGCCGGCACCACCACCTCGAGCCTTTTCCCGCCGACCTCCACGGTAATCGCCTCGCGCGCCGCCTCCTCGGCGGCCGGCCCGGACTGCTGCGGCTCGAACGTCGCCGCCATTTCCGTCTCGATCCAGCGGGTGTGCACTTCGAGGTGGTCGCCGGCGAACGCGGGGTCGTTCACCACGGCCCGGTGGAACGGCAGGACGGTGGGCATGCCGCCGACGGTGAACTCGGCGAGCGCGCGCCGGGCGCGCTCCAGGGCCTGCGCCCGGCTTGCCCCGGTCACGATCAGCTTGCCGATCAGCGAGTCGAACGCCTGCGGCACCGTCTGGCCCGCGCCGTACCCGGCGTCCAGCCGGACGCCTGGCCCGGACGGGGGCAGCCACTCGGTGATCGTGCCCGGCGCGGGCAGGAAGTTCCGCGCCGGGTCCTCGGCGTTGATACGGAACTCGATGGAGTGCCCGCGCAGCTCAGGGTCGTCGTAGCCGAGCTGCTCGCCGTCGGCGACGCGGAACATCTCCCGGACCAGGTCGATGCCGCTGACCTCCTCGGAGACCGGGTGCTCGACCTGGAGCCTGGTGTTCACCTCGAGGAAGCTGATGGTGCCGTCGGTGGCGATGAGGAACTCGCAGGTGCCCGCGCCGACGTAGCCAGCCGCGCGCAGGATCGACTTCGACGCGGCATAGAGCTGCTTGACCTGCGCGTCGGACAGGAACGGCGCCGGTGCCTCCTCAACCAGCTTCTGGTGCCGCCGCTGCAGCGAGCAGTCGCGGGTCGAGACGACGATGACGTTGCCGTGGGCGTCGGCCAGGCACTGGGTCTCCACGTGACGCGGGCGGTCCAGGTACCGCTCGGCGAAGCACTCGCCGTTGCCGAACGCCGCCGTGGCCTCGCGCACGGCCGACTCGTACTGGCCGGCGATCTCGTCGAGGGTCCTGGCCACCTTGAGCCCGCGGCCGCCGCCGCCGAAGGCCGCCTTGATCGCTACCGGCAGGCCGTGCTCACGGGCGAAGGCCACGATCTCGTCCGGTCCGCTGACCGGCCCGTCGGTACCCGGTGCGAGCGGCGCGCCGACGCGCCTGGCGATCTCCCGCGCCCGGACCTTGTCGCCGAGCGCCTCGATCGCCTCGGGCGGCGGCCCGATCCAGGTGAGGCCCGCGCCGGCTACGGCCCGGGCGAAGGCCGCGTTCTCGGCGAGGAACCCGTAGCCGGGATGGACCGCGTCGGCGCCGGACCGGGCCGCAATCGCGATGATCTTCTCGATATCGAGGTAGGTCTGGGCCGGCGTCGCCCCGTGCAGCGCGTACGCCTCGTCCGCGGCCCTGACGTGCTGCGCGTCGAGATCCTGGTCCGAGTAGACGGCGACGCTGGCCAGGCCGGCGTCACGGCAGGCACGAGCCACCCGGACGGCGATCTCGCCGCGGTTCGCGATCAGGACTTTCCGCAATTCGATTCTCGCCTCAACAGACTGCGTGCAGTATCCCCCGGGGGACGACCCCCCGTACCCCCCGGTGCGCACCCGATGGCTCCGCCATCGTATCGGGCGCGCTATCCGGGTACGGGTTACCGTCCAGGGAGGCTAACAGTCCGGAGTCTAGATCAGCACGGCGAGACATGCGCTGGTCCGGGCACGGGCCGGGGTCGGCGAGCGTGGCGAGTCGCTCCGGAATGTGATCAGCGGCGCCCGTAAACCGCCCTTATCCTAGGATGTGCGCACAAGGCCACTCATGCTCGCGGCTTCACCGGGCAACGGTGAACAGACTTGTCTCCCGGTGGAAGCCCATCCTCAACCGAAGCGTGATCTCGGGTACGTAGAGTGAACGCTACAACCGGCGCCGCAGCCGGTCTGCGGACGACGGCAGGCCTGAGCCATCGACGGAGGACATGGGCGGATTAGCCTGCCCCGGCGGATCGTTGTCCATCCGTTGCCTAATCCTCAGCCGTATGACACCCGCGACCCGCACGCTACCCACTGACAGCGACCGACGAACACGTAAGGAGCCCCGTGAGCATCCTCACCATGCTCGCCACGGCAGGCGCTGCCGCCGGGCTGCTCGTGGGGGCGAGGGGGCATTCGGGCGCGGTGGCCCGCGGGTATCGCTGGCTGGCCATGGCCGCGGCGTTCTGGTTCGCCGGGCTGATCATCACGGTGCTCGCCGGGCCGATCGGCTCCACGGCGGGGACGCTCTCCCTCGCCGACGTGCCGCCGCTGCTCGGCCTGGCGACCGCGGCAGCCGGCGTCATGGTGCTCGCTGAGGACCAGCGGAACGACACGGGGCCGGTCTTGCCCGGTCTCGCCGACGGCTATGTGATGGCTGTCGCGCTGCTCGTCATCGACTGGGTGGTCGCCTTCGGCGCGGAGTTCCACCGCTCCGGCGAGCGGCCGCAGGCGTTCCTCCTTGACCTGCTGCACCCGCTCGCGGACCTGGCGGTGCTCGGTGCGCTGCTTCCTGTGCTCACCGTCGCCTGGCGCCGCGTGCTCGTCCCCTACATCGGGCTGATGGCGATCACCTTCGCCGACTCGCTCGGCGTCGGGGCCAGGGTCAGCGGTCACCAGGGCATACTCGAGCAGCTCGCCGTGATCGCCGCCGCCTGCCTGTTCGGCGTGGCGCCCTTCGTCGGATCGATCGCCGAGCGTTACGACCTGGTTCCCTGGCGCTGGGCGGCCCAGCGTTCACAGCGCTCCGTGGACGGCGGACTGGCGAACCTGCTCGACGTCCGCCGGTCGCCGGTCACGAGCACGGGCGTGGCCACGATCATCGCGGCGCTCTCCGTGGTCATCGCCGCTCTCGTGGTGATCATCAACGGCCTCGCCAGTGCCCCGGCGTCGGGGCTCGCGCTCGTCATCGCAGGCGGCGCGGCCGTCCTTGTCGTCGCGGTGCGCATCCTGATGCTGGTACGCGAGAACGGCGTAGCGACGCGGATGTGGCGGGAGGCGAGCGATAGCCTGCGCGACCTCGCCAACCGGACCGGCGACATGGTGCTCATCTGCGACCTGGACGGGACCATCAGCTACGCCAGCCCGCTTGTCTCCGGTTTCAGCTACCCGGCGGAAGCGCTGATCGGCAAGCCGCTGAGCGACTTCGTGCACCCGGAGGACATCGGCGCGGCGGAGGCCGCGATCTCCCTGGTCATCGGACTGCCGGAGGATGCGGCCGCGGCGCTCGGCACGACGATGGACGAGGCCCTGGCGGCCGCGGGCGAGGACGCCGCGGGCCGGTTCGCCTGCCGGGTGCGGGCCGCCGACGGCACGTGGCGGCACGTCGAGTGCGCGGTGCTGCTCTACCGGCTGCCCGGCGAGCCGGCGCGCATGCTGCTGAGCGTCAGGGACGTGTCCGAGCAGGTGGCACTGCGCCAGCAGGTAGCGCACCTCACCTTCCACGACGGGCTTACCGGCCTGCCGAACCGCGCGTACGTCGAGGAGCGCGCGCGCGAGGCACTCGAGCCGGCGGCCGAGCGGCTGGCCGGCGTCATCTTCCTCGACCTCGACGGCTTCACCGCGGCCAACGACCTGATCGGGCACGGCGCCGGCGACCTGGTGCTGGCCCAGGCGGCCAGGCGGCTGCGCGCCGTCGTGCCGGCCCAGGACACGGTCGCCCGGTGGGGCGGGGATGAGTTCGCGGTGCTGCTCGAGAACGCGACGGGCGCCCAGGAGATCATCGAGCTTGCCGAGCGGCTTGCGGGCGTCGTGGCCGGCGAGCCGTTCCGGGTCGCCGACCGGGACATCGGGCTGACCGCCAGCGTCGGCATCGCGCTCGCCGACGGCAGCACGCCCGGCGTGGTGCTCCGCAACGCTGACGTAGCCATGGCGCGGGCCAAGGACAGCGGTGGCAGCCGGGTCGAGGTCTACGCCGCGCACATGCACGCCGACGTGGTACGCCGCCTTGACATGGCCAGCGACCTGCAGCGGGCCATCGCCAGGGAAGAACTCGAGCTGCAGTACCAGCCGATCGTGGAGCTGGCCACCTCCAGGGTCACCGGCGCCGAGGCGCTTATCCGCTGGTGGCGCGGTGGCGAGACGGTCGCGCCGCGCGCGTTCCTCGCGGTGGCGGAGGACTCTGGGCTGATCGTCGCGCTCGGTGAGTGGGTGCTGCGCAAGGTGTGCGCGCAGGGCGCCGCCTGGCGCGCCGCCTCATGGGACGTCGGCGTGTCGGTGAACATCGCGCTGCGGCAGCTCAACGCGCCCCACTTCCCCGCCCAGGTGGCGGCGGCGCTCGCGGAGAGCGGGCTGCCGCCGAGCTCGCTCACCATCGAGCTGAGCGAGCGGATGCTCGTCGAGGACGCCGGGCTGATCGCGGACCGGCTCGCGGAGCTGGGTGACCTCGGGGTCAAGCTGGCCATCGATGACTTCGGCACCGGCTACGCGTCGCTCGCCCACCTGCGCGAGCTGCCCGCGGACATCATCAAGATCGACCCGTCCTTCGTCGCCGGCCTCGGCCAGGACCCGGTGCTGACCATGCTTACCAAGACCATCGTGCAGGTGAGCCGCGACCTCGGCATGCAGGTAGTGGCCGAGGGCATCGAGGAGCCGCGGCAGCTCGCCGAGCTGCGCGAGATGGGCTGCGGCTACGGTCAGGGCTACCTGGTGGCCAGGCCGATGGCCGCGCAGAGCGTGGAAGCCCTCATCAGGGCCGGGGCGGGCGACACCGGTTCCGCGCCAGGCGTGGGCGCCGCGGCCCCGGACATCAACGGCACGGCGAAGCCGGGCGTCCCGGCCGCCTGAAGCCCGGCGCGTCTCGGATGCTGAGACCGTGACCGTGATAATTTGACGAAAGGCCGGCTTGTGGGTGAGGGTGGTACCCGTGAAGCGGAACCACATTCTCGTACTTGGCTGGCGCGCAGAGAGCTGACCAGCCCAGTTCCTGCGCGCGCCCCTCGACTGCCACCCGGCACGAGGGGTTTTTTAATGCCCCTTCGGGGGACGGGGGCCGCCCCCGCAAGATAGCAGCCGCGCACATCCTGAAAAGGAAGCCACCCGATGACCGAGCAGAGCAGCCCAGTCCCCACCAAGGCGCACGGTCCGTCCCCGCTGGATATCCCGGCGAGGACAGCCGCCGCCAAGCCGGCGTCGCCCCGGCCGGCCGCCGGCGCGCAGCCCCCTGTGCAGTCCAGCGCCGGGCCCGCAGCGCCCGCGCAGCCGGCGGGCCCGCAGCAGCCCGCGGCCGCGCCACGGCCAAACCACGCGAACCCGGTCCCGGTCCGGGTTACCGGAGCGCAGGCCCTCGTGATGGCCCTTGAGCGGGTGGGGGTCGACGTGGTCTTCGGCATTCCGGGCGGTGCCGTGCTCCCCGCCTACGACCCGCTGCTCGACTCCAGCCAGATCCGCCACATCCTGGCCCGCCACGAGCAGGGCGCGGGGCACGCGGCCACCGGCTACGCGCAAGCGACCGGCCGCACCGGCGTGTGCATGGCCACCAGCGGCCCCGGTGCCACCAACCTGGTCACCCCGCTCGCGGACGCCTACATGGACTCCGTTCCCGTGGTCGCCATCACCGGACAGGTCGCCACCAACCTGATCGGCACCGACGGGTTCCAGGAGGCGGACATCTCCGGGATCACCTACCCGATCACCAAGCACAACTTCCTCGTGACCAAGCCCGAGGACATCGCCCGCACCATCGGCGAGGCCTTCCACCTGGCCTCCACCGGCCGCCCAGGCCCGGTCCTGGTCGACATCGCCAAGGACGCGATGCAGGCGACCACCGACTTCACCTGGCCGGTCCCGTTCGACCTGCCCGGCTACCACCCGGTCACCCGGCCGCACTCACGGCAGGTCCGCGAGGCGGCGCGGATGATCGCGGAGGCGAAGCGCCCGGTGCTCTACGTCGGCGGCGGCGTGATCAAGGCCGATGCGGCGCGGGAGCTCAAGGACCTGGCGGAGCTGACCGGCGCCCCGGTTGTCACCACGCTGATGGCCCGCGGCGCCTTCCCGGACAGCCACCCGCTGCACCTGGGCATGCCAGGGATGCACGGCACGGTCGCCGCGGTCGGCGCGCTGCAGAAGTCGGACCTCCTCGTTACCCTTGGCGCCCGGTTCGATGACCGGGTCACCGGCAAGCTCGACTCCTTCGCGCCGGACGCGCTGATCGTGCACGCCGACATCGACCCGGCGGAGATCTCCAAGAACCGCCGGGCCGACGTCCCGATCGTCGGCGACTGCAAGGAGGTCATCGCGGACCTGATCACCGCGGTGCGAACCGACCATGAGCACGGCGTCAAGGGCGACTATGCCGAATGGTGGGCCCAGCTGGAGCAATGGCGCAGCAAGTACCCGCTCGGCTACGACGAGCCCGACGACGGCAGCCTGGCGCCGCAGTACGTGATCGAGCGGATCGGCAAGCTGGCCGGCCCCGACGCCATCTACCTGGCGGGCGTCGGACAGCACCAGATGTGGGCGGCCCAGTTCATCGGCTACGAGAACCCGCGGACCTGGATCAACTCCGGCGGCGCCGGCACCATGGGCTTCGCGGTCCCGGCCGCCATGGGTGCCAAGGTCGGCAGGCCAGAGGCGACCGTCTGGGCCATCGACGGCGACGGCTGCTTCCAGATGACCAACCAGGAGCTGGCCACCTGCGCGATCGAGGGCATCCCGGTCAAGATCGCGATCATCAACAACGGCGCCCTCGGCATGGTCCGCCAGTGGCAGACCCTCTTTTACAACGAGCGCTACTCCAATACCAACCTGGGTGACCGGAAGGACGAGCTGCGGGGGACCCGCGTCCCCGACTTCGTGAAGCTGGCCGACGCCTACGGGTGCATCGGCTTGCGCTGCGAGCGCAAGGAAGACGTGGACAAGGTCATCGAGCAGGCCATGGCGATCAACGACCAGCCGGTCGTGATCGACTTCATCGTGCACAAGGACGCGATGGTCTGGCCGATGGTCGCGGCTGGGACAAGCAACAGCGACATCAAGTTCGCCCGCGGCATCGCGCCCGAGTGGGACACGACGGAGGAATGAACCAGTACTCCTTTCTTGCCCTATCCCACAAATTCCTCAAATCACAGACGCCAAGAAAGGAGTACTGGTGAGCGAGCAGCACACCCTCTCGGTCCTGGTCGAGAACAAGCCGGGCGTCCTGGTCCGTATCGCCGGCCTGTTCTCAAGGCGCGGCTTCAACATCGAGTCCCTCGCGGTCGGGCCGACCGAGCACGAGGAGATCTCGCGGATGACGATCGTGGTGAACTGCGAGGAGCACCCGCTCGAGCAGGTCACCAAGCAGCTCAACAAGCTCATCAATGTCATCAAGATCGTTGAGCTTGAGCCGGCGCAGGCGGTGCAGCGCGAACTGATGCTGATCAAGGTCCGCGCCGACAACGACAGCCGGTCCAAGGTGCTCGAGACCGTCGAGCTGTTCCGCGCGCACGTGGTGGACGTCGCCCTCGACGCGGTGACGGTCGAGGCCACCGGCCGCCATGACAAGCTAGAGGCACTCGTCCGGGTCCTTGAGCCGTTCGGCATCAAGGAACTGGTCAAGTCGGGCACGATCGCGGTCGGCCGCGGCGGCCGGTCCATCACGGACCGCACGCTGCGCCCGCTCGAGCGCTCCGCATAACAGAACAGGCAGTAGCCAGAACGAGCGCGTGCTCCGCGCGCGGCGCACGCTCTTCGTTTTCGCTCTTAACCAACGATGAAAGGGCCATTTCCAGTGGCAGAGATCTTCTACGACCACGACGCCGACCTCTCGCTCATCCAGCAGCGGCACGTCGCCGTCCTCGGATTCGGCAGCCAGGGGCACGCGCACGCGCTTTCGCTGCGCGACTCCGGCGTGGACGTCCGGGTTGGCCTGCAGCCTGGCTCGAAGAGCCGCGAGAAGGCAGAGAGCGACGGCCTGCGCGTGCTCACCCCCGCCGAGGCGTGCGAGGAAGCCGACCTCGTGATGGTGCTGATACCGGACCACCTGCAGCGCCAGGTGTACGCGGAGGCAATCGCGCCGTCGCTCGTCGAAGGTGACGCGCTGTTCTTCGCGCACGGCCTGAACATCCGCTACGGGCTCATCAAGCCGCCCGCCGACGTGGACGTCGTGATGGTCGCGCCCAAGGGCCCGGGCCACCTCGTGCGCCGCCAGTTCAACGAGGGCCGCGGCGTGCCCGCCCTGGTCGCCGTCGAGCAGGACGCGACAGGCAACGCGCTCGCGCTCGGCCTCTCCTACGCCAAGGGCATCGGCGCCACCCGGGCCGGCGTGCTCAAGACCACGTTCACCGAGGAGACGGAGACCGACCTGTTCGGCGAGCAGGCGGTGCTCTGCGGCGGCGTCTCCGAGCTGATCAAGGCCGGCTTCGACACGCTGGTCGCGGCCGGGTACCAGCCCGAGGCGGCCTACTTCGAGTGCCTGCACGAGATGAAGCTCATCGTCGACCTCATGTACGAGGGCGGCCTCTCGAAGATGTGGTGGTCGGTCTCCGACACGGCCGAGTTCGGCGGCTACACCCGCGGCCCGCGGCTGATCAACGACCAGACCCGCGCCGAGATGCGCAAGATCCTCGGCGAGATCCAGGACGGCACGTTCACCCGCGAGCTCATCGAAGAGTTCGACGCGGGCCAGCCTAACTTCGCCAAGCGCCGCGCGGCGGAACAGGCCGAGCAGATCGAGCAGGTCGGCGCCAAGCTCCGCCCGCTGATGAGCTGGCTCTCCGAGTCGGAGGATTAGGCTTTCCTCATGGCGAACAGCTACAAGCTCGCCGTCATCGGCGGCGACGGCATCGGGCCCGAGGTCACCGGCGAGGCGCTCAAGGTGCTCCGGGCGGCGACCCCCGACGTCACCTGGGAGACGACCGACTACGACCTGGGCGCGCGCCGTTACCACAAGAGCGGCGAGACCCTACCGGACTCGGTCCTCGAGGAGATCAGGGCACACGACGCGATCCAGCTCGGCGCGATCGGCGATCCGTCGGTACCGAGCGGCGTGCTGGAGCGCGGGCTGCTGCTGCGGCTGCGGTTCGAGCTTGACCACTACGTCAACCTGCGACCGGTCCGGCTCTACCCGGGCACTGTGTCCCCGCTGGTGAATGGGTCGCCGGAGACGATCGACATGATCGTGGTCCGCGAGGGCACCGAGGGCCCGTACACCGGGGCGGGCGGCGTGATGCGCCGCGGCACCCCGCAGGAGCTGGCCACCCAGGAGTCCTTCAACACGGCGTTCGGCGTGGAGCGGGTGGCGCGGTACGCGTTCTCGCTCGCCCAGCAGCGACCGCGGCGCAAGCTCACGCTGGTGCACAAGACCAACGTGCTGACCTTCGCCGGCGACCTGTGGCAGCGCACGGTCAACGCGGTGGCGCGGGAGTTCCCCGCCGTCTCGGTCGAGTACCAGCACGTGGACGCCGCCTCGATGTTCTTCGTCTCGCAGCCGGAGCGGTTCGATGTCATCGTGACCGACAACCTGTTCGGTGACATCCTCACCGACCTGGGCGCCGCGATCGCGGGCGGCATCGGCCTGGCCGCGAGCGGGAACATCAATCCTGAAGGCACGGCGCCGTCGATGTTCGAGCCGGTGCACGGCAGCGCCCCGGACATCGCGGGACAGTCCAAGGCGGACCCCACCGCGGCGATCCTGTCCGCGGCGATGCTGTGCTCCCACCTTGGCCTGTCCGCGGCGGCGGCGAAGATCGAGCAGGCGGTCGCGGACGACGTGCTCGAGCGCCGGGGCGGGTCTGCGGCGCGGTCCACCACCGAGATCGGCGATGACGTCGCCAAGCGAGTAGCCGGGTAGGAGCTGCCCCACGGGCCGCCGCCCGCCTGGCGGGCGGCGGCCCGGGCTCCGAAGCTCAGCTGGCAACTCAATACCGACCGCCAATCGCCTAAGAAAGGACCTGACCTGCGATGACCGCAAGCCCCGACACCGAGATCCGTTTCGAGATCCACCCCTCCCAGACGCGGGTGCCCGCCGACGAGCGCGCACGGATACTGGAAGCGCCGGGGTTCGGTCAGGTCTTCACCGATCACATGATCACGCTGCGCTGGACGGCCGCGCGCGGCTGGCACGACGGCAAGCTGGAGCCGTACGGCCCGTTCTCGCTCGACCCGGCCACAGCGGTGTTCCACTACGGCCAGGAGCTCTTCGAGGGGCTCAAGGCCTACCGGCAGAACTCCGGGTCAATCGCGATGTTCCGCCCGCGGGCCAACGCGGCGCGCTTCAACTCCGGCTGCCGCCGTATGGCCATGCCGGAGCTGCCAGAAGAGGCGTTCGTGCAGGCGCTTGAACTGCTCGTCACTCAGGACAGGGACTGGATACCCTCCGGCGAGGGCAAGAGCCTGTACCTGCGGCCGTTCATGATCGCCACGCAGCGCGGGCTCGGGGTGAACCACCCGTCGGCGGAGTACCTGTTCTGCGTGATCGCCTCGCCGGCCGCCGCCTACTTCGGCGCGAGCGCGACCGTCAAGGTGTGGCTGTCGGAGGACTACACCCGCGCGGCGCCAGGCGGTACCGGCGCGGTCAAGTGCGGCGGCAACTACGCGGCGGCGTTCGCCGCGCAGCAGCAGGCCGTGGACAAGGGCTGCGATCAGGTCGTCTGGCTTGACGCCGCCCAGCACGAGTGGGTGGAGGAGATGGGCGGGATGAACCTGTACTTCGTGTACGGGTCCGGCTCGTCGGCCCGCCTGGTGACACCTACGCTCACCGGCTCGCTGCTGCCCGGGATCACCCGCGACTCCCTGCTGCGGCTCGCCCCGACGCTCGGCATTCCCGCCGAGGAGGGGCGCATCTCGGTGGCTGCCTGGCGCGATGACTGCGCCTCCGGCGCGCTGAATGAGGTGTTCGCCTGCGGCACCGCCGCCGTGATCACCCCGGTCGGGGCGGTGGACGGGGCCTCTGGCGGCTGGGTCATCGGCGACGGGACCCCGGGAGAGGTCACCAGGCGACTCAAGTCAGAGCTCATCGGCATCCAGTACGGGCACCAGCCCGACCCCTTCGGCTGGGTCTACAAGGTCGCTTAGGCGCCCTCGCCGAGATCTCCCCGCCCCCTCCGCTGCTTACTCTCCGTGACGATCGTCAGTGATGGCGGACGGGCGCCGCGCGAGGCCCCGACGCCGGTCGCGGGAGATCCGGGCAGGTGAGAGTGCCGATGGGAAAGGGGTTTCTGAGCCTGTCGGGCTCCGTTACCTAACCGTTACCAAATTTCCGATCACGATAAGCAACCATCAGGCCACTCTCCGGCGTCCTTACCTATGACTGAGGCTCGCTTGGGGGGTTGCGGCCCAGTCGTGAGAGCCGGGTCTCATCTCGGGGGAGGCCCGGACTTCTAAGACCGGCTCCGACCCTGCCGGTCGGCCCCCGCGGGCGCGTTTCGGCCACCGCCAGCGCCTGCGGGGGCCATCTCCATTTCCGGACCGCAACCCGCCTCAGCAGCGCCGTGACCCCGCCCCTGAGCGGGTCTCGGTCGTCCAGGGGAATCCCCGTTGGCAGCCG
Organism: uncultured Streptosporangiaceae bacterium; assembly: GCA_964581815.1. GTDB lineage: Bacteria > Actinomycetota > Actinomycetes > Streptosporangiales > Streptosporangiaceae > Trebonia. The sequence continues at coordinate 9,214 of CAZORE010000054.1, read as the reverse complement.
AGTGTTGAGCCAAGTAAGATCATGGGTGGCGGGCACGCCACGCGTGGTCGTCTACAACTCAACAGGGGGATGACTGGTTTCGACTTCGGTGGTTGCTTCAAGAGAAGCGAGCCGAGGGTGGCGGACGTAACCTCGTAAAAATGCGACCGCAAAACACAAGTGCCAACTCAAAGAGCACTGTCAAGGTCCCCGCGACCTCTCTCATGCTCGCTGCCTAAGCGAATCTGAGGGTTTGACCGTCAGCCCGGGAGCGCCTTCGGCCCGGAATCTGGCGTCGCTAGAAGGCTCAACTAGCCGGCCCGGTCACGGGGCAGGCTAGGAAATCAAACAGTGACTGAGCCCGTCGGCGTCTTGCCTGCGTGATCGCCGGGGCTGAGAAAAACACAGCGGGCTGCGCTCGGAGAAGACTTGAAAAGGTCCCGGAGGACTCGGGTTCGAATCCCGACATCTCCAAGGTTGTTCAGATTTTTCGAAAACTGAACAATGTTGGGGGTTCCTGTTGTAGAACGCGCCGACGGCTTAGCCGCTCGGCGCGTTCTTGTTTTACCGCCACGGTGGGTGTCAGCTCGGTGCCCTTCACTCGGCGGGCTGGAGGTTGTCGCCCTCCCTGATGCCGCGGCGGGTGACGCGGCGCAGGTAGTCCTCGCGGTTGAGCGGGTTGTCGCCGGTCCGCGGGCGGGCCGGGGCCGGGCCGCGCACCGGGTCGTAGCGGGCGAAGGACGACTCCATGACGCCCTCGCCCCGGGTGAGGTGCGGTATCTGCTGTCGCAGCTCGTGGACGCGCGTGGCCGTGACGTCGCCCCCCAGGGTGCACCAGGAGCCGCCGGTCGCCGTTACCTCGGGGACTGCGTGCAGCCTGGCCAGGGCGGGCAGCAGCACGGTGAGCGTGTCGGCCGGGGTATCCAGGCGGAAGCGGTGGACCGGCTCGCAGACCACCGTGCCTGCCTTCTTGAGCGCCGCCATGACCACGAGCGGGGTGAGCTTACGGAAGTCCTGCGGGCTGCTGAGCGGTCCCCTGGTCGACGGCGGGCCGTCGGCGATGCTGTACCCCGACCGGTTCAGCGTGACCGTGCAGTCAGTGACCGGCCAGCCGTACAGGCCCTGGCGCAGCGTGTCCGTGACGTACTGCCGCATGGCGGCGGCGAAGCCCTCCATGTTCTTGTAGACGTAGAGCGGCACGTCCTCGTGGCCGACCGCGAGCCGGAAGGCCGTACCTGAGCCCGCGGCGGCCGGGTCGACGCGAAGGCCGATCGTGGCGAAAAACGGGTTACCTGGCCCGTACAGGACTTCCTCCGCCGTGCCGGCCCGGAGCGGCCGTTCCACGCAGATCGGGGTGGTTCCGCGGAACTCGGCCAGCAACCCGTACTCGGCGGCCAGGGTGGCCTCGATCACCTGCTTCTGCACCTCGCCGTAGAGCGAGACGTAGATTTCCTGACGGATGTCGTCCTGGCGGACGTTGATGAGCGGGTCCTGCTCGGCGAGCTCGCTCATCGCGGCGTGCAGCCGCATCTTGTCGCGCGGGTCGCGCGCCACGATGGCCGTCTCCAGCGTCGGCGGCGCGAAGTGATGCTGGCCCGCGGCGCCGGCGGCCGTGCCGATCATGTCGCCTACCTGGACGCCGGCCAGGCCGGAGAGCCTGGCGATCTGCCCGGCGGTTACCGAGTCGCGGCGTACCGCGGTGCCGTCGGCGAATACGCTGATCGCGGTCACCTTGCCGTCGCCGGCATCACCGCCGTCACCGTGCCGGAACGGCACGCGGTCACGGACCCTGACGCTGCCGGAGAACACCCGGGCATAGGCAACCTTGTCGCCGGCGGGCCCGCGGTCAACCTTGAATACCCGGCCAGATACCGGCCCGCTGGCCTCACCGTCCGCCCCGGGGAGCAGGCGGGCGAGCCCGTGCAGCAGGGTATCCACGCCCGCGCCCGTGATGGCCGACCCGAAGAACACCGGATGCACCAGCACGTCCCTGACCTGTCCGGCCAGCTTGCGACGGAGCCAGCCGCCGGCTGGCTCCGTCCGGTCATCCAGGTAGGCAGCGAGGACGGCGTCGTCGTGCTCGGCGAGCACCTCGGCGAGCCGCGACATGGCGGCCGGGTTGGCAGCGTTGTCAGGAATGAAGACCGCCTCGGGGGTACCAAGCCCGCGCACCGCGCCCATCGGGAGGATCGCGGGTGTCAGCCGCTCACCGATGTCGGCGAGCAGCCGCTCGTAGCCGGCCCCGCGCCGGTCGATCTTGTTGACGAAGAACAGCGTCGGTATCCGCAGCCGCTGCAGGGCGCGCCACAAGATGCGCGTCTGCGGCTGCACCCCCTCGACCGCCGACACCACGAGCACGACCCCGTCGAGCACGCTCAGCGCCCGCTCCACCTCGGCCACGAAATCAGGGTGGCCCGGCGTGTCGATCAGGTTGACGCAGGTCCCGTCCACCGTGAACGACGCCACCGCCGACTTGATCGTGATCCCGCGCTGCCGCTCAAGCGCCAGCGAGTCCGTCTGCGTAGTCCCGTCGTCGACGCTTCCCGGCTGGTCGATAACCCCCGCGCAGTAGAGCAGGCGCTCGGTCAGCGTTGTCTTGCCGGCGTCAACATGGGCGAGGATTCCCAGATTGAGTATTCCCTGAGGCACGTGCCACATCCTCCGAATAGCCCAACAGCCACTTTTCGATGGAAGCGGTCGTCCCTCGCATCTGGAGACTCCTCACAGTTCGGCGCGGCCGGCACCCGGCCGGCGCATGCCACGCATTGTCGTCCCCGGCCAGCCTAGAACGCGAATGGTTTTCCGGCGTCCCGGCGGCGAATGAGGGTAGAGCGGCTGGTGAGGGGTATGAGTTGGCCCTGCGACACCGGGCGCCGGCTTACGCGCGGACGCACCCCTCCGCCCCGCAACAGCGCCGCGCGGAGTCATTGCCTGGAGCTAGGAAGGAGCCCGCAAGCCCGGCTACCACGACGATTGCGAACGTCTGTCGGGCGGCGCGCGTAGCTGATCATTACCATTCTGCGTCCGAACACGGGATAATAGGGCGACGGATCGACACGGTTGTTGCTGACCGGCGTGCCGTGGGCGGGGACCTGGCCGGACCCGGTGCGCGTGAGGTGTGCGTTGAGGAAGGGGATGCAGCATGGCGGCGATGAAGCCGCGGACGGGCGATGGCCCGCTCGAGGTGACCAAGGAGGGCCGTGGCATTGTGATGCGCGTCCCACTGGAAGGTGGCGGCAGGCTCGTCGTTGAGTTGTCCGCTGATGAGGCCGCGAAGCTGGGTGACGCACTCCAGGCGGCCGTCGGGTAAGGCCCAGGCGGCACGTTCGGCGGGAGGCCAGACGCGTCGCCCACTCCGGGTAAGTACGCGCACCTGTTGAGTACTGGTACTTCGTCCTTATTTCTTGATGGCGGCGAGCATGCCGCCCGCGATCGGAAGCAGCAGCGGGACCAGCCTGTCATCGTTGCCGACCATGTCGGATAGTTCCCGCGCGCCATCGGTGGCCGGCCCCGCGCCAGGCGGCAGCACGTCGTTGAATACGACGATGCCGCCCGCCCGGAGCAGCCGCGTCCCAGCCGTCAGGTACTCGGGGTAGGCGGACTGGTCGCCGTCGCAGAACACCAGGTCATAGGCGCCGTCGGACAGGCGCGGCAGCACGTCGAGCGCGCGGCCGAGTATCAGCCGCGCCTGGTTGGCGGCGAAGCCGGCCTGCGCGAAGGACTTGCGCGCCAGCCGGTGATACTCCGGCTCGGTGTCCACGCTGGTGAGCACGCCGCCCGGGCGCATGCCGCGCAGCAGCCAGATGCCCGAGCTGCCGCAGCCGGTACCGATCTCCACGACCGCGCGCGCCGCTATCGCGCTCGCCAGGAACCGCAGCGCGGCACCCGCGGAGGGCGCCACGGGCACCGTCCCGCCGAGGTCCTCGGCGTTGGCCCGGGCGGTGAGCAGCGGTTCATCCTCAACCGCGTACGCCGCCTCGTCGTAGTCGATGACTGCCCCCTTGCGCCCTGCTGGGTTAACGCTGCCTGGTTTCACGCTGCCTGTTTCACGCTGCCTGTTTCTGACTGCGCTATTCACGCGTGAGCCTAGCCAATTTCGCTGGTCCGTGGAACCTTATGCTGATGGGGACCGTTAGCTAGTCGATGAGCGAGAGCCTGTACCTGGTGACAGAGCCGGCCAATTCCGGACAGGATCGTCCGGATACCGAGGCCCAGTGGGTGGCGCCCAGCTGGGACGAGATCGTGCGCGCTCACTCGGCCCGGGTATACCGCCTCGCCTACCGGCTCACCGGTAACCAGCACGACGCGGAGGACCTGACGCAGGAGGTTTTCGTCCGTGTCTTCCGCTCCCTGGCCAACTACACCCCGGGCACCTTCGAAGGCTGGCTGCACCGGATCACCACCAATCTGTTCCTTGACGGGGCCAGGCGGCGGCAGCGCTTGCGGTTCGAGGGCCTCGGGGACGAGGTAGCCCAGCGGATCCCGAGCAACGACCGCTCGCCGGCGCAGGCCTGGGACGACAGCCATTTCGACGGGGACATCCAGGCGGCGCTGCAGTCGCTGGCGCCGGACTACCGGGCGGCCGTGGTGCTTTGCGACATCGAGGGCTTCTCTTACGAGGAGATCGCGGCCACCATGGGGGTAAAGCTCGGCACCGTGCGCAGCCGCATTCACCGGGGCCGGGCCCAACTGCGCGCTTCCCTCGCGCACCGGGACAGGGATCGGCGGGTGCGGGAATCATGAGTCATCTCGGAGACCTGTTGTCCGCGCTCGTAGACGGCGAGCTCAGCGGCGCGGAGCTTGACCGGGCCAATGCCCATCTGGCGGCGTGCGGCGCGTGCCGGGTGGAGGCGCACGCACTGCGACGGCTTAAGCACGATCTGCGTTCGCTCGCCGAGCCTGCCGGGGTGACCGACGCCGATCAGATCACCGGCCGCCTGCTGGCGATGGCCGCCAAGGCCGGCCCGGACGCCCAGGTACCGCGGCCGCGCAAGGGCGGCGACCCCGGTATCCCCGGAGATCCCGGCGGGCGCAGGTCGCGTGCGACGGGCCGTCGTCCAGGAACGGGGCCCTACACGGTCACAGCACGGGTCAGGCGGGGCGCCTTTCGCCGACGGCGGGGCCGCTACGTGCTGTGGACCACGCTCTCCCTCATCGTCGTCGGGATCGGCACGGCGTTCGGCATGGGCGGTGGCAGCCCCGGCCCTAAGGTCACACCGCAGCTCGAGGTGTTCGACGCGCAGCACGCGGTTACCTCGGGTGACGTCCCGTTCGCGGACCCGGCGGAGCTTTCCGCGCGCGTGCCGGTTGGAGCGGCGCGGCCGTGATGCGCCACGGCCTGCTGATAACCGCCGTGGCAACGGTAAGCGTGCCCGGCCTGCTCGCCATGGCCGGCGTCGTCGCGCACGATCACGTCGCCGCCGGCGCGGGCGCCGTGGTGTCGGCGGTGTTCGACGACGCACCGTCCGGGCCGTTCCCTATCGCGCCGGCCTCCGCTCGGGCCCCGCTGCGCGACAACCTGGCGGCACTGCAGCACGCGGCCGGCGCGCCAGTCACGGTGCTCAGCCGGGTGACCGTCGGCGAGCAAGTCATGGGGATGAGCCTGCTCGTCAGGGCGGCCGATGCCGACCTGACGACGTCCTATCAGGGTACCGAGCTGATCTCGCAGTCTGGGGCGGACGGCCGCGTCGAGATGGTCTCCCAGGTATGGCACACGGGCGGCGGCCCGACGCTTGTCCAGACCTCGGACGGCGCGTCGTCGCCCGCCGTCTCCTCGGCCGCGGTGAGCAGTTCTCCCGTGGGAGTGTTCGGCATCACCAAGTCCCTGGTGGCACTGCTCGGCAAGCACTACGTTGCCGTGGACCGCGGTGCGGGCGCGGCCGGCGGCCGGCCGGCGACGGTGGTGGAGCTTTACCGTTTCGACGGCTCTGTGGCCGCGCTGTACTGGCTGGACAGGAAGACGACGGTACCGCTGCGCCGTGAGCTGTTCGACACCTCAGCGAACGTGATCAGCGAGGACTCGTTCACCCGGGTGCAGTTCGGCGCGTTCGCCGTGCCACGGTTCACCGGCACCGCACAGCGGTTGTCACAGTCGCCGGCCCAGCCGGCCTGGGTCGCCGCGGCCTCCCCGGCCCGGTTCCTCGCGTCACTGTCGGGCCAGGGCTGGCCGCTGCCGGCCAGCCTGCCCGGTGGACTGCCGCTGTACGCGGCCGCCTCGACCAAGATCGCCGACGGCGAGGTGGCCGACCTCGAGTACTCCGACGGGCTCTATGTCGTCTCGCTGTTCGTCCAGCGGGGCACCCTGGCCGCGGACATGCCCGGTTGGCAGCCGGTGCGGATGGCGGGCCAGCAGGCCTATGTCTCCGGGCACTCCGTCACCTGGGCGGCCGGCGGCATCGTCTACACCATGATCGCTGACGCGCCGTCGCAGACGGTCAGCGAAGTCGTCGGGACACTGACCCCGGGCCACTCGCCGGGGCCATTTGGCCGCCTGCTCCGTGGATTCGGCCGGCTGGCCGGCCTGCTTAACCCGTTTGGCTGACGCGCCGGGTTATCCCCGCCTGGGCGGTTCACCGTCCTGAGCAGTCCGCAGCCCTGAGCAGTCCGCAGCCCTGAGCAGTCCCGAACGTGGGCCAGACCGTTTAGAGTGGTAGTGGTGCCGATCTACCGGTGACGGAGTGCTGAGTGTTTGACCTTTCGCTGACCAAGCTGCTGGTCCTCGCGGTGATCGCGCTCGTCGTCTTCGGCCCGCACGAGCTGCCGAGGATCGCCCAGCAGGCAGGCCGCGCGCTGCGCGACCTGCGCCGCATCGCGGAGGGCGCGAAGGCGGACCTGCGGGAAGGGCTCGGGCCGGAGTTCCAGGACTTCGATTTCGAGGACCTGAACCCGCGCAGGTTCGTCCAGAAGCACCTGCTCGACGACATGGACAGCGTGCCCGAGCAGACTCGGCAGTCATACGAGGGGGTCAGCGCCCTGCCGGATGCCATGCTGGCCAGCAGCGGGGCGGCGGAAACGGCCAGCGGCGCGCGCACCACCGTGCTCGACGGCGAGGACCCGCCCTTCGACCTCGAGGCAACCTGACAGCGGGGGGGG
>CAZORE010000054.1:0-2043 GCA_964581815.1 uncultured Streptosporangiaceae bacterium | reverse complement strand
GGGGGGCGTCCCCCCGGGCGATAAAGCGTTACCGCGGGCTGAGGGTCAGCATCCGGCCGGCCAGGCCGCGGCCCTTGCTGGCGAGCGACTCGGCCACCTTGAGCAGCTGCACCGAGGCCGGCGCCGACGGGTCGGCGAGCACCAGCGGGGTGCCGCTGTCGCCGCCCTCACGGAGCCTGACGTCCAGCGGCACCTGGCCGAGCAGCGGCACCTCCACCCCGGTGAGCTGGGTGAGCGCCGTGGCGACCGCCTCGCCGCCGCCAGACCCGAAGACGTCCATGGCCTCGCCGCAGTGCGGGCAGAGCAGGTACGACATGTTCTCGATGACCCCGACGACGCGCTGGTGGGTCTGGGTGACCAGCGTTCCCGCGCGCTTGGCGACCTCCGCGGCGGCGACCTGCGGTGTGGTGACGATCACAAGCTCGGCCCCGGGCACCAGGCGGGCGAGCGACAGCGCGATGTCGCCGGTTCCCGGCGGCATGTCGATGAGCAGGTAGTCCAGGTCGCCCCAGTAGAAGTCGGCCAGGAACTGCTCGAGGAGCCGGTGCAGGATCGGGCCGCGGATGGGGAGCGCGTCCTGGCCGGGCGGCTTGAGCATCCCGGCGGAGATGACCTTCACGCCCTTGGCGGCGGGCGGCATGATCATGTCCTGGACCTTGGTGGGTACCCCGGTGACGCCGAGCATCCGCGGCACGGAGTGCCCGTAGATGTCCGCGTCGATGAGCGCCACCTTGTGCCCCGCCGCGGCGAGCGCGGCCGCCAGGTTCACGGTGACCGACGACTTGCCGACGCCGCCCTTGCCGCTGACGATCGCGTACACCTTGGTGAGCGAGGACGGCTGGGCGAACGGTATCACCCGTTCCGGCGCCCCGCCGCGTACCTTGACCTGCAGGTCCTTGCGCTGCTCCTCGCTCATGACGTCGAGCTCGACCCGCACGCCGGTCACGCCGGGCAGCGGCGCCACCGCGCCGGTGACCCGGCTGGTGATCGTGTCGCGCATCGGGCAGCCGGACACCGTGAGGTAGACGCCGACGGCGACCAGCCCGTCGGCGCCGATCTCGACGGACTTGACCATGCCAAGCTCGGTGATCGGACGGCCGATTTCCGGGTCGTTGACGCCGGCCAGAGCGGTCAGCACCTGCTCGCGGGTGGGCAGCGGGGAACTCATGCCCCTCATGGTACGTGCCGGGGACGCCAGCGCTTACGCGGACGGCTCCGCGGTCGCCCGGCTGAGAAAAGGCCGAGTGGGGCACCGTGCTTCACGGTGCCCCACTCGATTTCAGGCGATCTGGTGACTGGCTGCTACCAGACCGGTTCCCCGGTCACCGGGTTGAGGAAGAGCCTGCCCTGGCCGTCTTCCCCGCCGTCATCCTTGTGGAAGTTGAACAGGTGGTTCAGGCTGCCCGAGGTCGAGTCGATGCTGCCGGAAATGGACGGCAGCCCCCAGTTGTCCTCGATGAACTTGGTGATCGAGGCCTGGTTGGTCTTCGTGTTGTCGACGAAGTTGGACTTCGCCCAGGGCGAGATGACAAGCAGCGGCAGCCGCGGGCCGAGGCCGCAGCGGCCGTTCTCGCCCGCCAGCGGGGTGCCGGTGCCGCACACGCCAGCCCCGGTGAGGGTGTCACCAACGCTGCTTGACGGGTTGGTCACACCGGAGAACGCGTGGTCGTACCAGCCGTCGGAGTCGTCATAGGAGATGACGACCGCGGTGTTCTTCCAGTCCGGGGTCTTCTCCAGCGCGTTGATCTCGTCGGTGACCCAGTACTGCTCGTCGAGCGGGTCGGAGTAGCCAGCGTGCCCGTCCGCCCAGCCCGGCGCCTTGAGGAACGACACCGCGGGCAGTGCCGACGCCGGCAGTTTGCCCTTGCCGATCGCGGCGACCAGCTGGTCGAAGTCGCTCGAGTCGTACTGGTGGTTCGGCGTGTTGAACTGCGGCACGCCGCCAACGTAGGACTCGGTGTCGGTGCCGATCGTCTTCAGCCCGGCGAGCGTGTCCTGACCCGACGCGTTGGTCGGGATGGTCAGGTGGTGCGGGTTGGCGGT